>NZ_BOMB01000040.1 GCF_016861975.1 Actinocatenispora rupis | reverse complement strand
CTTGGTCGCCCAGTCGGCGAACAGGCCCGCCAGGCCCCCGCCCGCGCCGCCCGCACCCGCCAGGTAGATCACGCTCATGCGAACCAAGCTACGTGTGCAGACTGTGTGCGCGCCATGCGGTCGCCCACCGACACCCCTGCGGAGATCCACACTCTGGTGGGGACAACCCGAAACCGAACCCGGGTGCTGGTGCCAGGGCGTACGCGGTCGTTCCCGACGAAGGTGTAACCACCGGAATCGGGGAGGAGAACGACATGACCCAGACACTGGACCGGCCCGCCGCCACCCGCGTGGCGCCGCGACGCCGGCGACGCCCGTGGTGGCTGATCCCGTTCGCGGGCGTGTGGCTGCTGATCCTGTCGTACATGCTGTCCGCGTACCTGCCGCCGGACATCGCGACCAGCCGCGTCCCGATGCACGGCGACCAGGTGCACTTCTGGCTGCTCGTCGCGCACATCGGTACCGCGACCGTCGCCACCGTCACCGGGTTCGTGCAGTTCTGGCCCTGGCTGCGGAACCGGTACCCGAAGGTGCACCGCTGGACCGGCCGCGCGTACTTCTTCGCCGGCGTGTTCCCGTCGATGATCCTGGCCGTCCCGGTCGCGACGATGAGCGAGTTCGGCGCCGCCAACATCGCCGGCCTGTACGCCCTCGACGCGATGTGGATCGTCACCGCCGTCGCCGGCTACCGCGCCGCCCGCACCCGCCGGTACGCCGACCACCGTCGCTGGATGGTCCGCAACTTCGCCGTCACGCTCGCGTCGCTGGCGTCCCGCCCGTGGCAGCTCGTCGTGTCGCTGATCATCTTCGGCCCGCTCGCCGGCCCGATGTACCACGGCGACACGCAGACGATGATCCACGACGCCGCCAGTGCCAGCGTCTGGCTCGCACTGTTCGCCAACGTGGTCATCGCCGAGGTGTACGTCCAGCGCCGCCTCGGCGTACCGAAGCGGCGCCCGGCTTCCGTTGCCGTACAAGCAAAGTAGCCCGAGGCTGTCAGTCCATGGTCTGGGTGCGGGCGATCTCGGCGAGCGCGGCCCGCAGGTACACCGGGAGCGGGTGGGTGGTGCCCGCCCGGCCCTTGGCCGGCTTCGGGCCGGCGGTGAGCACGGCGACCAGCAGCGGCGCGTGCGTGGCCATGTCCGCGGCCGTCAGCGGCAGCCGCTCCCCGTCCGCCTCGTGTACGCCGAGGGCACCGGCGATGAGCGTGGTCGCCACGTTCGGGTCGAAGTCGTCGTACCAGGTGGCCGCGGCGGCGCAGGCGACGAGTACCTCCCGGAGGTCGTCGCCGGTGAGGCCGTCGGCGTACCGGTCCTCCAGCAGCAGACGCACGGTCTCGCCGGCGACGATGCCGACCTGCTCGGCGCTGTGCGCGGCGAGCCGCTCGGTGGCCTCCGCGTACGCCTCGGGGTCGCTGTCGCGGGCCGCGGCGACCGCCGCCTCGGTGGCGACGGCGATGCCGCGCGCGGGCTCCGGCAGGTACGACCAGTCAGACGTCACACGACGGTTGTATCAGTCGGCCATGCCGAGCACCTCGGCGAGCCTCGCCGTCGTGCTCGCGCCGTCCAGGGCCTCCCGGATGATGTCCGCGTGCCCCGAGTGGTGCGACGTCTCGCGGAACAGGTGCAGCACGATGTACCGCAGGGACCAGTGCTGCGGGTCGCCGGTCGCCCACGGCATCACCGGCAGCGGCACCGTACGGTCCAGGTCGTCGGCCGCGTCCAGCGCCGCCGCCAGCTCGTCGAACGTCGCGCGGAAGGCGGCCACCAGCCCGGCCACCGTCTCCTCGTCGCGCATCCGGTACTGGTCCGGGTCGACCATCTCCGCCGCGGTCATCTCCGGGCCCCGGCCCGCCATGATCGCCAGCCACGTCCGGTAGCAGCGGTCCAGGTGCCGTACCAGCCCGCCGAGCGTCAGCTCGCTGACCGTACTGCGCTGCCGTGCCTGCTCGTCGGTGATCCCGTCCACCGTGACCAGCAGCGTGTCCCGCTGCTCGGTGAGGATCCGCAGCAGATCCGCCCGCTCACCCATCCCGTACTCCCCGTTCTCGTCGCGTCGCGGTCCCGACGTGCCGGACCGTCCGCCAGGCTACGGGGCCGGATCGGTCGGGTGCGTGACCGCGAGGCGCGGATGATCGATGCGCCACAACCACGTGCCGTCCGGTTGCCGCCGCGCCACCTCGACGGTCACCGACCCGTCCGCCAGTACGGTGGAGGTCAGGGCGGTGTCGCCGTGCCGGAGTGTCGGGTTCGGCCGGCCCGGCGCGAACGTGGGGCGGCCCGCCAACAACTCCGCGTACGCCGCGCGGATGGCCGCGCGCCCCACCGTCACGCGGCCGGGCGGGAACGCCAGCACCGCGTCCGGCTCGTACAGGGCGGCGAGGCCGTCGGCGTCGCCCGCGTTGGCCCGCGCCAGGAACAGCCGCCCCAGATCCTCCGGTTCGCGCGCCCCGTCGTTCGTCATGCCTGCACGGTAACGCCTGGGTGGGACACGTTCCGGGCAGGTGGGCCGATCGGGAGGTGACCGGACGACGCGCAACCACCGGCCGTTCGGGGGGACGGCGCGCCGATCGGACCGCGAACTGGGGCCAGCGGGGCCATGGCGGTCAAGGCGGGCGGGCGCGAACCTCGGGGTGGAGTCGTCCCGCGTATCCCATCGAGGCCGCCATGTCCGGTAGTTCGCACCCGCCCGCGCCACCGAAGCCGTTGCTGTCCACCGGCGTGATCGTCGTGATCGTCTGCTGCGCCGCCGCCGTGGTGTACGGCGGGATCTTCGGCCTGCTCGCGGTCGTGGGCGGCCCCGGCCAGCCGGCGGCGCGCGCGCTGGACGTCGCGTCGGGCCACCCCGTACCGGCGCCGAGCGTGGCGCGGACGAGCGGTGCCGCGCGCCCGAGCGTGGCGCCGACGACCGGCCTGCCGGCGACGTCCGTCGCCGCCGCGCCGCCGACCCGTCCGTACGGCACGCGTGCCGTACCGCGGCGGACCGGCACACCGTCGGAGGCGGGGAGGTGGCCGCGGCGGTACCCGCGCGATCCGCGGTTCCGCACGTGCCGCCAGGCGAACGCGCACGGCTACGGCCCGTACCACCGGGGCCGCGATCCCGAGTACTGGTGGTACCGCGACCACGACCGCGACGGTGTCGACTGCGACGACCGCTGACGCACCGCCTGGTACGGAACGGATCCGGACCGTCACCGTCCACTGTGGAGTGTGGTGGAAACCCGGCGGAACGGTCGATGGCGGCGGGCTTCGCATGCCGGCATCCTCGGTGCGACGCTCGACGACCGAGGAGATCCGATGGTACGCACGACACCGCCGCGGCCGACCGACGTGCTCGCGCTCGTACCCGAACTGGCGCGGCAGGAACGCACGGCGACACGGCTGCATCCCCGGCCGGGCGCGCCGATGGCCGCGGACAGTTCGGTGGGCGGGCCGATGCGGTGGCCGGCGGACGAGCCGTGGCCGACGTGCCGCAGCCGGCAGCACGACGCGTACGCCCTGGTGCGGCCCGACGAGGAACGCCGGCGCCGCGCCGTGGTCGCCGCCGCGTGGGGCCGCGACTACACGACCGAGGAACAGGCGTACCTGCGCGGGATCTGGGAGGCGCGCCAGCGCGAACGGCCCGTCGTCGGCCGGGATCCGGTGCCGCTGCTGCCCGTCGCCCAGCTGTACGCCCGCGACGTGCCCGACCTGCCCTGCCCGCCCGGTACCGACCTGCTCCAGGTGCTGTGGTGCCCGCTCGACCACCCCGACGAGGAACTCCCCGCCGTACTCCTGCGCTGGCGCGACTCCGCCGCCGTCACCGACCTCCTCGCCGCGCCGCCCGAGCCGGAGCTGCTCGCCGCCGACTACCTGCCGAACCCGTGCGTGGTGCACCCCGAGCGGATCACCGAGTACCCGTCGCTGAGTGACGCGCCGGCCGCCGCGGAGGAGCGGATCCGGACCTGGGACGTCGACGACCAGATCCGCTACCAGTACGACCTGTCGGTGGCGCCGGGCTGGAAGGTCGGCGGCTGGGCCGCGCCGTGGACGTTCCGCGACGCGTCGCCGGTGGTGTGCGCGTGCGGCGCGACCGGCGAACCGCTGCTCACCGTCGACAGCACCGAGTGGGACGGCGGCACCGGCAGCTGGCGCCCCACCGAGGACGACGACGCCACCGACCACGCCGACGCCGTCGGCGTCACCATCGGGCGCGCGTACACGATGCAGGTCTACCGGTGCCCGGCCGACCCCGGCCACCCGGCCATCCCCGTCATGCAGTGAACGGGCGCGGATCGGTTGGTACGGAACCGATCCGCGCCCGAGCCTCGGCCGGGTCGCCGCCTCGCGCGGCGCCCTAGCGGTGTCGCGGCAGGGCCCGGGTGAGCTGCGGCCCCCCGTACGCCTCGGCCTCCATCGCCGCGATCTCGTGGTTGAACCGCGACCACGGCATCGGCTGCAACACCGGGCGTACCGGCGGGTGCGGTCGCGGCACGTGCGGGAAAGTGTTGTGCCACTGCGGATACAGCCGTTCGTAGCGTACGAAGCCCACGTAGCGTTCCAGTTCCGCCCGGTAGAACCGCCACACCTCGGTACGCGACCAGCGCCGCGACTGCCGCGTGGCCGGCCGGCTGCTCCGATGATGCGTGTGACCCTGTGGCCGGGGGCGACCCGTTCGTCCCGCGGCACCGAACAGGCCGGCGAGCGCCCGCACGGGCAACACGATCATCCAGTACATCAGCTTGGAGAACAGGAAACTGAGCTGAATCAGGACACCGTTCACCCTGCCGAGTGTTACCCCGAGCGCTCGCCGGGACACCCTCCGTTCGGCCGGATGCCGCTCGCCGGAGCGGTCGACTCCCCGGTACGAAGGTGCGCACCCCCTCGTACGAGCGTCGGACCGCCCCGGCCCGCGGTCAGGCGGTCGCCAGCTCCACCGGTAGGTGTCCACTGTGGACGATCGTCAGCGTGTTCGTGGTACGGGTGAGCGCCACGTACAGATCGCTGTGGCCGCGGGGCGACTCCGCGACGATGCTGCCCGGCTCGACCACCACCACCGTGTCGAACTCCAGCCCCTTGGCCTGCCGTGCCGTCAGCACCGCGACCGTACGTTCCAGGTCGGGGTCGTCGCCGAACGCGGCGCCCGGCACCGCGGCGGCGACCGTACCGCCCAGGGTGCCGGCGGATCCGGCGGGGACGATGACGCCGACCCGCCCGTCACCCACCTCGGCCACCGCCGCGCGCACCGTCTCGATCACCGAGTCGGCCAGCCCGTCCGGCGCGGCGGCGACGATCGCCGGCGGTACCCCGGTCTCGCGGACGGCCAGCGGAGCGGCGAGCGACGGGTCGATGTGGGTGAGCAGCCGGGCCGCGACCGACAGGATCTCGGCCGGGGTGCGATAGCTGGTACGCAGCTCGGTGAGGCGCCACCGGTCCGCGGCGTACCGGTCGAAGACGTCGGACCAGGCGCCGGTGCCGGACAGGTCGCCGGTCTGCGCCACGTCGCCGACCACCGTCATCGAACGGGTCGGGCAGCGGCGCATCAGCAGCCGCCACGCCATCGGCGACAGGTCCTGCGCCTCGTCCACGATGACGTGCCCGAACGTCCACTCCCGGTCGGCCGCGGCGCGCTCCGCCGCCGTCAGATGCTCCGCGTACTCCTGCCGGTCGGCCAGGTGCGACGCGTCGAGCAGGTCGCCGACCTCCAGGATCTCCGACTCCTCGTCCTCGAACTCCTGCGACGCCGACCCGGCGGTGATGTCCAGAACCCCCTGCGCGTACGCGATCTGCCGCCGGCGCGCGCGCTCCAGCCGGGCCTGCCGGGCGGAGTCGTCCTCGCCCAGCAACTCCGCCGCCTCGTCCAGCAGCGGTACGTCCGCCGGCGCCCAGCCGCTGCCCGCCGGCCGCCGCAGCAACGCGATCCGGTCGGCGTCGAGCCCGGCGGCGGCCATCCGCTCGTCCGACGCGTACAGGTCGGCGAGCAGGCGCTGGGGCGTGAGTACCGGCCACAGGTCGTCGAGTGCCGCGAGCAGCGCCTGGTCCGTGGCCAGCTCGCGGCGGATCTCCGCCACGTCCGCCTCGTCCAGCAGCAGCGCGCCCTCACCGGGCGCGTCGTTGCCGCCCAGTGCCTGGTCCGCGTACGGATCCGCGCCGAGCCGCTGCGCGACCTGCCACCCCAGCGCGTCCACGACCTCCGCCACGAACACCGGCCGCGCCAGGTTGTGCGGCCGCGTCGTACGCCGCGCGCGGTCCCGCGCCCGCTCGATCACCTCCGGCTCCAGGACGACCGTGTCGCGCTGGAACCCGAAACCCGCGTGTGTGTCGGCGATCTCCACCTCGACCGGCCCGTCCGGCACCCGCTGCCGGTCCGCGACCGCCGCGCGCACCACGTCCACCATCGCCAGCGAACCCTTGACCTCGCCCGTCGCCGCCGACTCGGCGCGCCGCGCGTCGATCCCCGGGTACAGCTGGCCCACCGTCCGCGGCAGCACACCCGTCTCCGCCAGCGCCGGCAACACGTGCCCGATGTACGCCAGGAACGTCGCGTGCGGCCCCACCAGCAGCACACCCTGCCGCGACAACTGCTCCCGGTACGTGTACAGCAGGTACGCCGCGCGGTGCAGCGCCACCGCCGTCTTCCCCGTACCCGGGCCGCCCTGCACGACCAGTACCCCGGCCAGATCGGAACGGATCACCCGGTCCTGCTCGGCCTGGATGGTGTCCACGATGTCGCGCATCCGCCCCGTACGGCTCCGGGTCAGCGCCGCCAGCAGCGTCGCCTCACCCGTCAGCCCGTCCCGGTTCGGCGCGCCGTCCGCCTCGTCGAGATCCAGCACCTCGTCCGAGACCCCGACGACCGTACGGCCCCGCGTCGTGATGTGCCGCCGACGCCGTACGCCCTGCGGTGACGCCGCCGTCGCCAGGTAGAACGCCCGCGCCGCCGGCGCCCGCCAGTCCACCAGCAGCGGCTCGTAGTCGTCGTCCTCGTCGAAGATCCCGATCCGCCCCACGTACCGCGGCCCCTCGGCCTGCCGCTCCGGGCCGGTGCCCTGCGCGGTGTCGTCGGTGAAGTCGAGGCGGCCGAAACACAGGCCCTGCTCCACCGCGTCCAGCCCGGCCACCTGCTCGCGCGCCCGGGACACCACCGACTCGCGCTCCGACCTGGCCCCCGGCGTACCCCCGCTGGCCCGCAACGCCTCCGCCAGATGCTCGCCCGCCGTCGCCCGCATCGCGTCGAGCTTCGCGTACAGCCGCGTCACGTACGCCTGCTCGCGCTCGACCTCCCCCAGCTCCCCGACACCGGCCCGGAGTACCTGCCCTGCCCCGCCGTCCGCCACACCAGCCGCCTAACCCCGCGAACCACTCAACCGACCGCCCAACCTAACGCGCCCACCACCCCGACTCCCACGCATCGCCGATTCCCTCACTTTCCCCACCGCAACACCCCGTACGCCCCCGGCCGCCCGATACAATGACCCGAGAAGGCCGCCGCGTGTCCCGCCCGCTCCGGCCCCTTTCTCTCCCCGGCCCCAACCATTCGCCCGGCTTCCGACGCCGGCGATACCGCCGCCTCTGCGAGTTCTGCCCCGTCCCGCCGTGAACGCGTGGTGTCCCACCCGGTCGATACAGTGACGGCGTCAGAGCGGAACGACGGGCTTCCGAACCGGGACATGCCCCCACCGCACGAGTACTTCGTGCTGCCCGGGGGTTGTTTCCTTGTCGGCGTTCACCGGCTCCGCGTCCGCTGTTGTCGAACTGGCCAGGCAGGGCACGTTGGCGACCCGCATCGCCGACCAGATCATGCACCAGACATGGCAGACGCCGTCCAGGGCCGAGTTCCGGTCGTGGGAGAAGAGCCTGCCGATCCTCGCCCACGACCTGCTCGACGCCGGTCTCGGCGACGTCGAGGTCCTCATCGAGTACCAGCTGCCGCTGACCAGCAAGCGCGCCGACGTGGTCCTGGCCGGCGTCGACCCGACCACCGGCCAGGACAGCTTCGTCATCGTCGAACTCAAGCAGTGGTCGCGCGCCGAGCTGTGGGAGGAGGACCCCCGCCTGGTACTCGTGGACAACGTGCCCGGTGGGCCGAAGCTGCACCCCGGCCTGCAGGTCCGCGGGTACTGCGAGTACGCGGCCGACTTCCTGGGCGCTCTCGCGCAGCACGACCGCAGCCTCGGCGGTGCGGCGTACCTGCACAACGCCGCCGATCTCGACGTCACGGACCTGTTCGATCTCAAGCCCGACGAGTGGAGCCGGCTGTACACCCGCCAGCGGCGCAACGAGTTCCTCGACTACCTGAAGTCCCGGCTGGCGCCCGAATCCGGCGCCGGGGCGGCGAACCGGCTGCGGTCCAGCGCCGTACGCCCCAGCAAGAACCTGATGGCGCTCGCCGCGGCCGAGATCAAGGAACGCGAGCAGTTCGTACTGCTCGACGAGCAGCGCCTCGCGTACGAGGTGGTGCGACACGCGGTGGTCCGGGCTCGGCGGTCCGACCACAAGACCGCGGTCATCGTCACTGGCGGCCCCGGCTCCGGCAAGAGCGCCATCGCACTGTCCCTGCTCGGCGAACTCGCCCGGCACGGCTACCCCGCCGTGCACGCCACCGGTTCCCGCTCCTTCACGCAAACCCTCCGCCAGTACGCCGGCCGCGGCTCCAGCCGCCTCAAGTCGCTGTTCAAGTACTTCAACAGCTTCATGGCCGCCACGCCCAACGACCTCGACGTGGTGATCTGCGACGAGGCGCACCGCATCCGGCGTACCTCGGTGAACCGCTTCACCCGCAAGGAGATGCGCGACGGTGACCGGCCGCAGGTCGACGAGCTGATCTCCGCCGCCCGGGTACCCGTGTTCCTGCTCGACGAGCACCAGGTCGTGAAGCCCGACGAGACCGGCACCGTCGACACCATCCACGAGCACGCCGCGCAGCGCGGGCTCGACGTCGAGGTCGTACACCTGCGCGAGCAGTTCCGGTGCGGTGGCAGCCGCGCCTACGAGGACTGGGTACTCGACCTGCTCGACCTGTCCGACCGCGGACCGCAGCGCTGGCCCGGCGACGACCGGTTCGAACTCCAGGTCGCCGGGACACCGTGGGTGCTGGAGGAGATGCTCCGGGCCAAGCAGGAGAAGACCGGCGGCACCGCCCGCATGTCCGCCGGGTACTGCTGGCCGTGGAGCGACCCGCGCGAGGACGGCAGCCTCGTCGGCGACGTGACGATCGGCGACTGGAACCGGCCGTGGAACCTGCGCGGTGACCGTTCCGTCGGCGACGCGCCCGCCAGCGCCTTCTGGGCCACCGACCCCCGCGGCATCGGCCAGGTCGGCTGCGTCTACACCGCACAGGGTTTCGAGTACGACTGGTCCGGCGTCATCCTCGGCCCCGACATCGTCGCCCGCGACGGCCACCTCGTCGTACGCCGCGAGTACAACAAGGACCCGTCGCTGCGCGGGAGGAAGGCGACCGACGCCGACTTCGACCGCCTGGTACGCAACGTCTACAAGGTCCTGCTCACCCGCGGCATGCGCGGAACCGTCCTCTACGCCACCGACGCCGAAACCCGCGAGTTCCTCACCGCCCTCACCCACCGCACGACTCCGGACGAGCGCCGGTGACAGGCGCACCCCTTACGGCGCGCGCAACCGGCAGCTGACTCCGCGGTGGCGCTGCCGCATCGACACCTTCTGCCGTCGGCATTCGCGGCATCCGACGCGACGCCGGTTTCGGTGTCTCGTAACGGCATCGACGTTTGGGAGCCGCTGCCACCGTCGTGCTCCGATGCGCGCCGGCACCGCCAGTTGGTAGGGCGCAACACCCAAGCCTGACCCTGGGCAACACCCTGAGGAGTCCGTGATGACATCGACGACGGAGGGCTTCCCCGGCTTGTCGCCGTTCAGGATCTCGGTACAGCGGCGATGGTTCGCCGAAGAATCGTGGTGGTGGGCGGCTCGAACGTGTCCCAGGTTGGTGTGTACTTGTATCCAGAAAGCGACAGGGTAACTGCGATGACGAGGTTCTGATAGCGGGCGACGATCACTTCCCGGAGGGGAACCTGATCTCGGTCGATGAGGATCTCGGTCGCCTCGTCGCCGATATTGACCCGTTTCTTCGTGGCGTTTGACGATTTCAGGTCGACCTGCAGGTCGAAGGTGCTCCGGGCCGAGTCAACGTCGTCACGGCAGTAGAGCGCGATCGTGGCGGTTCCGGACTCCGCGTTGCCGGTGGTCGGCGCCTTGCTGGTCGATACCAGGGCCATGGCGCAGAGCGCGTTGTCCCGGCCGGACGTCTCGTCGGCGTCCTTCTTCGTCAGGCCAAGGTTGTGGAAGTCTGCCGTGTGCAGCATGGAGCAGGGTTTGATCTTGTCGATGTGATAGCGCAACTGCTCACCGGGAGAACGCGACGGTTGCTGGGATCCGAGCGCTCCGGACCGGCCCTTGGCCGCCACGATGGTCACCGTCGTAACCGCGACGGCCAGTACGGCGACGACGATGACGATCGGCACAACAACCTGCCACCTCGGCGACCCGGCGGGTGGGGGCGAAGGGGGCAGCGCAGACATGCGCTACAACGTTGCGGCTGATGGCAACGCCGAGGGAAATGACGACACCGGACCCAGTAGATGTGCGGAGCCGGGTGCGTCCCCATGAGCGAGAGCCTGACGATGCCCTATACGGCGAGCCGGGCTGTGCCGCGGTTCCTGGTCGCACGAGACAGACCAGCACGTCGACAGCAGATGCGCAGACCGTGCGTCAGCCCGTCGTCGATGCGCGCCCTTGTTCGGACACCGCAGCGCGGAGGCCAACTGCCAATCGCCACCATCGCGCCGCATTTTGACAAGCCGCCAGGTGCCGTTGCTGAGCGGAGGCGGGGCGATGGCATCAACTATCCAGCACCGGGAGAAGGCTATCGATCCGTACCAAGGCGCCATCGCCGCGACGGTTCCCGGGTCGCTGCGGGCAAACGGGCCCGACGCGACACCGGCGGGTACGGGGTGCTGCGGATGGCATAGCGTCCGGGGATGGCGGATTCGATCGTGGAGTTGCGGGGGCGGCTGGCGCGGTTCGCGCGGGAACGGGACTGGGAGCAGTTCCATACGCCGAAGAACCTGGCGATGGCGGTGGCCGGCGAGGCGGGGGAGCTGGCGGCCGTACTGCAGTGGCTCAGTGAGGAGCAGATCGCGGCCGAGTTGGCGCAGGGCTTGCGCGGTCCGTTGGCCGACGAGATGGCGGACGTGCTGCTGTATCTCGTACGGCTGGCGGACGTGTGCGGGATCGACCTGTTGCGCGAGGCGAACGCGAAGATCGACCGCAACGGGCACCGCTACCCGGCGGACCTCGCGCGCGGCCGGGCGACGAAGTACGACGCGTTGGGTGACGGTCAGGGCGACGACGGCTGAGCGGCCGGTACCGGGGGGTCCAGGGTGGTGAGGGTTGCGCGGACGTGGGCGGCGTCGGCGTGGCCGATGGCGTCGAGGATGGCGAGGGACGCGGTGAGGGCGGCGCGGGCGTCGTCGGTACGGCCGGCGCGGTGGTAGGCGATGCCGAGGTTGTGGCGGCAGAGCGCCTCGTGGTAGCGGTCGCCGAGTTCGGCGGTGAGGTCGACGGCGCGCTGGTAGCAGGTGATGGCGGTGGCGTGGTCGCCGGCGGCGGTGTACGCGTCGCCGAGGGAGTCGGTGGCGGCGGCTTCGCCGTTGCGGTTGGCCTGCTCGCGGTAGATGTCGACGGCGCCGGTCAGTGACGCGATGGCGTCGGTGGGCCGGCCGAGCTGGATCTCGCCCCAGCCGATGGTTTCGAGCGCGCGGCCGCGTCCGGTGCCGGTGTCGTACTGGAGGCCGAGGCGGGCCTGTTCGATGGCCTGCTCGTACTCCTCGTCGGTGGTGTGCAGCCAGGCGAGGCTGTAGTGGACGCGGGCGCGGCTGGCGGGGTCGTCGAGCCGGTCGTACAGGGCGATGGCGTTGCGGAAGCGGTCGAGTGCCTCGTCGCGGCGGTCGAGTCGCTGGTAGCTGACGGCCAGCGCGTGTTCGCTGTACGCGGCGCAGTGGGTGTCGTCGCGGCGTTGCGCGGCGGCGAGGGCGAGCTGTTGCGCGTTGACCTGTTCGGTCCAGTGGCCGCGGTTGTAGTACAGGGGGTAGAGGCACCAGGCGAGGTGCCAGGTGTACCGGTCGAGGTGGCGGCGGGCGCACAGGTGCAGCGCCGCGAGCAGGTTCGGGTACTCGGTGGTCAGCCAGGTCAGCGCGGCGCCGTGGTCGGCGAGGGGCGCCGGGGTGTCGGCGCGCGGGTGTACGGGCGGGGCGACGAGCTGTTCGCGGTGGGTGTCGAGGAGGACGGCGGCGGCGTGCGCGGTGTGCAGGTACCCGTCGAGCAGGCGGGCGAGCGCGGCGTCGCGGTCGGCGGGGGTGTCGGTGTCGGCGGCGAGCTCGGCGGCGTGTTCGCGGAGCAGGTCGTGGCAGCCGTACCGGGCGGGGACGGGTTCGGTGAGCAGGTGGGCGCGGGTGAGTTCGGTGAGGGCACGGCGGGTGCGGGGTTCGGGCCAGCCGGTGAGGTCGGCCGCGGCGGCGAGCGACACTTCGGGGCCGGGGTGCAGCCCGACGAGCCGGTAGAGGCGTTGCGCGTCGGCCCCGAGCGCCGCGTACGACCAGGAGAAGGCGGCCCGCACGTCGGTACTGTCGTCGCCGAGGTCGAGCGCGTCGAGCCGGCCGGGCGTGGCGGCGAGGGCGTCGGCGAGCGCGGTGAGCGGGTGCTCGGGGCGCAGCGCGGCGCCGGCGGCGAACACGCTGAGCGCGAGCGGTAGCCGGTCGCAGAGCCGTACGACGCGGTCGACGGCGGCGGGTTCGGCGGCGACGCGTTCGGCGCCGAGCCTGCGGGCCAGCAGGTCGAGCGCCTCGCCGTGGCTCGGTTCGTCGAGCGGCAGCGGTACCGCACCCTCGGCGGCGATGAGGCCGGGCAGCTGGTTGCGGCTGGTGACGACGACGAGGCTGGCGGCGGAGCCGGGCAGCAGCGGGCGTACCTGGTCGGCGTCGCGGGCGTTGTCGAGTACGACGAGGACGCGGCGGTCGGCGAGCATGCTGCGGTACAGGTCGACGAGTTCGTCCTGGCCGGCGGGGATGCGCCGCGCGTCGACGCCGAGCGCGGTGAGGAACCGTCGGAGTACGCCGCGCGGTTCGGCGGACGGGCCGGGGGAGTGGCCGAGCAGGTTGGTGTGCAGCTGACCGTCGGGGAAGCGGTCGGCGACGCCGCGCGCCCACCGTACGACGAGGCTGGTCTTGCCGACGCCGGCGGCGCCGGACACGACGACCAGCGACGCTGCACCGAGCGCCTTGTCGAGCCGCCCGAGCTGCTCGGTACGGCCGCTGAACAGGGCGCCGAGGTCGCCGGGCAGCTGCGCCGGGCGCGGGCCGGCGGGCGGTGCGGGCCGCGGTGCCGGGTCGCCGGCGAGGATCTCGCGGTACAGCCGCTGCATCCCGGTACTCGGGTCGGCGCCCAGCGCGTCGGCCAGGCCGCGCCGGAACGTGTCGTACACGGTGAGGGCCTCGGCTTCGCGGCCGGTGGCGGCGAGCGCCCGCATCAGCGCCTCGGCGACGGGCTCGACCAGCGGTTCGTCGGTGTGTACCGGGCCGAGGACGTCGACGACGGCGCCCGCGTCACCGAGCCGCAACGCCACCCCGGCCCACTCGGCGAGGATGTCGAGTCGTTGGCGCAGCAACGTTTCCCGCATCCGGCCGAACCACGCGCCGTCCAGCCCGGACAGCGGTTCGCCCCGCCACGACCCCGCCGCGGTACGCAGGAGTTCGGCGCGGCGTTCGTCCGCGACACCGCCGGTACGGGAGTCGGCGACGAGCCGGCGCGCCCGGTACAGGTCGACGTCGTCGCGGTCCACCCGCAGCCGGTACGCCCCGGCCCGGTGTTCCAGGTCGGCGACTCCGGTGAGGGTGCGGCGGATCCGGCTCAGGTGCGCCTGGAGCGTGCCGCGCGCGGTCGGCGGCGGCGCGTCACCCCAGACCCGACCGATCAGCGTGTCGACCGGTACCGGCCGGTCGGCGTCGAGCAGCAGTACGGCGAGCACCGCCTGTTGCTTGGCGGTGCCGGTGTCGAGGAGTCGGCCGTCCGACCGGATCTCGACGGGACCGAGGAGCCGGAGATCCGCCATCTGTCGCCCTTCGGGTAGCGGTGCAGGCATCACACAACCAGCGGCACAGGAATTGCGCAAGGCATCTGCAAGCATGACGGAGACCCTGTGGTTCGGATCATTCGGTGGAAATCCGCCGGAGCCTGGTGGCCATCCCGGCGCCGGGGGTCCGGGCCCGATCCGGAAGGACACGTGTGGTGAACCTGCTCAGGACACGTCGCCGTCGCGTCGGGGCGCTCGTCGCCTCCGCGGTGGCGGTCGTCGCGGCGGTCGGCACGTGGGCGGGCCCGTCGTACGCCGCGGGATCCGACCACTACTACATCGAGGCCGGCGGTACCGGATCCGTACCGGTTGACGGCAAGGGCTGCACCGTCACCTACGGGTACGCGAACCGGCGGCTCGACGGTGGCATCGCCGTACCGGTCTGCTACCCGGCGAGCGGCGGCCCGTTCGTCGGACCGCACAACGAGATGCCCGACCTGTCCGCGACCGGCTTCGACGAGAGCGTCCGCCTCGGGTACAAGGCGATGCTGGCGGCGGTCGAGGAGACCCACCGCGCGCACCCCGACGCCACCATCACGATCGTCGGGTACTCGCAGGGTGCCTGGGTCGGCGACCTCGTGTTGCAGACGCTCGCCAGCGGTGCGACCGACGTACCGAAGAAGCAGGTCAACGGCATGCTGTACGCCGACCCGATGCAGCCCGGTACCGGACTGTGGGCGACGGTACCCAAGGGTGTCGGGCTCGCCGGCGTGACCTCGCCCGGACCGGGGCCGGAGACGTTCGACGGCATCCACGTGCGGCGCTTCTGCATCCACACCGACGGGGTGTGCGACGCGACGTCGCTGCGGTCCATCGAGGGACTGCTGGCCAACCACCCCCGGTACCCGCAGGAGAACGGCATCCTGCCGCAGACGATCGCCGCCGACGGTGGCGACGGAATCCGCTGGTACGACTGAAATCCGTTGGTACGACTGAGAGGCACACGACCATGACCCTGTTCCCCCGCGGGCGGCACGCCACGACGGCGAAGCCCGGCGCGCACGCCGCGGACACACCGGCGGACATGTCCCGCCGCGGCCTGTTCAAGCTCGGTGTCGGGGTCGCGGTCGGGGCGGCGGTCGTCGGGACCGGCTCGGTGGCGGCGATCGCCGGTTCGCCCGGCGACCCGTCGAGTCCCACCCTCGCCACGAAGATCAAGAACCTGAGCGGTCCGGCGGAGACCGGCCCGTTCGCGTCGCCGTGGACGGACCTGGGCATCCCCGTACGCTGCCCGGACGGCACGATGCTGTTCGTCGGCGGCGACACGTTCAACGGCGACCACGTACCCAATCCGGGCGAGGCGCCGGACGACTGGCGGGCGCCGGTCGGGCTGCGGTCCGGCAGTGCCGACCTGAACAACCTGCACATCGACGGCAGCGTCGGCGGCGGCCACGCGAACGCGCTGGTCGACGAGCCGCACAACCCGGTCGGCGACAAGGCCACCACGGCCATCCCGTCCGACGTGTTCGTCGTCGACGGCGTCATGTACATGCACCTCATGCGCGGCGTCATCTACGACACCCACCACACCGACTTCTGGCGCTCCACCGACAACGGCGAGACCTGGGAGTACCTGTGCCAGTGGCCGGGTGACCTGCACGGCGGCCAGTTCCAGCAGAAGACGTACGCGGTCGCCGAGGGCGACTACTGCTACGTGCTGTCCACCGTGTTCAACCGCGACATCGCCTCCGGCATGCTGCTGCACCGGGTACGCAAGGACAGCCTCGGCAACGCCGACGCGTACGAGCCCTGGGGGTACGCCGACGGCGGCTGGGACTGGGGCAAGCCGCCGACCACCGTGTTCGGCGTCCGCAAGTGGGGCGAGATCTGCTTCCGCGCGATGGACGGCAAGTACGCCTTGACGTGGCTGAACATGGAGCCGCTGGCCATCCGGGCGATGGTGTTCCCGCTGCCGACCTCGGACCTGACCCACACGCTGGAACAGACCATGATCCTGCCCGGCGCACCCGGCAAGGAGGTCGCCAACCTGGTCGCCAACCCGTACGGCGGGTTCATCGTGCCCGGCTCGACGTTCGGCAACTTCCACATCGTCGTCAGCCAGTGGTACGACAACACCAACTACCGCTTCATGCAGTACAAGGTCGACGGCATCGTGTCCTGACCCGTACGACGGCGAACGGCCGTGGGGCGCCTGGGGGCGTCCCGCGGCCGTTTCCGTGCCCCGACCCGGGAGTACGACGCGCGGGATCGCGCGGATTGTGGCGGCTCGATATCGTTCGCCGAGTAACTGGACGGTCGACGGAGCGGGGTGGCCCGGTGGAGGCGGCAGCGGACGGTGGCCCGGCGAACCCGCCGGCACACCCGATCGACCTGGAGGGCTCCACGCTGGGCGATCCCCGCGCGGACCTGACGCACGGCGTCGACGGACGGCCGCTGCACGCGGACGCGCGGCACCTGGCCGACGTGGCGAAGGAGCTGTACAGCCTGGCGAGCTACCTCGACGGCGACCTGACCACGGCGGCGAAGGACATCCGCTCGGCCACCCGGGTCAGCGCCGCCGAGGCCCGGGACCACCACGCCGGCGGCGCCATGAACGACTGGACCAACCCGTCCGGCCGCTTCGCCGACGCCGACACCCTCTGGCACCGGTACGGGGCGGGCGCGGCCGCGGCGGAGGAGTTCAGCGTGCGGCTGCACCGGGCGATCGCCGACCTGGCGGAGGGCACCCGCACCATCGCCGAGCGGTACGCCACGGCCGAGCGCCGCAACTCGCTGCTCGCCGAGCAGGTCGAGAACCTGCTCACGTCGAGCGCGGCGGGCACCGACTCCGACACCGCGGCACCACCCGGCCACGCCGGGGATTCCGTGCCGGACAAGGGAAGCGGCACCGACGGCGGCACCGGCGCGGGTACCGGCAGCGCGCCGGCGCGCGGCCCGGCGGCATCCGGCGGGTACGGGGGAGGCGGGGCCGATGAGTGAGGTCGCGAAGGACTTCACCTGGGAGGCCATCATCCGGGCGGTCACCATGGCCGGCCGCCCCGACCAGGTCTGGAACCTCCAACTCAAGTGGCACACGTACTTCCAGATCCTCGACACCGCGTCCCGCACCCTGCGCGACCTGAAGGCCCGGATCGGCGAGAAGGACTGGTCGGGGGCGGGCGCCGACGCGTACCGCGGGCACTACGAGTCGCTCGTCAAACAGATCGACGACTTCTACGCGCGGATGTCCACCATGATCCACCTGTCCGGCGACACCGGCACCGCCCTCGCCACCGCCATCGCCTCGATCCCGCTGCCCGACATGGGCGACGTCCACAACCTCGGCATGCACGGCATCCGGTACGAGGACGCGCAGACCGGCAACCAGGTGCAGTACCACTTCTTCCGTACCCACCGGGATCGCTACGCGGACAACGGATTCCGCGACTACGTGGGGCACCGCATCGCCGCCGCGTACCCGGACGCCACCGGCCGTACCGTCGACGCCACCGCCAACCGCAAGGCCGCCCAGGCCAACCTCGACGCCGACCGCTGGTACGACGAGGGCACCAACCGCGCCCGCGCCGCCTTCGACACCCTGCTCGCCGCGTACGCCGAACAACACGCCGCCATCCCCACGTACGACGAGGCGCCCACGCTGGATCCGCGCACCCGGACGGACTACGGGAGCGACGGGGGCGGCAGCGGAAGCGGCGGGTATGGCGGCGTGGACAGCCGTGGCCCAAGCGTCGGTTCACCACCGCCGCCGAAGACGGGCGCCGGATACGGTACGACCGGATTCGCGTCGCACAACGGCGCCGGATCACCCGCGGCCGCGGTCGAACCGTCGCAATGGAACCGGTCGTCGGGGACGAGCCTGGCGGGCGCTGGCCATCCCGGGTCTGCGGGAGCGACTCCGGCCGTGGACGCCGGTATCGGCGGGGGCGTGGGTGGCGCGGGTTTCGGTGGCGGCGCAGGGATTGGTGGTGGCGCAGGGATTGGCGGTGGCGCGGCCGGATTCGGACCGACGGGCTACAGTGCCGGCGCGAGTGGCTACCGCGGTGCCGATGCGACGGAACCTCGGGGTCCGCAACGTGCGGCCGGCGTTGGATCCGGCCGCGGCGGCGCGAGCGGGCCTGCGGGCGACACCTATGGCGGAGTGTCGCCCGGCGGTGCGGGCGGGAAACAGGACGGCGAGGAGCGTCAGACCTGGTTGATCGAGGACGATGACGTGTGGTCGGTGCCGCTCGGCCCGCCCCCGGTCATCGAGTAGCGCGGAACGGAGCAGGCGTGGCAACACACACCCGATGGGTACGCCGGGCGGCGGCAGTACTCGCCATCGGTGTCCTCGCGGCTGTCGCCGCGCCCGGTGCGGCACAGGCGCAGACCGTGCGGGAAGCGCAGTGGTACCTGGGTTTCCTGGACGTTCCGCAGGCGCAGGAAATCAGCAACGGCTCGGGAGTCACGGTTGCCGTTGTCGACACGGGAGTCGATGCCACCCATCCAGACCTGGCCGGACATGTTCTCGCCGGGCGATCGTTCGGGAAGTTTGCCGGGATGCCGGCGACGCAAGACGCCAGCGGTCACGGAACCAGCATGGCCGGGATCATCGCCGCTCAAGGCGGGGGTGAGGATCGCACACTCGGCGTTGCGCCAGGTGTCAAGGTCCTGCCGGTTCGCGTCGCGAGCAACGGCGACAACGTCAGCCCCGACGCCGCGGCGGACGGCATCCGGTGGGCAGTCGACCAACACGCCGAGGTGATCAACCTGTCGTTCGGCAACAACGAGTCGACGCCGGCACTGGTCTCCGCGATCCATTACGCAGAGGTCCACGACGTCGTCGTTGTCGGCGCGGCAGGCAACACCGATGTCGGCATCGACAGCATCGGGGCACCCGGTCGGCTGAAGGGAGTCCTCAACGCCACAGGTGTCGACGCGTCCGGGCGGTTCTGGAACGGCTCGGCGCAAGGAAAGTACGCGACGCTTTCGGCGCCCGCGGTGAAGATCCCCGCTGCGACGTTCGTCAAGTCGGGCGAGTCGAACTACAGCGAAGGCTCCGGCACCAGCAATGCTGCTGCCATTGTGAGTGGGGTGGCGGCGCTGGTGCGGGCGAAGTACCCGGAACTGAACGCGTCGAACGTGATCAACCGGATCATCAAGACGGCGACGGACCGGGGCCCGGCGGGCTGGGATCCGCAGTACGGCTTCGGGATCGTGAATCCGGTGGCGGCGCTGACGGCGGACGTACCGCGGGTGGGCCGGGATCCGTTGGGCGGGCCGGTGCCGGATCCGCTGGCGTCGTCGCCGGCCCCGGACGGCGGTGCCACCGGAGATGGCTCAACCACACCGAACGCGGCCGCCGGGCGTACCGGTGGGCTGAGCGGTGCGGCGCTCGCGGGTGTGGTGGGTGGTGGGCTGGTCCTCGCGGTGGCCGTCGTGGTCCTGGTCGTACGGTCGCGTCGGCCGGAACCGGCGCAGCGGCCGGCTCCGTGGCCGGGCGGCCCGTCCGTGGGCGCGCCTCCGCCGCCACCTCGCCGCGACTGACTCCGCTGACACAACGCACCCGCATCGTGGCGTGACTGCCGATCGCGGCGGCGCGCCCACGTCGCCCGGGGGTACCGGGAAGATGGTGCGGGGCAACCGGATCCCGCGCGCGGTGACCCGCGGCGACGCCCTGCCGCCTCGGCGTGCGTGCGCCCGTGGTCACACGTCGCGGCGGTGCAGGAGGAGGGCGGCGGCGGCGAGCGGGAGCAGGGCGTACGCGAGGAGCGCGGCGAGGGCGGCGGGCGGTGCGAGGGCGGCGCCGTACACGGAGTTGTGGTTGTCGAGGCCGACGAGTTGTTGGGGCAGGGCGTCGAGGACGAGGGAGCTGGCCCAGCGGCCGGCGGGGTCGGGCAGGTGCCAGACGACCATCGGGATGATGTGGACGATGCCGACGAGTGCGGCGACGGCGCCGACGGTGGAGCGGAGTACGGCGCCGAGGCCGAGGCCGAGGAGGGCGGCGGTCACCGCCGCGCCGGCGTACGCGAGAAGCAGTGGGGTGTCGTGCATCGCGGGGCCGGTGAGGCCGGCGATGTGCCGGTCGCCGACGAGGGCGCGTGCGCCGAGTGTGGTGCAGGTGACGCAGGCGAGGCCGAGGACGAGGGCGACGGCGGCGACGGTGCCGGCCTTGGCGGCGAGTACGGTGCCGCGCCGGGGTACGGCGGTGAGGGTGCCGCGCAGCGTGCCGCGACCGTACTCGCCGGCGAGGGCGAGGACGCCGAGGATGCCGAGGCAGGTCTCGACGACCGGCTGGATCAGCGGGGTGGGCGGCGCGACGGCGAGGTGGGCGCGGCGCGCGGCGGGCAGGGTGTCCCACAGGTGCGCGGCGTACCAGGAGAGGAGCAGTCCGCCGGCGGTGGCGAGCGCGACCACGCCGACGAGGTACCAGGTGGACCGCAGGGAGCGGAGCTTCAGCCACTCCGCGGACAGGGCGCCGGTCATGTGCCGCTCCGGTGTTCGACGGTGCCGGCGGTGAGCGCCAGGTACGCGTCTTCGAGGGACGCGCGGCGGCGGGCGACGCCGTACAGGGGGATGGTGTGGCGGGCGGCGAGTTCGCCGATGTCGGTCTCGGTGAGGCCGGTGACGAGCAGGCCGCCGTGCGGACCGGGGGCCACCGTGGCGCGTTCGGCGCGCAGCAGGGCGGCGAGCCGGGCGTCGTCGGCGGACCGGACGACCACGCCACGGTCGTACCGTGCCACCAGCTCCGGTACGGACGTGTCGGCGACGAGGCGGCCGCGGCCGATGACGACCAGCCGGTCGGCGGTGAGTTCCATCTCGCTCATCAGGTGGCTGGACACCAGGACGGTGCGGCCCTCGGCGGCCAGCGACCGCAGCAGGTCCCGGATCCATCGCACGCCGTCCGGGTCGAGGCCGTTGACGGGCTCGTCGAGCAGCAGTACGCCGGGGTCGCCGAGCAGCGCCGCCGCCAGCCCCAGCCGCTGCTTCATGCCGAGCGAGAAGCCGCCCACCCGGCGGCGGGCGACGCCGGCCAGGCCGACCCGGTCGAGTACCTCGGTGGCGCGGCGGTCGGGGATGCGGTTGCTGCGGGCCAGCGCGCGCAGGTGGTCGCGGGCAGTCCGGCCCGGGTGCGCGGCGTCCGGGTCGAGCAGCGCGCCGACCTGGTGCAGCGGATGCTTGAGCGTGGCGTACCGGCGGCCGGTGACGAGCGCGGTGCCGCGGTCCGGGGTGGCCAGGCCGAGCAGCAGGCGCATCGTGGTGGACTTGCCGGCGCCGTTCGGGCCCAGGAAGCCCGTCACGGTGCCGGGTTCGACGCGGAACGACAGGCTGTCGACGGCGTTGCGCCCGCCGTACCGTTTGGTCAGGTCCCGGATCTCGATCATGCCGGCGATGGTGTCGCGGGACGGTGGCCGGGCGGATCGGAGCGGGGGACGACCCCGCCTACTCCCACGGTCCGTCGTCCCCAGGTCCGATCCCGGCACCGTCCCCCGCTGGTACGTTCCGGGACGTGGATGAGCGGGAGCCGCGGTCGCTTCTCCGGCGGCGGCTGTCGCGTACGGAGCTGATCCTGCTGGACGTTGCGGCGGCGCTGGCGTACACGGTGGTGGTGGTGTTGCCGGCGTTCGGGCCGTCGCCGCCGGGGCCGGTGTGGGCGGTGTGTCTGGTGGCGGCCGGCGCGGGCCTGCCGGTCGCGCTGCGCCGGCTGTTCCCGTTGCCGGTGTTCGTACTGGTGTGCACGGTGTCGGTGGTGGGCGCGGGGCTGGGGCTGCTCGGGGATCCGTTGCTGGCGGCGGCGTTCGCCGTGTACCCGGTGGCGGTGGCGCGGCCACGTCGGCGCCGGGAGCCGACCGTGGTGATCGGCGTGCTCAGCGGCCTTCTCGTACTCGTGGCCGTGGTGAGCGGTCCGGCGACGGCCGGCGGGCCGGGCATCCTGGTCGCGGGCTGCGCGCTGCTGGGCTGTTCGTGGACGATCGGCCGGGCGGTACGCGAGCGTCGTGCCGCGTCGGCGGTCGCCGCGGAGCGGCTCGCCGAGCGGGCGGCGGCGGAGGAGCGGCTGCGGATCGCCCGGGAGCTGCACGACGTGGTGTCGCACACGTTGAGCCTGATCGGGGTGAAGGCGGCGGTGGCGAACCACGTCGCGGACAGCCGTCCCGACGAGGTACGCGACGCGCTCCGGGTCATCGAGTCGACCAGCGGTCAGGCACTGACGGAGATGCGGCACATGCTGGGCCTGTTGCGCTCGCCGGAGTCGCCGGACGAGCCGCGCCCGGTGCCGGGCCTCGCCGGCCTGGACGCCCTGGCGGCGGGCGCCACCGACGCCGGTGTCACCGTCGAGACGACGGTACGTGGCACGGACGGGTTGCCCGGTGACGTCGCGCGCGCCGTGTACCGGATCGTGCAGGAGGCCGTGACCAACGTGGTACGGCACGCCGCGCCGGCCCGGTGCACGGTGCTCGTGGCGGCCACCGCCGACGGCGTACGGGTGGAGGTGGCCGACGACGGCACCCGCCCGGTACGTACCGGTCACCGGCCCGGCCACGGCCTGCTCGGGATGCGCGAACGGGTCGCCATGCACGGTGGCACGATGACCGCGGGCCCCCGGCCGGGCGGCGGCTTCACCGTCACCGCCCACCTTCCGGTACCGGCGGCGGAGGGGGCGCGGTGACCGACGGCCGGACGACCGTACTGGTCGCCGACGACCAGGACCTGGTGCGCGGCAGCTTCCGGGTACTGCTGGACACCGCGCCGGACCTGGTCACCGTCGGCGAGGCCGGCACCGGCACCGAGGCGGTACGGCTGGCGGCCGAGCTGCGTCCCGACGTGGTGCTGATGGACGTGCAGATGCCGGAGATGGACGGCATCGAGGCCACCCGCCGCATCTGCGCCGCGCCGGACGGTACGAGCCGGGTGCTCATCCTCACCACGTTCGACCTCGACGACTACGTGTACGCGGGGCTGCGCGCGGGCGCGAGCGGCTTCCTGCTCAAGAACACGCCGCCGGCCGACCTGCTCGACGCGGTACGCGTGGTCGCGGCGGGTGAGGCGCTGCTGGCGCCGACGGTGACGCGCCGGCTGATCGCGGAGTTCGTGGCGCGGCCCCGGCCGGCCGCCGCGGCGTCGACCAGCCTGGCCGCCCTCACCGCCCGGGAACGCGACGTGCTGACGCTCATCACCCGCGGCCTGTCCAACGCCGAGATCGCCGCGCACCTGTTCCTCAGCCCGGCGACGGTGAAGACGCACATCGGCCGGCTGTTCGACAAGCTCGGTGCCCGGGACCGCGCCCAGCTCGTCATCACCGGGTACGAGAGCGGTCTCGTCACGCCGGCCCGCCCGTCCGAGGGCTGATCGCCTGCGGTTGAGCCGAAATACGGCCCGGCCGCGGTGACCGGGCCGTACCCGGGTCAGCAGGCGGTGCCGGGCGGGGGGACGGCGCCGGTGGTGAGGTACCGGTCGGCGTGCGCGACGACGCACGCGTTGCCGGTGGCGTACAGCTCGTGGCCGGGGCCGTCGTGCGTGACGGTGCCGCTGCCGGGTACCCGGTCGACGGCGCGGGCGGTCATGGCCGAGTCGCCCCAGGAACCGACGGCGAGCAGCGGCGGCAGGTCGCGCGGCAGCGCCCGGACCGGGTCGTCCACGCCGACGGGCCAGCCGACGCAGGCGAGCATCGAGGCGGCGAACGTGCCGCCGGCGCCGAAGTTCGGGTCCACCCGGGCGAGACCGTCCACTGTGGAGCGAAGGTCCGCGAAGTTCTTGGCGCGCGGCCATTCCCGGCAGTGCGACACCGGATAGCTCATCGACGGGTACGGGTGGGTCGGCGACTCGGCGAGCCCGGAGGCGTCGCCGTCGACGGCGTGGGCGATGTCGCGGGCGAGCGCCGGCCAGTCCGCCGGTCCGGCGGCGTGCAGCCGTTCCGCGCCCAGCATCCGCAGCGTCCAGCCGCCGAACGACGCGTGCACGTCGGGCGCCGGCACCGGCGTACGGTCGGCCCGCGCGGTCAGCGCCCGCCACACCGCCGGTACGTCCCGGCCGTGCAGGGCGCAGCCGGTGTCGGTGGCGCACCACGCGGCGAACCGGTCCATCCGCCGGCCGTTCTCCCGCGCCTGCGCGACCAGTTCCGCCGGGTACGGGTCGGTGTGGTTCGGCGTGCCGTCGAGCACCATGCCGCGCACCCGCTCCGGGTAGAGCCGCGCGTACGTCTGGCCGTAGACCCCGCCGTACGAGCCCATGTACAGGCTCATGCGCGGGACGCCGAGCGCGCGCCGGACCGCCTCCATGTCCCGGGCGTTCGCCGCCGCGTCCATGCGGTCGAACAGCTCCGGATCCCTGGTACGGCAGGCGTCCGCGGCGTCCCGGTTGCGTGCGGCGAGCCGCCGGAAGCCGGCCTCGTCGGTGGGGAGCGCCAGCGGGTCCGGGTTCGCGGGCAGCCCGGACAGGCACGAGAAGTCCAACGCGGGCGTACTCAGGCCGGGAAAGCCACGGGTGTCCCACGTGACGATGTCCATGTGGTGCCGGAGGCTCGCGAACGGCTGCGTACCGGGGGACAGCGAGCGGTCGCGCATCATCTCCACGTTCGGCGCGCCCGGCCCGCCGTAGTTGACCAGTACGGTGCCCTCGGCGGGGTGGCCGCCGTCCGCCCGGAGCCGGCCGAGTACCAGGGTCAGCTGGCGCCCGTCCGGCCGCGCCGGGTCCAGCGGTACCCGCAGGTCCGCGCACTCCATGCCGTCCGGGCCGCCGCCGCCCGGACACTCCCGCCAGGTCAGCGTTTCGGTCGCCGCCACCGGGGTCGCCGCGGCCGGTACCGCCGTCGCCGCCAGCGCCAGCGCGACCAGCGCCCGTCGTATCGCTCTCGTCATGCGCCCAGGCTCGCCCGCGCCGGTCCCGCGCACATCGGCCCACACTCCGACCCTCCGCGTACTCCCGTGGCACGACCCGTGGTTCCTGTCGTACCCGGGCTCTAGGGTGGCGGCCGTGGAGATCGAGGTACGCAGCCGGACGACCGGCGCAGACGACGACCTGCCCGCCGTACTGGTGCGGCTGGCGCACGAGCGGACCACCGCGCGGGACCTGATCCGCCGCGCCGTGACCGAACAGATCCACGAGCTGCGCGCCGACGCGGCCCGCTGCCGCCACGTCCTCGACCGGCAGTACCGGTCGGACGAGGAGGTCCGCGCGCGGGGCGCGGTGCGGGTGCCGCTGTTCGCGTCCGCGGAGCCGGATCCGACCGTGGAGGTGGAGCGGGCGTGGCGGGCGTTCACCCGCGGCACGTTCGCCATCTCGACCGGCGGTCGGCGGGTCACCGGACTGGACGAGGAGGTCGTGCTCGACCTCGCCGAGCCGGTCGTGTTCGTACGGCTGGCGCCGCCGGCCGGCTGACCGCGCCGGTGCCGCCCGGCTCGACGCCCGCACGTACCGGCCGGGGAGAATGGTCGGGTGCTGGCAGCCGGAAACGTGGTGCGGGAGGCCGGTCCGGTCCGGCGGGACGAGACGCCGGACGGGGCCGCGGTGTGGGTCGTCTCGCGGTATCGGGAGGTCCGGGAGGCGCTGGCCGATCCGCGGCTGTCGCTGGACAAGGCGCACTCGACCGGCGGGTACCGGGGGTTCTCGTTGCCGCCGGCGCTGGATGCGAACCTGCTGAACCTGGATCCGCCGGACCACACCCGGTTGCGTCGCCTCGCCGCCACCGCGTTCACCCGTACGCGGGTGGCGGCGTTGCGCGCGTCCACCGAGCGCGCCACCGACGCTCTGCTGTCCACAATGGACGGTGTGAACAGCGTCGATCTGATGGCCGCGCTGGCCGTACCGTTGCCGTTGACGGTGATCGGCGACCTGCTCGGCGTACCGGTCGAGGACCGGGCCCGGTTCCGCGCGTGGACCGACACGCTCGTCGCGCCGGACCCGGCCCGACCGGAGGCGACCCGGGCGGCGCTCGGCGGGATGCTGGCGTTCCTCACCGGGCTGATCGCCGCCAAGCGTGCCGCGCCCGCCGACGACCTGCTGTCCGGGCTGGTCGCCGCCCGCGACGCGGACGACCGGCTGAGCGAGGACGAGCTGCTGTCGCTGGCGTTCCTGCTGCTCTGGGCCGGGTACGAGAACTCGGTGCACCTGATCGGCAACGCCGTGCTGGACCGGCTCACCGGCCGTACCGGTGGCGGCGCGGCGCTGGAGGACCTGATCGCCGCCGCCGACCCGAACCCGTACGCGATCCGGCGGTTCCCGCTCGGCGACCTCCGGATCGGCGGCGTCGACATCCCCGCCGGCGACACCGTACTGCTCTGCATCGCCGCCGCCAACGGCGATCCCGCGCGCGGCGGCGACCCGCACCTCACGTTCGGGCACGGGTCGCACTACTGTCTCGGCGCGCCGCTGGCCCGGCTGGAGGCCGAGACCGTCCTCGGCCGCCTGCTGGCGCGCTTCCCGCACCTGCGCCTCGCCGTACCGGTCGGTGAGCTGCGCTGGCGTCCGTCGTGGCGCAGCCGCGGCCTGCTCGCGCTGCCCGTCCACCCCGGCCCCGCGGCCGGCTGACCGGTGCGTACCCGGGGGGGTGGGTCAGCCCATCGACTTCGCGCCGTCCAGCGACTCCCGGATGATGTCCGCGTGGCCGGCGTGCTGCGCCGTCTCCGCGACGATGTGCAGCAGCGTGCGCCGTACCGACCAGCGCTTGTTCGCCTCGAACCACGGCGCCGACGGCAGCGGGTGCGACGCGTCCAGGTCGACCGTCGCCACCAGCTCGTCCGTACCGCGGGCCACCTCGGCGTAGGCGTCGAGTACGCCGGCCAGGGTTTCGCCGGGCAGCAGTCTGAAGCCGTTCGTCCGGGCTTCCCAGTCGGCCTCGGTCATGTTCTCGAAGTCGGCCGCCGGGGACGGGCCGTTGACGATGAAGTCCGCCCAGGTCCGTTCGACCTCGGTGACGTGCTTGATCAGGCCGCCCAGGCACAGCTCGCTGACCGTCGTACGCCGGGACGCCTGCTCGTCGGTCAGCCCGCGCGTCGTGTTCCGCAGGAAGAACCGGTGCTGCGTCAGCATCTCCAGCAGGTCCGCCCGCTCGCCGGTGACCGTCGCCGCTGTGGTCGTCGCCTCGGTGGTCATCGTTCTCGCCTTCCGCCGTTCCCGTTCCTCCGTCGGTACTGACGCTAGACGGCGTTGCGGTCGACTCCTGTCCGCAGCGCTGCCCCGCGTGCGGTGCGGTTCGACGCGTGCGGTGCGCGGCACGTGGATGGACGCCGCGGGATCCGTTGCAGGACAAGGCGAAGAGCGTCACCGGGGGCCAGGTCGTCCGGCGACGGCCGGAGCGTTACGGCGGGGACGGGACGACCGGTACCGTTCCGGGCATGCATCCGTCGGAACCGTCAGGGCAGCAGCCGCCGTGGGACACGCCCCCGCCCGGGGTACCGCCGAAGCGGGCATGGATCGGGTGGCTGGTCGGCGCGTGCGCCGTGGTTCTCGTACTGTGCTGCGGCGGTGGCGGCCTGCTGGCGTACCACCACTGGTCGGCGGGCAGGTCGGCGGCCGGGTCGCCGAGCGGGTCGGGCGCGCCCCATGGCAGCGCGGCGGCCGGCGCCTGCCGGTACCGGTCGGACGGGCACAAGCCGGCGCGCGCGGTGTCGCCGCCCGACCCGACGTCGGCGCTCCCGACAACGGCCGTACTGACCACGAACCGTGGCACGATCACGATCCGGCTCGCCGCCGACAAGGCGCCGTGCACGGTGCGGAGCCTGGCCAGCCTGGCGAAGCAGAAGTTCTACGACGGCTCGCCGTGCCACCGCCTCACCACCCGGGCGCTGTGGGTGTTGCAGTGCGGTGACCCGTCGGGCACCGGCTCCGGCGGCCCCGGGTACACGGTGCCGGACGAGAACCTGCCGACCGGCGCGACCCACCCGTACCCACGGGGGACGGTGGCGATGGCGAACACTGGCAGCCCCGGCAGCGGCGGCAGCCAGTTCTTCATCTGCTACCAGGACGACACGATCCCGCCGTCGTACGCGGTGCTCGGGACGGTGACCGGTGGGCTGTCCGTCGTGGACAAGGTGGCGGCCGCCGGTGTCGACGGCCCGAACGGTGACGGGGAGCCGAAACTCCCCGTCACCATCACGACGTTCACCACCCGCTGACGGGACCGCACCACCCGCGCGCGCCGGCTAGCGTGGACGCATGCGGGTGGTCGCGGGGGCGCTGGCGGTACTGGTCGCGGCGGGGCTCGGCGGCGACGCGGTGGCGGGGCCGCAGCCGCGGTGGTCGGCGGTACGGCTGGCCGGTGCGGGCGTGGCGGTGCGGGACGTGCTGCGCTGCGGCGGCCGGTGGTACGTGCTGGGGCTGGTACGCGGCGCGCCGGGGGTGTGGCGCAGTGCGGACGGCGTGGCGTGGCGCCGGGCGCGGACCGCGGCGGTCACCTACTACGGCCACCGCCAGGCGCTGTACGCGGGCGGTTGTCACCGCGGGCGGCTGGTGGCGTTGGGCGCGCAGGTGGGCGGCGCGCACGGCAACCCCCGCACCAGCTCGTGGTACGAGCGGACCGACGGTACGGTCGCCGAGGTACTCGGCGCGGTCGAGCTGTACGGCGGGCCGCGGTCGGTGGGGGTGAGCCGGATCGCCGGTGGCGCAACGGGTTCCGTGGTCGTGGGGGACTGGCTGGGCTCGTCCGGCCGGGTCGGCGGCGCGGTGTGGTGGGCGCGCGGCGCGGCCGGGTTCGGGCGGCTGCCGGACAGTGCGGCGGTGGCAGGCGGGCCGGGCGAGCAGACGACGACCGCGGACGTGACGGCGGTCCCGGGCGGCTGGCTGGCCGTGGGCAGCCGGTACGTGCTGGCCGGGCCGGCGCTGCGCCGCGAGCCGGTGGCCTGGTACTCGGCCGACGGGCGTACGTGGCGGCGGGAGCGGGTCGTGGCGCCGGACGGCCGGCAGTCGTTGGAACGCGTGGTGCCGACGGTCCGCGGTGCGGTGGCGGTCGGCGCGGACGGCGACCGGTACGCCGCGTGGCGACGGGAATCCGGTGGCTGGCAACGGATCGGCGGGTTCGGCGCGGGCGGCGAGCACGGCACCGCCGGCGTACGGTCGCTGGCGGCGCTGCCCGGCGGCGGACTGCTCGCGACCGTACCCGGGGAGGGTCGGATGGGTCTGTGGTGGTCGGCGGACGGCGCGCGGTGGAGCCGGATCGCCGTGCCCGCAACGGTGTCGGCCCGCGGCGAGACGCGCCTGCTGGCCGCCGGCGACGGGCGCGCCGTCGTGGTCGCCGCCGACGACGGCCACCGGGTACGGCTGTGGCAGGCCCCGCTGCCGGCGACGTGACCCGTCAGGCGGGGAACGGCGCGGTACCGGCGGCCATCCGCAGCGCGCCGTACAGGTGCCGCAGAAACGCGGGCTCCCGGTACGACTCGGCGGTGTGGCCGAGCGCGGTGTAGACCGAGCGACCGCCCGCGTACCGGTGGCACCAGGCGACCGGGTGGTCGGCACCCATCGCGCCGCCGCGGTAGCCGACCGGGTCGTAGGTCGCCTCGTCGACGGTGGCGAGCACGTGCACGGACCCGCGCGGGTTGGCGCGGAAGTTGTACCACTCGTCGGTGCGCGGCCACTCCCGCGGCAGCCCCTCGGTGGCGGCCGTGCCACCGTCCTCGATGCGTACGGTGCCGGGCTGGGTCGCCGGGTGGTCGTGGAACCGCGCCCCCACGAGCCCGCCGTACCAGGGCCACCGGTGTTCGGTGTCGGCGGCGGCGTGCACGCCGAGGTAGCCGCCACCGCCCTCGACGTACCGCTGGAAGGCGGTGCGTTGCGGCTCGTCGAGCACGTCGCCGGTGGTGGACAGCCACACGACCGCGGCGTACCGGGGGAGGGTGTCGTCGGTGAAGACGGCGCCGCACTCGGTGGCGTCGACGCCGAAGCCGTGCCGGTCGCCGAGCGCGCGGACCGCGGCGATGCCGGCGGGGATCGAGTCGTGCCGGAACCCGGTGGTCCGGCTGAACACCAGCACCTGGTACGCCTCGTCGGGCGTGGTCACGGTGCGGTCCGGCGGTGCGTGACGGCGGTCATCGGCCCCAGTATGCCGCCGCGGGCCGCGCGATGTCGCCCCGAGCGCTCGGGGTGGTCGGCCGGTCCCGGGTTGCAGAGCCGGGCGGAAAGTACCCTGCGGCGGTGGCCGGCTGCGGAGTGCGACGGGTCGCGGGCGCGGCAGCGGCGACGCTGTCGTACCTGGCCGGTACGGTCGTTTCTCGTGTACCCGACGAGTGACGAGCTGACCCGCTGGCGTGGTGGTTTCCCCCGGGCGGCGCTGACGCCGCGGCGGGTGGCGGGGCTGCTGGAGGTGCCGGGCTGCGCGCGCCGCGAGGCGTTGGACGTGGCCGAACTGCCGCTGGCGACGGTGGCGGGGCTGCTCGGCAGCCCGCCCGGCCACCGCAGCCCGTACGCGCACGCCCGGCGCCGCCAGTTCGAGACGGCCTGCACGGCGGACGGGTTGGCCGCGCTGCTCGACCCGGTGCGCGACACGCTGGGCGTACCGGTGGTGCGGGGTCGGGTGCGGGAGATCCCGGCGGGGCCGGACGAGGCGCGCGCGGAGGCGACGATCGCGGCGCTGGCCGACGCGCCGGCGGATGCGGTGACCCTGCTGCGGGGCCCGGTGCTGCCGTTGCGGCTGGGTGGGCGCGAGACGTACCTGTCGCCCGATTCGCTGATCGTGGCCGGTGCGGGGCCGCTGCACGTGGTGGAGCCGCGGCCGTTCCCGTGCGTGGACGGGGTGGCGGACCCGGCGCAGGTCGCGGCGGCCGCGCGACAGGTGGCGGTCACCGTACTGGCGCTGCGCGGGTTCGCGGACACGGCGACGCGCGCGGTGCTGGTACTGCCGGAGAACTTCTCGCTCCGGCCGACGGGCGCGGCGCTCGACGTCGCCCCGCAGGTACGCAGGCTGGCGGCGTTGCTGCCGACGCTGAGCGCGGCCGGGGTCGCCGACGCGCCGGCGCTGCCCGACCCGGACGCGGAGGACGCGGCGGCGCGGGTCGCCGAGTCGGTCGCCGCGCTGGGGCACCGGTTCGGCGACGGGTGTCTCGGCTGCGACCTGTTCGGGTTCTGCCGTTCGGAGCAGGACGAGCGCGGCACCGTCAGCCGGCTCGGTACCGCGGCGGCGAACGCCTGCGGCACCGTCGACACCGTCGCCGACGCCCTCGCGCTCGCCGACGGCGCCCGTGCCCCGGTGGGCCCGGCCGAGACCGCGCTCGCCGAGGGGCTGTCCCGCGCCGCCCGCGCCCTCGACCTCGTGGGTACGGCGTGAGCGAGCTGGCCACGTACCGGCGGTTGCGGGCGTACGAGGGGCGCCGGGCGGTGGCGGCGGCGAGCCGGTGCCATGCGTACCTGGCGGATGCGCCGCTGGTGGTGGTCGGCTACCACCTGGCCGGCGATCCCGGCGCCCCCGTCGCCCTGCGGTACGGGACGGCGCCCGACGCCTGGCGCACGGTGGTGATGGCGGAGCCGCGCAACCGGGACGTCCGGTTCGCCGCGCTGGCCGACTTCGCCACCGACCTGCTGGCGTACCTGGCGGGGTTCGCGGCGCGGGAGGAGGTGACGGTGCTGGACCGCCGGGGCGTACCGACGGGGACGGAGCAGGTGTGCCCGCGCGCGCCGCAGCTGCTCGTACCGAACCAGCCGACGGCGGCGTGGTTGTGCGACACGCTCGGCCGCTCGCTGCGCTACCTGCGCACCGACGGGGAGTACGCGGTGGACGGGGCGTTGCCGGCGGCGGGCGCGCACCTGAGCTTCCTGGCGGGTCGGCGGGTGCTGCCGGGTTCCGCGCTGGTGCTCGCCGCGGGCGGGCTGCTGACGACGCACTGGGTGACCGGGCAGCTGCCCGCCGAGGACGCCGACCTGCACGCCGCGCTGGGCTGGGTCGACCCGTCTGCCAGTACGGACGGGCCGGCGGCGGCGCGCGCCGGTGAGGCGTTGCCGGCCGCCGGCCCGGTGCCGGACCCGGAGTGGGACGCGGAGGTGCTCACCCCCGCGGTCGAGACGTACCACGCGGACGGGGACGCGGGGCCGTTGCGGGTGGCGGCGGAGGAGGCGCTGGCGCCCGCGTGGGAGGCGACCTGGCGGGTACGCGAGCTGGTCGGGGCGTTGCCGCCGGCCGCGCACGCCGAGCCGCGGTGGGAGTCGGACCGGCGCGCCTGGACGCACCACATGGACCGGGTCGACGCCGGGACCGCGCATTTCAGTACGCGGCTGGACCAGTTGCGGGCGTTCCGGTTCCTGGGGGAGTTGGAGGCGCGGACGGCCGCGCTGGAGCGGCAGATGGCGCTGGACGATCCGCTCGTGCTGGCCGGGTACGTGGCGTCCGGGGAGGCGCTGGCCGGTACGGTCGTCGGCCGGGACCACGAGCGGCGGGAGCTGTCCGCCCGCGGTACCAAGGTGTTGCGGCCGTTGCTGCGGATCCGGCCGGACCTGCCGTTCGACCGCCCGCCGGGTACGGAGCTGTGGGTGGCGGACCGGCCGGGCGTGCAGGTGCGGACGGGGGCGCCGGACGCGGACGGGGTGCTGGACTGCGTGGTGGTGAAGGGCATGGGGCGCAGGCCGGAGCATGCGGACGCGGCGTTGCCGCAGGTGGGGGCGGCGGTGGTGCTGGCGCCGTTCGGGCCGCAGCCGGTGTTCGGTGACACCCTGCCGGACGAGTTGCCGTGGACCCACCAGGGGCCGGCATGACCGCGGCCGCCGACCATGCCGCGGCCGTCGAGCAGACCTGGTCGTACGTCGACGGCGGCGCCCGCACGGTGGTGGTGGACTCGCCGCCGGGTGCGGGCAAGTCCACGCTGGTACGGCAGCTCACGCAGCGGCTGGTCGACGCCGGCGGCCAGGTGCCGATCATCACGCAGACGAACGACCAGGCCGACGATCTGGCCGCGTCGATCGCCGCCGCGGTGGCGCCCGCCGCGGTCGGTCGGCTGCACAGCGGCGAGTACCGCGCGCCCGAGGACGCCCCACCGACCATCGCGTACTCGACGCGCGCCGCGGATCTCGCCGCCTGTCCGGTACTGATCGCGACGGCGGCCAAGTGGGCGTTCGTGTCGGGCGACGACCACCACTTCGAGCTGGGCGTGGTGGACGAGGCGTACCAGATGTCGTCGGCGGCGCTGGTACGGGTGGCGGGGCTGTTCGACCGCCTGCTGCTGGTGGGTGATCCGGGGCAGCTGTCGCCGTTCACGGTCGCGGACGAGCACGTGCTGCGGTCGCTGGCGACCTGGCCGCTGGACACCGCCGCCGGTACGATCCTGCGCAACCATCCGGACACCCCGGTGGTGCCGCTGCCGGTGAGCTGGCGGCTGCCGCCGTCCGCCGCGTCCGTGGTGTCGGATGCCTTCTACACCAGGCCGTTCCGGGCCGGCAGCCCGCCGGGCGAGCGGGCGCTGCGGCTCCCGTCCGCCGGCACCGACGCCGTCGGGGCCGTACTGGCGACGGCGGCCGAGACCGGGTGGGGGTTGCTGGAGCTGCCGGAGGCGTACCTGCCGCGGACCGATCCGGAGTGCGTCGCCGCGATCGCCACGCTCGTCGGGCGGCTGCTCGGCGCCGGAGCGTCCACAGTGGACGGATCCGGTACCCGCGCGCTGACCCCGGCCGACGTCGCCGTCGGCGTCACCCACCGCGACCAGCGCGCGTACGTGCGGGGTGCCGTCGACGCAGCCCTTGCCGTACAAGGGATCCCGGCCGGCGCCGTCACCGTCGACACCGCCAACCGGTTGCAGGGCCGGCAGTACGAGGTGGTCGTGGCGTGGCACCCGCTGTCCGGGCGGCGCGACGCCTCCGCGTTCCACCTCGAAGCCGGACGGCTGTGCGTGCTCGCGTCACGGCACCGGCAGGCGTGCGTCGTCGTCGGACGCGGCGGCATCGCGGCGCAGCTCGCCGCGTACCCGGCGGACGAGCCGGTGTGGCTGGGGGCGGACACGCCGCAGGTCGACGGGTGGGCGGCGAACGTGGCGTTTCTCGACCACGTCGGCCGCGCTCGGGTGTCGCTCTGAGCCTCGGCGTTCCCTCGCGTACTCGCGGGCTGCGGGTGTTCGCCGCTGGCGTGGTGCATGTTTCCCCGGTGTCGATTGCCCCGTGCCGGGGCTTGGGGGTGCGAGAGAGGACGCTGTCCTCTCTCGCGCTCCCGTTGCCCCGCCCTCTCGTCAGCCGCGTGCTGTTGGCGCCTTCGGCGCCCAGCACAACCCACCGCGCGGTCGAGCCATTGCGCCACCGCCCCGCCGAGCCGCCGCCGCGCCTGTGCGGTCGGCGCAGCGGTTCGTGCGGCTACCGGAGGGTGGTGAGGAAGGTGGTGGTGGCCTGGCGGAAGGCGTGGGGGTTGTCGAGCCAGGGGAAGTGGGCGGTGTGGGGGAGGACGGTGCAGGTGGCGTGCGGGAAGAGGGCGGCGAGGGCGGTGACGGGGGCTACGCCGGCGAAGCAGTCGTCGGCGCCGGCGAGTACGAGGACGGGGGCGGTGACGGTGGTGAGGCGGGCGGCGAGGTCGGCGGGCGGGTCGACGGAGAAGTACGCGCGGTTGGCGGCGTAGTCGTAGCGGGATTCGGCGGCGTGGGCGCGTTCGCGGTCGCCCCAGGTGGCGTAGCCGAGGGGGGCGATGCGGAGCTGCCAGGCGTTGAGGCCGGCGTCGTCGGGGGTGGCGGGGCCGGCGTCGAGGGCGGCGATGGCGGCGTCGGCGGCCGGTTCGCCGCGCCGGCGGTCGATCATCGGTCGGGTGTCGGACGGCTCGTCCACCAGGTACGCGGCGGGCGGCGTGACGAGGACCAGCCCGGCGACGCGGTCCGGAAACCGTACGGCGTAACTGATCGCGAGCCGGGTGCCGGCGGAGTGGCCGAGCAGCCGGAGGGTGTCGAGGCCGAGATGGATGCGGAGGCGTTCGAGGTCCTCGGCCTGCCGCCAGTACGAGGCGACGGTGACGTCGGCGGGCAGCGGGGAACGGCCGACGCCGCGCAGGTGCGGGACGAGTACGCGGTGGTCGCGGGTGAGCCCGGCCAGGTCCCCGAGGTACGCGGGGTGCAGCGCGGCGCCGCCGGCGAGCGCGATCACCGGTGCTATCGGGCCGATCCGGTCGTCGTGCGGGAGTACGTCGTAGTGCAGGGTGGCGCCGTCGGCGCCGAGGTAGGTCGGCATGGTGCGGTCCCTTCGTCGTGGCGTGCGGGTGGCCCGGATCGGCTCGGTGCCGGGCGGTCGCGGGACTCCGCCCGCGCGTACCGCGTGTCTGCACAGGTTGCTGGCCGGCTGCGCCGGGCCCGTTCGCCGTCTCGCCACGTTGTCGGCACGAACGGACTCCGGCTCGCTCGACCGAACCTGCGCCGACCCGCCCTAGGAGCGGATCTGCTTGGTACGCAAGGGTTCCGGCCGGTGGATGGTCCGGGCGGTGAGGTGTGGAAGGGTCGGGACGACGACGGCGGGCGTCGGTACGCGGAAGTACACAGGTGGTGCCTTTCGGACGCTGCTGTGGGCGTCCCGGCGGCCCCTGGTCAGGCCGTACGAGAGGGGAGCGCCCACCCGGCCACTGCGTTGATGGGTCTCACCTCCTCGGTCGTCTCGTGCACCGGGCACGCTACCAGACCTCCCGCGGCAGGGTACGGGAACGCGTCAGCGCAGCGCCGGGGCCGGGGCGGGTGCCGGGACGGCCGAGGTACGGCGGGGGCGGCGGTCGAGCAGCGCGGACACGACGGCGAGGAGCAGGGCGCTGGTGGTCATGGCGGCGCCGACCCAGTTCGGTGCGGTGTAGCCGTGTCCGGCGGCGATGACGGCGCCGCCGAGCCAGGCGGCGAGCGCGTTGCCCAGGTTGAACGCGCCGATGTTGGCGGCGGAGGCGAGGGTGGGCGCGCCGGACGCGTGGTCGAGTACCCGCTTCTGCAACGGCGGTACGGTCGCGAACCCGAGCGCGCCGATCAGGAACAGCGTGACCGCGGCGGTGACCTTGCCGTGTGCGGTGACGGTGAACAGCGCCAGGACGAGGGCGAGTCCGCCGAGCGCGGCGAACAGCATCGGCATCAGGGCCCGGTCGGCGAACCGGCCGCCGACGAGGTTCCCGGCGACCATGCCGAGCCCGAAGAGTACGAGCAGCCACGTCACGGAGGCCGGGGCGTACCCGGCGACCCGGGTCATCATCGGCGCGATGTACGTGATGGCGGTGAAGACGCCGCCGAAGCCGAGGATCGTCATGGCCATGGCGAGGAGTATCTGGACGTTGCGGAGGGCGCGCAGCTCGTGCCGCAGGCGTACCGGGGAGGCGGGGAGGTCGGGGACGAGCGCGGCGACGCCGGCCAGGCCGAGGATCCCCAGCCCCGCCACCACCAGGAACGTGACACGCCAGCCGAGGTGCTGCCCGACGAGCGTGCCGAACGGGGCGCCGACGACGTTCGCGACGGTCAGCCCGGCGAACATCAGCGAGATGGCCGCGGCGCGCCGTTGCGGGGCGACGAGGTCGGCGGCGACGACGGAGCCGATGCCGAAGAACGCGCCGTGCGTGAGCGACGCGACGATCCGTCCCACCACGGTCAGCCCGAACGTCGGCGCCAGCGCGGTCAGCGCGTTGCCCACCACGAACAGGGCCATCAGCAGCATGAGCATGCGCTTGCGCGGGATCCGGGTGCCGAGCGCGGTCATCACGGGGCCGCCGGCGGCGACACCCAGCGCGTACCCGGTGACGAGCAGGCCGGCGGTCGGGATGGACGTGCCGAACGTGCCGGCGATGTCCGGTAGGAGACCCATGACGACGAATTCGGTGGTACCGATCCCGAAGGCGCCGATCGCGAGGGCCAGCAGGGCGAGTGGCATGGTGCGGTTCCTCCGGCAGTTCGTTGCAGGTGCACTCAACGACTGCCGACAATAATTGCAAGCGCGGGCTATCGGCAAGAGACGACTATCTCGATCGTGCGGTACTCTCGGTCACGTACGCGAGGAGGAGCGATGACCGCGACCCAACCGGGAATGACCGCGCTGGCCCAGGGCTGGTGCGCGCTGTCCGCGCTGCACGGCCGGATCGAGGCGCACGTCGAGCGCGCGTTGCAGTCCGGCCACCGCCTCAGCGTCCGGGAGTACTCGCTGCTCGACGTGCTCAGCCGGCAGCACGACGGACCCGGCGGGCACCTGCGGATGAGCCAGGTCGCCGACGCCGTGGTGCTGAGCCAGAGCGCCACCACCCGGCTCGTCACCCGGCTGGAGGACCGCGGCCTGCTGGAGCGGTACCTGTGCCCCGACGACCGCCGCGGCATCTACACCGACGTCACCACCGCCGGCCGCAAACTCTTGCGCCAGGCGCGCCCCACCAACGACAAGGCGCTCCGCGAGGCGCTCGACGCCGCCCTCGACGACCCCGAGCTGGCCCCGCTCGCCCGCGTCGTCCGCGGCTGACCAAGCCTTTCCGCGTACTCCGGCGGCACCGTCCGGTGGCGGTGCCGGGTCAGGAGCCGACCGGGACGGGCTCCGGTTCGGGGGCGGTGGCCGGGGTGGCGCGCTGCGCGACGACCGCGCCGGCGAGGACGAGGACACCGCCGCCGATCTGTACCGCGTCCATCGCCTCGCCGAGCAGCAGCCAGGCCAGCAGCGCGGCGATGACCGCCTCCAGCGTCGCCACGGTCGAGGCGACCGGCGCGGACAGCCGGCGTACCGCGGCGATGCCGGTCAGGTACGCCACGACCGTTGCCACCACGGCGATCCAGGCCACGAGCACGATCGCCGGTACGGCGTGCCCGCGTACCTCGGGGGCGGTGGTGAGCAGGTGCCACGGCATCGACCAGGGGCGCGCGACGACGGTCATCGCGACCGCGCCGACGAGGAGTCCCGGGCCGAGCATCGCGACCGGGCCCACGCCGTCGCCGGCCGACTCGGAGAGTACGAAGTAGACGACCTGGCAGCAGGCGGCGGCGAGGGCGAGCCCGAGGCCGAGCAGGTCGAACCGCGCGCCGGACCACACCTCCACCACGTTCGCCAGGCCCACCACGGCGAGGACGACACCGACCAGGGCGGCCCGCGACACCCGACGCCGGAGTACGACCCGGACGAAGGCGAGCACCAGCACCGGCGCCAGGTACTCCACGAGCAGGGCAACGCCGACCGGGATCCTTGCTATGGCGGCGAAGTAGCAGCTCTGTACGCCGGCCACGGCGAACAACCCGTACCCGACGATCGCCACCGGACGGCGCCGCAGCGCGCCGAGATGCCGTACCGCCAAGGGAAGCAGCAGCAGCGCCGCACCGGCCACCCGCAGCCATGCCACCGACAGCGGGCTCAGCCCCGCGTCGATCAACGGCTTCGCCACCGGCCCCGACCCGCCGAACGCCAACGCCGACGCGACCGCCAGGCCCAGCCCGGCGGTCGGCGTACGGAAAGGCGCAGCTCCCACAGCCGCACCTTACCGACCGGCGCCGCTCCACCCCCGGAGAGCTTCGTCACCCGGTCACGTGAAGACGACCGGTGATCTGTGGGGACAGGAGCGGGCCGGCGCAGCGCCCTCAACCCACAGCGCGCCAGTTGTCGTACTGCGAAACCATCTGGTACGTCATGTCGGGGCACTTGAAGTTGTCGTGCGGCTGGTCGTACGCGGTGCCGGCGTTGCCGGGTGCGGCGTTGACCCAGGATCCGTTGATGTACTGCCGGATCGAGCGTGCCTCGAACGTGGTGCCCGCCATGTCGGTGCAGGCGTAGCTGGTGCCGTTGGCGGCGACGTCGGAGTACAGCTCGTAGACGTCCCAGCCGCTGGTGCCGGCCTGGGTGGAGCCGGACGAGGTGTAGAGCGTCTGCCAGGTCGAGTTCGCGTAGTTGTAGAGGTACGCGACCCAGGTGTTGGGGTTGCTGCTGGTCCGCAGCACCTCGGCCGAGTAGAACCCGCCGCTGGCGTACGTGCCGAGGAACGTGGAGTCGATCGGCACCGAGACCACGAACGTGATGTCGTTGCACCAGTCCCACACCGACACCGAGCGCTGGCCGCTGGTGTACACGGTGGTGATCTCGATGCAGGAGCCGCCGGCCGGGTAGAGCGTCGGGGTGTAGATGGTGGTGCCGGACCGCGCGACGGTCAGGGTACTGCTGAAGCTCTGGGTGGCGACGACGCCGCCGGTACCGGAGACGTTCGTGAGGCTGGTGCCCTGCGCGGGGTGGATCTGTGCGGCGAGCGACGGCCGGGCGCCGGGCAGCAGGTCCCGGTGCGCGGCGCGGAAGTCGGCCGCCGCACCGGCCATCCGGGTACGCGCGGCCGCGCCGCGCAGCGCGGGCACGGTGCCGCGGTGCGCCGCGTGCGGGTCGGGGACGACGGTGCGGGCGTGGGTGGCGGCGTTCGCGGAGGCGGGAACGGCGTGGCCGGCGGTGGCCGGCGTGAGTGCGAGTGCGGCGACTCCGGCCGCGGCGAGCGCGAGGGACGCTCTTCTGAGGGGAAACATGAAGGATTCTTACCAGTACAAATTCACCCAGGTCAATACATTGACCCTGAACCGGTACTAACGCGCGACCGCCCCCGTAACGGATGTCTGCGCGGTGGATGGGGCGGGTTCGGACGCACCGAGCGGGCGCCGGGTGGGTGGACGCGCGAGCGCCGACGGGCTACAGGTGGATGCCGATGCCGCCGCGGCGGGGGTCGCCGCCGGCGCCGGTGGGGCCGACCGCGGACGCGCCGCCGAAGTAGTGGTCGAGGCCGGGCCACCGGTGGATCCGGTACCCGGCGGTGGCGAGCGCGGCGAGTTCGTCGTCGGGTACGCCGGGCTCGGCGTGCGCGGTGGAGCCGACCACGTGGAACCGTCCGCGGGCGATGGCCATCTCGGGGTGGAGCCCGTCGACGAGCACGCCGACCATGGTGTGCGCCAGCGCGGTACGGATCCGGGACGCGCCGGCCGCGCCGACGGCGAGCAGTACCTCGCCGGGGCGGCGCGGGTGGGTGGCGCGCGGTTCCGCGTCGGGCAGCGGTACGGGTGCGGTGACGTCGGCGAGTGCGGTGACGGCGCCGCCGCCGGGCGGTACGACGCCGCCGGCGGTGTGTACCTCGACGACGGTGTCGGTGGGCAGTTCGGGGCCGGGCGCGTCGGCGGTGCCGTCGGTCGGCGTGGCGCCGGGGGTGGCCGGGTCGGCGGTGACGACGAGCGGCGACATCATGCTCGCCATCCGGGCGCCGGGCGGCAGTTCGCCGACGATCAGCTCGCCCTCGCCGAGCATCGAGTTCAGGTGTACGCCGAGGCCGGGCAGCCACACGCCGGAGCCGAGGCCCATCGTGGTGGTGACGACGCAGGCGTTGCCGTCCGGGTCGACGACGGAGATGTTGGTGGTGTCGCCGAGTCGCTGGAGGGCGTGGTCGCGCAACGCGTTCGCGAGCAGTACGGCGCGGTGCGGGCGTTGCACGTCGAGTACGTCGTCGCCCAGCGCGTCGAGCGTGTCGACGGTGCGGTTGAGGTCGCCGCTGCGGCCGTACACGTGGGCGCCGGCGAACCGGGCGTGCCCCGCCGGTACCTCCAGGACCTGGTAGCCGGCCAGGTCGGCGGGGCCCATCGCGCCACCGGCCCCGCGGACCGCGGCAACGATGGTGTCGGCGACCGAGCCGGTGTAAAAGACGTCCGGGCCCTCCTCGGCGAGCAGCGTCATCGCCTTGTCGAGGCCGGGATGCCGGAGCAGCTCGCCGCCTTCGAGCAGCCGGCCGCGCGGCGCGTACGCGACGGCGCCGTCGGACGGCAGCAGCGCCGGGGCCAGCGCGCGCAGGGTGTGCGCCTGCGGCGCGGGCAGTGGCGTACCGGTCCGCGCCAGGTCGACGGCGGGCGCGGCGACGGTCTGCCACGGCAGCCGCCCCCACCGCGTGTGCAGGGCGCCGCAGCCGGCCGGCACCCCGGGCACCCCCACGCTCGCCGCGCCGATCTCGTACGGGATGGGCACGGTGCCGAGGGTGATGCTGACCGGGGTCATCGGGCCCGGGGTGGCGTCCCCGTCCAGTCCCGGTACCGAGACGAAGAAGTCGAGGCAGGTCACCGTGCCTGTCGCGGCGTCGAAGTACGTGGCGTACCCGCCGCCGCCGAGACCGGTCAGGACGGTCTCGCCGGCGCAGCTGGCGAGGACCGCGGCGACGGCGGCGTCCGCGGCGGATCCGCCCGCGGCCAGGATGGACAGGCCGGCCTCGGCCGTGGCCGGGTGTCCGGCGGCGATGCCCGCTGACACGCTCGCCTCCTCCGCCTCCCCCATTACGCTCCGATGTATGAACGATACGTGCGGTGGCCAGCCCTCGCGGCTCCGTCACCGAACACCGGGACCTGCGGTCCGATGTGGACAGTACGGGGCACACGCCGGTGGCGGTGCGTAACCGTTCGGGTGGGATCGGGCCGACCCGGGTGGGAAGCGTAGGCTGCCAGGCGGTGTCCGGTTCGCCCGGACGCCGGCCGACGGGGGACACCCCTCGGCCGGTCACGTCGGGCCACCCGGTCCCGCGAGCCCGACCGGCCACCCGCGTCACCCCGGACCCGCCGCGGGTCCGTGATCGAGCCCGTGGCCCGGGCCGACGGCAGCGTGCGACGAGGGGACAGACAGATGACGAAGACCGCCCGGGGTTGGTGGGCGCCCGCCATCGGGGCCGGCCTGATCCTCGGTGTCCTCGTGGGCGGCGCCGGCCTCGCCGTCACCGGACACATCGACCACGACAAGTACGGGTGGCGGTGGCCGGCCGCGATCGGCGCCACCGCGCTGCTCGCCGCCGTACTGATGGTGCTGGCCGCGGTACTGCGGGAGCGCGGCAACCGGCGCGTCCGGCAGGCCGCCGAGGCGGCGTCGGCCGCTTCCGCGGCGAGCCCCGTACCGGGGTTCGAGCCGCCCGCCGGGTCGACCGCGCCCGTGCCGTCCGCCGCGCCCGCGCAGCCCACCGTGTCCGAGCCGCCGACGGTGGCCGGGTCGCCGGCGGAGCCCGGGAACGGCCGGGTCCGGGACTCCGCGCGCGCCCGGCTCGCCGCCACGGTGCCCAGCGCCGCGCCCGACCGATGGGTGACCGCCGCCGTACCGGAGGGGCAGCGGCTGCCGGAGTGGGCCGGCCCGACCTGGGGCGGCGAGGTACGTCCCAACGCGCCGCGGCGCCCGGCCGAGCCGGAGCCCGCCGGCACCCCCGTCCGTGGGTACGTGCGGGACGCGGCGGACAGCGTCGTCGCCGGCGCCGCGGTCACCCTGATCGACCTGTCCGGCCAACAGACCGGCCGCTGCGTGACCGGCGTGGACGGCTGGTACCAGGTGCCGGCGCCGCGGCCGGGCACGTACACGCTGATCGTGCGGGCGCGGGGGCACCAGCCGTCGGCGTCGGTGGTGGCGGTCGGCGGTGCGCCGGTGGAGCTGGACCTGACGCTGGTCGGTACGGCGGTGCTGACCGGGACGGTGCGCATCGCGGGCGGCGTCGGCACCGTACCGGGCGCGACGGTGTCGCTGGTGGACGGCAGCGGTGAGGTGCTGGCCGCGGGCGCCGCCGACGACACCGCCGGCTACCGGTTCGCCGAGCTGCTGGCCGGCGGGTACACGGTGGTCGTGCACGCACCCGGGTACCGGCCCGCGGCGGTGCCGGTGACGGTGCCGGAGACCGGGACGGTGGGCCTGGACGTGGCGCTGATCGGCGGCGCGAGCGTGCTCGGTACGGCCCGCGCCGGCCGCGACGACCGGCCGCTGCCCGACGCCCTCGTCACCCTGTACGACGCGCGCGGCGAGCGGGCGGCGGAGGTCGCCACCGACGGCGAGGGCCGGTACCGGATCGACGATCTGGCGGCCGGGGAGTACACGGTGGTGGCGGCGGGGTTCCCGGCGGTGACGGCGGACGTGCACCTGGTGGACGGCGAGCAGTACGAGCACGACGTGGTGCTGTCGCACGATCCGACCACCGCCCGCTCGGCCTGACGTCGACGGGACGTACCTGAGCCCGCCGGCGGACCTCGCCCCGGCGTACGGACCGGTCGGTACCGCGTCGGCGGCGACGAGATGCTCGTCGGGCCGGACTGTGCCGGACCTGGCTGTCGCGTTCCTCGACGTGGCCGAACGTCCGCGCACCGCGGCCGCCGCTGCACCGTCGGGTACCGAGGTCGACTGATCGTCACCCGGTGGGTCGTTCGGGTGGTTCCGGCGGAGGCGTGGGCGTGGGCGGTCGTGGAGTGTCGTAGCGGCGTGGTCTGATGGTGCGGTGAGCGCGAGGCGTGGGAGCCATCGGGCGTGAGCGCTCCGAGCGTCGGCGCGGGCGGCCCCGCCGACACACCGCTCGGAGCACCCGGGGGGTACCGGCTGGTCCGGCCGGCGGTGTCGGGATCGACACCGCTGGCGTACGACGCTGCCCAGCGGGCGGTGGTGGCGCACCGGCGCGGCCCGCTGCTGGTGCTCGGCGCCCCCGGCACCGGTAAGACGACGACGCTGGTCGAGGCGGTCGCGGCGCGGGCGGCGGAGGTCGGCGCGGACCGGGTGATGGTGCTGACGTTCGGCCGGCGGATGGCGGGCCGGCTGCGGCACCAGATCGCGACCCGGCTGTCCGCCGTCGCCGACGACACGTCGATCGCGTTCCGGGCGGAGCCGTTCGTCCGTACCTTCCACGCGTACGCGTACGGGGTGCTGCGGCGGGCGGCGACGGAGCGCGGCGAGCCGGAGCCGCGGCTGCTGGCCGGGCCGGAGCAGGACGTGACGATCCGCGAGCTGATCGCCGCCGGCATCGACGACTCCGCGTACGACGCGGGCTGGCCGGACGAGCTGCGCGCCGCGCTCGGTACCCGCGGGTTCGTGGCGGAGCTGCGCGACCTGCTGGCCCGCGCCGCCGAGCGGGGCGTACCGCCGGAGCGGTTGGCGGGGTGGGGCGGTGAGCTGGGGCGGGCGGACTGGCGGGCCGCGGCGCGCTTCGCCCGGGAGTACTCGGCGGTGCTGGCGTTGCGGGACGCGACCGGGCACGGCGCCGCGTCGTACGATCCGGCGGAGCTGATCCGGGCGGCGATCGACCTGCTGACCGACGATCCGGCGCTGCTGGCGGCGGAGCGCGACCGCTTCCGCCACTGCTACGTCGACGAGTTGCACGACACCGACCCGGCGCAGCTCGACCTGCTCGAACTGCTGGCCGGCGACGGGCGCACGATCGTCGCGTTCGGGGATCCGGACTCGTCGACGTTCGCGTTCCGGGGCGCGGATCCGGCCGGGGTGACCGGGTTCGCCGACCGGTTCCCGGTGTCGCCGGGGGTGCCGGCGCCGACGGTGGTGCTGTGGACGGCGTGGCGGCAGGCGGCCCGGCCGGCGGCGCTGACCCGGCGTGTCGCGTCCCGGCTCACCGGCCCGCCGCGGCACCGGGCGGTCGCGCCGCCGCCGGACCGTACCGGGGCGGTCGACGTGCGGGTGTTCCGGTCCGAGGCGCAGGAGTCGGCGTACCTGGCGCACGCGTTGCGGGAGGCGCACCTGCTGCGCGGCGTCCCGTGGTCGCGGATGGCGGTGCTGGTCCGTTCGACGGTACGGCAGCTCGCGCCGCTGCGGCGGGCGCTGACGCAGGCCGGCGTACCGGTGCGGGTGGCGGCGGAGGACCTGCCGCTGTCGGCGCAGCCCGCGGTGGCGCCGCTGCTGATGCTGCTGCGGTGCGCGTTGCGGCCGGACGCGCTGACCGAGGAGGCCGCGGTCGCGCTGCTGCACTCGCCGCTGGGTGGCGCGGATCCGTTCACCGAACGGCAGTTGCGGCAGGGCCTGCGGGCGCTGGCGTTGCCGGGCGGCGACCGCCGGCCGTCCGGCGTACTGCTGCTGGAGGCGTTGCGCCGCCCGGTGGAGCTGGCCGCCGTCGACCGCCGCTGGGCCGCCCCGGCGGTACGGATCGCGGGGCTGCTCGCGACCGCCCGGCGTACGGCGCACCAGCCGGGCGCGACGGCGCTGGACGTGCTGTGGGAGGTGTGGCAGCAGAGCGGGCTGGCGGAGCGGTGGACCCGGCTGGCGCTGGCGGGCGGGCAGCGCGGCGCCGCCGCGGACCGCGACCTGGACGCGGTCGTCGCGCTGTTCGACGCGGCCCGCCGGTTCACCGAACGGTTGCCCGGTGCCGGCCCGGCCGCGTTCGGTGAACACGTTGCGGCGCAACAGCTTCCGGGCGACTCGCTGGCGCCGACCGGGGAGCGCGGCGAGGCCGTACGGATCCTCACCGTGCACGCGTCGAAGGGGCTGGAGTGGGACCTGGTCGCGGTGCCGGGAGTACAGGAGGGGACGTGGCCGGACCTGCGGTTGCGCGGCAGCCTGCTCGGTTCGGAGCTGCTGGTCGACCTGGCCTCGGGCCGGCGTCCGGACCCGGCCGGTGCGGAGCCCGCCGACCCGCCCGCCGTCGGTACCGCCGCGCACCGGGCGGCGCTGCTCGACGAGGAACGCAAGCTCTTCTACGTGGCGACCACCCGGGCGCGGGAGCGGCTGATCGTGTCGGCGGTGGCGGCGGGTGACGGCGAGGAGCTGCCGAGCCGGTTCGTCACCGAGCTGACCGACACCGACCTTCCCGGTACTGCCGAACTGCCGCGCGCGTTGACGTTGCCGGCGCTGGTGGCCGAGCTGCGTACCGTGGTGTCCGATGTGGACGGTGAGCCGGCGCGGCGGCGGGCGGCGGCACGGCAGCTCGCCCGGCTGGCCGCCGCGGGAGTACCGGGGGCGCATCCGGCGTCGTGGTGGGGAATGGGCGCGCTGTCCGACGAGCGTCCGCTGGCCGGGCCGGGGGAGACCGTCGAGGTGTCACCGTCCACTGTGGAGAACGTACGGCGGTGCGGGGTGCGCTGGGTGCTGGAACGGCACGGTGGAGCCAATCCGCCGGGCGTCGAGCAGAGCGTCGGCACGCTGGTGCACAACGCGGCGGCGGAGGCGGACGACCTGTCGGCGCTGCGCAAGTTCCTGGACGAGCACTGGGACGAGGTGGAGTTCCCGGCGCGCTGGGTGGTGGACCGCAAGCGCGCCGAGGCGGACCGGATGCTGGACAAGCTGGCGGAGTGGCTGGCTGACAACCCGCGCCGGCTCGTCGCCACCGAGCGCCGGTTCCGTACGAAGCTGCCGCCCCGGCCGGACGAGCCGGAGGTGGAGCTGACCGGCGCGGTCGACCGGCTGGAGCTGGACGAGTACGGGCGGCCGGTCATCATCGACCTCAAGACCGGTGGTACGGCGCCGACGGACGCCGCGGCGGCCGAGCACCCGCAGCTCGCGGCGTACCAGGTGGCGGCGGGGCACGACGCGTTCGCCGAGCTGCCCGGGATCGAGCCGGGCGTCGAGCCGGGCGGTGCGGCGCTGGTCCAGATCGGCGGTACCCGGGCGCATCCGCGGGAGCAGCGGCAGCCGGCGCTGGCCGACGCGGACGATCCGGGCTGGGCCGAGGAGATGGTGCACGATGCGGCGCGCCGGATGGCGGCGGCGACGTTCAGCGCGGTGGTGAACGAGCACTGCCGGTCCTGCGCGGTGCAGTCGAGCTGCCCGCTGTCCGCGCACGGCCGCCAGGTGACCGGCGAATGAGCACCGATCCGTCCACAGTGGACCGCGTGGAAGGTGTTGCGGCGCAACCGAACCACAGCCGGGGCCGCACCCCGCGGTACTCGCCGGCCCGGCTCGCCGAGTTGCTGGGCCTGCCGCGGCCGACGGACGAGCAGGCGGCGGTGATCGCCGCGCCGCTCGGCCCGCTGCTCGTGGTGGCGGGAGCCGGCTCGGGCAAGACCGAGACGATGGCCGCCCGCGTCGTGTACCTGGTCGCGAACCGGTTCGTACGGCCGGATCAGGTGCTGGGGTTGACGTTCACCCGGAAGGCGGCCGGCGAGCTGTCGGTCCGGATCCGGTCCCGGCTCAGCCAGCTGGCGCGGATCCCCGAGGTTGCCGGCGAGTCCGGCGCGGCGACCGGCGAACCCACCGTTGCCACCTACCACTCGTACGCGGCGCGGGTGGTCACCGAGCACGGGCTGCGCGCCGGCTTCGAGCCGACCACCCGGCTGCTGACCGAGGCCGCGTGCTGGCAGCTCGCCGACGCCGTCGTCCGCACGTACGACGGGGACATGTCCGAAGTGGACCTCGCGCCCGTCACCGTCACCAGCGAGGTGCTGGGACTCGCGGCGGAGATGTCCGAGCACCTGCGCGACCCGGACGAGCTGACCCGGTTCACCGAGCGGCTGATCGCCGCGATCGAGCGGATCCCCGGCACCGTCCCGCTGGACACGAAACGGTTGCTGGCGCGGCAGAAGGCGCGCCTGCAGATGCTGCCGCTGGTCCGCAAGTACGCGGAGCGCAAGCACGCGGCCGAGGCGATGGACTACTCGGACCAGATGTCGCGCGCGGCGCGGGTGGCGCGCGAGCACCCGATCGTCGGCGCCACCGAACGCGACCGGTACCGGGTGGTGCTGCTGGACGAGTACCAGGACACGTCGCACGCGCAGGCGGTGCTGCTGCGGTCGCTGTTCGGCCGGGGGCACCCGGTCACGGCGGTCGGCGACCCCGCCCAGTCGATCTACGCGTGGCGTGGCGCCAGCGCCGGCACGCTGGAACGGTTCCCGGCGGACTTCGCGCGCGCCAACGGTACGCCGGCGGACCGCCTGTCGCTGACGGTGAGCTGGCGCAACGCGCCGGCCATCCTCGACGTGGCGAACGCGTTGAGCGCACCGCTGCGCGCCCGCGGCAGCGCCGCCGTCGTCCTGGACGCGGCACCGCACGCCGCCGCGGGCCGCGCCGTACGGTGTGCGCTGCTGCCGACGGCGACCGACGAGGCCGGCTGGCTCGCCGACGCGATCGACACCCACTGGCGGCTGAACTCCACAGTGGACAGTCCACCCACCACCGCGGTACTCGTCCGGTCCCGCAGGCAGATCCCGGCCGTGGAGCAGGCGTTGCGCGCGCGGGGCATCCCGGTCGAGGTGGTCGGACTCGGCGGCCTGCTCGACACCCCGGAGGTACGCGACGTCGTCACGACCCTTCAGGTACTCGCCGATCCGGCGGCCGGCGCGGGCCTGATGCGGCTGCTGACCGGGCCGCGGCTGCGCATCGGGCCGCGCGACGTGGTGGCGCTGCACCGGCGCGCCCGCACCCTGTCCAAGCGGTACCGGCCGGCGGACGACGGGCCGGGCGGCAACGAGGTGACGCTGGTCGAGGCGCTGGACGACCTGGGCCCGGCCGAGGCGTACTCGCCGACCGGGTTCCGGCGGCTGGCCGCGTTCGCCGCGGAGCTGGCGGAGCTGCGTACCCGGTTGGACGCGGCGCTGCCCGACCTGGTCGCCGACGTCGAGCACACGATCGGGCTGGACGTCGAGGTCGCCGTACGCGCGGGGGCGGACGCCGGGCTGGCCCGCGCGCACCTGGACACGTTCGGCGACGTGGCGGCCCGGTTCGCGGCCGACTCGGACACCGCGACGCTGGCCAGCTTCCTCGCCTTCCTCGCCGCGGCCGAGGAACAGGAACGCGGCCTGGAGCCGGGCCACGTCGAGGTGGTGACCGGTGCGGTGCAGGTGCTGACGGTGCACTCGGCGAAGGGTCTGGAGTGGGACGTGGTGGCCCTCGCCGGGCTGTCCGAGCAGGTGTTCCCGGCGCGCTCGCAGGCCGACCACTGGCTCGCCCGCCCCGGCGTACTGCCGTTCGCGCTGCGCGGCGACCGTACCGGGCTGCCCGAGTTCATCGTGTCCACAGTGGACAGTCAGCGCGAACTCTCCAAGGTACGCAAGGAGTTTCTGGCCCGGTGGGTGGAGCACGACGCCGACGAGGAGCGCCGCCTGGCGTACGTGGCGGTCACCCGGCCGCGCCGCCTCCTGCTCTGCTCCGGGTACTGGTGGGACGGCGACGCGACCGGTCGCCGCGGCCCGTCCGCCCTCCTCACCGAGGTACGTGAACGGTGCCTCGCCGGCGCCGGGTACGTCGACGCCTGGGCCGACGAACCCGCGCCCGACGCGCCCAACCCGGTCAAGTCCAACCCGCCGCGCGCGCTGTGGCCCGCCGATCCGCTCGGCGACCGGCGGCCCGCCCTCGCCGACGCCGCCGCGCTGGTCCGCGACGAGCTGACCGCCCTGCGTGCCGGCGGTACGCCGGACCCCGCCGACGACGAGGAGCGGCGCTGGGCGTACGAGGTGGAGCTGTTGCTGGCGGAGCGGGACCGGGCCGGGCGCGGCGCGGGCGAGATCCCGTTGCCGTCGGCGCTGAGCGTCACCGACCTGGTGGTGCTCGCCGACGACCCGATGGCGCTCGCCCGCCGGATCCGCCGGCCGCTGCCGCGCAAGCCGGACCCGCGGTCGGCCCGGGGCACCGAGTTCCACCGCTGGCTGGAACGCCGGCTCGGCGCCCGCGAACTGCTCGACATCGACGAACTGCCCGGTGCCGCCGACGCCGAGGCCGTACCGGACGACGACCTGGCGGCGCTGCGCGAACGGTTCCTCGCGAGTGAATGGGCCGACCGTACGCCGGTGGCGGTGGAGGTGCCGTTCGCCACGGTCGTCGCCGGGATCGTGGTACGCGGCCGGATGGACGCCGTGTACGCGGAGCCCGACGGCAGCTATACGGAGTTGAGGAGCTTGCGACGATACCGCGTCGTCGACTGGAAGACCGGACGCCGACCGGAGGGTACGGCGGCGCGGGCGGCGGCCGTGCAGCTCGCCGCGTACCGGCTGGCGTGGGCGGAGCTGGCGGGGGTGCCGGTGTCGGCGGTCGGTGCCGCGTTCCACTACGTGGCGGCCGGCGTGACCGACGCGCCCGTCGACCTGCTCGACGCCGAGGGCCTCGCGGCGCTGGTCACCGACCTGCCGCCGGCGGCCGGGGACACCCTAGCCTCGGAGGGGTGAGCGAAACCTTCACCACCCGGGTCACCGTCCGCGGCTACGAACTGGACACCCAGGGCCACCTCAACCAGGCCGTCTACCTGCAGTACGCGGAGCATGCGCGGTGGGAGTGCCTGCGCGCGGCGGGCGTGGGCCAGGACGCGCTGCTCGCCACCGGCGTCGGCCCGGTCGCCCTCGAAACCACCATCCGGTACCTGCGGGAGCTGCGCGGCGGCGACGAGGTCGACGTGTCCTGCGCCTTCGCGTACGAGGAGGGGCGCAAGACGTTCCGGATCGTCCAGCACATCACGAAGGCGGACGGTACGCCCGCGGCGGAGATCACCGCGGTCGGCGGCCTGCTCGACCTGACCGAGCGCCGGCTCATCGCCGACCCGCGCGGGCACCTGCGGACGCTGGCGACCGTACCGGAGCTGATCTCCTGACCGTACGGCCGGCGCCGATCGTGCCGGTTGCCCGACTTTCGCCGCGTACGGCCAGGACCCGCCGGTACCGGCCGGAGACAGCGGACGCCGCCCCGGTGGTCCGGGGCGGCGTCCGACGGTGCCCCGCGGCGTGCGGGGCGGTGCCTGGAGGCGCAGTCAGCCGGAGCGGCGGTGCCCGTAGTTGCGCTGGGCGTGCGCGGCGCCGTGCGTGTCGCCGTGCTGCTTCGCGCCGTCGAGCCGCCGGTTCTGCGACTGGGCCTTCTTGCCCTTCGCGCGGCGGGCCGCCCGGTTCAGGAACTCGGGCTGCTCGTCCGGCGTGGTCGCGTCCGGTGTGTCTGGCGTTTCGGTCATGACAACTCCCTGAGGGTGTGCGTACTTGCCGCAACGGGTGCCGGCTCCGGGGCCGCCGGCAGATGGCTGCTGGTGGGCGCGCGACGGCGCGGATCCTCAGATCGTCATGCGCCCGACCCTAGCAGCGGTGCGACCGCCACCGTCAGCGAATTACGCCGCCACCTCGCCGAGGATCGCCGCGAGGCTGCGCGGCAGGTCACCCAGATCGTCCAGTACGACGTCGGCGCCGGCCGCGCGCAGCTCCGCCGCCGGCGTGAAGCCGGTGGCGACCGCGACGACCCGGGCGTCGTTGCGGTGCGCCGCGTCGACGTCCAGTACCGAGTCGCCGACGAGGACGGTCGGCATCGCGGCGCCGGGCCCGTACGCGGCCGCGGTCCGCTCCCGCGCCACCGGTACCAGGTCCGGCCGGTGTTCACGGTCCGACCCGAACGCGCCGTACCGCAGGTCGAGCGGCGGCACGAGGTCGAACGCGGCGAGCTTGAGCCGGGTGGTGGCCAGCTGGTTGCCGGTCAGTACGGACTGGACCACGGTCGGATCCCGGTCCAGCGCCGCCACCACCTCCGGTACGCCGGGCAGCAGCCGGCCCGCGGTGCGGAGATCCCGGCGTGCCAACGCTTCGGCCTCCCGTTCGAGCGCGACGGGCAGCAGGCGGTCGGCGGTCTCCGGCGCCGCGCCGTACTCCCGGAGGATGTCGCGCAGGATCTGCCGGATGGTCCGGCCGGGCACGACCGTCGCCGGCCGCGGCGGCACACCCACCAGGTCCGCGCACAGCGAGTACCACACCTCGCGGTCGACCGCGCCGAGGTCCAGCAGCGTCTGGTCGACGTCCCACAACACCAGCACCATCGGCTAACCCACCGGTACCACGAGGCCGGCGCTCGCGGCGGTGACCGGCACCGGCGCGGCGGACTCCGCGGCGGCGGCGAACGACTTCTCGTCGTCGTACCCGAGGAGGTGGCTGACGACGAGCCGGTCGACCCCCGCGGTACGGGCGAGCGAGCCGGTCAGTTCGGCGGTGAGGTGGCCGTGGTCGGCGAGCATCGCCGGATCGGCCGTCAGGTACGTGGCCTCGCACACGAACACGTCCGCGTCCCGCGCGGCACCGAGCACCCCGTCGCACCACCCGGTGTCCGACGAGAACGCCACCGTACGGTCGCCCAGCGCGAAGCGCAGCGACGCCGACGGTACGGCGTGCTTCGCCCGGAACCCGGTGAGCGTCACGCCGTCGCCGAGCCGTACGACGGTGGCGCCGTCCCTCACCAGCGGCCGTACGTCGAACGCGGTGGACAGCGGGCGCCCCACCGCCGGATCCGTCGGTACGGCCACCCAGTCGTCGAGCCGGGCGAGCGTCGCCACGCTGTCCTCCGGTACGTACAGGGGGATCCGGGGTGGCGGGGTCGGCGTGAGCAGCCGCGTGAACGCCAGCGGCACCACGTCGAACATGTGGTCCTGGTGCAGGTGCGTCAGGACCACCGCGTCGATCCGGTGCTCCAGCCCGCGGGCGGTGAGCTGGCCGACGATGCCGGGGCCGCAGTCGACGAGCACCGTCGTACCGTCGTGTTCGAGCAGGTAGCCCGAGCACGGCGAGACCGCGTCGGGCCGCCCGGCCCGGAATCCCAGTACGGTCAACCGGGTCACAGTTCCTCCTTGGTGGCGACGGCGAGGACCGGCCGGGTGCCGGTCGTCTGTTCGAGGGTGCGGTTCTTGGTCTCGGGGGCCATCGCGACGGTGACCACCAGGCCGAGCAGCCCGGCGCCGACGAACAGCCAGAGCGCGTTGTCGACACCCCACGCGTCGACGAGGTTCGGGAAGACGAGCACGCCGAGGATCGCGCCGACCCGGCTGACCGCGGTGCCCAGTCCGGTACCGGCGGCGCGCAGCTCGGTCGGGAAGAGTTCGGTGCAGTAGACCATGTCGAGCGTGCCCGGACCCATGTTGGCGAACAGGATCGCGACCGCGAAGAGTACGACGATGACGGCGAGCGCGGGGGCGTGCAGCAGCGCGAGCGCGACGAGGACGGCGGTCTCGCCGGCGAACGCGGTGAGCAGTACGGGTCGGCGGCCCCACGAGTCGACGAACGCGCAGGAGATGCCGGCGCCGACCACGCCGAGCAGCGCGATGACCGCCGAGCCGATGTTCGCGGCGAGCTGGCTCGACCCGCCGAGCGACGTGAGGATGGTCGGCGAGTACATCTGGATGCCGTAGTACGCGACGCCGTGGGCGAACCAGAACGTACAGACGAACACGGTCGCGCCGATCAGTCCGCGGCCGAACAGCCGCCGCCACCGCCCGCTGGTGTCCGTACCGGGTGGTGCGGGGGCGGGCAGCACGACCTCGTCCGGTGTCATGCGGCTGCCGGCGGAGCGCGTCACGAGGTCGGCGACCACCTGTTTCGCCTCCCCGGTACGCCCGTGCGCGATCAGCCACCGCGGCGACTCCGGGATGCTCGTCCGGAAGAACAGCGTCACCAGCGCGAGCGCGGCGCCGACGAGCAGCATCCACCGCCACGCGCTCGGCCCGATCGGCAGGAACGCCACACCCACCAGGTACGCGGCGAACGCGCCGACGTTCCACATCAGGCTGAGCGCCACGACGAGCCGGCCGCGGTCCTTCGGCGACCCGAACTCCGCGGTCAGCGCGGACGAGATCGGGTAGTCGGCGCCGATGCACAAGCCCAGCAGGAACCGGAACACGATCAGTTCCCAGACGTTCTGCGAGAACGCGGCGAGCGCGGCGAACACGACGAAGCCGATCAGGTCGATCAGGTACATCGTCTTGCGGCCGAGCCGGTCGGACACCCGGCCCATCACCAGCGCGCCGACGAACATCCCGACGATCGCCGAGCAGCTGGTGATGCCCGAGGTCAGCGGCGTGAACGTCCACGACTTCTTCAGTACGGGCAGGGCGACGGCGATGACGGTCAGGTCGAAGCCGTCGAGGAACATCCCGATCGACGAGAGCAGGGTGAGCTTGCGGCGGAACCGGGACAGGTTCGCGATGTCGAGGGTGGCGGCCGTCATCGCGCCGCCGCCGTACTCGGGTGTGCGGGTCTGGGGGTCATGGCGACACCTCGGTCCGGGAGTGGCCGGCGGCGCCGGCGCCGGTGCCGGCGGTACGTCCGACCGAGCCGATGCGGCCAAATTTTCGCCGCCGAGCGACAAGTTACCACTCAAGTTTGTAATTTTGGAGACACGATTTCGTCATCGCGCGACGCCGAAGGGTGGCCGCGCCAGCCGAACGGGTACCGTACGGACGCCCGGCGCGTGCCGCGGCACGGTGGAGGGGAACGGATGACCGACCGGCGTCGACGCAAGGACCCCGGCTCACGCCAGCAGGACGTCGCCGAGTACCTGGTGCGGGTCGGGACGGCGAGCGCGCAGGACCTCGCCGACCGGTTCGACGTCAGCCTCGTCACCGCGCACCGCGACCTGGACGAACTCGCGCGCCGCGGCCTGGTCCGCAAGTACCACGGCGGGGTGACGGCGCTGCCGTCGAGCGTGTTCGAGAGCAACGTGACGTACCGGCGGCAGTCGGCGGTGGCGGCCAAGCGGGCCATCGCCCGCAGCGCGGTCGCCCTGATCGAACCCGGCATGTCCGTACTCTTCGACGACTCCACCACCACGCTCGCGCTGGCCGAGCTGGCGGTCGACATCGACCCGCTGACCGTCGTCACGAACTTCGCGCCGATCGTCCAACTCATGATGGGGCGCAAGAACATCCGGCTGATCGCGCTGGGCGGGGAGTACAACGAGCTGCACGACTCGTTCGTCGGGTCGCCGTGCGTGGAGTCGGCCCGCGCGCTCCGCGCCGACCTCGGCTTCTACTCGTTCGCCGGGGTCAGCGACGGCGGCGTGTACCACCAGGAGCAGGAGATCGTCACCACCAAGCGCGCCCTGCTGACCGTCACCGCCCGGCGCGTACTCCTCGTCGACCACACCAAGCTCGGGCGTACGGCGCTGCACCGGGTCGGTGAGCTGGCCGACTTCGAACGGGTCGTCACCGACGCGGGTGCCGACGAGGCCGCCCTGCGCGACCTCGCCGACCATGACGTACGCACCACGGTCGCGGACGCTCCGTAAGCCCGGGATCCCTTGTGGCGCAAGGGATCACAGCTCGACGGCGTAGTGCGTGAACGTCTGCCGGACGCGCATGCCCAGATGCAGGTAGAGGTCGAGCGCACCGGTACGCGAGTCGGTCGACAGTTCGGCGCCGCTCGCGCCCTGCGCGCGGGTCGCGGCGAACGCGGCGGCCAGCAGCGCCCGCGCGATGCCCCGGCCCCGGTGGTCCCTCCGTACGGCGAGCTGGTTGACCCAGCCGACGCCGTCCCCGGACACGATCACGTGACAGGCGCCCACGACCACGCCGTCCGCGACCGCGAGCTGCACCTGCCACGGCGCGAACCCGGTACGTTCCAGCACCCCCGCCGCCCAGTCCCCGTACGTCGTCGGCTCCCGGTCCGGCCACTCGCCGAACGCGTCCTCGATCGTCCGGTACGCCGCGGCCCCGTCGCCGTCCTCGTACTCCCGGATCGTGACGCCGGGCGGCGGCGGCGCGGTCGGCGGCTCGGCGTCCCGCGGCAGCGCCAGCACCCACGTCGTCCACCGCGGCGTGTACCCCAGCGCGGTGAACATGCCGACCGCGCCGGTGTTCCCCGCCGGCAGGGTCTGCCCGACGAGCCGGCCGCCGGCGGCGCGCGCCTGCTCCCGCGTCCACCCGGCGAGCCAGGTACCGATGCCCGCGCCGCGCCGTTCCGGCCGCACGTACGCTTCGGCGCGGCGCGCCCGGTACACCTCCGCGTACCCGACGAGGTCGGGGCCGTCGAACACGCCGACCGAGTCGGTGGCGAGGTCGAAGCTGGGCCGGTGCCAGTCGGCGACGACGTCGTCGAACTCGGCCAGCGTCTCGCCGAGGTCGGCGAGTTCGCAGGCGTTGGTGAGGGCGACGACGGCGGCGGCGTCGTCGGCCCGCAGCGGCCGGACGGTGAGTCCGGCGGGCGGCACGGTGCGCATCAGGTCAGCATCGCCGCACCGTACGGCCCGCGCACCCGAAATACCGCGTGGCGTCAGGCGGGCACGGGCGCCACGGGGCGCCGGCGTACCCAGAGGTTGGGGAGCAGGACCGCGGCGGTGGCCAGGTGCATCGCCGCGAGCACCGCCGCCGCACCCGTACTCGTGGCGCCGAGCGGACCGAGCAGCGAGACCGCGAGTACGGCGAGGGCGGCGACGAGCCAGGCGACGCGGTGCCGTTCGAGCAGGACGCGCAGGCCGAGCGCGGCGAGCCCGGCGAGCAGCGGCACCACCACGACGGCGGCCGGCCCGACGGTCAGCGTCGACCCTCCACTATGGACAGTCAGGGTTACGCCGGCCACCGGCACCGCGAGAACCCACAGCAACGTGGCCGTGAGCGCGGCACCGAGTACGGCGAGCAGGCGTCTGGTCATGCGGTACCTCCGGAGAGTGCGGTGGTGCGCGGAAGGGTGTGCAGCACCCGCCACAGGCCGGCGAGTGTCAGGTGCACGTTCGTGACCGCCATCATCAGCACCGTGAACACCACGTACTGCACGGTGTTCGCGCCCGGCGCCACGTCGATCGGCAGCGCGTACGCCATCGCGACGCGCAGTACGGCGTCGGCGAGCAGCGCGACGCCCCAGATCACCGTGTTGACCCGCCACAGCCGCCGGAACCGCGGCGCGAGCCGCCACGCGTCGTCCCAGTCGGCCGAGGTGCCGAACCGCTTCTCCAGCAACGGCCGGCACAGCGTGAACGTCACCGGTCGCCGGAACCGCAGCGACAGCAGGAACGCGACACCGCCCGCGGCCACCCCGATCGCGTCGCGGGCGAGCAGGAAGCGGGGACTCCCGACGAGCAGCGAGACCGCCAGGCTGGCCAGCATCACCACGAGCCAGAAGACCGGCATCGCCGCGATCTTCCGCCGCCACACCAGCTGGCCGACCCCGCTCACGACCGACAGCACCGCGCCGGCCACCAGCGCGACCGGCTCGTGCACCCCGGCGAACCGCAGCACGTAGTACGCCGCGGTCGGGACGACGAAGTCGACGACGGTGAGCGGCCGGATCCTCACGACGCGGCCCGGGTGGCGAGATCGAACATGGTCACCAGCTCGTCCGCGTACGCCCCGGTGTCGACGTCGGGGTCGGCGGCCAGCAGGAACGGCAGCCCCTCCACGGACCGCTGGACGCTCGTACCGACGACGCGCGGGTCGAAGTCCCGGAACTCGCCGGTCCGCTGCCCGTGCCGCAGGATCTCCTCCACGTGCGAGCTGGCGGCCGCACCGTCGTCGGCGTCGAAGTCGAGCCCACCGTTCAGGAAGATCTGGGTCAGCGCGGCCATCTGCGCCCGGTGCGTCGCCGTGAACCCCACGACCCCCCGGATGTACGCCTCCAGCAGCTCGCGCGCGCTCTCGTGTCCGGCCATCCGCTCGTGCATGAACCGCCCGATGCTCTCGAACACGGTCCCCGCGACCTCGCGGATCAGCTCGCCCTTGTCGGCGAAGTGGTACGAGATCAGCCGGGTGCTGCTGAGCCCGGCGTGCTTGGCGATGCGCGCGAACGACGCCTGCCGGTAGCCCGCCTCGGCGATCACCTCGGTCGCGGCGGCGACGATCTGCGCCCGCCGCGCGGTGGCCGCCACGCTCCGGCCCTCCGCCGCCTTCGTTACCTGCATGAGTAATTTATACGTCGCCTGAGTAAGAAGCGCCAGGGCTGGTAAAAAGTGATATCACTTTGCTAGGCTCTGGATAGCCGCCCGGCGAGGCGGCGGAAGAGAGGGAGTGGCAGATGAGTACCCCCCGGCCCGGTGAGTCCGTCCAGGTGGACATGCCCGCGGCGCAGGTGTCCGAGCGGCCCGCGCGCGGCGCCGCCGGCCTGCCGATGCTGGCCCTTGTGCTCGTACTGATCGTGCTCGGCGTCGTGGTGATCGTGGCCGGCGCGTCCGCCGACCGCGCCGGCGCTCTGGTCCCGGTCGGCGTCGTCGCGATCGTCGCCGGCGCCATTCTCGGCGGCGGGCTGAACTCGGTGGCCCCCGGCGAGGCGCGCGTCGTGCAGTTGCTGGGGCGGTACACCGGGACCATCCGGACCAGCGGCCTGCGCTGGGTCAACCCGTTCACCAAGCGGCACAAGATCTCCACGCGGATCCGCAACCTGGAGACCGACACGGTCAAGGTGAACGACGCGGACGGCAACCCGATCGAGATGGCCGCGGTCGTCGTGTGGCAGGTCGAGGACACCGCCAAGGCGGTGTTCGAGGTGGACGACTTCCGCGCGTTCGTGTCGATCCAGGCGGAGACCGCGGTGCGGCACGTCGCCGGCGCCTACCCGTACGACTCGCACGAGAACGGGTCGCTGTCGTTGCGGGACAACGCCGACGAGATCACCGCGAAGATGTCCGACGAGATCGGCGCCCGGGTCGCGTCGGCCGGCGTCAAGGTGATCGAGTCCCGCATCACCCGGTTGTCGTACGCGCCGGAGATCGCCCAGGTCATGCTCCAGCGCCAGCAGGCCGGTGCGGTGGTCGCCGCCCGGCAGCGGATCGTCGAGGGCGCGGTCGGCATGGTCGAGCTGGCGCTGGACCGGCTGACCGAGCGCGACGTGGTCGAGCTGGACGAGGAGCGCAAGGCCACCATGGTCAGCAACCTGCTGGTGGTGCTCTGCGGCGAGCGGGGCACCCAGCCGATCGTCAACACCGGATCGCTGTACCAGTAGGGCCGGCTCCCGCACCGTCCATGGTGGACGGTGCGGGAACCGTTGCGGCGTAAGGACGATCGCGTATGGCGACTGAACGCAAGAAGATCCTGCTCCGGCTCGATCCGGCCGTGCACGACGCGCTGGCGCGGTGGGCCGGCGCGGAACTGCGCAGTACCAACGCGCAGATCGAGTTCCTGCTGCGGCGCGCGCTGGCCGACGCCGGCCGGCTGCCGAAGGACGTGGGGCGGATCCGCCGCCCCGGCCGACCGTCCACACAGGACGATGACAGTACCGACGACGAGGAGTGAGCCGTGCGGCTTCCCGACGACCTGCCGTCCCGGATGTACCTGCTGGCACTGGATCCCGCCAAGGAACGCCTGGTCGCCCGCGACCGGATCGGGTACCTGCTGCGCGGTGCCGCGCTCGCCGACCTGTTGCTGGCCGGCGCGCTGCGGGACGAGCAGCGCAAGGCCGTACCGACCGGTCTGGTCGCCGATTCCGACCCGTTCGCCGCGGACGTGCTGGCCGAGATCGCCGCGTCGGGCCGGCCCCGCGACTGGCGGCACTGGGTGCGTCGGCAGGCCCGCCAGGCCCGCCCCCGGGTACGGGACCGCTTGGTGGACAACGGTTTCCTCACCGTCGAGACGCGCCGGGTGCTCGGCATCTTCCCGTCCGAGCGGCTGACCGTCACCGACCCGCGCACGTACCGGGCGTACGTGGACGGGGTGGGGCAGGCGCTGCGCGGGGACCGGCCGGTGGACCGGGTCGAGGCCCGGGACGCGGCGGCGGTGGCGCTCGCCGCGGCGGCCGAGCTGCGTACGGTGCTGAGCGGGTCGGAGCGCCGCTCGTACAAGAAACGTATCGAGATGCTTGCGGAGAGTGTCGATCCGGTGGCGACCGCCGTACGCAAGGCGATCCAGTCCGACCGGGCCGCGGCGGCCTCGGCCGGTGCCGCCGCAGGCAGCTGAGCCGGTACCACCTGAAGTTTCTGTCGAATTCTTGACGGAACTTCGGTGAAGAGCCGGCCGCGGGGCTGACGGGATCCGGAATCCGTGCGACGCTCACGCACAGCAACGACAACGGCGGAGGCTCTGGCTCCTCGGAGGCTCTGGCTCCTCCGCCGCGGGGCCGCCGCGATGGCCCCGCGTCCAGGCACCACGGGGAAGGACACACCATGGCCGCCGGTATCGGCACGACCGGCCGTACCGAACTGCTCGTCGTCTGCGCGATCGCGGCGGCGGGAGTCGCGATGGCCGCGGCCGTCTCGCTCGCGCCGTGGCACCCCAGCCAGTCCGCGCGGCACCCCGAGACCAGTACGGTGATCGAGCTGCACTCGCCCCGGCAGCCGACGCCCGCCGACCAGCGCCGACATCCTGACCGCCGGTGACGGTGGTACGACGCAGCATCACGATCCCCGCTCCGCCGCCGGCCACACCCGGCGCCCACAGCGTCGCCCGCTACCGTTGTCGGGCAGGGCCGCGAGCCGCCCGCCGGGCGTGCGGTGCACGGCCCCGGCGCGTACCCGAAGAGAGCGCGGGAGATGACCGACCAGAGCGACCGCGACGCCGTGTGGTCCCGGCAGGCCGGCGAGACGACCGACTTCGTCGTCGTACCGCCGCCGGCCCGCGACGTGCCCGGAAGTACGCCGATCGTGCGGGCCGCCCACCCGGCGCACCCGCGCGCCGAGTCCGGGCTGGTCACCGCGGCACACGAGGTGTCGGCCCCGCCGCCGCCCGACGCGCAGCGCCACTGGTGGCAGCGGCGTGACCCGGTCGCCCTCGGCGGCGGCACCCCGGGCGGGACGACCGACAAGCCGCGCGGGCTACGGCTCGGCTGGTTCCTCGGCGCGGCCGGCACCGTACTCGGGGTCGGCCTGATCGTCGTGCTGGCCATGGCGATCACCGGCTCGTTCGGCGGCGGGGGCGGGCTGCCGTTCGGGGTCCACACGCAGAAGCAGACCGGTCCGCCGCTCGCGCAGGCGTGTCCGCCGCCGACCGCCACCGCGAACCCCGGGTACAAGGAGGGTCCGCCCGCGCCGCCCGGCCCGCGCACGTCGGACCGGACGGCGGGCATCTCGTACAAGCAGTTCTCGTCGCCGTTCCAGCCGTGGCACGAGGACTGGGTGGGCGGCCAGCTGAAGGTGCACTACCGGGTCGGCCAGGCGTTCGTGACCGAGCAGTACTCGAAGGGGCAGTACCTGGCGTCCGTGCTGTCCGGGTCGGTACCGGCCACCGTGAACGACGGCACGATCCTCGACCTCAAGTGCGTGGGGCAGCAGATCGTCGCGGACGTGCGCGAGTCGTACTATCCGCAGCCGAACCACATGGACAAGATCGAGGACAAGCTGACCACGATCGGCGGCCTGAACGCGTGGGTGTCGATCTTCCGGCTGCACTTCGACGACAGCAAGGACGGGCTGAAGGCCGACAACGAGCTGGTCGGCGTGGTCACCCTGGACGTCGGCAAGCCGACCGCCGCCGTGCTGTACGTGTCGATTCCCGGCACGCACAAGCAGTACGACTGGGTCGTGAAGGACGCGATCAACTCGATCCGCCGGTCCTGACGCGGTCAGTCGGCGCGGCGGTGGAACGCGACCGACAGCGGTACCTCGGCGGCGGCGGTGCCGGTCTCGGTGCCGACCACGACGGCCCGGATCAGGTGGCGCAGCACGTCGCGCTGCTCCCCGGCGGACGCGGCGTTCCACCGGCGCGCCACGTGCTTGCGGCCGTCGTCGTACGACGGGGGAGTCCACCCCGGGATGTACGGCGCGTCGTCCGATGTGGACAGTCGCCGCAGCGCCCCGTCCAACGCGTACCGCTCGGCGTGGTCGGCGTCGACGGTGAAACGCTCGCAGCCGGCCCGGCAGGAGTAGTGCCGGTCGCGCACCACGGGCGGCACCGGCGTGCCGCACACGGGGGCCATCGGGCCGTGGCAGCTGCCGCAGGAGACCAGCCCGTCCAGGATGAACAGCGACTCGACTGGCACGAGTACCGGCATGGTGGTCGGACACCTCCTCGGACGGATCCCCAAGGATAGGCGTCGGGTCCGGTCCGATCCGTGGGGCCTCGTGCGGTTGGCGGGTTTCTGCGGATAGGGTCGCAAGGTGCCCGCTCGAAGCAGTCTCAGCAACCGCCGCGTGCGGATCCCGACCACCAAGTACCCGGTGGAGCAGTACCAGCTCGCCAACGGCCTGCGGGTCGTCCTGGCGCCCGACCGGAGCGCGCCGGTGGTCGCCGTCGCGGTGATCTACGACGTCGGCATCAGGTCGGAGCCGGAGGGCCGGACCGGGTTCGCCCACCTGTTCGAGCATCTGATGTTCCAGGGCTCGGAGAACCTGGAGAAGCTCGCCCACTTCCGGTACGTGCAGGGGTCCGGCGGCACCTTCAACGGCTCGACCCACCTCGACTACACGGACTACTACCAGTTCCTCCCGTCGAACGCGCTGGAGCGCGCGCTGTTCCTCGAAGCCGACCGGATGCGCCGGCCGAAGATCACCGAGGAGAACCTGCGCAACCAGATCGACGTGGTCTCCGAGGAGATCCGGGTCAACGTGCTGAACCGGCCGTACGGCGGGTTTCCGTGGCTGCGGCTGCCGCCGGTCATGTTCGACACGTTCCCCAACGCGCACGACGGGTACGGCTCGTTCGTCGACCTGAACGCCGCGACCGTCGCCGACGCCGAGGACTTCTTCACCACGTACTACGCGGCGAGCAACGCGACGCTCGCGCTGGCCGGCGACTTCGACGTGGCCGACGCGCAGGCGTTGGTGGAGCAGCACTTCGGTGACGTACCGGCGCGGCCGGCCCCGGTGCGGCCGAGCTTCGCCGAGCCGGACCTGACCGCCGAGCGCCGTGACTCCTATGTGGACGAACGGGCGCCGCTGGCCGCGTTCGCCTCCGCCTGGCGGGTTCCCGACCCGATCGGCGACTTCGCCGCGTACCTGCCGTATGTCGTGCTCGCCGAGGTGCTGACCGACGGCGACTCGTCCCGGTTGGTGGAGCGGCTGGTGCTGAAGGACCGCGCGGTCACCGGCATCGGCGGGTACGTGGGGTTCATGGGCGAACCGTTCGAGGTGCGCGACCCCACCGCGATGCTGCTGTCGGCGCACCTGCCGCCCGGCGGCTCCGTCGACGCCGTACTCGGCACCGTCGACGAGGAGCTGGACCGGCTCGCCACCGGCGGTCTCGTACCGGGGGAGTTGGACGGCATCAAGGCCCGCATCGTCGCGCAGCTGTTGCGTGACCTCGACCCGGTGCTCGGCCGCGCGCTGCGCATGGGCACCATCGCCCAGCAGCGCGGGGACGCCGCGCTCACCAACGATCTGCCCCGCCTGATCGGCGAGGTCAGCGAGGAGTCCATCGTGGCGGCTGCCGCCAGCCTGCGCCCGTCCCGGCGCGCTACCGTCGAGGTCGTTCCGGGAGGCGCGTCGTGAGCGCGGACCGGAGGCTGCGGCAGGTCGGTGGCGGGGCACGGATCGATGGGAGTGCGGCATGACGCTGCGGGAGGTACCGGCGCTCGCGGCGGCGCGGAAGCTGAAGCTGCCGAAGACCGCCGAGCGCACGCTGGCCAACGGGTTGACCGTGATCGCCGCGCGTCGCCCGGCCGTACCGCTGGTCGAGGTGCGGTTGCGCGTGCCGTTCGCCCGGACGAACGTGGCGCGCGGGATGGTGCTGGCCGAGACCATGCTGTCCGGCACGTCCGAACTGTCCAATGTGGAGCTGTCCACCGAGCTGCAGCGGATCGGCGGCGGCCTGACCGCGGCGGTCGACCCGGACCGGTTGCTGCTGGGCGGGAACGCGCTGTCGTCCGGCCTGGGCCGGCTGCTGGACCTGCTCGGCCTGGTGCTCTCCGACGCGACGTACCCGTCGGGTGAGGTCGCGGCGGAGCGGGACCGGCTCGCCGACCAGGTCCGGGTGGCCAAGACCCAGCCGGCGTACCTGGCGCGCGCGGCGCTCAACCACCGGATGTACGGCCGCCACCCGTACGCGCGGCAGACCGCCGAGCCGGAGCAGCTCGCCGCCGTACGGCCGGCCGCGTTGCGGTCGCTGCACGCCGAGCGGGTGCACCCGGCCGGCGCGATCCTGGTCATCGTCGGTGACGTACCGCCGGCGAAGGCGCTGGACGCCGCCGAGGCCGCGCTGTCCACCTGGAACGGCGGCGGCAAGAGCGTCGAACTGCCGGCCGTACCGGGGATCGAGCCCGGCCCGGTGACGCTCGCCGACCGGCCCGGTTCGGTGCAGTCGTCGCTGCGGATCGGGCTCGGCGCGGTCGGCCGCACGCACCCGGACCACTCCGCGCTCCAGCTCGCGAACCTCATCTACGGCGGCTACTTCTCGTCCCGGCTGGTGGAGAACATCCGCGAGGCCAAGGGCTACACGTACTCGCCGCGGTCGTCGATCGAGCACTCGGCGGCGGGTTCGTCGGTCGTGGTGTCCGCCGACGTGGCGACCGAGGTGACCGCACCGGCCCTCGTCGAGACCTGGTACGAGCTGGGGCGGCTGGTGTCCACGCCGGTCGGCGTGGACGAGCTGGAGCAGGCCCGGCAGTACGGGGTGGGCACGTTGCAGCTCAGCCTGGCGACCCAGTCCGGCCTCGCCGGGCTGATGTCCTCGCTGTCCGGATCGGGGCTGCGGCTGGACTGGCTGACCGGGCACGCCGAGCGGATGGCCGCCGCCAGTGTCGAAGCGGTCACCGAGGTCGCGGAGCGCTATTTCGCCCCGGCGAACGCGGCCACCGTGGTGCTCGGTGACGCATCGGTGATCGAGCCGTCGCTGACCCGTCTTTTCCCGGTGACACGGGCCGAGAACGGGCACGGAGAGTGACGTGGGCGGGTCCGTCTCGTTGAGCCGGACGGGGCGGGCCCGACCCGCGGAACAGGGGGAACACACATGTCGTGCGGGACGACCGAGGTGACCACCCGGCTGTACCACGGGGCGGTCGACCGCGCGGGCCACCGGCGTACGGACCAGGTCTGGCTGGCGGAGGCGTGGGAGCGCGGCCGGGTGCTGGTCGTCGAGGGCGACCGGGCGCTGGTGCTGGGCGACCCGCCGCGCCTGGCGTACCTGGACGGGGCGGCGGCGCCGGACGGTGACCGGCTGTTCCTCGGCGTGGACGTCGACGAGACGCCCTGGTTCGCCGTCGCCGCACCGCTTCCGGAGCTGCCGGACACCCGCGCCGTCTCCCTGCGTACGACCGGGCACCTGCTCACCGAGGCGGACGTGGACCTGTTCACGACCGCCGTCGCGCTGGCGAACTGGCACACCGACAGCCGTTTCCACCCGCGTACGGGGGAGCCGACGGTGACCGCGGAGGCCGGCTGGACCCGCGTCGCCGGTACCGGTCGCACCCTGTGGCCGCGCACCGATCCGGCGATGATCGCGCTGGTGCACGACGGCGTACCGGGGCCGGAGGGGCGTTGCCTGCTCGCGCACAAGCCCGAGTGGCCCGCCAACCGGTACTCGTGCCTCGCCGGGTACGTCGAGCCGGGCGAGTCGGTGGAGGCGGCGGTGGCCCGCGAGGTGGCCGAGGAGGTCGGCCTCGCCGTCCGCGACATCCGTTACGTGACAAGCCAACCGTGGCCGTTCCCGCGCTCGCTGATGCTGGCGTACACGGCGTTCGGGGATCCGGCCGACCCGGTCACCGTGGACGGCGTGGAGATCGAGGACGCCCGCTGGTTCCGCCGCGCCGACTTCGGCACGCCGGCCGGCCCGGCGCTGCCGTTCCAGACCTCCGTGGCGTACTTCCTGATCACCAGTTGGCTGGCAGGGAAGTGAGGCGCGGGAACAGTTCCCGCTCCTCCCGGCCGAAGTGCTCGTCGAGTTCCACCCCGAGTCCCGCGGTACGCGCGAGCGCCGCCGCCGCGTCCCCGCCCGCCGCGAGCTTCCGTACGTCGGCGAGGGCGGCGGCCACCTCGCGGTGCTCGGCACGCAGCGTGTCGAGTACGGGGGCGAGGCCGTCGATCGCGGCGGCGAGCCGGGGAAACGTCGCGTCCTCGGCGCCGTGGTGTTCGCCGAGCGCGCCGCAGAACGACAGGCAGTGCGCCGCCAGCTCGTCCACCGGTGCGCCGCCGTCGACGGCCGCGGCGAGCTGGGCACGCAGCGCCGCGTGCACGCGTACCAGGTGGAGGGCGACGGCGCGGCCCCGCTCGCTGTCGACCCGGTAGAGCGCGACGACCGGGATCCGCCGCGCCGTGCGCCGCTGATACTCCGCGTACGCCGGGATCCGCTCGCCCTGCGCCGCGTACCACCGGTCGCGTTCGGCCCCGCGCAACGGTACGGCGACCGCCGGGTACCGCTCGGTGCCTACCTCGACGGTGACCTCCGGCTGCGCGAGCAGGTTGTGGTACCAGCCTGGATGCGTGTCGCCGCCGGCGTTGGAGGCGAACGCGAGCAGCCGCGGGCCGTCCGCGAGGTACCCGACGGGGCTGGTGACCGTACGCCCGGTGCGGGCGCCGGTGGTGGTGAGCAGCAGCAGGTCGGCGCCGGCGAACATGCCGCCGACGCGCCCCCCGTTCGCCCGGAACTCCGCGATCACGCCGCGGTTGAACTCGGCCGCGTCGGCCATCCCGCCTCCTTGCCGTCGCCCACGTCGCGCGCCCTCCGCGGGCCGGAATCCCTTGGTGGGACACCGGTCCGGGGTTGCAGGCCGGCTGCACCGAGCCCGTTCGCGGCTAGCGAGACAACGAACGGACTCCGGCTCGCTCGACCGAACGTGTGCAGACACGCCTAGTGTGGAAACACCTTGAGAAGCAAATGTATTTGCAAGCAAAGCTAGTTTGCGGAGAGAGCCATGTCAACTCGGAACGGCGTGAGCGTCGACGACGGCGTACGCGAGATGCTGCTGCTGATGCCGCGACTGGTCGGCCGGGCCAAGCGGATCCGGGTACCGGCCGCGCTGGCGTCGTTCACGCTCGCGCCGCGGCACCTGACGCTGCTGTCGCTGCTGCTGCTCGACGGCGAGATGCCCGTCAGCGAACTGGCGAAGCGGCTGGAGGTCGCGCCGGCAACGGTGAGCCTGATGGTCGGCGACCTGAACCGGCAGGGCATCCTCGACCGCCGCGAGGACACGGCGGACCGCCGCCGCATCATCGTCAGCATCGCCGCCCGGCACCGTGCCGCGATCGACGACTGGCTCGCGGTCGGCGCCACGGCCTGGCGGCACGCGCTGCGCCCGCTCAGCCCGGCCGAACGCCGGACGTTCCTCGACACCCTCCGGCGGTACGAGGAAGGGGTTGAAGGGTCTCTTTCGAAAGAGTAGTTTCCACGCATGGCCGAGGACGAGTCGGGGGACCGCGGCGGCGCGCTTCCGCACCGGTACCTGCGCGATCCGCGCGAGCTGCGGGCGATCGCCCACCCGCTGCGGGTGCGGATCCTGGAGGAACTGTTCCTGGACGGCGCGCTCACCGCGAGCCAGCTGTCCGAGCGCGTCGGGGAGAGCCCCGCCAACTGCTCGTGGCACCTCCGGCAGCTCCAGAAGTACGGCTACGTCGAGGAGGCCGGCGGCGGTACGGGCCGGCAGCGCCCCTGGAAACCCGTACTGGAACAGCGCAGTTGGGGCGAGCGCGCCGAGGGCGAGGTGGCGGCCGCCCGGGAGACGATGGCCGACCAGACCTACCAGCGCGAGTTCGACGAGCACACCGCGTACCAGCGGCGCAAGGAGTCCGAGCCGCAGGACTGGTACGACGCGGCCTTCTTCGACCAGTCGTTCCTCTGGGTCACGCCCGAGGAACTGCGCGAGCTGAGCGACGAGATCGTCGCGCTGATCACCCGCCGGGTACGCGGCGGCGAGCGCTTCACCGACCCGTCGACCCGGCCGGACGGCGCGCGCCCGGTCCGGTTCGTGGCGTGGGGGATCCCGGCCCGGCCCTGGTCGGAGGACAGACCGTGAGCGCGCCCAGCCTGTGGCGCAACCGCGACTTCACCCTGCTCTGGGCCAGCCAGACGCTGTCCGACACCGGCAGCGCGATCACGTCGCTGGCGTACCCGCTGCTGATCCTGGCGCTGACCGGGTCGGCGGTGGCGGCGGGCGCGGTCGGCACCACGGCCCTCGTCGTACGCACCGCGCTGCAGCTGCCGGCCGGTGTCCTCGTCGACCGGGTGAACCGGCGTCGCCTGATGATCGGCTGCGACGTCGTACGGCTGGTCGCGTTCGTCGTACTCGGCGCCGCCGTACTGTCCGGGCACGCGTCGCTGCCGCTGATCGTGGCCGTCGCCGTCGTGGAGGCGGCGTGCAGCGCCGCGTTCCAGAGCGCCGAGCCGGCCGCCCTGCGCAACCTCGTACCGCTGGCGCAGGTGTCGGCCGCCGTCGCCCGCAACGAGGCCCGCAACGCCGCGGTCAGCCTGGCCGGCGGCCCCCTCGGCGGCCTGCTGTACGCGGCCGGCCGCGCGGTGCCGTTCCTTGCCGACGCGGTGAGCTACGCGCTGTCGCTGGCCGGGCTGCTCGCGATCCGCCGCCCGTTCCAGCAGGGCGCGGCCGGGAAGCCGACCACGTCGCCGCTGTCGGACCTGTTGGAGGGGCTGCGGTTCCTGTTCACCGACTCGTTCCTGCGGGCGACGCTGATGATCGGCGCGTGGATCAACTTCGCCATCAACGGCACGATCTTCGGGCTGATCCTGCTGCTCCAGCGCAACGGCACGCCGCCGCCGCTGATCGGCCTGGTCGAGACCGCCATCGGGGTCGGCGCGCTGATCGGCTCGATACTCGCCGGCACGCTGATCCGCAAGGTCCGCGGCACGATCCTGATCTACACCCTCTGCCTGGCCGGGATGCCGCTGCTGGCGGCGATCCTGCCGCTGTCGTCCAGCCCGGCCGCGGGCGTACCGCTGGCGGTGCTGGTACTGGTCTCGCCCGCCACGAACGCCACGCTGTTCGGGTACCTCGCCGCGGTGACGCCGGACCGGCTGCTGGGGCGGGTCAACGGCGCGCTGATGACCGCCGTGCTGAGCCTGACCGCGCTTGCGCCGCTCGCCGCCGGCCTGCTCGTACGGCAGCTCGGCGCGACCGGGATGGTCCTCGGCTTCACCGCCGCGTACGCGGTCGGCGCGGTGGTCGCCCTGACCGCCAGGGGCATCCGTACGATGCGGCCGCTGTCGGAGGTCACCGCGGAGAAGGAGGCCGACGCCCCGGTCGGGTGACACGGCGACGCCCCCGGCACTCGGCCGGGGGCGTACGCGATGGTCGGTCAGGCGGCGAGCGAGCCGAGCTTCTCCCGCACCTGCACGATGCTCGGGTTGGTGAGCGCCGAACCGTCCGCGAACTCGATCGTCGGAACCGTCTGGTTGCCGCCGTTGACGCTCATCACGTACTCCGCGGCCTTCGGATCCTGCTCGATGTCCACCACGGTGTACGCGATGTTCTCGCGGTCGAACTGCGCCTTGAGCCGGCGGCAGTAGCCACACCAGGGGGTGGAGTACATCGTGACGGACTGGTCCGTACCGCTCATCGGGGGAGCCTCCTCGAAGGGTCGCCGTCGCGCCGGGGATGGGCGCCTGTTGGAGATAACGTCGTACCAGCCGGGGAACATCCCGTTGTGGCAGACACCTCAGAGGGGGAGGCGCGGACGTGCCGGAGGGTGACGGCGGCGACCCGTCGAAGGCGCTGCACGGACTGGACGCGGAGCAGCGCGCGGCGGTGACCGCGCCCGCCGGACCGGTCTGCATCCTCGCCGGTGCCGGCACGGGCAAGACCCGCGCGATCACCCACCGCATCGCGTACCGGGTGCTCGGCGGGCAGGTCAAGCCCCAGCACGTACTCGCGGTGACGTTCACGGCGCGGGCCGCCGGCGAGATGCGCGACCGGCTCCGCGCGCTCGGTGCCGGCGGCGTACAGGCGCGCACGTTCCACGCGGCGGCGCTGCGCCAGCTCCGGTTCTTCGCGCCGCGGCTGCTCGGCGGGCGGGAGCTGCCCGAGGTGATGAGCAGCAAGGGCCGGCTGGTCGGGCTGGCCGCCGCCCGCGCCCGGCTGCACCCGGACAAGACCCTCGGTCGCGACCTGGCCGGCGAGATCGAGTGGGCCAAGGCGAGCCTGGTCGAGCCGGAGGCGTACCCGGCGGCCGCGGCCCGCGCCGGCCGGGAGATCCCCGTCAGCCCGGAGGACATGGTCCTCGTCTACCAGGAGTACGAGCGGCTCAAGCGCGCCGCCGGCACGATCGACTTCGAGGACCTGCTGCGCTCGGCGGTGTGGGCGATCGAGGAGCACCCGGACGTGGCCGAGCAGGTCCGCTCGCAGTACCGGCACTTCGTGGTCGACGAGTACCAGGACGTGAACCCGGTGCAGCAGCGGTTGCTGGCGGCGTGGCTCGGCGGCCGCGACGACCTGACCGTGGTCGGCGACGCCAGCCAGACGATCTACTCGTTCACCGGCGCGTCCGCCGACCACCTGATCGGCTTCCCCCGGCGGTACCCGGGGGCCGTGGTGGTGCGGCTGGTCCGCGACTACCGCTCGACGCCGCAGGTGGTGGGGCTGGCCAACCAGGTCATCGCGCGGGCCCGCGGCGCGCAGGCGAAGCTCCGGCTCGAACTCACGGGGCAGCGTCCGGCGGGGCCGGCGCCGACGGTCCGCGCGTTCCCGGACGAGCCGGCCGAGGCCGCGGCGGTCGCCACCCGTTGCGCCGAGCTCGTCGCCGCCGGGGTGCCGCCCCGCGAGATCGCCGTCCTGTTCCGCACCAACGCCCAGTCCGCCGCGTACGAGGAGGCGCTGGCCGACGCCGCCGTCCCGTACACGGTGCAGGGTGCAGCCCGGTTCTTCGAACGCCCCGAGGTACGCCAGGCGATGGTCGCCATCCGCTCCGCGTCCCGTGCCGTCGAACCCGATACGCCGCTGCCGACCGCGGTCGCCGAGGCGCTCGCCGCGACCGGCTGGGCACCCGACTCGCCGCCGGCCGGCGGGGCGCAACGGGAGCGGTGGGAGGCGCTGGCCGCGCTGGTCCGGCTGGCCCGCGACCACACGCCCGCGCCGCGCGAGGACGACGGCGGCGAGCCGACCGCGGCGGACGCCCTGCTGGACTTCCACGGCGAGCTGGTGCGCCGCGCCGCCGCCCAGCACGTACCGACGGTGGAGGGGGTGACCCTCGCGTCGCTGCACTCCGCCAAGGGCCTGGAGTGGGACGTGGTGTTCCTGGTCGGGCTGGTGGAGGGCAACCTGCCCGTCACGTTCGCCCGGACCGACGAGCAGGTCGAGGAGGAGCGCCGCCTGCTGTACGTCGGGATCACCCGCGCGCGCGAACAGCTCTGGCTGTCCTGGCCGGAGGCGCGCTCACCGGGTGGACGCCCGCGGCGGCCGTCCCGCTTCCTGCCCACCCCTGGCCGCGGCGCGACCGGTACCACCGGCACACCCGCGCGCTCCGCCGAGCCCGCCGCACCCCGCCGCCGGCGTACGACGGTGCTGTCGTGCCGGGTCTGCGGCGCCACGCTGACCGCCGCCGCGGACCGCAAGCTGGGCCGCTGCGCCGAGTGCCCCTCCGACATCGACGAGGAACTCTACGAGCGCCTCCGTACGTGGCGCGGGCGCGTCGCCGGCGAGCAGAAGGTCCCCGCGTACGTGGTGTTCACGGACGCGACGCTGGCCGCCCTCGCCGAGCGCCGGCCCGACTCCGCGGAACGGCTCGTCGAGATCCCCGGGATCGGCGCCCGCAAGCTCGGCCTGTACGGGAAGTCCGTACTGGCGCTCATCGACGGCGCCAAGCCGGACGAGACGCCGGATGTGACGACCGGCTGACGCGGTCTTGACCTTGCGGCGTAGGGTTGCCGTTGTCGCTGGTCACGGCGACACCGGGGTGGTCGACCGGAGGTTCGGAGAGACTTCCGCAACGTCTTCCGTAAATTCGATTGCCACCCGACCGGATCACGGCATAGCCTGCCAAGGTCCGGGTGACGCGCCGGTTTCCGCGGGTTTTCGACCGCGGGTAAGAGCCGGTGCGGAGTTCGGATTCAGACCGAGGGAGCAGCCAGATGGCCAGCGACCCGAGCGCCGTCAGGAGGTGACGACAGTGGAGACGATCAGCCGCGATCAGCGACCGTGCACGCCGCTGTCGATCAACCTGCCCGCGTTCTCGGCGCCGGTGTCCGGGTTCCCCGTTCCGGTCGAGCCGCGGGTCGAGCGGTCCAGCACCGCAGTCGACAGCGGCAGTCCCGTTCGCCGCATGCGCGGTGTCGGTGCACCGATCAACGGCGGCTGGATGGCCGCCTTCCCGATCGGTGAGCCGATCTATGTGGCACCTCAGTTCCGTACCCAGGGGCTCAGTGTCTCCACGGAGATGCACGAGTCCGTCGATGCCGCCGGCATCGACCAGCAGCAGGGGACCGGTGTAGGCGCGGCGTCCACCCTGGCCATGGCGGCCAAGGTTCTCGCCCGCGGAATCCCACCTCGAGGAAGACCGGAAAGTCAGGCCTGACCAGGCCGACCGGCTCACCTCGAGGCCGCGGATCCCGCACACCGGGTTCCGCGGCCTTTTTGTTTCCCCAGAAGTTGATCAAGCCACGAGCGTGAAACGAGGTGACCGGGCGATGAGCCTGGTGGTGACTCCCCTCGACCCGACCGTCGAGACCGGGGTGGACCTGCCCTGCCGGAGCTTCGAAGCCGACCTGTGGTTCGCCGACACCCCGGCGGACCTGGAAGTGGCCAAGTCGCTGTGCGGCGACTGCCCGCTGCGGGTCGAGTGCCTGGCCGGCGCGCTGGAGCGGCACGAGCCGTGGGGCGTGTGGGGCGGCGAGATCTTCGAGCACGGTGCCGTCGTGCCGCGTAAGCGGCCGCGGGGCCGGCCCCGCAAGGAAGACCTTGCGCGTGACGCCGTCGCGCGGGCCCAGGTAGCGGCCCGTACCGACGCCGTCCTGCGTGAGGTCGCCAGGTCGTCCGCGGCCTGAACCCCCGTCCGACGCGGGTCAGCCCGCCCACCCCTGGAAGTACCGAGATGAACGAGATGACGAACCGGAGTGTTGAGATGCATACGTTGCACGAAGTACTGGCCCGGGCACGAATGCGCCGGGCGCCGCGTTGGCGTTCCCTGCCGTACCGGCCGGCCCTGAGTGTGGCCGCCCGGGCGCGCAAGGGCAGCTGACCGGCGCCGCCGGACCACCCGACACCGGTACGTGTCAGGTACGCCGAGCCCGACGCTCGCACCTGAGCCACGTACCCTCCCGCCGGCCCGCGCCGCGACCCACATCAGGTCGCGGTGCGGGCCGGCCCCTTTCCGTTGCTGTTACTGCGATCCCGCGAGATCTTCCGGTACGCCGGTGGTACGGTCCGCACCGTGCGGTGGATCGCCGTCGCCCTCGCCGCCACCGCCGTACTGACCGGATGCGGTGGCGGTGGACGCACGCCGCCGGCCGGCCTCTCGGTGCGGTCGACCGCGTTCGCCGGCGGCGCCGCCATTCCCGACCGGTACACGTGCCGCGGCGCGGGCGGGTCGCCGCCGCTGTCCTGGTCCGGCGTGCCGACCCGGACCGCCGCGCTGGCGCTGGTCGTGGACGATCCCGACGCGCCGGGCGGGACGTACACGCACTGGGTGGTGACGGACATCCCGCCGGACACGCGCCACGTCGACGCCGGTCGTACCCCGCCGGGGGTGGTCGGCCGCAACTCCGCCGGGCGTACCGGCTGGTCACCGCCGTGTCCGCCGGCCGGCACCGGCACCCACCACTACCGCTTCACCGTGTACGCCCTGCCGAAGGCGCTGCGGCTCGCCCCCGACACCGCACCGGCCGACGCCGTACGGGCGGTCCGGGACGCGGCGCGGGAGAGCGGCCGGCTCACCGGTACCGTCGCCGCGAGATGAGCGACACCATGTCCGCTGTCCGACACCCGACAGACGCGCGCGCGAGTAGCCTGGGTCGCCGGACGGAGGTGTGTCCGACGCGGGGGTGCCGGTGCCGACCAACGACCCGCCGCCGGACGTGCGATGAACATCCAGGTTGAGTCCAGGACCGACGAGGTCACCTGCCACACCTGCGGGCGTACCGCCGCGGATGCCGGGGAACGGCTCGGCTGGTGCCGCCAGCGCGACCGGCGCGGTGAGTCCTGGCTGTGCACCGACTGCACCCGCAGCGAGATCCGCGCCATCGAGGTCGGCTTCGACGCCTCCTGACCCGCGCCGAGCCGACGCCTGGCGGCTGCGTCTCGCCGGCCGCGCCAGCGGCGGGCCCGGGTGACCGGTGCGCTCAGTCGGCGAAGCCGGGGAGCCAGCGTTCGAGTACGCCGCGGTAGCCAGCCTTCGCGTTGAGCTGGCAGAGTACGCCGATCGAGCCGAGCGTCACCCGGTAGATCATCAGGTACGACGCCGGCAGGTTCAGCTTCTTGCCCAGCTGGTACGCGTCGCTGCGCGGGTTCGCGAGCCGGGTCGCCTCGCTGCGCAGCCACGAGCGGGTGAACCGGAACTCGTCCACGCCGATCGGTTCGAGTACCGGGAGCAGGTAGTCGAGGATCGCCTGGGCGTCGACGTCGACCGACCGCGGCACGAACCCCTCGTCGCGCAGCCCGGACAGTACGCCGTCGGCGTCGCCGGCCAGCGCGAGCCGGGTGAGGCGGCCGATCGGCTCGGGCAGGCCGTCGGGGAGCCGGGACACCGCGCCGAAGTCGATGACGCCGAGCCGGCCGTCGTCCAGGAGGCGGAAGTTGCCGGGGTGCGGGTCGGCGTGCAGCAGCCCGGCGCGCGCCGGCGCGGAGAAGTGCAGTGTCGCCATCCGCAGGCCGGCGAGGTCGCGCTGCTCCTCCGTACCGTTCGCGATGATCTCGGCGAGTGGCGTGCCGTCCAGCCACTCGGTGATCAGTACGCGCTCGGACCCGGAGTACACCTTGGGCACGAAGATCTCGTCGTCGTGCGCGAACGCCTTGGCCATCGCCTTCTGCGTGTCGGCTTCGAGCTTGTAGTCCAGCTCCTCGGTGACCCGCGCGCGCAGCTCGTTGACCAGCGGTTTCACGTCGAGCCCGGGTTGCAGCACGCGGAACAGGTTGGCGAGCCGGCCGAGCTGGTTGAGGTCGGAGATCAGCGCCGGCCCGGCCCCCGGGTACTGCACCTTGACCGCGACCTGCATCCCGTTGTGGTACACGGCGCGGTGCACCTGGCCGATGCTGGCCGCGGCGGTCGGCGTGTCGTCGAACTCGGCGAACCGCCGCTTCCACCGCGGCCCCAGGTCGTCGGCCAGCACCTTGTGCACGCTGGCGATCGGCATCGGCGGCGCCGCTTCCTGCAGCTTCGTCAACGCAGCCCGGTACGGCCCGGTCATGTGCTCGGGCAGTGCCGCCTCGAACACCGACAGCGCCTGCCCGAACTTCATCGCGCCGCCCTTGAGCTGCCCCAGCACGCTGAACAGCTGCTCGGCGGTGCGCTGCTGGATCTCGGCCGACACCAGGTCGGCAGCCGTCCCGGTGACGCGTTTGCCGAGTCCGAGCGCGGCCCGGCCGGCGAGCCCGAGCGGCAGGCTCGCCAGCTTCGCGGTACGGGACACGGCACGCCGCGGGATATCCGTCACCCGTGCATTGTCCCATCGGAGCCGGCAGACGCCGCGATCAGCGGTCCAGGATGGTGCGCAGCGCGCCGTCCAGCTCCGCCGCGTCCGCCGCCCCCGCCGTACGCCAGCCGATCACGCCGTCCGGCCGCACGAGCACCGCGCCACCGCCCTCCACCCCGTACGCCGGGGCGAAGCGGCCGTCCGGATCGGTGAGCCCGGCGCCGATCCGGTACGCGTCGAGCCGGATCCCCAGCCGCTCCGCCACCTTCGTCGCCGCCTCGTCCCAGCCCGGGTCGGCGGTGAGCAGCACGAACCCGTCGTACATGAGGTCGCGTGGGGACACCGGCGCGCCGTCGCGCAGCAGCGGCACGTGTGGTGCGCGCATGCCCGGCACCGCCGGCGTGACCTCCTGGAACCCGTACGTCTCGGCGCCGCCGACGATCGCGCCGCTGGCCATCCGGTACCCGAAGAGGCCGATGGTGGGGGTGGGCAACTCGGGCAGATCGTCCGGCGTCTGGTCGGGATGCATCCGCTCGAACAGGTTCGCGAACTGCCAGTCCGCGATGGTCTGCCCGTACGGCAGCTGCTCGGCGTCGTGGCTGGCCAGCAGCCCCGGGCCGGCCTCGCCGCGGACGACGGCGGCGAGCTTCCACGCCAGGTGCATGCCGTCGAGCATCGCGGTGTTGCCGCCCTGCCCGCCGGTCGGCGGCATCAGGTGCGCCGCGTCGCCGACCAGGTGTACGCGCCCGGCGGTGAGCCGGTCGGCGACCCGGTGCGCGACCTCCCACGTGTTGCTGCCGAGCACGGTGACGTCCAGGTCGGGCCGGCCGACCAGCGTGCGGATCGCCGCGACCGTCTCCTCCTCCGTACGCGTGGCGTCGTCGTTGATGCCCGCCACGTACTCACCCGGACGGTCGGTGGACACGAACGCGCCGGACTCGTTGGGCAGCGCCGGGTTCTGCACGTAGTACATGAGGACGGCGGTGTCGGGGACGATGTCGATCAGCTCCTCGGCCCGGAACAGCACCGTCGTGGTGTGCCCGAACGCGCCGCGTCCGTGCGTGCCGATCCCCGCCGCGCTGCCGACGCCGCCGCGGTTCCCGTCCGCGCCCACCAGGTACTCGGCGGTCAGCTCGTACCGCTCGTCGGTGGACACGTCGCGCAGCACCGCGCGGACCCCGTCGGCGTCCTGCTCGAAGGACTCCAACACGGTACTGAAGCGCAGGTCGGCACCCAGTTCGGTGGCGCGGGCGGCCATCGCCGCCTCGGCCGCCTGCTGGCTCGCCATCCCGCTCGGCATCGGCGACAGCGCCGCGAAGTCGGGGAACGCCTCGGAGTAGCTGTGCATGACGGTGCCGGTGACGGCGTCGCAGATGACGATGGTCATCTCGGGGCGGCCGGGTGGCGTCGCCGCGGTGATCGCGTCCGCGACCCCGACCCGCCGGAACGCCTCCATGATCGTCGGACTCTGCCCGCGTGCCTTCGGCTGGTTCGCGGTGCCGGGATGCCGGTCCACGACCACGGCCCGTACTCCGTGGTGGGCCAGGAACAGCGCGGTGGACAGGCCGGCCAGGCCCGCGCCGACGATCAGGACCGGTGTCTGTTCGGACTTCATGACGCACCTCGTTCGCTAGGATTGCTCGACGGGCGGGATATCTCGACGAGCAGGATGTCTCGATACATCGAAAGATAGAGGAGCGTCAGGGTGACGTCAAGCGATGCCTCCATGATGTCACAAGGGCGTCGGAAACAGCTCTACGCCGAGCTGAACGACGCCATGCGGGAGAGCGCGTCCCGGGCCGTGCTGATGCACCAGACGATCGCCGACCGGTTCGGCCTGAACTCGACCGATCTGAAGACCCTCGACCTCGCCCGCGACGAGCAGGTACTCACCGCCGGCAGGCTGGCCACCCTCACCGGCATGAGCACCTCCGCCATCACCGCCGTACTCGACCGGCTGGAGCGGCGCGGCCTGGTCGAGCGTCGCCGTGACCCCGCCGACCGGCGCAAGGTCGTCATCGTGGCCACCGGTACGCACGTCGAACGCGCGCAGCGGATCTTCGCCGGGCTCGGCGCCGAGGTCGAACGCGTGCTCGACGAGTACGACGAGGACCGGCTCGCGGCGTTCGTCTCGATCATCCGGCGGCTGAACGAGGTGAGTCGCGAGTACACCGAGCGCCTGAGCGACGAGGCGGAGAGTGACGCCGGCTGACGTCACCGGCGGCGGCGGTCGAGGCAGTCGCAGCGCGGATGCACCGGCCAGGCCCGTCGGCGGATCATGCCCGGCGGGCTGATCTCCAGCGCGCCGTCGAGTACCGCCGGCTCGTCGCCGTCCAGCTCCGCCAGGGCCTGCGCCGCTGCCGTGGCCACCGCCAGCGCGGCCAGGCTCGCCTCGACCGGCTCGGCGGGCGGCTCGGGCATCGTGGCGAGCTGGGCGGCGAGCACCGGCCAGCTCGGGTCGCGGTCCTGCCGGGCCATCTCCACGCAGTGCAGACAACTCGTACGGCCCGGGCGGACGAGCGGGCCGACGACGATCGAGCCGTCCCGTACCCAGACGGTGAGGTGCCGGACGCGGCGCAGGACCGGCCCGTACAGCCCGGCGGGGACGGGGCGGGGGCGGCCGAGCAGGACCACCAGGTCGGCGTCCGGGCCGTCGATGGTGCGGGTGTCGGTGTCGGGTGCCGCGCGCAGGATCGCGTCGCACACCGCCCGCCGGTACGGCCGGCGCGTGTCGTCGGGCAGCACGCCGCCCACTGCGGGATCGGTACCGACGACGGTGCCCGCCCCGGTCGGGTGCACGTGGCCGACGCCGGAGGCGGCGAGCAGGGCGCCGAGCGGGGCGGCCATCCGGCTCCGCCCGACGAGCAGCACCCGGGCCCGCTGGCGGCGGCCGAGCACCCGGGCGGGACTGACCTGGTCGGGCAGTCGCAGCGCGAGGGCCGCGGCCTCCGGCTCCAGGCGTCGCCGGGTGCCCGGGGTGAGCTGGCGGGGGAGCAGCGAGCTGGCGTCCCGGACGAGACCGCGGGCGGTGAGCATGTGCAGCAGCCGGGTCACGTCGGTCTCGGCGAGGCCGAGCTGCGACGCCTCCCGCCGTACGACAGCCTCGGAACGGGTGCCGTCGAACAGGTTGAGCACCTTGGCCAGCGCCGGCCGGTCGCCCCGGACCACGACGGCGTTGTCCGGGTTCACCCCGACCTGCACGGTGCTCCGGTCGCGTTGCAGTCGGGGTACGCCGGGCAGCAGCAGCGGTCGTTTCATGCGGACCACGATGGGTCACGTACGCCCGGATCCGACCGGGTTATCCACAGCGCTCTGCCGTCGAGATCGACTTGTCCACAGCCGGCGTGGCATTTGCCCGGAGAAGTACGGCAGGGTGGTCGTGGTTCGGACAGTACGACGCGAGGCCCCGAACCGCCGTCGGGCCTGCTGACGACGGCTCGGGGCCTCGCGTTGGGCGGCGGTGGTGACCGTCGCCCGACAAGCGGAACGCGGGTCATGGGTCGACCCGCGATGGATCAGGCCTTGCCCAGGATCCGGTTCATCTTGGTGCCGCAGACCGGGCACGGGCCCTTGGCCATCCGGCGACCGGAGTCACTGACCGAGACCTCGCCCTGGAAGTCCCGCTTCTCCTTGCACTTCACGCAGTAGCCGTTGTACGTGTCGGCCACGGTCCCCTCCTCGTGTTCGCCCGGTACTGCCGGATCGCAGCGCCGGTCCGCGCGGACCCTACCCAGCCTTGGCCTGCTCCCGGCCGCGCCGACCAGCGCGTGTGAGCAATCCGACGGTGGGATCCGGCCGTGGGCGCCGGTCGGCGTCCCGGCGGCCGGGCGGGCCGCACAACCTTGTACTCACTGAGTGTTCGTAAACGACGACTAAGAGTACGTCCTGGCATCGGACCGGTCGCGACCGGACGTACCCCTGGCGTCATCGTGTCGCGGATCGACCGGTCGGCCGGGGCCGAGCGTCGCTCGCCGACGAGACTGCGCCGCAGCTCAACCCCCTTGAGCGCAGTCCGAGATCCCGGACCTGGCGATGCACCCGCCACCTTCCCCGAGCGCCGGGAACGAGCGCCGGCCCGGGATCTCGTCGCACACGACGCTAAGCGGGCCGGTCGGCCAGGTCAACGTGGCGCGCGCGAGTAAATACGGAAATCGGTACGACAACAGGTCGATACCGTACGGTGGCCGGCCTGTCGCCGGGCGTCGTCGGTGGTCGAGGGTGGCGAACGGCCGATAGCGTGCGATCGTGAGCGAGCGCAGCGCGGGGGACAACGTCGAGGTGCGGCGCAGCGCGCGCCGGCGCAGCACCGTCTCGGCGTACCGGGACGGCGACCGGGTCGTGGTGCTCATCCCGGCCCGCTTCTCCGCCGCCGAGGAGGACGAGTGGGTCGGCCGCATGGTGGAGCGCCTGCGGCGACGTGAGCGGCGCGCACCGCGCAGCGACGGCCAGCTCCTCGACCGCGCCGGCACCCTCGCCCGGCGGTACCTGCCGGATCATCCCGCGACCGCCGTCCCGGCGAGCGTGCGCTGGGTCGGCAACCAGAACGGACGCTGGGGTTCCTGCACGCCCGCCGACCGGACCATCCGCCTCTCCACCCGGCTGAGCGGAATGCCCGACTGGGTGGTGGACTACGTGCTGCTGCACGAGTTGTGTCACCTCGTCGTACCGGGGCACGGTGCCGACTTCTGGGCGCTCGTGTCGCGTTACCCGCGGACCGAGCGGGCCCGGGGGTACCTGGAGGGTGTGTCCGCGGCGGCCGGCCTGTCGCTGAGCGAGGACGACGACGAGGAGGTGGCGGGATGACCGCGCGGTGCGCCGTCGTCCTGTTGTCGCCCCCCGGTTGGGCGCCGCCGGGCGTACCGGTGGACGGGTGGCGGCGGGCGCTCGCCGAGGACGTGGTGGACCTGCTCGCCGGCCTGGAGCTGGTCGACGTGGCGATCGCCGCGACCGCCGCCGACATGCCGCTCGCCGAGGCGATCCGCTGGCCCGCCATGCCCGTGTACGAGGTGGCCCGCGCGCGCCCGCTCGACGCGCTCACCGCCGCCGGCGCCGCCGGGTACGAGCAGGCCGCGGTGCTGCCGGCGGACGTGCCGGACCTGCCCGCGCTGCTGGTCGGCAAGCTGTTCCGGCCGTTGACGACGCGGTGGGTGGCGGCGGCGCCGGTGCTGCCGGCGCGTACCGGGCTGGTGGGGTTGGCGACGCGGCTGCCCGTACCGGAGTGGCTGGTCGCCGCCGACCCCGACCTGGACCGTACGGACCAGGCCGGGTTGCGGGCCGCCGGCCGTACCGTGGCGGGGTCGGCGCCGCACGGGGACGTCGCGGCGAGCCCCGGCTGGCACCGGCTGCGCGGCCCGGACGACCTGGCCCGCCTCGACGAACACCTGGAGGGCTGGGACAACACCCGGACCCTGCTGTCCGTCGGCTGATGTTTCAGTCGAGGCCGAGGTCCCGGCGCAGCTTGGCGACGTGGCCGGTGGCCCGCACGTTGTACTGCGCGAGTTCGATCCGACCGTCCGGGTCGATGACGAAGGTGGAGCGGATGACGCCCTGCACGACCCGCCCGTAGTTCTTCTTCTCGCCGAACGCGCCGTACGCGGTGAGCACGGCCTTGTCGGGGTCGGAGACGAGCGGGAAGGTCAGCCCGTCGCGCTCGCGGAACTTCGCCAGCTTGGCCGGCGCGTCCGGCGAGATGCCCACCACCTCGTACCCGGCGGCGTGCAGGGAGTCCAGCGAGTCGCGGAAGTCGCACGCCTGCGTGGTGCAGCCGGGCGTCATCGCCGCGGGGTACGCGTACAGGACGACCTTGCGGCCGCGCAGGTCGGCCAGGCTCAGCGTCTCGCCGGTGTCGGTGGTCAGGGAGAACTCCGGCGCAGCGTCGCCGGGTGCCAGTCGTACGGGTTCGCTCATGGCTCGCAACGATAGGCCCTGGGTGCCGCGCCCGACCGGTGGACGTACCGGTCAGGCGGCGGCGTTGATCGCGTTGGCGAGCGCGGTCGCGGACGGGTCGACCTGCTTGTCGTTCACGAAGACGGACGGGGTGGACTGCACGCCCTTCCCGCTCGCCTGGTTCGACACGTGCGACACCCAGTCCCGGTACTTCTGCGACGTCACGCACGTCGCGAACGACGCGTCGGTGATGCCGGCGGCCTTGCCCGCGGCGACGATCTGCGCGTTCGTCAGGCCGGACGACTTCTCCTTCGGCTGCCTGCCGAAGAGCGCGTTGGTGAAGTCGGGCAGCTTGCCGGCGTCGGCGGCGCAGCCGGCCGCGGCGGCCGACCGGGTGGAGTACCGGGTGCCGGCGGAGGCGCTGTCCAGGTAGTCGAGCGGGTGGTACACGAGGGTGATCTTCTGGGTACTGACGAAGCTGGTGAGCACGCTGGACGCCAGCGACTCGAACTCCTTGCAGTTCGGGCACATGTAGTCGAAGTAGACGTCGACGCGGACGGGGCCCTGGCCGAGGCGCAGGCCCGGGTCGTCGCGGGTCGCGGTGTCGGGCACCGCGTACGCGGCGGAGTCCCGGGCGTCGCGCTGGGTCAGGACGATCGCGCCGGTGACGCCGCCGGCGACGAGGACGACCACGGCGGCGAGTACGGAGGTCCAGATCATCCGGCGGCGCCGGCGCTCGGCGGCGAGCTGGGCGCGGACGGCCTGTTGCGCCCGCCGCTGGTTCTTGCGACTACTCATCGTCGTCGTCGAGGTGCGCCGGGATCGCCGGGAACAGGACGGCGTCCAGCGAGAAGCGCGACCGCGGCCACAGAAACACCAGCAGTGCGAGGACGACGAAGCCGACGTCGCGCAGGATGTCCCAGCCGTACATGGTGTTCTGGTTGGCGGCGAGCGCGCCGCCGTTGCCGAAGCAGCCGCAGTCGATGCGCAGTCCGCGCGCCCAGACCGAGATGATGCCGCCGATGTAGATCAGGAAGATGACGCCGGAGATCGCGGCCATCACCCGGACGGCGAGGCCGACGAGCAGCGCCACACCGAGCAGTACCTCGATGATGGGTTGGGCGGAGCCGATCACGACGGCCAGCCCGTACGGAAAGAGCTGGTAGGCGGTGACGGCGCGGACCGACTCGCTCAGGTCGGTGATCTTGGATGCGCCGAAGACGATCCAGATCGCGGCGAGCGCGATCCGCAGCACCAGCGCGACCCAACTGCCCGGCTCGGTGCGGTCGAAGCGCGTCCAGTACGCGAAGGATCGCGGCGTCGGCTGGTCGAGTGTCATCGTGGCCGTCCCGGTCTCTCGTGTGTGCGTCCAAAGTGCCATGGCCGCGCGGGCACCGTCGACCGGCGCGGGTCCGGTCCGCGCGACCCGTGACCGTATTGTTCCAATGGGTACACGGGTGGTCGCGGGCGCCTCCGCGGTACGCGACCGTGACGCACCCCACGCCCGGAACTTCCACCGCACCGCGGACGACTATCCCGGCATGGGAGTGACGCGCGGGACGGAGCGCGGCTTGCGTCGTGCGCGGCCGGCGGCTTCGGTGGTGACATGCTGAAGCGGATCCTGGCGGTACTGGCCGCGGCGCTGTTCGCGCTGCTCGCCACCGTCGTACCGGCGGTGCCGGCGAGCGCGCACGCGGTGCTGTTGCGTACCGACCCCGGCAGCGGGGCGATCGTGCAGGAGACGCCGGCACGCGTCACCCTGACCTTCAACGAACCGGTACAGATGGTGTCGCGGGACATCGGGGTGGTCGCCCCGACCGGTGCCAAGGTCGGCGGCACGCCGCGACTCGCCGACGGCGGCACGTCGCTGCGCATCCCGCTGTCGCCCGGACTGCCCAAGGGCACCTTCCTCGTCACGTACCGGGTGATCTCGGCGGACAGTCACCCCGTCGCGGGCGGCTTCTCGTTCTCGATCGGCGCGCCGTCGGCGACCGCGCCCGCCGCGTCCGGCGGTACCGGCGCCGCGGAGAACCCTGTGGTCGCGGTGGCCATGCCGGTCTCCCGCTACCTCGGGTACGCGGGGCTGACGTTGCTCGTCGGTCCGGTACTCGTGCTGCTGGTGCTGTGGCCGCGGCGGCTGTCCCGGCGCGGGCCGGCGCGGCTGATCGCACTGGGCGGCGCGCTCGTGGCGCTCGGCACGCTCGCCGAGTTCTACCTGGAGGTGCCGTACTCGACGGGCGGTTCGCTGCTCGACGTCGGCTACCACGACCTCGTCGAGGTGATGAACTCCCGGTTCGGCTGGGCGCACCTGCTCCGCCTCGTACTCCTGGCCGCGGCGGTGCCGCTGCTCGCCATCGTCGGCGCCGAGCGGCGCAACGAACTGAGCCGCGTGGAGAAGGCCGTCCTCGCCGTGCTCGCCGTCGTCGGCCTCGGCACCTGGGGGTACGGCGGGCATCCGAGCACGTCACCGGCCCCGTGGGCGACCGTACTGTCCGATGCGGTGCACCTGGGAGCGATGGCGGTGTGGATCGGCGGGCTGATCATGGTCGTCGCGTTCCTGCTGCCGCGCGGCCGGCCCCGCGAACTCGCCGCCGTGCTGCCGGTCTGGTCGCGCTGGGCGACGATCGCCGTCACCGTCCTCGCGGTCGCCGGCATCGTGCAGGCGTGCCTCCAGCTCGGTACGCCCGCCGCGCTCGTGGACACCACGTACGGGCGGCTGATCATCGTGAAGGTCGTCGCGTTCGCGGTCGTCCTCGCCGTCGCCTCGTACTCGCGCGCCGCCGTCCGCCGGTACGCGCTGCCCGAACCGGCGCCCGCCCCCGTACGGCCCGCCGACAGCGACGCCTCGCCGTACGCCGACGGGGTCTGGGACGAGGTGTACGGCGACGCCGACCGGGCCGTACCGGTCGCGGACCCCGCCCGTACCGTCGCCACCTCCGCCGCCGGGGAGCCGCCGGACGCCGACGCGCCCGGCCCCGACGAGCCGGCCTCGCGCGCGGCGTCGCCGGACGGCTCCGGCGCCGAACCGTCCGCGGGGCAGGACGGCGCGGAATCCCGTGACAGCGCCGAATCCCGCGATCCGGCCGGGTCCGGCAGCGCCGCCGAACCCGAGGGCACCGACGCATCCGACGGCGCGGCGAAGGACCCGGCAGGGCCGGCCGAGGACGTGCGGGTGCGGCGCGGGCTGCGGCGGCTGATCCTGGTCGAGGTACTGGTCCTGGCCGCGGTACTCGGCGTGACGGCGGTACTGGTGCAGACGACGCCGGCGCGGTCGGCCCGTACGGTGGCGAGCCAGCAGCAGGCCCTGCCGTACTCGGCGACCCTGAACAGTTCGCTGTTCAGCCTGCAGGTGCAGCTCGACCCGGCGCGTACCGGGCGCAACACGCTGCACGCCATCGCGTACGACCGGACGGACGGTCGGGCGGTGAAGGTCCTGGAGTGGCAGGTGACGGCGAGCCTGCCGGGCGGGGGCATCGGCCCGGTGACGATCCCGGTCAAGGCGATCACCGACAACCACGCCATCGCGGACGTCGCGCTGCCGAAGGCCGGGAACTGGAAGTTCTCTTTCACCGCAAGGGTTTCCGAGATCGACGAGGCGACCGTCACCGCGACGGTGCCGGTCAAGTAAGTCCACAGTGGACTGTCCAGAGAGGACGACGATGAGAGCCAAGGTGGTTCTGGCGGTACTCGCCGGTGCGGTGGGAGCGCTCGCGCTCGCGCTGCCCGCCGCCGCGCACGTCACGGTGAACCCGTCGACGGCGGAGCCGGGCAGCTACACCCGCGTCGCGTTCCGGGTGCCGACCGAGAGCGACACCGCCAGTACCACGAAGGTCGAGGTGTTCCTGCCGACGGACAAGCCGGTGCCGTCGGTGTCGGTGCAGCCGGTGCCCGGCTGGACGGTCGACGTGCACCGGGCGAAGCTGGCGAAGCCGCTGAAGACCGACGACGGCACGGTGTCCGAGGCGGTCGACAGGATCACCTGGACGGCGGGCGCCGACGAGGGGGTCAAACCCGGACAGTTCCAGGAGTTCCCGGTGAGTCTGGGGCCGCTGCCGAAGTCCGGTTCACTGACGTTCAAGGCGCTCCAGACGTACTCGGACCACTCGGTGGTGCGGTGGATCCAGGTGGCGTCCGGCGGCACCGAGCCCGACCACCCCGCCCCCGTACTGTCGATCGGCGCGTCGGCGGCACCGACCGCGGTGGCGACGGCGACCACGCGGGCGTCCTCGTCCGGCGGTTCCGGCGCGGCGCTGACGCTCGGCGTGGCCGGCCTCGTCGCCGGCCTGCTCGGCCTCGCACTCGGCGGTCTCGCGTTCGCCCGCACCCGTACCCGGTCCTGACCGGCCCCGGGGTACCCGCGCCCGGCGCGCGGGTACCCGGTGGGTGATCGGCGCTTGGGGCGGCCGGCCCGGCGCGGAGCGGGTATGAATGGGGTCATGCCACTGCCCATCGAGCGGTACGCGCTGATCGGGGACACCCACTCGGCGGCGCTGGTCGGGACGGACGGGTCGATCGACTGGCTGTGCCTGCCGCGGTTCGACTCGCCGGGTGTGTTCAACGCGCTGCTCGGCGGCCCCGACGACGGCCACTGGCAGCTGTGCCCGGCCGGCGAGGTCAGCGAGGTGCGCCGGCGGTACCGGGACGAGACCCTGGTACTGGAGACGGACTTCGTCACCCCGACCGGTCAGGTCCGGGTCGTCGACTTCATGCCCGTCCGGGACCGCCGGGCCGACATCCTGCGTACGGTCGAGGGCATCGACGGCGTGGTCGACATGCGGATGGAATGGGTCATCCGGTTCGACTACGGCGAGATCCTGCCGTGGGTGCAGCGCCGGACCGACGCCGAGGGCCGCGAGACGATCACCGCGATCGGCGGCCCGGACGCGGTGCTGCTGCGCGGCGACGTACTGCCCGAGCACCCGCCGTCGGACGAGCACGAGATGCGGCACGTCGCGCACTTCCAGGTCCGGCCCGGCGAGCGCTACCAGTTCTCGATGACCTGGTACCCGTCGTCCCAGCACACGCTGCCGACCTGCCACGACACCGACGAGCAGCTGCCCCGGACCGAGCGGTACTGGCGGGCCTGGGCGCGCCGCTGCACCTACCGCGGGCCGTACCGGGCGCAGGTGGTGCGGTCGCTGCTGACGCTCAAGGCCCTGACGTACGACCCGACCGGCGGGATCGTCGCCGCGCCGACCACGTCGCTGCCCGAGCAGCTCGGCGGCGAACGCAACTGGGACTACCGGTACTGCTGGCTCCGGGACGCGTCGCTGACGCTGCGGTCGCTACTGGACGCGGGGTTCAAGGACGAGGCGAAGGCGTGGCGGTCCTGGCTGTTGCGGTCGGTCGCCGGCGACCCCGAGGACCTCCAGATCCTGTACGGCGTGGCCGGTGAGCGGCGGCTGCGCGAGTGGACGGTCGACACGCTGCCGGGGTACCAGGGGGCGGCGCCGGTCCGGGTCGGCAACGACGCCTCGACGCAGCTCCAGATGGACGTGTACGGCGAGGTGCTGGACGCGCTGCACGAGGCGCGCCGGGACGGTGTCGAGGAGGACGGCTTCTCCTGGCCGTTGCAGCGGGCGCTCGCGGCGAACCTGGTGCGCGCCTGGGACCAGCCCGACAACGGCATCTGGGAGGTACGCGGGGCGTTGCGCCCGTTCACGCACTCCCGGGTGATGGTGTGGCTGGCGTTCGACCGGCTGGTCCGCGCGGTCGAGGAGTACGGGATGGACGGCGGGGACGAGGTCGACCGCTGGCGCGAGCTGCGCGACGCCGTACACGAGGAGGTGTGCACGCACGCCTGGAGCGAGAAGCTCGGCGCCTTCACGCAGTACTACGGCGGCGAGACGCTCGACGCGGCGGTCCTGCTGATGCAGCACGTCGGGTTCCTGCCACCGGACGACGAGCGGATCCTCGGCACGATCGACGCGATCGACCGCGAACTGCGCGACGGCCCCTTCGTCCGGCGGTACTCGACGGAGCCGATCCACGACGGCGACACCACCCTGGACGGCCTGCCGCCGGGCGAGGGCGCGTTCCTGATGTGCAGCTTCTGGCTGGTCCGGGCGTACGCGATGGCGGGGCGGACGGCGCAGGCGACCGAGCTGTTCGACGAGCTGCTCGGCCTGTGCAACGACGTCGGCCTGCTGTCCGAGGAGTACGACACGGGCCAGAACCGGATGCTCGGCAACTTCCCGCAGGCGTTCAGCCATCTGGCGCTGGTGAGCGCGGCGTACGCGCTGGGTGCGGCGCCGGCGCGGGGACGCGTCCGGGAGCAGCGCGACGGCCCCGGGTACGGCGCCCCCTAGCAGACCAGTCCCTGACTGTTCTCGGGGTTCCCTCAGCCTCCGGTGGTACCGATGGCGGTGGCGGTTCCAGCCCGCAGGGCGATGCGGGGGCGGGCGGCCACCGGGCACGCTGGGTGCATCGGGAGGGGGCGACGATGAGCGCGATGGGAAACGTACGCCGGCTGGTCGTGGCGGTGGCCGGGGCGATGGTGGACGGTGCCGCGGCCGAGGTACCGCCGGTGGAGCCGGGCCTGGCGCAGGAACTGCTGGTGGACGCCGGACTGCTGCGGCCGGGTCAGGTCACCGGCCGGTTCGATCTGGTCACCGCGACCGCGGTACGCCGCTTCCAGGCGGGTGCCGGGCTGGTGTCCGACGGCGTGGTGGGCCCGCGTACGGCGCAGGCGTTGAGTCGCGCCGCGGCCGACCGCCGTCAGCTCCGCGCGCTCGGCCTGGCCGCCTGACGCCGGAGTACGGTGCGGCGCAACGGTTCCCGGCGGGGTATGGAGTCGCACCACCGTTCCGGCGGCGACGCGGGTCGAGGGAGCTGTTGTGGCGCAACGGTTCCGTAGAAGGCCGGGAGCCCCTGACGCCATGCGCCAGAGGCCTCCGGTTCATGAGGTCCCCCCAGGACCTCGCGGCGATCCCCCCGTGGTCGGGCCGAACCCCCCGCCGGTCCGCCAACCGATCGCCGTTGGTGCGTTACCACCAGGGACACGTGCCGATGATGATGAGTCCGATGCCCACGCCGATGCCGATCAACATCGCAGTACCCTCCCCGCGGGTTCGCCGAGCTGTTCGACGAACACTTACGGCAACCAGGACGCTACAGCAGGTCATTGGATCGGCGTGGGTCGATGGCGAAACATCACCCTGAATCCCGTTGTCGACCGACATTCCGCCGCACGCGGGTCAGGCGTCGCTGGCGTACCGGCGGAGCTTGTCCTCGTCGACGGTCACGCCGAGCCCGGGCCCCGTCGGTACGGCGAGGGCGGCGTCGGTCAGGCGCAGCGGCTCGGTGACGATGTCGTCGGCGTGCAGGTAGTACATGCTGTCGATGGCGTATCGCAGGGCGGGCGTGCTGGCGGCCAGCGCGAGGTGCGCCGCGGTCGAGATGCCCAGCTCGCCGCCGGAGTGCAGGTTCATGCCGAGGCCGAACGTGTCGCAGTGCGCGGCCAGCGCCTTGTTCGCCGCGATGCCGCCCCACTTGAACACGTCACCGTGGATCACGTCGACCGCGCCCGCCCGTACGGCCGGGGCGAACTCCTCGAAGCGCACCACGCACATGTTGGTACACAAGGGAATCCGCAGTCGGGAGCGCACCGTGGCCATGCCCTCGATGCCCACGCACGGATCCTCCAGGTACTCCAGGTCCAGCTCCTCCAGCGCGCGGCCGACCCGCAGCGTGTCGGGTACCGGCCAGGCGGCGTTCGGGTCGATGCGCAGGCGTACGTCGGGCAGCGCGGCGCGGATCGCCCGCAGGACGGCCACGTCACCGTCCACATCGGACGTACCCTTGACCTTGACGGCGGTGAAACCGTTGTCCCGTACGACATCCGCGGTGTGCGCGGCGAGCGCCGCCGGCAGGTCCGTGGCCGGGACCGGGCCCGCGTCGGCGCGGGTGATCAGCGCGGTGAGCGGCACCCGGTCCCGCACCAGCCCGCCGATCAGCTCGTACACGGGGCGGTTGGTGGCCTTGCCGATCGCGTCCCAGCAGGCGACGTCGATGCCGGCCTTCGCCGCGTACCCCAGATAGCCGTGGAAGAACGGCAGCATCGTGGTGTCCGCGTGGAACCGTTCCAACTCGAACGGGCTGCGCCCGATCAGTTGCGGCGCAAGGCTTCGCACGATCGCGGCGACCGGCGCGCCCCACATCGTCTCGCCCCACCCGTCGACACCCTCGTCGGTACGCAGCCGTACGACGGTGCGGGTGTTGCCGGTCTTCGTCTCGAACGAGGAGGTGAACGGGTTGGCGAGCGGTACGGTGACCACCCAGACGTCCACGCCGACGATCCTCATGCGGTGGTGCCCTCCGTCCGGAACTCCGTCGTCGCCGCGTCGAACGCGACGATCGCGCCCGCGAGCGCGGATGCCCGGCGGGACAACAGATCCCGGCCCGTGTCCGGGTCCGCGTCGGTCGCCGGGTCGGTGAGGCCACCGACCCGCGCCCACTCGCCGTGCTTCTCCACGACCAGCCCCGGCCACGGCGGCCGGTCGAACACCGGCGGGTCGCCGACCGGCACGGATCGCCGCTCCCGCACCAGATCCGGCCGGTACGCCAGCATCAGCGACGTCTCGAACCAGCCCGCGTGCCCGGGCACCCGGGTCGCCGCGTCCGGTGCACCGAGCGCCCAGTACGACGCGGCGGCGACCGCGACCGGGTGCTCCAGTGCGGTCTGCTTCACCGCCAGCCGCATGATCTCGTCGTTGCCGCCGTGCCCGTTCACGATCATCAGCCGGCGGAACCCGGTCACCACAAGGGATCGGAGCAGATCCGTGAGTACCGGGAGGAGGGTGGTGGGGCGCAGGGACATCGCGGCCGAGAACAGGTGGTGCTCGGACGATCCGTACGGCAGGGTGGGGGTGCGGACGATCGGCACGTCGGCGGGCACCTCGTCGAGCGCCGCGGTGAGCACGGCGCCGACGAGCATCGCGTCGGTGCCCATCGGCAGGTGCTCGGCGTGCTGCTCGGTCGCGCCGATCGGCAGCACGGCGATCGCTTGTGGCGCAACCGATCGCGCCTCGGTGCGGGTCAGGTCGGCCAGGGCGGCCACCGGGGTTCCCCCTCTCGCGGGCGCGGGCGGTCGGAAGCGGTCGCGTCGCGCACTCGGCGGTCCGGCGCGGGGTGTCGCCGGGCGCCGGTCGTATGCTAGAAGTTACTACAAACACCGGGGGAGGGGAAGATGAGTGGTCCGACGCTCATCTCGCCGGCCAGTCTGGGCGTGGTGAACCGGATGCGCGTGCTGGCGGCCCTGCACGCCAGCGGCCCGCAGAGCCGCGCCGAGCTGGCGCGCACGTTCGGGGTGTCCCGCGCGACCGTCGGTACGATCCTGCAACCGTTGCTGGACAGCGGAGTCCTCGTCGAGGCCGAACCCGCGGTGGCCAGTCGCGGCGGCAAACCGCCCCGACCCGTGTGGTTCTCCGCGTCCGCCCGGTCGATCGGCGCCGTCGAGATCCTGCCCGGTCGGGTGATCGCCGCACTCGTCTCCCTCACCGGCGAGGTACGCCGGCGCGCCGAACGCCCGTTTCCGTTGCGTACCAAGGCGGTCGACGGGTTCCGCGACGCGGTACGGGAGAGCTGCGCGGAGGCGTTCGGTGCGGTGGGGGTGATCGGGGTCGGCGTGGCCGGCGCCGGCCTGGTCGAACCGGACGACGGTCGCATCGTCGAGTGGCACGCGGCGCCCTCGCTCGCCGGGTTCCCCGTCGCCGAGGCGATCCACGCCGTCACCGACGCCCCCGTGTACCTGGAGCATCACGCGCGCGTGCAGGCGCTCGGCGACCGCTGGTTCGGTGCCGGGCGCGGGCTCGACACGTTCGCGTCCGCGACGACCGGGGAGAGCGTCGGCGTCGGCATCGTCCACCGCGGCGAGGTACTCAGCGCGCCCGGCGCGGCCAGCGGCGCCCACATCACCGTCGTGGCCGGCGGCGACCGCTGCGACTGCGGCCGGCGCGGCTGCTGGAAGACCATCGCCACCACGGCCTGGCTGCGCCACCGCGCCGCCGAGCTGGGCCTGCCCAACGCCCGGCGCGTCACCCTCGCCCGGCTGGTCGCCAGCACCGAACCGGCCGCCGCGACGCTGGCCGACGAGTACGCGCGGAATCTGGCGGTCGGGCTCGGCACCGTCCAGCAGCTCCTCGCGCCCGGCGTGTTCATCGTGCACGGCGAGGCGGTGACCGGCGGGCGGCGCTTCCTCGACCGCCTCACCCGGTACGTCCGCGCCGGGTCGCCGCAGCGCCGCGGCGAGCACCGCCCCACCGTCGTCGCGGCCGACCCCGGCCAGGACACCGCCCTGCTCGGCTGCGCCGGCCTCGTACTCTCCCGCGGGCTCGCCGCCCTGCGCTGAGTCGCGCGGCCGGGAACCGTTGCCAGCACAGGCAATGCGGCGGTCGGGCGCTATCCCGGGTGGATGGCGGCCATGGTGTGGAAGCGGGCGCGCAGCCGGTCGAAGCCCGGCGTGTCCCGGCTGGGATGGACGCGGTTGGTGAGCAGCACCGCGTACCGGCCGAGGGTGGGGTCGATCCAGAGGCTGGTGCCGGTGAACCCGGTGTGCCCGTACGAGTCGGCGGTGAACAGGTCGCCGGCGGGCGATCCGTGCGCGTCGCGGCACTGCCAGCCGAGGCCGCGCCGCATGGTCAGCCCGTCGGTGTGGCTCGCGCCCGCGACCGCCACCGTACGCGGGGACAGCAGCCGGCCGCGGTCGCCGGAACCGTTGCGCAGCAAGGCGATCCCGAGCCGTTCGAGGTCGGTGTGCGGGCCGAACAGCCCGGCGTGGCCGGCGACACCGCCGAGCACCTCGGCGTTCTCGTCGTGCACGCTGCCCTGCACGACGTGCCCGCGCCACGGGCAGTCCTCCGTCGCCGCGCACCGTTCCCGGTCCGCTGCCGGTGGTACGAAGCCGGTGTCGGTCATCGCCGCCGGACCGGTCACCGTCGCCGCGACGAGGTCGGCGAGCCCGAGCCCGGACGCCGCCTCCGCCACCAGCCCCAGCACGACGAACCCCGCCGAGCTGTACTCCACGGCCGTGCCCGGCGGCGTCCGCAGCGGCAGCGCCCGTACGGCGGCGAGGAGGTCGGGGCGGGTGCGGTGCAGCCGGTACAGCGGCTGGCGGCCCGGCAGCCCGGACGTGTGGGTGAGCAGCCGGCCGACGGTGACCCCGGCGTGCTCGCCGCCCGCGTACTCCGGCAGGTGGTCGCCGACCGGGTCGTCGAGGCCGAGCGCGCCGCGTTCGAGCAGGGCCAGTACGGCCAGCGCCACCAGCGGTTTCGTGACCGACGCGAGGTCCCACCGGGTGTCCGCGGTGACCGGCGGCCCGTCCCACGCCAGCGTGCCGAGCGTGCCCCGGTCGAGCGGGCCGTCCGCGGTGCCCACCGACCACGCGGCCCCCGAGTACAGCCGGGCGGTGCGGCCGGCGGCGAGCAGCGCCGCGAGCCCGTCGTACCCCGTGGTGTGCATCCGTCAGCCCGCGGTCGCCAGCCGGCCGCGGTGCCGCGCCACCCGCTGCCGGTTGCCGCACGCGGTACTCGCGCACCAGCGCCGGCGCCGGCCGCGCGAGGTGTCCAGGTACACCAGGTCGCAGGTGTCGCCCTCGCACTCGCGCAGCAGCGCGCGGTCCGGTCCGGCGAGCAGGTCGATCGCGTCGCGGGCCAGCGCGGAGCAGATCGCGGCGACGCGCGGCGGGCCGGCGAGGCGCCGGGTGAGGGTGCCGTCCCGGTCGCGGCGCAGCCGGACGGCGGGCGGGGCGACCGCGGCGATCCGGTTGAGGCGGAACAGATCCGCCGGCTCCGCGCCGTCGGCCAGCTCGGCGTGGACGACGCGGTGCAGCAGCTCCCGCAGCGCCACGAACTCGACCAGCCAGGCACCGTCCACCACGGCGACCTGGTCGTCGGGTACGAGGCCGGTGGTGGCCAGCCACTCGCGCAGCCGGCCGGCGTCGCCGAGCCGGTCGATCGGGCGGGACGACAACCGTTCGCGGACGGTGCCCACCAGGTCGAGGCTCGTCCGTCCCGCGTCGAATCGAAGATGGTAAGCAGCCTCGCCCATGCGGTCCATCTTCCCGCATTCGGGCCCCTGTCGACCAACCAGGTTGATCTTGGAACCGGCGCGTCCCCGCTAGCCTGCGGGAACGCAGGCCACCACCGCCGCGGATTCAGCCGGGAGGGTGATCTCCCGGCGCGCGAACACGAACCCGGGCTCCGTCGCCAGCGGTACGTCCAGCGGAACGCCGCCGACCGCGAGCGTGCGGCGGACCGGCGCGAGGTTCACCACCACCCGGTACCGTCCACGGTGGACGGTCAGCCAGTCCTGACCGCCGTCGACACGTACCCGGTCGAGCCGGGGGTCGGCAAGCTCGGGCCGCGACCGGCGCAGCGCGATCAGCTTGCGGTAGAAGCGAAGGATCTCCGCATGGGCCGGTTTGTCCAACTCGGACCAGTCCAAAATGGACCGTTCGTACGTGCTCGGGTCCTGCGGGTCCGGTACGTCGCCGGGCGGCCAGCCGTGCGCCGCGAACTCCGCGCGCCGCCCCGCCGCCACCGCCGCACCCAGCTCCGACTCCGGATGGCTGGTGAAGAACTGCCACGGCGTACCGGCGGCCCACTCCTCGCCCATGAACAGCATCGGCGTGAACGGCGAGGTCAGGATCAGCATCGCGCCGACCTTGCACAGTCCGGGCGACAGCGTCGCCGAGATGCGGTCCCCGGTGGCGCGGTTGCCGACCTGGTCGTGGTCCTGAAGGAACGCCACGAACCGGTACCCCGGGACCTGCCGGCGGTCGACCGGCCGCCCGTGGTGCCGCCGCCGGAACGTCGAGTACGTGCCGTCGTGGAAGAACGCCCTGGTCAACACCTTCGCCAGGCCCTCGGTCGAGCCGAAGTCCGCGTAGTAGCCCTGGCGTTCGCCGGTCAGCAGCGCGTGCACGCTGTGGTGCACGTCGTCGTCCCACTGCGCCGTCAGCCCGTACCCGCCGGCGGCGCGCGGGGTGACCAGGCGCGGATCGTTCAGGTCCGACTCGGCGATCAGCGACAGCGGGCGGCCCAGCCGGCTCGCCAGCGCGTCCACCTCGACCGACAGTTCCTCCAGCAGGTGCGTGGCGCGGGTGTCGGCCAGCGCGTGCACGGCGTCCAGCCGCAGCGCGTCGACGTGGTAGTCGCGCAGCCACATCAGCGCGTTGTCGATGATGTAGCGCCGCACCGGGTCGGAGTCCGGCCCGTCCAGGTTGACCAGGTCGCCCCACGTGTTGCGGCCCTGCTTCAGGTACGGCCCGAACCGCGGCAGGTAGTTGCCCGACGGGCCGAGATGGTTGTACACCACGTCGAGTACGACGCCGATGCCGCGGCCGTGGCACGCGTCGACGAACCGCTTCAGCCCGTCCGGCCCGCCGTACGGCTCGTGCACCGCGTACCAGCCGACCCCGTCGTACCCCCAGTTGTGGGTGCCGTTGACGGCGTTGACCGGCAGGATCTCGACCAGGTCGACGCCGAGCGCGACCAGGTGGTCCAGCCGCTCGACCGCCGCGTCGAACGTGGCGCCCGGCGTGAACGTGCCGACGTGCATCTCGTACAGGACGCTGCCGGGCAGCGCGCGCCCCGTCCAGCCGTCGTCGGTCCACCGGAACGCGGCCTGGTCGTACACCCGGGACGGCCCGTGCACCCCGTACGGCTGGCGGCGGGAACGCGGGTCGGGCAGCGCCTCGGTGTCGTCGTCCAGCAGGTACGCGTAGTCGGAGCCGGGCTCGACGTCGCCCACCTCGGTACGCCACCAGCCGTCCGGCCGCGCGGACAGCTCGTGCACTCCCGGGCCGAGCCGCAGCCGTACCCGCTCCGCCGCCGGTGCCCACACCTCGAACGCCGTCACCGCGACATCATCCCATGATCACGCGCCGTCGACGCCAGACTCGGCGACCCGGTCGGACCGCGGTCAGGACTCGGCGAGCAGCATCCGCCAACCCGGCGCGTACGTCCCGTGCAGGACCAGGGAGGCGGCGCCGACCGCACCGGCGTCCAGCCCCACCAGGCTCGGCTCGATCGCGACGGTACGCACCCGGCGGGCGATGGCGTGCCCGTTGACCTGCCGGTCGATCTCGGCGATGACCAGGTCGGTGACGCCGCGCAGGGCGTCGCCGCCGAGTACGATCCGGCTGACGTCGAGCAGGTTCACCGCGGTCAGCGCGGCCTGGCCGATCCGCCGGGCGGCGAGCGCGACGGTGTCCCGCGCGGCCGGGTCGCCGTCGCGCGCGGCGCGGCAGAGCGTGCCGTGGTCGACGCGTACCCGGAGCGGGTCGAGGCTCAGCCCGAGCCGTTCGGCCGCGCGCTTCCCGTGTCGTTCCACCAGATCGGCGACCAGCGCGGCGGGGGAGCAGTGCGCCTCCAGGCAGCCGCGCGCACCGCACCGGCACGGCGCCCCGTCCGGTACGACGACCGTGTGCCCGAACTCGCCGGCGTTCCCGGTGTCGCCGCGCAGGACGCGGTCCCAGTACACGATGCCGGCGCCGATGCCGGTGCCCAGGTACAGGAAGAGGAAGCTGCCGGCGCGGTCGGCGCCGCCGGCCCAGCGTTCGCCGACGGCGGCGGCGGTCGCGTCGTTGTCGACGACGGTGGGCAGGCCGGTGGCGGCGCCGACCGCGTCGCGCAGCGCGACCTCGTGCCAGCCGGCCAGGTTGGGCGGCTCGACCACCAGCCCGTGCCGGGTGTCCAGCGGCCCCGGTACGGCCACGCCGAGTCCGAGTACCCGCCGCCGCGCGATGCCCGACGCGGCCACGACCCGGTCCACCGCCCGCGTCACCGCCGGTACGAGCCGGTCCGGGTCGGCGGCGGCGGGCAGCCGGCGGCGGTGCCGGGTGACGACCCGGCCGGACAGGTCCACGAGCGCGGTGACGGCCATGTCGGGGTCGAGGTGCACGCCGACGGAGAAGTACGCGTCGGGCCGGATGGTGAGCAGGGTGCGCCGCTTGCCGCCGCGGGACGGGGCGCGCCCGGTCTCCGCGACAAGGCCGGCGGACAGCAGCCGGCGGACGATGTTCGACACGGTCTGCGTGGTGAGGCCGGTCTGCCCGGCCAGTTCGACCCGGCTGACGCCGTCGGCCTGCCGGATGGCGTCCAGGACGACGGCCTGGTTGTACCCGCCGACCCGGGGCAGGTTGGTGCCGCTGCGCTTCTGCGCGGCTGCCTCGGGTAACGCCAGTGACCGGCCCGGTGTACCGGGGGCATCTCGTTGCCGGGAAGTCATTGACTTAGTTAATCCAATGGTTTTACTTTCGTGCAACACAGATGGCTTGACCGATGGAGGTACGCGAAGGCGTGGCGCGACTGGGGACGCCCATGCCGTCGGCGACCTCCTTGTGCGACACGTTGAGCGGACCGGTCCACCTCCCAGCCGGATCCCGGCCGCTCGGGAAGGACCATCATGCGGTTCCGATCGATCGCGGCCCTCTCTCTGGCCGGGGCCATGCTCGTGCCGTTGGCGGCATGCAGCTCGTCCGGTGAGTCGAAGAACGAGATCAAGATCGCGTACCAGCGGGCGACCGACAACAACAGCCGGGTCATGGACAACTTCCTGACCGGCGTCAAGAAGGAGTTCGAGAAGGCCAACCCCGGCAAGAAGGTCACGCTCGTTCCCATCCAGGCGACCGAGAACGACTACTACACCAAGCTCGACCTGATGATGAAGTCGCCGCGGACCGCGCCCGACCTCGCGTACGAGGACACGTTCCTCATCAACTCCGACATCAAGGCCGGGTTCCTGCAGCCGATCGACTCCCGGGTCAAGTCCTGGGACCAGTGGCCGCAGTTCCAGGACAGCGCGAAGAAGGCCGTCAGCGGCCTCGACGGCAAGGTGTACGGCGTGCCGGACGGCACCGACACCCGCGGCATCTGGTACGACAAGCGGGTCTTCGCCAAGGCCGGCCTGCCGGCGAACTGGCAGCCGAAGTCGTGGGACGACCTGCTCGCCGCGGCCCGCGCCATCAAGAAGAAGGCGCCCGGTGTGACGCCGATGAGCATCTACACCGGCAAGGCCAACGGTGAAGCGGCGTCCATGCAGGGCTTCGAGATGCTGCTGTACGGCACGGACGACCAGCTCTACAACCCGCAGCAGAAGAAGTGGGTCACGGGCAGCAAGGGCTTCCAGGACTCGATGTCGTTCCTGAAGACCATCTACTCCACCGGTCTCGCGCCCAAGCCGTCGCAGGCGCTCGACGCCAACATCGGCACGAACATCGCCACGGACTGGTTCCCGAACCAGAAGATCGGGTTCAGCATCGACGGTTCGTGGCTGGCGAGTACCTGGCTGAAGACCGGCGCGAAGCCGTGGGCCGACTGGTCGAAGAACATCGGCTGGACCGCGATGCCCACGCAGCACGGCCAGGCTCCCGGCAAGACGAGCATGTCCGGCGGGTGGAGCTGGGCGATCACCCGGCAGGCCAAGAACCCGGACCTGGCGTGGAAGTTCATCACCGCCATGCAGACCGAGAAGAACGCCGCCAAGTACGACAACTCGGCGCAGAACCTGACCGTACGCAAGGACGTCGCGGCCGACCCGTCGTACCTGGCCGCCGCGCCGACGGTCAAGTTCTTCACCGACCTGGTGGCCTCGACGCACTACCGGCCCGCGTACGCGGAGTACCCGAAGGTGTCGACGGTGATCCAGGAGCAGATGGAGGCCGTGACGACCGGTAGCTCGTCGCCGACCCAGGCGACCGCGGCGTACGACAAGGCCGTGTCCGACATCGTCGGTGGCAAGACGACCAAGGAATCCGGCACGAAATGACGGCGAGCACAACAGCCGCACGTCCCGGCGCGGCACCGGAGGTGTCCGGTGCCGCCCGGGTTCCGTTGCGGAGCAGGACTTTCCTCCGTGGACTGCCGTTGCTGCCGGCGGTGGTGCTGCTGCTGGTGTTCCTCGCCGGCCCGATCGTCTACTGCGTCTACTACGCGTTCACCGACATGCAGCTCACCGGGCAGACGACCACGCACTTCGTGGGCCTGGCGAACTTCCGCAAGGCGTTCGGTGACGACCGGTTCTACAACGCGATCCTGCAGACCCTGGTGTTCACCGTACTGTCCGCGATCGTCGGGCAGAACATCCTCGGTCTCGTCATCGCGATGCTGTTCCGGTTGGCCACCAAGGCGGTGCGGTCCATCGTCGGTGCGCTCGTGGTCGCGGCGTGGGTGGTCCCCGAGATCGTCGCGGGCTATCTGCTGTACGCGTTCTTCCGGGACGAGGGTTCGCTGAACGAGATCCTCGCCTTCCTCCATCTGCCGCAACAGAACTGGCTCTACACGATGCCGATCCTGGCCGTGTCGCTGGCCAACGTCTGGCGCGGCACCGCGTTCTCCATGCTGGTGTACTCGGCGGCCCTGTCCGAGGTGCCGCAGGAGCTGACCGAGGCCGCGGCGATGGACGGAGCCGGTCTGTGGCAACGGTTCTGGCACGTCACGCTGCCGACGATCCGCCGGTCCGTGGCCACGAACCTGATGCTCATCACGTTGCAGACGCTGTCGGTCTTCGGGCTCATCTTCGCGATGACCAAGGGCGGCCCGAGCAACAAGAGCACCACGCTGCCGATCTACACGTACCAGACGGCGTTGCAGAGCTACGAGATCGGGTACGGCACGGCCATGGCCCTGGTACTGCTGGTCATCGGTGCCCTGTTCTCGCTGGTGTACCTGCGGGCGCTGCGACCGGAGGCGGACTGATGGCCATCACGCAAGCCGAACTGCCGACGTCCGGCGCGGGAACCGTTGCGGGCACACGGAAGGGGCCGTCGCGCCGGTCGGTCCACGCCGCCGGCAAGGTCGCCGCCAACCTGGTACTCGTGGTGATCGGCCTCGCGTTCCTCGTACCGCTGCTGTGGGTGGTGACCACCTCGGTGGCGGAGGGGCAGACCCTGCGGGTGCAGTGGCCGGAGCACTTCACCGGCGCCAACTTCGCGAACGTCGCCACCACCGACATCCTGTTCCGGCCGTTGCTCAACGGCCTGATCCTGTGCGGTGGCGGCACTCTGGTCACCGTCGTCGTCGCGATCCTCGCCGCGTACCCGTTGTCGCGGTACAAGTCGCGGCTGAAGCGGCCGTTCCTGCTGACGATCCTGTTCACCACCGGGCTGCCGATCACCGCGATCATGATCCCGGTGTACGCGATGTTCACGCAGCTCAACCTGATCGACCAGATGTGGTCGGCGACGGTGTTCATGGGGTCGACGGCGCTGCCGTTCGGGATCTGGCTGATGAAGAACTTCATGGACGGCGTACCGGTGGAGCTGGAGGAGGTGGCCTGGACCGACGGCGCGAGTTCGATGGCGACGTTGCGGCGGATCGTGCTGCCGCTGATGTGGCCGGGCGTGATCGTCGTGACGATCTTCACCTTCATCGGCATGTGGGGCAACTTCTTCGTGCCGTTCATCCTGCTGATCGACCCGAACCAGTTGCCGGCCTCGGTCAGCATCTTCACGTTCTTCGACCCGCAGCACGGCGGCGTGCAGTACGGCCAGCTGGCCGCGTTCTCGATCTTCTACTGCATCCCCGTCGCGGTGCTCTACCTGGTGATGTCGCGCCGGCTGTCCGGCTCGTTCGCGCTGGGCGGTGCACTCAAGGGCTGAACCGTCACATCGGTACTGCGGCGCGGTTTCCCGGTTGTTTCGGGGCCGCGCCGCTGTCCGTTGTGCAGGAGAAGACGGCATGCAAACCGGTCTGTAGGCATTGGTCCTGGCGGGCTGGTGTCATGGCGCGAACCCGCCATTTCGGCGCCTTGATCACTTACAGATTGCTTCGACAGGGTTACTCCCAGCCCGGTACCAAGCCGGGTCGTTGCCGCGAAACAGCGGCAATCGTGCAGAGAGGCTGGGAGGACCTTGATGCACAACAAACGAACGGTACGACGCAGGGCGAGAGCCGGTGTCTGGGGTCTGGCCGTGACGAGCGTGCTCGCGCTCGTCGGGCTCGGCTTCCAGCAGCCGGCCCTCGCGAAGCCCACGACACCCAGCGGCAAGCCCGCGGTCGAGCAGGTCTGCGGCGCGGCCAAGAAGGGCGAGTTCACCTGCTACGCGCTCAAGCGCACCGATGTGGCCGGTGCCAAGGGCGTGCAGCCGCTGGCCGACGCGCCGTCCGGCTTCGGCCCGGCGGACCTGCTCTCCGCGTACAACCTGCCGGCGAACGGCGGCGCGGGGCAGACCGTCGCCATCGTCGACGCGTACGACAACCCGAACGCGGAGTCCGACCTCGCGGTCTACCGCCAGCAGTACGGGCTGCCGCCGTGCACCACGGCGAACGGCTGCTTCCGCAAGGTCGACCAGCGCGGTGGGACCAGCTACCCGTCGCCGGACTCCGGGTGGGCCGGCGAGATCGCGCTCGACCTCGACATGGTGTCGGCCGTCGCGCCCAACGCGCACATCCTGCTGGTCGAGGGCGACGACGCGTCGTTCGACTCGCTCGGCAGTTCGGTCAACACCGCCGTGGAACTGGGCGCGAAGTACGTGTCCAACTCGTACGGCACGGGCTACACGAGTACGCCGGGGTCCGGTGAGGACGCCGACGAGCTGACGTACGAGGAGCAGTACTACAACCACCCCGGCGTCGCGATCACGGTCTCGTCCGGTGACAGCGACTACGGCGTGGCGTTCCCGGCGGCGTCGCAGTACGTCACCTCGGTCGGCGGTACGTCGCTGGTGAAGGACAACAGCGCGCGCGGCTGGCACGAGAGCGTCTGGCACAACTCGTACGGCGGGCCCGGCTCGGGCTGCTCGGTGTACGAGCCGAAGCCGTCGTTCCAGCACGACACCGGGTGCGACAAGCGCGCCGTGGCCGACGTGTCCGCGGTCTCCGACCCGGTCACCGGCGTCGCGGTGTACAACTCGTACCAGGCGAGCGGATGGGCGCAGTACGGCGGGACGAGCGCGGCGTCGCCGATCATCGCCGGCGTGTACGCGTCGGCCGGCACCCCCGTCGCCGGCAGCTACCCCAACACCTACCCGTACGCCAACGCCGGCTCGCTGAACGACGTGACCGAGGGCGCCAACGGCTCGTGCAGCCCGGCGTACCTGTGCACGGCCGGCACCGGGTACGACGGGCCGACCGGCCTGGGTACGCCGAACGGGCTCGCCGCGTTCCGCAGCGGTCCGCACGGCCAGGTCTCCGGCACCGTCACCGACGCCGCCACCGGCGCCACGATCGACGGCGCCACCGTCAAGGTCGGCGACAACCAGGCGACCTCCGGCACCGACGGCACGTACACGCTGACCGTGCCGCCCGGCACGTACGACGTGACGGTCTCGGCGTACGGCTACTCCGACAAGACGGTCGGCGGGGTCAGCGTCGCCGACGGTGGCGCGGTCACGACGGACGTGGCGCTCACCGCCGTACCGACGCACACCGTCACCGGCAAGGTCACCGACGGCTCCGGCCACGGCTGGCCGCTCGGCGCGTCGATCACCGTCGACGGCGTACCGGGCGGGCCGGTGCACACCGACCCGTACACCGGGAAGTACTCGGTGGACCTGCCGGAGGGCCACGACTACACCCTGCACGTCACCTCGTCGATCGCCGGGTACGCCGCGGCCGACGAGCACGTCAGCCTCGGTACCTCGGACGCGACGAGGAACGTGGCGCTCAGGGCCGACGCCAACACGTGCACGGCGCCCGGCTACACCACCACGTACGACGGCACGTACCAGGCGTTCGACGCGGCGACCGCGCCGGACGGGTGGACGGTCACCAACGCCACCGACGGCGGCGGCTGGCAGTTCACCGACGACGGCAAGCGCGGCAACCTGACCGGCGGCAGCGGCAACTTCGCCATCGTCGACTCCGACCACCTGGGTACCGGAAAGACCCAGGACACGACCCTGACCACGCCGGTCACCGATCTGTCCACACAGGACTCACCGGCCGTCGGCTTCGACAGCTACTACCACGGCTACTCCAACCAGGTCGGCGACGTCGACTACACCGTCGACGGCGGCGCCACGTGGACCAACGTGTGGCACAAGTCCGGCAGCGGCACCACGTCCGGCCACCAGGAACTGCTGCTGTCCGGCGCGGCACACCAGTCCGCCGTACAGGTGCGGTTCCACTTCACCGGCAAGTACGGCTACTACTGGGAGCTGGACAACGTCTTCCTCGGCAACAAGAGCTGCACGCCGGTACACGGCGGGCTGGTCGAGGGCCGGGTCGTGGACGCGAACACCGGCGGCGGCGTGAAGTCGGCGACGGTGACCTCCGGCGACAAGCCGGCGGAGAGCGCCAGTACCGTGACCGACGCCGGCGCGGGCGAGGGCTACTACTGGATGTTCTCGTCGGTCACCGGTTCGCACCCGTTCAGCGCCGCGAAGGCCGCGTACGCCACGGCCACCTCGACGGTGAACGTCGCCACCGACGACGTGACCCGGGCCGACTTCACCCTGAAGGCGGGCCAGATCACGCTCGACACGTCCAGCGTGAGCAAGACGCTGGGCTGGGGTACCACCGGGAGCGGCACGGTCACGCTGACCAACACCGGTGGGCTCGCGGCGACCGTCAAGCTGGGCGAGCAGCAGGGCGGCTTCCAGATGCAGGCGGCGAACGCGCCGGTCAACCGGGTCGACGCGAAGACGTCGCCGCTGTCGCACCACGACAGCAACGGCACGCTGGTGAAGGCGAAGGGCGCCGCGCCGTCCGACGCGGCACCGACCGACGACACCTGGTCGCCGATCGCCAACCTGCCGACCGCCATCCAGGACAACGCCGTCTCGTACTACAACGGCACGCTGTACTCGGCCTTCGGGTACACGGGGTCCGCCGACAGCAAGGACCTGTACGCCTTCGACCCGTCGACCGGCGCCTGGAGCAAGCTGGCCAGCGCCGCCGACACCCGTGAGGGCAACCCGGCCCACGGCTTCATCAACGGCAAGCTGTACGCCGTCGGTGGCTGGGGCGCGTCCGGGGCGCCCGACACGAAGCTGGAGATCTACGACCCGGCCAGCAACAGCTGGTCGACCGGTACGGCCGCGCCCAAGGCGTACGCCGGTGCGGGCAGCGCCGTCCTCGACGGCAAGCTGTACTCGGTCGGCGGGTGCACCAGCACCTGCGGCGTCAGCGACGTGCTGGTGTACGACGCCTCGTCGGACTCCTGGTCGCAGGCCGCCAGCTACCCGGAACCGACGGCGTGGGAGTCGTGCGGCGCGCTCGGCGGCAAGCTGTACTGCGCCGGCGGCGTGAACACCAGCGGCAAGCACGCCTACGTGTACGACCCGGGTGCCGACTCCTGGTCCCCGGTCGCCGACCTGCCGATCGACCTGTGGGGCGGCGCGTACACGGTGGCCAACGGCAAGCTGCTGGTCTCCGGTGGCGTCACCAACGGCAACGCGACCCTGACCAACCAGGGCCTCGCGTACGACCCGGGCAGCGACTCGTGGAGCGCGCTGCCGAACAACACCCAGACCGTGTACCGCGCCGGCGGTGCGCTCGGTTTCTACGTGGTCGGCGGCAACCCCGGCGGGTCGTTCACCCCGCCGATCGACGCCGCCGAGGTCCTGGCCGGGTACGACCAGGGCGGTTCCAGCGACGTGTCCTGGCTCGGCGAGAACGCGACCGAGTTCACGCTGGCGCCCGGCGCCAGCAAGAAGGTCACGCTGTCCCTGGACGCGGCGGACCCGGCGATCAGCCAGCCCGGTGACTACACCGCGGCCATCGGCGTACAGACCAACACGCCGTACCAGGTCAAGGCGGTGGGCGTGACGATGCACGTCAACCCGCCGAAGACGTGGGGCAAGGTCGCCGGCACCATCAAGGGCCTCGACGCGAAGGGCAACGCCGCCCCGCTCGCCGGAGCCACCGTGCAGATCGACAGCTGGGCGACCAGCTACACGCTGAAGACCGGCAAGGACGGCTCCTTCGCGCTGTGGCTGGACGTCCGGAACAACCCCCTCACGATCATCATCGCCAAGGACGGCTACCAGCCGCAGGTGAAGACCGTGAAGGTGGTCAAGGGCCAGGTGGTCGTGGTCGACACGACGCTCAAGAAGGCCTGATCCCCGGTGTGGCGGCGGTCGACGGCCGCCGCCACGCACCCCGCGGCCCGCCCGGACCCCAGCGCCGGACGGGCCGCGGCGCGTTCACAGCCAGTCGCGGTGCGCCGCGCGCCAGATCAACTGCAACCGGGTACGCACGCCGGCCAGTTCGATCAGCCCGTGCACCCGCCGCTGCACCGTACGCATGGAGAGGCCGAGCTGCGCGGCGATCGCCTGGTCCGTCAGGCCGGCCAGCAGCAGCGACAGCAGGTGCAGGTCCTGCGGCGACGGCGCGTCACCACCGGCCTCGCGTACCTCGTGGCGGGACGCGGCCAGCAGCGGCGTCGCGGTCGCCCACATCGTCTCGAACAGCGCCACCAGCGCGTCCAGCAGCCCGCTCGGGTACACCAGCAGCGCGGACGGTTCGGTGGACTCGGCCGGCAGCACCGGTACGACGGCCACCGAGCGGTCCACCATGATGAGCTTCAGCGGCGTCTCGGCGACCACCCGCGCCTGCTCGCCCATCCGTACCGACTCGGCCAGCTCGAACGGGTCGCCGGGCAGGCCGAGCACCTCGCGCGGGTAGATCGTGCGGAACGCGATGCCGGCGGCGAGCCCGTCGCGTTCGGCCTGGTTCTCCCGCGCCTCCAGGGAGAACGTGGGCGTCTTGACGATCGCGCAGACCTCCTCGCCGGCCTTGCGCTGCAACTCCTGCACCCGCGGCGCGATCGCCTCGCCGAACACCACCTCGATCAGGTCACCGGCGCCCCGCAGCGCCAGCTGGTTCCGGTACTCGGCGCTCAGCCGGTCCACGGCCTCCTCGACCACCGTCAGGTCCCGTTGCCGTCGCCGCAGCTCCGGCCCGAACGCCAGATCCGGCGGTACGGCACGCCACCGGCGCGGATCGTCCGGCGTACGGCTGACCGCGCCGCGCCGGTGCAGCGCCGACAGCGCCGCCGAGATCTGCGCCGCGCCCACCCCGAGCCGCTCGGCGAGTTCCTCGGCGGTCGCCGTCGGTAACCGCATCAGGACGTGGTAGGTCCGCCACTCGGACGGCTGTAACCCGACAGCTTCCAGCACGATGCGAGGCACCTCCCGGCGGCAGGCGGTGCGCGGCCGAGTCGACCCCGCGCCGACGGCGAGGCCGCGCGGAACCCGGGCGGCGAGCCCGACCCTGCACGTGGGCCGTGACCCGCCGACGGATCCGCGGGACCTCTGGGGTGGATGGTAGGGCCTGTGGCGGCTCGGCACCGAACACTTTGGCTGCGCCGGAACGATCACCCGACACCGTTCGGCCCGGAACGTGCCCGACCGCCCGACTGCTGGACGCTCACCCGGCCGCCGTACGCACGGTGACCGGTGGCGGATAGGCTCGCCCGCGGTGGTGATGGGGCGTTTCCCACCCCGTGTGCGATTTGCTGCACACGGTCACGACCGTGCTCGTGGGAGGACAGGTGACCGGACCCGGCGGCGCCCCGGGGCGACGGTGGATCGGGCGGACGTACGCCCACCTGCTGCTTCCGCTGCCGTACCTGACGGACGCGGCGGTCCGGCTGCTGGACGACGCGGTCACCGCCGCCGACGGCTGGCGTCCCGCCGACGGCCCCGCCGCCGCGGCGCGCGTCTGGCGCCGGCGCACCGGCGAACTCCGCCTCGCCGTCCTCGGCCGCTACCCCCTCATCGTCACCCTCGGTGTACGTCCCGGCGCCGGTGCCGCGGGTCGACGTGCGCTGCGCCGCGCCGCCGACGCCGCCCTGGCCGTCGACGGCCGGCTCGTCGGCGACACCGAACTGCCGCACCGGCTCGCCTCCGCCGCCGACCGGGCCGCCGCGGCGGCCGACCTGCGCGCCGAGCTCACCGCCGCCCGCGCCGCCCGCACCCGGCGTACGTGCGGGGCGTGCCGGGCGGACAGCGGCGCCGCGGCCACCCACTGCGACGCCTGCGGGCGGCGGTTCGACGCGGCGGACGACGCCGCCCGGGACGCCGCGCACGCCGCCGCCGCCGAGCGCACCGCCGTACTGGCCGCCGAACTCGACCGGCTCGCCGCCGACCGCCCGATGCGGGCGACGGGGGAGTGACGACACCGATGGCCCGAGGTACCGACCGGCGGCGCGACGCGCTGCTCGCCCCCGGCGAACGGTGGGGCTGGGAGTACCGGCTCGTGGCGCCGGCCGTACCGGACGAGGGGCGCGAGGACGGGCCGGCCGTACCGGAACCGGAGTGGGCGCTGCCCGCTGCCGACCGGTACGCCGCGGGCGTGCGGAGCACCCACCGGTACCGGTGGCCCGCGGTGGGTGCGGCCGGGCTCGCCGCGGTGTGCCTGGCGCTGGCCCCGCTGCTGCCGGTGGTGGGGATCGTGGCGGCGGTGTGCGCCGGGCTCGCCCTGACCGCGACGGCACTCGCGGTCGTACCCCGCATGGCGGCGGTACGTGCCGCGGACGCCGCGTACGCCGACTGGGTCGACGGCTGCCCGCCCGCGCCCGGCCCGGCCCCCGTACCGCCGGAGCCGGCCCCGGTCGGGCGATGGTGCGCGGTCGGCCCGGTCGCCGCCGAACGCGTCGACGTGTACGGCGGGACCGACACCGGTCGCGCCGAGCTGCTGTCCACGCTTGCCGGTTCGGTCATCGGGTCGGGCGGGTCCGTCACCGTACTCGACCTGACCGGCGAGAGCGCCGCCCGCGACCTCGTACGCCTGGCCGGCGCCGCCGGGCACCGCCTCGACCTGCTCAGCCTGCCCGACCACCTGCCCGCCGTGGGGCTGCTGTCCGGGCTCGCCGCCGGCCAGGTCGGTACGGTCCTGGCCGAGGCCGTACACGCGGTCGACCGGGATCCGGACACCGGCGACCGGTCCGCCGACGCGACGCTCGTCGGGCAGGCCGTCGCGGCGCTGCGCGGCACCCTGACGTTCCGGCGGGTGGCCGCGGCGCTGCTCGCGCTGGCCGGCACCGACCGGCCCGATCCCCGGCTCACCGCGGCCGAACATGCCCACCTCGCCGCCGTACGCGGGCAGGCGGCGACCGCGGCGGCCGGTCCTCGGTTGCGCCGGCTCGCCGCGGCCGCCAGCCAGCTCGCGCTGCTGGAGGAGCACGACCCGGGCGTCCGGCCGTACCGGGATCCGCACGCGCAGCTGCGGGTGATGCAGCTCCTCGGCTGCGACCCCGAACTGTCCACCGGCCTGCTCGCCCAGGTCCTCCTCGGCACCCTCCTGCACCAGGTACGCCGGCAGAAGCCCGGCGACGGGCCGCCCCGGCTGCTCGTCGTGGTCGGCGCCGACGGCCTCCGCCGCGCCCAGCTCGAACGCCTCGACGCGCTCACCCGCCGCCGCGGCATCCGCCTCGTCGTCATGTACCGGCGGCTGCGCGCCGACGCCGTCGCACCCACCGGTACGGACGCGACGCTGGTGCTGCGGCAGGACACCGAGCCCGCCTCCGCGCACGCCGCCGCGCTGATCGGCGGTGCCGCGCTGCTCCGCGCCGACGGAGTACGCACCGACGCCACGCCCGCGCACCTCACCGACCTGCCGGAGACCGCGTACGTCCTGCTCGACCCGCACGACCCCGGCACGCCGCGCCTGCTGTACAGCCGTCCCGGCACCACCTGACGGCCCGTGGCTGGCACCCTGTCCGCATGACCGTCGCGCCCGCCATCCGCCCCCGCCGCCTCTGGTACGTCGTCGCCGTCGTGGTGCTGCTCGTCGGCGTCGGTGCCGGCGTCGGCGCGTTCCTGTTCGCGCTGTCCCCGGCGACCGGGCCGGTCCAGCGGTTCGAGCCGTCCCGGCCGGTCCACGTCGCGCTGTCCGCCGGCCAACAACGCACCCTGTACGTCGCCGCCGGCTCCACCGGCACCGTCGACTGCACCGCCAGCCCCGACGGGCTGACGCTGAACCCGGTCAGCGGCAGCCTGACCATGACCCGGGACGGCGAGGACTGGGTCGGCCGCTACCAGCTCACCGCCGACAAGGCCGGCACGTACGCGGTGACCTGTACCGCCAGCGAGGGCACCCCGCACCTCGCCCTCGGCTCGTACTTCAGCGTCGGGCGGCTGGTGACCGGGATCGTCGGCGCGTTCGTGTGCCCGGGCGGCGCGTTCCTGTTCGCGGCGATCCTGTGCCTCGTCGTCGCGCTGCGCCGGCACGCCCGCCGCAAGGCCCAGACCCAGGGCTGACCCGGACCTGGCTCAACCAAGCCGAACGCGGGTGCCCGCCGTACGTCGACCGCGGCCCGGTCCGGCTCCATCGGGCGTCGCGCCTGCCTGGTGTCGACCGCGGAGCGTCCGGACCTGGCTCAACCGGGCCGAACGAGCCGCCCGGGAGGCGCGTCAGCCGACCCGAACGCGCGCGCCTGCTGCGCATCGACCGCGGCCCGGTCCGGCTCCATCGGGCGTCGCGCCTGCCTGGTGTCGACCGCGGAACGTCCGGACCTGGCTCAACCGGGCCGAACGAGCCACCCGGGAGGCGCGTCAGCCGGCGTCGGCCGAGCCGAACGCGGTGACCCGGCCGGCGGCGACGCGCCGAGGCTGGGGCCGGGCGTACCGGGTGAGGAGCAGGACGGCGGACAGCGCGAGCACGAAGCCGACGGTGGCCAGCCACATCCGGCCGGGACGGATGCCGTCGCCGAGGAACAGCACCCCGACGACCGCGGCCGGTACGGCGGAGGCCGCGTCCATGGACGCCACCGCCGCGGTCGCGCTGCCGCGCTGCATGGCAAGCCCGAGCAGCAGCTGGGCCAGTACGGAGTGCAGGATCAGCAGGTACAGCAGGGGGCTGAGGAACAGGTCGTTGACGGTGGCGACGCCGGCGAGCGGCCGGGACGCGATCGCGGCGGCGCCGAACGCCATGCCGGCGAGGGAGCCGAGCGCGACGGACCCGGGCGCCCCGCGCAGCCGTACGGCGAGGAGGGCGAGGCCGCCGATCGCGCCGATCGCCGCGAACAGCACGATGCCGCCGGGCATGCCGATCCGGTGCGCGGGGCCGGGCCGGGCGGCGAGCACCTGCGCGGTGATGCCGAGCGACAGCAGCGCCATCAGCACGAGTTCGGTGGCGACGAGCCGCCAGCGCAGCAACAGGATGCCGAGCAGCGCCATCACGCCGACGCCGGCCGCCGAACTCGCCTGTACCAGGAACAGCGGCAGGTCGCGCCGGGCGAAGAAGGCCAGCAGGAACCCGACGAACTGCAACGCAACGCCTATCACGTACGTCTTGTGGCCGGCGAGTCGGACGAACAGCCCCGGGTGCAACGTGTCGTGCACGCTGACCCGGTTCGCCGCGATGGACTGGAGCAGGTTGGCCACGCCGTACGCCAGGATCATCGCGGCCAGGCACAACCAGCCGAGGGGGATCACGCGGCGAGGATAGGCCGTCGCCGCGAACGGATCGACAGCGGTGAGTATCCAGCGGCGAAATACCCGGCTCCGGGGCGGTGCCTCCGGTCTGCGCCCGGTTTCGCCGATGCTCCGCTCATGCGTCGCCCAACGCGTCCAGTACGTCGGCGTGCAGGGCACCGTTGGTGGCCACCGCGCTGCCGTTGCCCGGGGCCGGCGCACCGGTCAGGTCGGTGAACGTGCCGCCCGCCTCGGTGACGATCGGGATCAGCGCGGCCACGTCCCACAGCGACAGCTCCGGCTCGACCATGGTGTCCAGCGCGCCCTCGGCGAGCAGCATGTAGCCGTAGAAGTCCCCGTACGCCCGGCTGCGCCAGGAATGCCGCATCAGCGACAGCATCCCGTCGAGCTTGCCGCGCTGCTCCCAACCGCCGAGCGACGAGTAGCAGAAGGACGCGTCGGCCAGCCGGGACACCCCGGACACGCGGATCTTCGAGGCGTGGGTGACGTTGCGCCCCGCGTACGCCCCGTGGCCGGTCGCGGCCCACCAGCGGCGGCCGAGCGCCGGCGCGCTGACCAGCCCGACGACCGGCTGGCCGCCCGCGAACAGCGCGATCAGCGTCGCCCACACCGGTACGCCGCGCACGAAGTTCGCCGTACCGTCGATCGGGTCGACGATCCACTGCCGGTTGCCGCGCCACACCGCCGACTCCGACTCGCCGAACTCCTCGCCCAGTACCGAGTCGCGGGGGCGGGCCCGGGACAGCGAGGACCGGATCGACTCCTCCACGGCCTTGTCCGCGTCGGTCACCGGCGTCAGGTCCGGCTTCGACTCGACCCGCAGGTCGAGTGCCCGGAACCGGGCCATGGAGATGCCGTCGGCGGCGTCGGCGAGCACGTGTGCCAGCGATAGGTCGTCGCCGTAGTCGTTGCGGGCGCGGGTCATGCAAGCACTCTACGGTCCCGCCGGCACCCGGCGAGGCTCCGGTTTCCGGATATTGTGTGCCTTGATGAACCCCGAAGCTATCTGCCGGCTGCTGGCCGAGCCCGAGCGGCTCCGGACGTACGCGGCGGTCGTGCTCGGCGCGGCGACCCCGTCGGACGTCGCGACCGCGAGCGGGCTCGGTGCCCGCGACGTGGTGCGGGCCTTGGCGACGCTGACCGACCGCGGCCTGGTCACCGAGTCCGGCGGGCGGCTGTCGGCGGACCTGTCGCTGTTCAAGACCGCGGTGCGGGACAACCTGGTCCCCGCCGAGCTGGTACGGCTGGACCCGGACGCGGAGCGCGACGCGGTGCTGCGCGCGTTCATCGCGGACGGCCGGCTGGTCAGCATCCCCACCGCGCGGGGCAAGCGCAAGGTGGTGCTGGAGCACCTGGCCGCCTGCTTCGAGCCGGGCGTACGGTACCCGGAGCGCGCGGTCGACGCGGTCCTGCGCGCCTGGTACCACGATTACGCCTCGCTCCGGCGATACCTGGTGGACGAGGACCTGATGTCCCGGGACCGCGGCATCTACTGGCGGACCGGCGGCCCGGTCGACGTCTGAGACACGACGACGGCGCCCCGCCGGGTTGGCCGGGGCGCCGTCGCCGAGGGGCGCGGTCAGTCGTGGTTCGTGGCGAGTGCCTTGAGCCGGGTCATGTCGCCGTTGAAGTAGTCCTGGTCGCCGGGGAACGTGCCGGAGTCGGCGTACTGCCACATCGTCCAGGTGGCGGTGCCGGCCGGGATCGAGGTCGGCGGGGTGGACCGGTAGATCGCGATCCAGAACGGGTTGGTGGACGCGAACGCGCTGGAGTTGCCGGTGCAGGTGTTCCACCAGTCGAAGGTCGTGTAGATCATCGGGTACTTGTTGTACTTGGCCTTGATGGTGTTGGAGAAGTCGCGGATCCAGCTGACCATGCCGGACTGGGACAGTCCGTAGCAGGTGCCGCCGGAGTAGGGGTTGTACTCGATGTCGAGTGCCGGGGGCAGGGTCTTGCCGTCGGCGGACCAGCCGCCGCCGTGTGCGGCGAAGTAGTTGGCCTGGGTGGCGCCGGAGGAGATGTTCGGCCGGGCGAAGTGGTACGCCCCGCGGATCATCCCCACGTTGTACGACCCGTTGTACTGCTGCGCGAAGTACGCGTTGGTGTAGCTGGTGCCCTCGGTCGCCTTGACGTAGGCGAAGCGGCCACCGTTGTTGTACGCGGCGGTCCAGTTCACGTTGCCCTGGTACGCCGACACGTCCATGCCGCTCACGTACGTCGCGGCCTGGGCGGGGGCCGCGAGTCCGAGGCTCAGTACCGCGACGGCCGCCGCGGCGAGCGCGCCGAACAGCGCGCGTCTGACATGACGAGCTGGGGAAAGGGTCATGACCTACCTCCCGGTACGCCAGCCGCAAAGAGGGGGTTGAAACGGCTGGACTCGGGATCAGGTTCCCATCCGGGACGATGCCACTCAAGACGTTCTGGCAAATTTCTTCTCAATGTTCGCCCTGAGTGGTGACTTTCGTCGTTTTGGTTACTCACTGGTAATGCGAACGGCGCCCGGCTCGCTGGCCGGGCGCCGTTCGGATCGAACGGGGTCGATCAGTCGTGGTTCGTGGCGAGCGCCTTGAGACGGGTGGCGTCACCGTTGAAGTAGTCCTGGTCGCCGGGGAACGTGCCGGAGTCGGCGTACTGCCACATCGTCCAGGTGGCGGTGCCGGCCGGGATCGAGGTCGGCGGGG
>NZ_BOMB01000039.1 GCF_016861975.1 Actinocatenispora rupis | reverse complement strand
AGGTGTTCCACCAGTCGAAGGTCGTGTAGATCATCGGGTACTTGTTGTACTTGGCCTTGATGGTGTTGGAGAAGTCGCGGATCCAGCTGACCATGCCGGCATGCGACAGCCCGTAGCACGTGCCACCGGAGTACGGGTTGTACTCGATGTCGAGCGCCGGGGGCAGGGTCTTGCCGTCGGCCGACCAGCCGCCGCCGTGCGCGGCGAAGTAGTTCGCCTGGGTGGCGCCGGAGGAGATGTTCGGCCGCGCGAAGTGGTACGCCCCGCGGATCAGGCCCGCGTTGTACGAACCGTTGTAGTTGGCCGCGAAGTTCGGGTCGGTGTAGCTCGTACCCTCGGTCGCCTTCACGTACGCGAAGCTCGCGCCGTTGCTCTTGACCGAGGACCAGTTGATCGAGCCCTGGTAGTGCGAGACGTCCAGGCCCTTCAGGTACGTCGCGGCCTGAGCGGGTGCCGCCATGCCGAGGGATGTCGCCGCGGCTGCGGCGACGGCGACGGCGGCGTACAGGACGCGTCTTGCCCGACGCGCCAGGGAACCGGTCATGGGTAACCTCCCGTGGGTTCCAGCCTCATGGGGGTTGTCGTGGGCTGGACAGGACAGACTCGCAGGAGGTACGCGGCGGCTCAAGACTTAGCGGCAGATTTCTTCCAAAGTTCCGCCAAGTCGGTTACTTTCGACCATCGCGGACGTACGCGGGGTGACCGCCACGCAGCTCACCGGGTACGCGAAGGGGTCAGAGCTCGCCGGCGCGCGACGCCAGCAACCGCCGGTACGACTCCAGTCGGTGCGCCGAGGCGCGGCCCGCGGCGACCAGCGCGTCCAGCCCGCAGCCCGGCGCGTCCCGGCCGTGGTCGCAGCCCGGCGGGCAGTCCACCGACCCGGCCGCGAGATCCGGGAACCCGTGCAGCAGCGACTCCGCCGACACGTGCGCCAGTCCGAACGACCGCACCCCGGGCGTGTCCACCAGCCAACCGTCCACATCGGACAGTGGCAGCGCGACCGCGCTCGTCGACGTGTGCCGGCCCTTGCCGACCGCGCTCACCCCGCCGACCGCCCGGTCCGCACCCGGGATCAGCCGGTTCACCAGCGTCGACTTGCCCACCCCGGAATGCCCCACCAGTACCGAGAGGCGGTCGGCGAGCCGGTCCAGCAACGGATCCAGCGGGCCGTCCGGCCGGCACGCCACCGCGTCCAGTTCCAGATCCGCGTAGTACTCGGTGAGCCGGGCGCGCTCGGCGTCCGCCGCCGGCAGGTCCGCCTTCGTCAGGCACAGCAACGGCCGCACGTCCGCGTCGTACGCCGCGACGAGGCAGCGGTCGATGAAACCGGTCCGGGGCGGCGGATCCTGCAGGGCGCACACGATCACCAGCTGGTCCGCGTTCGCCACCACGATCCGCTCGTACGGGTCGTCGTCGTCCGCGGTGCGCCGCAGCACCGACGCGCGCGGCTCGATCCGTACGATCCGGGCCAGGCTGCCCGGCTCCCCGCTGAGATCGCCGACCAGGGCGATCCGGTCGCCCACCACCACGGACTTGCGGCCCAGCTCGCGCGCCCGCATCGCGGTGATCGTCCCGCCGCCGTCGTCGAGTACGCAGGTGTAGCGGCCACGGTCGACGGCGACGACGAAGCCGGCCGCCGCGCCCTCGTGCCGCGGCCGGATCCGGGTACGCGGCCGGGACGGGCGACCCGGGCGCACCCGCACGTCGTCCTCGTCGTACTCCCGGCGCCTCACCGGTGCCATCCGCCGCTCCGGCCCGCTCCGCGGCGCACGGCGCGCCCCTCGTGCAGCGACCATAGCCGCACCCGGTCACGGGCCGCGGAACGTTCGGCCGCGGCCACCCCGCCGGCGCCGTACGCCCGCCGCGGGGACCGGGCGGTCAGGCCGGAGTCCCGAGCATCCGGCGCCACATGCCCGGGAAGTCCGGCAGGCTCTTGGCGGTACACGACACGTCGGACAGCACGACCCCCGGTACGGCCAGCCCCAGCACCGCGCCGGCGTGCGCGAGACGGTGGTCGCGACGGGTGTCGAACCCGCCGCCGGACAGCGGGCGCGGCGTGATCCGCACGCCGTCCGCCACCTCGGTCACCATGCCCCCCAGTGTGCCGAGCGCGGCCGCCAGCCCGGACACCAGGTCCGGCGCCCCCGGCGTACGCGCCACGCCCCGCAGGTACGAGGGGCCGTCGGCGAGCGCGGCCAGGACGGCGAGCACCGGGAGCAGCTCGCCCAGCCGGCACACGTCCGCGTCGACCCCGTGCAGCACCCCGCCCCCGCGTACGGTCAGGCCCTCCGGCGACCGTACGCAGTGCGCGCCGAACTCGGTGAGCAGGTCGAGCAGCGGCGCACCCGGCGCCCCGGTACGGGTCGGCCACCCCGGTACGGTCACCTGCCCGCCCGTCACCAGCGCGGCGGCCAGGAACGGCGCGGCCGCGACCAGGTCCGGCTCGATCGTCCAGGCCCGGCCGAACAGCCGGCCCGGCTCCACCTCCCACACGTTCGGCGTGGTGTCGTCGATGCCGGCGCCGGCCGCGCGCAGCATCGCCACGGTCAGTTCGATGTGCGGGGCCACCGGCAGCGGCGCGCCGTCGTGCCGTACCACGAGTCCGTGGTCGAAGTCCGGCCCGGCGAGCAGCAGCCCGGACACCATCTGGCTCGACCCGGACGCGTCCAGTACGACGTCGCCGCCCGGCACCCGGCCGATGCCGGACACGGTCAACGGCAGCCCGCCGGTACCGGTCTCCACCCGGATGCCGAGTTCGCGCATCGCGTCGAGCTGCGGGCGCAGCGCCGCCCCGCGCAACACCTCCGCCCCGTCGAACGACACCGGCCCGTCGGCGAACCCGGCCACCGGCGGCAGGAAACGCATCGCCGTACCGGAACGCTCGACGTCGACGTGCGCGGGCCCGGCGAGCGGCCGCGGACGCAGCAGCCACTGCTCGTCGTCCACGCTCGACACGTGGCAGCCCATGGTGCGCAGGCCCCGCGCGAGCACCACGCTGTCCCGCGACTCGGACGGGTGCTGCAACGTGCTCGGCCCGACCGAGACGGCGGCCAGCAGCAGCGCCCGCGCGGTCATCGACTTCGAGCCGGGTACCCGGACCCGCGCGTGCACCGCGGCGGACGCGGTCGGTGCCGGCCAGCGCAGTGGCGCGGCCGCCCAGCCGCGCGGACCGGTACGCCGGGCCGGACGTGGCGTCGGCCGCCCGTCGCCCGAATCGTTCCCCACCGGCATCGGTGCTTCACTGTTCGTGGCCATGATCCCAGTCTGCCGGGTCGACGCACTTTCGTGCCCGTTCAGCTGGTTGTCGGATTCCGCCTCGCCGGGCACGCCGCCGATCCCACCGCCGGCGGTACCTTCGGTGTCGTGTGTGGACGATACGCGTCGACGCGGAGCGCCGGCCAGCTCGCGACGTTCTTCGACGCGGCCGACGACACCGGCGGCGCGCTCGTGCCGACCGAGGAGCTGCGCCCCACCGACGCCGTACCGATCGTGCGCCGGCGTACGGGAGAGGGTCGGGCGGTCGTCGCGGTCCGCTGGGGCCTGCTGCCGCCGTGGGCGCCGGACCGCCGCTCCGCCGCCCGCATGATCAACGCGCGGGCCGAGACGCTCGCCGAGACCCGGGCGTACCGGGTGCCGTTCGCGCGCCGCCGCTGCCTCGTCCCCGCCGACGCCTGGTACGAGTGGCGCCGCGCCGAGGAGCTGCCGCGTCCGCTGAAGCACGAGCTGGCCGCCGCCGACGGCCGCCCCCTCGCCTTCGCCGGCCTGTACGAGGACGGGTCCGACCGGTTTCCGCCGACGTGCACGATCGTCACGACGGCGGCGCTCGGCCGGCTCCGGGACGTACACGACCGGATGCCGTTGGTGCTCGCCCCGCACCGGTGGGCCGAGTGGCTGGACTGCGCGGGCCCCGCGGATCCGGATCTGCTGGCGCCGCCGGAGGACGCGCTGGTCGCCGGGCTGAGCGTGCGCCCGGTCGGCCCGCCGGCACCGTACGTGACGCCCACGCTCTTCTGACGAAGTCACGAAACGGTCTCTCGCAACCCTTTTTTGGCGACTTATGTGCGCTTTTGACATGGATCATGGCTCAAGGCGCGCCGGCAAACCTTGCGTACGGTCTGTGCCGTGGGGTAAAACACAGCGCCGACGACTTGCTCGTCGGACCCCCACACAGCGGCCCCACCAGTTCCGGAGGTGGCACATGACCCGGGCGCGGATGCCCCGCCCGCACGAGGTCGCGGCGGCATGCCGAGATCCTCGGATGCTCAAGGCGCAACGGGACCGGTTGTCCGATCTCGCCTGGCGGGCACGCGGCCGATGCCAGACCGTCGACCCGGAGACGTTCTTCCCGGCGCCGAGCGAGCCGGCCGACGTCGCGCTCGCCCTGTGCAGGGCCTGCGACGTCCAGGGTTCCTGCCTGGCCTGGGCGCTGGACCAGGGGGACTGCAACGGTGTGTGGGGCGGCACCACGCCGCGGGAACGACGCGCCATGCTGGTGGCATGGCGGTTGGAGCACGAGCCGGAGCCCACTCCAGCGCACTGACCCTGCGCGTCGACACGTCCCGCGGGCCCGCCGAGGCCGACCTCGTCGTACCGCGGGCGCCGCGGTCGTTGCTCGTCCTCGGGCACGGCGCGGGCGGTGGCGTGGACGCGGTCGACCTCGTGGCCGTACGAGACGCGGCGTACGCGGCACACGTCGCGGTCGCCCGCACGACCCAGCCGTACCGGCTCGCGGGCCGGCGTGCCCCCGCGCCCGCCGGACACCTCGACGAGGCGTACGCGGAGCTGGTGGCGGCGGTGTGGGCGGAGGTGCCGCGCCGGCTGCCGCTGGTGGTGGGCGGCCGGTCGTCCGGTGCCCGCGTCGCCTGCCGTACGGCGGTGGCGCTCGGCGCGGTCGGCGTACTGGCGCTGGCGTTCCCGCTGCATCCGCCCGGGAAACCGGAGAAGTCGCGGCTGGCCGAGCTGCCGACCGAGCTGCCGACGCTGGTGGTGAACGGCGACCGCGACCCGTTCGGCGTGCCGCCCGCGTCCGACGCCGTCCACGTCGAGGTACGCCCCGGCGAACGGCACGGCCTCGGTACCGATCCCGCCGGGGTCGCCGAGGTGGCCGTCGGCTGGCTGGTCGAGCACGGCTGGGCGCGCTGACCGACGGTGACCTGAGCCACTGTCCGTACCCGGCCGGTCGCCGTCCCGGAATTCCGCCGCGGCCTCGTGCGTTGGCAGGGTCAGGCGCCCCGTACCAGACGCGGTCGGGGCCGGAGGGAGCGATGTGGTGGTAACGGCTCGTAGCGGCCGAGCGGGCGATTCGGCCCGGCTCAGGTCCCTGCTGTCGGCACCGGAGTGGACCCCCGACGTGTCCACGACCACCCCCGGTGCGACCCGCGGCGGGGTGGGCACTTCCGGCGTATCCTCGGCCCAGGTGCGGTCGAGGGGGGACGAGGACGTGACGCGTACCGAGACGCCGGAGCGCCGGCGAGCCCGGTTCGAGCAGGACGCGATGCCGTTCGTTGACCAGCTGTACGCGGCGGGTCTGCGCATGACGCGCAATCCCGCCGACGCCGAGGATCTGGTCCAGGAGACCTACCTGAAGGCGTTCGCGGCGTTCCACCAGTTCCAGGAGGGCACGAACCTCAAGGCCTGGCTGTACCGCATCCTCACCAACACGTACATCAACTCGTACCGGCGCCGGCAGCGTCAGCCCGTGCAGGCGCCGACCGAGGAGATCACCGACTGGCAGCTCGCCGAGGCCGGGTCGCACTCGTCGAGCGGGCTGCCGTCCGCCGAGACCGAGGCACTCGACCGGCTGCCGGACTCCGACGTCAAGGACGCCCTGCAGCGGCTGCCCGAGGAGTTCCGGCTGGCCGTCTACCTGGCCGACGTGGAGGGCTTCTCCTACAAGGAGATCGCCGAGATCATGGACACGCCGATCGGCACGGTGATGTCCCGCCTCCACCGGGGCCGCCGGAACCTTCGTCAGATGCTGGAGACGTACGCCGGGGACCGCGGCTTTTCCCGTTCGGCGACCGCGCCGGCCGGGCAGGAGGTGTGACGCTGTGACCGCGTATGGCGAGCAGAGTGGCTGGCCGGGCGCGCGAAGCGAGGTGCGCTCGTGAGCTGCGGGGACCCCCACGAGACCGACTGCCGTGACGTCCTTGCCGAGGTGTACCTCTACCTCGACCTGGAGTGCAGTGACGACCGGCGCGACGTGATCCGGGAGCACCTGGACGAGTGTTCTCCGTGTCTGCGCGAGTTCGGGATCGAGCAGGAGGTGAAGGTGCTGGTGGCCCGCTGCTGCGGCGGCGAGCACGCACCGTCCGACCTCAAGGCGCGCCTCATCGCCCGTCTCAACGAGCTGGTCGTCGAGGCAGACTCCCGCGAGTACCTGGCCGAATAGGTCCCGTACGCGGACGAGGGCCGTGCGGCACCACCGCGGTCACGCGGCAGGTACCGGCACGACCCTCGTCGGGTCGGCGCACGGCCTCAGCTGTTGGGGCGCTTGCCGTGGTTGGCGGCGCTCTTCTTGCGGGCCTTCTTCTTGCGGGACTTCTTGGCCATGACTCCTCCTCGGCGGCTGGCTGGCGACGCCGGTCGCGTCGCAGTCGTCTGACGCCCCAGGCTACCGGCGCGCCGGGCGGCACCCGCGGGGCGGTGGCCGTGGTTTCCGTCGCGTGGCCGGGTTCCGCCGGTACCCGGGCCGATCGTGATTGGATACGCGGGCGCGGGAACGCCCGTCCGCGCCTGACGTGAGGAAACCGGGAGGTTCGCGATGGCCGACGAGATCCGCGCCGAGATGGTGGCCAACGTGTGGAAGGTCGTCGCTTCGGCCGGCGACTCGGTGGACGACGGCGACACGCTCGTCATCCTGGAGTCGATGAAGATGGAGATCCCGGTGATCGCCGAGTCGGCCGGCACCGTCGCGAGCATCAACGTCAACGAGGGCGACGTGGTCCAAGAGGGCGACCTGATCGCCGTCGTCGAGTAGGCGCCGTGTCGTTCACGATCCGCCCGGCCCGGCCGGCAGAGTACACGGAGCTGGGGCGGCTCACGGTCGAGGCGTACCGGGGGTCGGACCAGATCGCCGAGGGCAGCGGGTACGAGGCGGTCCTGGCGGACTGCGCGTCCCGTGCCGCGGACGCCGATCTGCTCGCCGCGGTCGACGACACCACCGGCGTGGTACTCGGTGGCGTCACGTTCTGTCTGGCCGGCTCGCCGTACGCGGAGCTGGCGCGCGACGGTGAGGCGGAGTTCCGGATGCTGGCGGTGGCCCCGGCGGCGCAGGGCCGTGGCGTCGGCGCCGCGCTGGTACGGGAGTGTCTGGTGCGGGCGGCAGCGGCCGGTGCGCACGCGGTGGTGCTGTGCACGCACGACGGCAACGGCCCGGCCCGCCGGCTGTACGAGCGGGCCGGGTTCACCCGGGATCCGGAGCGGGACTGGTCGCCGGTGCCCGGCTTCGACCTGGTCGCGTTGCGGCGCCCGGCGTCGGCGCCGGCCGGGGCGCGCTGAGTTCTCTTCGTCACGGGCGGGGACACCTTCGGGGTGTCCCCGCCCGTTCTGTTGTACGGGGCGGGGTTTCGCGCGGCGGCGTGCTCGTTCGGCCATGATCCGCGCGCCCGCGCTGCGCGCACATGCTGATTCGTTACTGCACGTTCGAGCGCGATAGTTGGCAACTTCGCGCGTACTCGTGCAGAATCCGAAGCACGATCCCCACGGGCGCCGCTGCCGGCGAAGAGGAGTGACGATGGCTGAGCTTGGGCCGGGCGAGGGCATGGCGACCGACGTCGCCGAGCAGGCCGAGGGATACGCGCGGCTGCTCGACGCCGGGCTCGCCCCGATCGCCGCGGTGTCGCGCCGGATCGCGGAGCTGAAGCCGCGGTTCGTGCTGTTCACCGCGCGCGGCACGAGCGACCACGCCGCCCTGTTCGCGGCGTACCTGACGGAGATCCGGCTCGGCATCCCGACCGGCCTCGCCTCCCCGTCCGCCATCACCGTGTACGGGGCGCGCCCGGACCTGCGCGACGCGCTCGTCGTGGGCGTCAGCCAGAGCGGCGGCTCGCCGGACCTGACCGAGGTCGTACGGGTCGCCCGCGACGCGGGCGCGCACACCCTCGCGGTCACGAACAACCCGGACTCGCCGCTCGCCGACATCGCCGAGATGCACGTCGACGTACTCGCCGGCAAGGAGCGCGCGGTCGCCGCGACGAAGACGTACACGGCGGAGCTGATGGCGCTGCTGCTGCTCGTCGAGAGCGTGCGCGGGATCGACGCCGCGGACCGTGCCGAGCTGGACCGCCTGCCGGAACTGGCCCGTGGCGTACTGGCGGATCCGACGGCGACCCAGCTGGCCGCGCGGTACCGGTTCGCCGACCGGCTGGTCACCACGGGCCGTGGGTACGCGTACCCGACGGCGCGGGAGACGGCGCTGAAGCTGATGGAGACGAGCTACCTGTCGGCGCTGGCGTTCTCGGGTGCGGACCTGCTGCACGGGCCGCTGGCGATGGCCGACCCGGACGTACCGGTGCTGGCGGTGGTGGGCGACGGGCCCGGCGGCAAGGCGATGGGCGAGGTACTGGGCCGCCTGGCGGAGCGCCGCGCCGACGTACTCACGGTCGGGTCGGGTGCCGCGCCGGCGAACGCGGTGCGCATCCCGACGCCGCGGGTGGACGAGCGGTTCTCGCCGCTGCTGGACATCCTGCCGTTGCAGCAGCTCGCGCTGTCCCTGGCGATCGCCCGCGGTGAGGACCCGGACGCGCCGCGCGGCCTGAAGAAGGTCACCGAGACGCTCTGACCTCCCTGCGCCGACATCCCTGCGCCGCACGACGGCCCGGACACGCACGGTGTCCGGGCCGTCGTGCGTGTTTGGGTGCCTGGACGAGCGGGTAATCCGACACGTTCACCCTTGGGTGAAACGAGTCACATGCATGTAACGAATCCGGGAGGTGCCCGCGCGGGGACGCCGTCCGTCGCTGCGCTTCACGGCAAAAGCGGGAAGATGGGCGCTATGTCGTCCGTTAGGGTCCGGAGCGCCGGTGGCTGGCCGGCAACCTCCGCCGACCGGATCGGCGTCGGACGGCCGGGCCGGCGCCGCGACCGGATCCCCCGGCCCACTCCGGGCCGCGGCCCCGTGAGAGGACGGTGACCGCTTGAACCTCTGGGAGTACGTGCGGAACCGGCAGGAACTGCTCTGGTTCGAGACGTACCAGCACGCGAGCATGGTGGTGCAGTGCCTGCTGCTGGCGACCGCGATCGGCCTGATCATCGCGGTCATCACGTACCGCAGCAAGACCGCCTCGGCGGTCGCCACCGGCATCGCCTCGGTGCTGTTCACGATTCCGTCGTTCGCGTTGTTCGGACTGCTGATCCCTGCCTTCGGACTCGGTACGACGCCGTCCGTCATCGCGCTCGTGCTGTACGCGCTGCTGCCCATCGTGCGCAACTCGGTGGTCGGTATGTCCAATGTGGACCCCGCACTGGTCGACGCGGCGCGCGGGATGGGGATGAGCCGCCTGCGGGTGCTGTTCAAGGTGGAACTGCCGCTCGCCTGGCCGGTGATCCTCACCGGCATCCGGGTCTCCGCCCAGCTCATCATGGGCGTCGCGGCCATCGCGGCGTACGTGTCGGGGCCGGGTCTCGGCGACCAGATCTTCTCCGGACTGGCCCGCCTCGGCGGCGCCAACGCGGTGAACTCCGCGCTCGCCGGCACCGTGCTCATCATCCTGCTCGCGCTCGTCTTCGACGCGTGCTTCGTCCTCATCGGGCGGCTCACCACATCGAGGGGAATCCGTGGCTGACAACGGAAACGGCTCTGGCGGTGCCGCGCACGGCGTCGAGATCGAGCTGCGCAACCTGACCAAGAAGTACCCGGGGCAGGCGAAGGCCGCCGTGGACGACGTGACGATGACGATCCCCGCGGGGGAGATCGTCGCGCTGGTCGGCCCGTCCGGGTGCGGCAAGACCACCACGATGAAGCTCATCAACCGCCTGATCGAGCCGACGTCCGGCGAGATCCTGATCGGCGGCGAGGACGCGCGCAGGCGGCCCGCGGACATCCTGCGCCGGCACGTCGGGTACGTGATCCAGCAGGGCGGCCTGTTCCCGCACATGAGCATCGCCGAGAACGTCTCGCTCGTACCGAAGATGTTGAAGTGGGACAAGAAGCGGACCGCCGAGCGCGTCGACGAGATGCTCGAACTGGTCGGGCTGGACCCGGCGAACTACCGGGATCGCTTCCCCCGTCAGCTTTCCGGCGGTCAGCAGCAGCGCGTCGGGGTGGCGCGGGCGCTCGCCGCGGACCCGCCCGTCCTGCTCATGGACGAGCCGTTCGGCGCGGTCGACCCGATCACCCGCGGCCGGTTGCAGGACGAACTGCTGCGGCTGCAGGAGGAGCTGCACAAGACGATCGTGTTCGTCACGCACGACTTCGACGAGGCGGTCAAGCTCGGCGACCGGATCGCGGTGCTGTCCGAGGGCTCCCACATCGTGCAGTACGCGGAGCCGGCGGAGATCCTGGCGCGGCCGGCGAACGACTTCGTCCGCGGCTTCATCGGCGAGGGCGGCGCGATGAAACTGTTGCACGTCACCAGGATCGCCGACGTGGACCTGGGTGCCGGTGTGACGGCCAAGGCCACGGACGACGCCGCGACCGTCCACAGTCGACTCGCCGAGGCCGAGGAGCCGTGGGCGGTCGTACTCGACAAGAACTCGTCGCCGGTGCAGTGGGCCAGCATCGAGGACCTGGACGGCAAGACCGGACCGGTGTCGGAGTACGGGACGCCCATCACCACCACCATCTCCGGCCGCGCCGACCTGCAGGCCGGGCTGGAGGCGCTGCTCGGCTCCGACACCGACTTCGTACCGGTGACGCGGCGCCGGCAGTACATCGGGCTGGTGTCGCTGAACACCGTGCAGTCGGCGATCCAGCAGCTGCGCGAGCAGGCGAAGCAGGCCGCGCCGGCGTCGGTCGGGGAGGGGTCCGCATGACCGTTGCCCCCGACACCGAGGTCGCCGCGCAACCGTCGGCCGCGGTGAAGGCCAAGCCCCGGCGCACCTGGTACCTGATCGGCACGCCGCTGCTCATCGTGTGCGCGCTCGTCGCCGACTGGCTCTACGTGCGCTCCACCCACCCCGACGCGAACGCGCGCACCACGCTGCAGACGTCGTACATGCTGTCGAAGCTGCTGGAACACCTGGAACTCACCGTGGTCGCCGGGGTGTTCGTTCTGCTCATCGCGATCCCGCTCGGGATCCTGTTGTCCCGCAAGGGAATGCGGCTCGCGACCCCGGTCGTACTGGCGCTGGCGAACATCGGTCAGGGTGCGCCGGCGATCGGCATCATCGTGCTGCTGGCCGTGCTGTGGAAGACCGGGTTCGAGGTCGCCGTGGTGGCGCTGATCATCTACGCGGTGCTGCCGTCGTTGCGCAACACCATGGTCGGCCTCCAGCAGATCGACCCGTCGCTCAAGGAGGCCGGCCGCGGCATCGGCATGTCCGCCGCCGCGGTCCTGTTCAAGGTCGAGCTTCCCCTTGCGGTACCGGTGATCCTGGCCGGCGTACGCACCACGCTGGTGCTGCTGATCGGGGTCGCCGCGCTGTCGTCGCTGATCGGCGCGGGTGGGCTCGGCGAGATGATCAGCACCGGGGTGCAGCTCCAGCGGTACAACGTGCTCGTCACCGGCAGCGTCCTGGTGGCGTGCCTGGCGCTGTTCGTGGACTGGCTCGCCGGGCTCGCCGAACGGTACCTGCGTCCGAAGGGAATCAAGGCATGAGGGTGCGGAGGCTCCCGGCGGCGGTGGCCGCGGTGGCCGTGCTGGGGTTGGCGGCGACCGGATGCGGACTGAAGCCGGCGTCGCAGTTCGCCCCCGACGTCACCGGGAAGTCCATCCAGGCGGGCAGTCTCAAGGGCGCGACGCTGTCGGTGACGTCGAAGAACTTCACCGAACAGATCCTGCTCGGCAAGATCACCGTACTGGCGCTCAAGGCCGCCGGCGCGAAGGTCGTCGACAAGACCAACGTGCAGGGCAGTATCAACTCGCGCAAGGCGATCGAGCGCGGCGAGGCCGACATGGGCTGGGAGTACACCGGCACCGCGTGGATCACGTACATGGGCAAGGACAAGCCGATCCCGGACCCGCAGCAGCAGTACGACGCGGTGCGGAAGGCGGACCTGGCGCAGCACCGGATCGACTGGCTGTCGTACGCGCCGTTCAACAACACGTACGCGATGGCGGTGACCGGGCCGAACGCGAAGAAGTACGGGCTGAAGTCGTTGTCGGACATGAAGAAGGTGCCGCCGGCCCAGCGGACCTTCTGCCTGGAGACCGAGTTCTACTCCCGGGTCGACGGCTTCGCCGGAATGCTGAAGGCGTACGGGATCCCGAAGCCGCCGTCCGGTCAGGTGAAGAAGCTCGACACCGGCGTCGTGTACGACGCGACGGCGAAGGGCACGTGCCTGTTCGGCGAGGTGTTCGACACCGACGGCCGGATCCCGGCGCTGCACCTGACGACCCTGGCCGACGACAGGCACTTCTTCCCGATCTACAACCCGGCGCTGACGGTCCGCCACTCGGTGATGCAGCGGTACCCGCAGATCGCGGACATCGAGAAGCAGATCGCGGCGAAGCTGTCCACCAAGGTGATGCGGAAGCTCAACGCCAAGGTGGACGTGGAGGGCCAGGAGCCGGTACTGGTCGCGCGGGACTGGATGAAGTCCGAGGGCCTCCTCGAGTAGCGGCTGCGACCGTCCACGGTGGACATTCCATCGTGGACGGTCGGACCGCGCGTCAGTCGAACTGGAACGAGCGCTTGGACAGCCCGTACCAGAAGCCGGTGACGGGGGTGCGGTGGTCGGCGAGGGTGTCCTCGGCGGCACCGAGCGAGACGAACAGCGGGGCGAAGTGCTCGCTGCGCGGGTGCGCCAGTCGGGCGGCCGGCGCCTTGTGTCCGAAGTCCAGCAACGCATCCACGTCGCCGGCGTCCAGCGCCCGCGCGGCCCAGTCGTCGAACTCGGTCATGAACGACGGCGGCGGCGCGTCGACCCCGGCGTGGAAGTCCACACAGGACAGGTTGTGCGTCAGGAAGCCGGATCCGACGATCAGTACGCCCTCCCGGCGCAGCGGCGCGAGGAGCCGGCCCACCTCGTACAGGCGGCGGGGGTCGAGGGTGGGCATGGAGATCTGGAGGACCGGGACGTCCGCCCCGGGGTACATCTCGACGAGCGGCACGTACGCGCCGTGGTCGAGGCCGCGCTCCGGATCGTCCCGCGTCGGGTACTTCGTGCCCACCAGCGCGCGGACCTTCGCGGCGAGTTCGGGCGCTCCGGGCGCGTCGTACCGGACGGTGTAGTAGTGCTGCGGAAAGCCCCAGAAGTCGTACACGAGGGGGACCTGGCGGGTGGCGCCGAGGGTGAGCGGCGCCTCCTCCCAGTGCGCGGACACGACCAGGATGGCCTTCGGGCGCGGCAGGTCGCCGGACCAGGCGGCGAGTTCGCGGGTCCACACCGGGTCGTCGGCGAGCGGCGGGGCACCGTGCCCCAGGTACAGCACGGGCATGCGGTCGGTCATGTCAGGAACAAGGTCCTTGCATCGTCAAGTATTCCCGGTCGGGGCGGCGCGGGCGGTGGCGCGCAGCCCCGAGCGCGGCACGACCGGTGGCGCGCCGTCGGCCGCCGGGCGCGCCGGTACCGGCGGGGCCAACACCTAGGCTGGGGCGCGTGTCGACACTGCGGGACCTGGTCGAGGAGTACACGAGTCTCGGCCCGGCCGATATCGAACATCTGCACCGGTTGGCGGGCGACTGGCAGCTGCTGTCGGACCTGTCCTTCGCCGACCTGCTGCTGTGGGTGCCGACCTCCGGCGAACTGTTCCGGTGCGTCGCGCAGGTCCGCCCCACCACCGCGCCCACCGCGTACCAGGACGACCAGGTGGGGCGGGAGGCCGGCGGGCCGGACTTCGCGCACCTGGAGATCGCCCGCGCGGAGCGGCGGATCTGGCGCGAGGGCGACCCCGTCTGGTACGGGGACACGCCGGCGCGGCACGAGGCCATCCCCGTACGGCGGCGGGGCAGCGACGAGATCATCGCGGTGGTGGGGCGCGACACCAACCTGTCCGACGCGCGTACGCCGGGGAAGTTGGAGCTGAACTACCTGACGATCGCCGACGACCTGGCGCTGATGCTCACGCACGGCACGTTCCCGCCGCCGCACCACCCGGGGGAGACGACCTCGGCGCCGCGGATCGGCGACGGCCTGGTCCGCCTGGACGAGAACGGCAAGGCCACTTACGCCAGCCCCAATGCGCAGTCCGCGTACCGGCGGATGGGGTTGCCCGGTGACCTGATCGGCGAGGACCTGGCCGCGCTGACCGGCCGGCTCGCCGACGACCCGTTGGAGGGCAGCGAGGCCACCGAGCGGATCCTCGCCGCGCTGGCCGGGGAGGCGCCGGCCCGCAAGGAGATCGACGCGCGGGGCGCGAGCGTCCTGATGCGCGCGCTGCCGCTGCTGCCCGAGCACGAGCCGGCCGGCGCGCTGGTGCTCGTCCGCGACGTCACCGAGGTACGCCGGCGGGACCGCGCGCTGCTCACCAAGGACGCCACGATCCGCGAGATCCACCACCGGGTCAAGAACAACCTGCAGACCGTCGCCGCGCTGCTTCGCTTGCAGGCCAGGCGATCCGTACCGCAGGCGCGGGTCGCGCTGGAGGAGTCCGTACGGCGGGTCGCGTCGATCGCGCTGGTGCACGAGACGCTGTCGTTCACCTCGGACGAGGCGGTCGAGTTCGACACGATCGTGGACCGGGTGGCGTCGATGGCCGGCGAGGTCGCCGCCGCCGAGTCCAAGGTCGTCTTCCGCCGCGAGGGCACCTTCGGCGTACTCCCGGCCGAGGTCGCGACGCCGCTGGTGATGGTCCTCAACGAACTGCTGCAGAACGCCGCGGAGCACGCGTACCCACCGGGGGAGTCCGGCGAGGTGGTGGTGTCCGCGCGGCGCCGGCGCCGGCAGGTCGACGTGACGGTGTGCGACGCGGGCAGTGGCCTGCCGGACGGGTTCGACCTGGACCGCAGCGACCGGCTCGGCCTCCAGATCGTCCGTACGCTCGTGACCGGCGAGCTGCGCGGCACGATCGAGCTGCGCCCGCGCGACCCGGGCCCGGGTACCGAGGCGGTGCTGAGCATCCCGCTCACCCGCCGCTGACCCGTCACCGGCCGACGGCGGTGACGCCGTGCAGGGTGCCGGTGAACAGCAGGCCGTGCGCCGGGGTGGGCGAGGCGAAGTGCGGCAGCTCCTCGCCCAGCCGTACGGTCGCGGCGGTGCGGCCGGTGGCCGCGTCCAGCGCGTACAGGGTGCCGTCGTCGGTGTCGGCGACCCAGAGCCGGTCGCCGGCCAGTACGGGGGAGCCGGTGGCGGCGGCGGGGCCGTGCCACCGGAGCCGCAGCCGGTCGCCGGTGGTGTCGACGGCGGCCACCCCGCCGCCCTGGCACGGCAGGTACGCGATGGTGCCGCGGTGCGCGGGGCCGCCGAACGCGGCGCACACCGCGCTGCTGTCGAGCTGCCCGCCGACCTCGCCGAGCCGCGCCGCGTCGAGCAGGTAGCCGGTGCCGCGCTTGCCGGCGATGACGATCCGGCCGCTGTCCAGTACGGCGGGCGACATGGAGCCGAGGTCGAGGTCGTTGGCGTTGTCGTCGGCCCACTCGGCCGGCGCGAAGTACCCGGTGCGGTGCAGGTTCGCGTCGAGCGCGAGGACCGCGTCGCTCCCGTCGTACCGGCCGGAGGTGGCGGCGCCGTTGCCGACCGAGACGTACACGGTGCCGTCGGGGCCGAGGGTGGGGCCGCCGGTCGCCCAGCTGCCGCCCTCCCGCGCCGTCGGCACCCGGTACGCCAGGACCGGGCCGTCGCCGGACGTCGGAACACCCAGCACCGACCCGACGTACGGGCCGCAGTCGCCGTACAGGCCGCCGAACGCGACGTACACGTGGCCGTGCGCGACGAGCAGCGCCGACCGCTGCTGGTCGTACTGCGCGTGTCCGGACGGCAGGTCGCGGCGCGTCCGGACGCTGCCGGTACGCGGGTCGAGCCCGACGAGCGTGTGGTGGAACCCGGTCGTCTCGGTGACCGCGAAGACCGTCCGCGTCGCCGGGTCGTACGCCGGGGTGCCGGTGATGCCGAGCGGGTCGATGTTTCCGCACGGCAGGTCCGACCGGGGCACGGGAGTACCGAGGGAGCGGTGCCAGCGGACGGTGCCGGTCCGCTCGTCCAGCCCGTACAGCGAGTCGTGTTCGGTGGCGGCGACGACCAGGTTGCCGAGTACGAGGGGCTGGCCGTAGACGGCGCCGTCGAGGCGGGCCCGCCACACCACCGACGTGCCGCGGACCGCCGGGCCCGTGCCGGACCGCGCCCCGTCCCCGTGGTACGTGGTCCAGTCCGGTCCGGTGCCGGGGCTCGCCGCCGGCGACCCGCTGCGTACCGGGGTGGGGGTGGGGGTGTCGGTGCAGGCGGTCAGCAGCAGGACGGCACCGGCCAGAACGGCCAGTACGGCACGGGCCCGACGCGTGCCGCGCGCCGGGCCGGTCGGCGGGATCGCGCCGGGCCACATCACCCCAGCATGGCGGCCCGGCCCGGCGTCCGCCCGGGATGCCGGGACCGCTCCCCGGGCGTACCACCCGGCCGGGCGACGCGGCTCACCGCCCGATCCGGTACCGGACGTGCGTGACGGTGGGGGAGCCGACCACCTCGACGGGCGTCAGGGTCGGGTCGCCGACGCCGACGAACAGCCGCTCGCCGCCGCCGAGTACGACCGGGGCGACGTGCAGGAACAGCTCGTCCAGCAACCCCGCCGCCAGGTACTGGTTGACGGTGCTGGCGCCGCCCGCCACCTGGACGTTCGCGTCGCCGGCCGCCTCCTTCGCCCGCGCCAGCGCCGCCTCGACACCGCCGGTCACGAAGTGGAACGTGGTGCCACCGGCCATCTCCAGCGGCGCGCGCTCGTGGTGCGACAGGACGAACACCGGCGCGTGGAACGGCGGCTCGTCGCCCCACCAGCCGCGCCACGTGGTGTCCCACGGGCCGTCCCCGCCGCCGAACATCTTCCGGCCCATCACGTGCGCGCCGACGCCGCTGCCCATCCGCGCCGCGATCTCGCTGTCCGCCGTGTGCTCGCCGCCGCTCTGCCCGTGCTGCGACTGGAACTCCCGCGTCACGACCATCCACTCGTGCAGGCGTTCGCCGCCCACGCCGAGCGGGTTCTCCGGGCTCTGGTCCGGCCCGGCCACGTAGCCGTCCACCGAGACCGACAGGTTGCTCGTCACGATTCCCATACCCCAGCTTGACCGGTGGCCGGCGGAAAAGTCATCGCCCGGGTGGGAACCGGCCGGCGCGTACCGGGCAATAGCGGGTGTGACGTCACTGGATGAGGAGCAGGATGCGCGGGTGAGTGTGTCGGAACCTCCGCCGGTGCGTACCGACGCCGACCTGGTGGACAGCGACTTCGCGGTGCTGTTCGACCGGCACGCGGCCGTGGTGCACCGGTACCTGGCGCGGCGGGCCGGCACCGGCGCCGCCGACGACCTTCTCGCGCAGACATTTCTGATCGCGTACGAGCGGCGCGGCACGTACGACCGGACCCGCCCCGACGCCCGGCCCTGGCTGTACGGCATCGCCGGCAACCTGCTGCGCCGGCGCCGGCGCGAGGAGGTCCGGCAGTACCAGGCGTGGGCGCGGACCGGGGTGGACCCGGTCGCGGCGGACCACGCCGGCCGGGTCGCCGAGGCCGTGGACGCCGAGTGCGCCGCGGCCCGGCTGGCCGGCGTACTGGCGGGCCTGTCGGCGGCCGACCGGGAGGTCCTGCTGCTGGTGGCCTGGGGCGAGCTGAGCTACCCCGAGGTCGCCGACGCGCTGGACATCCCGATCGGCACCGTGCGGTCCCGGCTGCACCGGGCACGCGCCCGGATCCGCGCCGCCGCCGCGAAAGACCAAGGAGACGGACATGGATGACATGGACACCCTGGCGCGGCTGCGCGCCGACCTGCCCGACCCGGACCCCGACGTACTCGCGGCCGCGCGGGACCGGCTGACCCGGCGGATGGCCGAGGTACCGCCCGCGTTCGAACGGTCGCGTACGTCGTGGCGCGCGCTGCTGGGGCGGCGGCTCGCGATCGGCGTGGCCACCGCGGCGGCGGTCGCCGTCGGCGCCGGCGTTCTCGTCACGGTGGCGGGGACGGACCGCCCGTCGGGGCACCGTCCCGAGACCGGCGGCGGTACGTCGGCCGCAGGTACCCCGTACCGGGCGCCGACGGACGCGTCGTCGGCGCTGGCGCTGGCCGCCGACCACGCCCGTACGACGGGTGACCCGGTCGTGGGCAAGGGCCAGTACCTGCACATCTCGCGGAACGTGTGGTGGGGCGAGTACCTCGACGGGGTCAGGTTCCGCCACAAGTTCCGGACGGAGGTCTGGGTGCCGGCCGACGCGGACGGCGTGTGGTGGTGGCGGGAGACCAGCCTCGACACGAAGTTCGCCAGTGCCGCCGACGAGCGGAAGGTCCGCGCGTCCGATCCGAGGGTGTTCACCAGGTCGGCCTCGTTGTCGAGCGGGCACGACGGCCAGCCGGACCGGACCCCCACCGGCAAGCCACACGTGGTGGGCCCGCAGGAGCCCGGCTGGTACTACCCGACGCCGAGGTTCCTCGCGCAGCAGCCGCGCGACCCGAGGAAGCTGCTCGCGGCGATCGAGGCGGCCGTGGAGCCGTCGTCGCTGAACAAGGGCGACCGGCCGACGATGGCGTTCCAGATGATCGCCGAGGTCTTCGCCACCGGGTACGCCCCGGCGGACCTGCGCGCCGCGCTCTACCGGGCGGCCCGGCTCATCCCGGGCATCACGTTCCAGCGGAACGCCAAGGACCTGGACGGCCGTAGGGGCGTCTCGATCAGCAAGCCCGCGCCGTACGGGTTCCTCCGCACGGAGATCGTGTTCGACCCGAAGACCGGGCAGTTCCTCGGTGAGCGCACGATCGTCGTCCGCTCCATCGAGGACGACGCGTACCTGCCGGTCGGCTCCACGTACTCGGAGACCGCGCTGAGCGCCGACGTGACCGGCAACCCGCACCTTTTCTAGTACGCCCGCCCGCGAGGTCCGCCGGGCCCCGCGTCCCCGCCCGCGGTCCGCACGGAACCCCGTTCCGTGCGGACCGCCGCGACAAGGAGACCGATCGTGTCGACGAACCACCGCCGCCGGTGGAGAGCCCTGTGCGTCGCGGCGCTCGTCCTGCCGCTCGCCGCGGCCACCTCCGCCGCCGCGGCACCCACCACGATGTCCACCAGCCTGTCCACCACCACGTCCAGCGCCGGCGCGTCCACCGTTGCCGCGCGGCCCGGCCGGCATCCGTCCCGGGTCCAGTTGCCCACCGGGGAACGGATCGCGGTGCGCTGGGCCGGTGACACGCCGCTGGTCGGCCGGATGCCCGGGGACCGCTCGCCGCTCACCGTCGTCCGCGCCGCCGGCCGGGTGTACGCGGTGCCCGTGGAGGCGCGGCCGTTCCTCGGCGGGGCGCTGGACCTGGGCCTGTTCGACGTGGCGGCGCTGGCCGACCGTACCGGGCCGGCGCCGGTGACCCTCACGTACGCGGGGCCCGTCCGTGACGTGCCGGGCGTACGGATCACGTCGCGGTCCGGGTCGCACGCCGCCGGTACGGTCGCGTCCGCCGCGGACCTCGGCGCCGCCCTGCGCGCCGCCGTACGCCGGGGTCTGGCCGCCGCCCGCGCCGCCGGTACGCCGGTGGCCGGGCTGACCCGCGTCGCGCTGGACGTGCCCGCCGCCCGCACCGTGACGCCGAAGTACCCGATGCGGACGCTGACGGTGAAGCTGGTCCCGCCGCCCGGCACGCTGCTGGGCGCCGCGGTGCTGGTCACCAACACCGACGACACCCGCACGTTCAGCCGGTACGTGCCGGTCGGCCCGGACGACGTCGTCAAGCTCTCCGTACCGGACGGGCACTACATGCTCGTCGGCGACACCGCGGTCAGTGACGCGAACGGCCAGTTCCAGGCCGCGTACCAGCCGATCGTGGCGGACTACCCGGTGACCGCGTCCGGCCAGACCGTCACCGTGGACGCGACGAAGGCCACCGCCACGGCCGGGTTCACCACGCCCGAGCCGTCCACGCTGGCCTCGGTCGGCGCGGACGTGGCGACCACCGACGGCGTACACGAGACGCCGCCCGGCATCGGCTGGGCGTACGAGAAGGAGGACCAGCTGCACGTGCAGCCGGTCGCGCGGCCGAAGCACGGCGTGCTGGAGCTGGACGCGTACGAGCACCGCACCGTGCCGACGCACGACGGCACCGCGGAGGACTGGCACCTGACCGCCGAGTGGCGGGACGGCGTACCGACGGACCTGCGGCGTACGCCGGCGCCGGCGGAGTTCGCCACGGTCGTCGACACCGTCCCGGCGGACGGCAGCACCGGCGGCGTCGCGTACGGGAACGGGCCGGTCTACCCGGACCTGCGGGGCGGGCAGGAGACGCTCGACCGGGTCGACGCCACCCGGCACGTCGACCACCTGTACGGCCCCGCCGACGTGCGCTGGGTGCCGGTCGTGTACCGGAAGTCCGACGGGATGACCACCGAGCCCGTGCGGTACGAGCCGGGCCGCACCTACCGGGTCGGCTGGTTCACGCCGTCGCTCGGTGCCGGGTTCGCCGGCGGCACACCGTTCCCGCGGCCGTACGGGGTGGCCTGCCGCACCGCGGGCCAGCTCGCCCTGTCGCCGTCCACCGAGCTGGACGCCGATCCCGCGCACTCCGGCTGGGTCGATCCCGGCGACACCACCGGGTACTCCGCGGTCACGGTGTCCGCCGACGGCCGCACCCTCGCCGACGTCGCCGACAGCGACACCGTCACGGTGCCGGTCGACGCCGCCGCGCACACGTACCGGATCGGCCAGACCGTACGGCGCGACAAGCTCGGGGCCACCAGCGCCACCACCGTCGACTCGCAGTACACGGTGCCGTCGTCGGCCACGTCGGGTGCCGCGCTGCCGGCCGGCTGGACCTGCCCCGCCGGCGCCACCGGCGCGACGCTGCTGCCCCTGCTGACGATGGCCGCGCCCGTGCCGGCCCTGGTACCGGTCGGGCGGACCGAGTTCGTGGTCACCGTCGGCCACCTGCCCGGCGGTACGGCGGCGGTGACCGGGCTGACGGCGGCCACCAGCGTCGCCGGCGGCGCGTACCGGCCGGCGCAGGTCACCGCGCTCGGCGGCGGCCGGTACCGGGTGGCGGTGGACAGTCCGGCGGACGCGGCCGGCAAGCAGGTGGGTCTGCGGCTCGCGGCGACCGACGCGGCCGGCTCGACGCTCACCCGTACCGTCACCGCCGCGTACGCGGTGCAGGCCGGCTAGGTACCACCGGGGTGTCCGGGCGGGCACCCCGGATCCGGCCGCCGGAACGCGGTCGAACGGCGGCCACCGGCACGGCCTAGGCATACCTAGGGATACCTAGATCCACTTCGGGGTGCGGGTAGGTACCGGGGGGCGGCAAAGATAGGTAATCGGTGCCGATGTGGTCAGGGCCTTACGAGCCGAGTATTGGTCTCACAACAAGAGATCCGCGGTCTTGGAGGACCTGATGTTCACGAACCCCGAACTGATGCTCGACAACCTGCACGCCTACCAGGCCGAGCACCTGGCCGCCGCCGAGCGGTCCCGCCTGCTGGCCGCCGCACGCAAGGTACGCCGCTCGCACCGGCACCACGCGAGCCGGAGCGCCGGTCGTACCGCCGCTAGTCTTGAGCCGTGCGTGGGAGGGACGGTGCCGGCCCGATGATGGTCGGCCGCGACGACGAGCTGCGCCGGTTGGCGCGACTCGCCGCCGCGCACCGGCCCGAGGTGGCCGTGATCGCCGGCGAGCCCGGCATCGGCAAGACCCGACTGGTCGCCGAGCTGCTCGCCGGCCTTCCCGCCGGTACGACGGTGCTGGTCGGGCACGCCGAGCCCGGCTCGCTGTCCCGGCCGTACGAGGTGCTGCTGGACGCGATCGACGGTCGCCCGGGGGTGTCCGAGGCGGCGCTGGACGAGTTGACCGATGCGCGTCGTAGCCCGGTGGAGCGCCTGCACACCGGGCTCTCGCTGTTGTCGGCGCAGGTCGGCGACGGCCCGGCGGTGATCGTCTTCGAGGACCTGCACTGGGCCGACTCGGAGAGCGCCGCACTGTTCGAACGGCTCGCCGAGCAGGGCGGCCCGCGACTTCTCCTCGCCACGTACCGGCCGGACGAGGTGTCGGGGCGGCAGCCGGTCGGCGCGCTGCTGGCGCGGATGGAGCGCCGGCACACCCTCACGCACGTCCGGCTGGACCGGCTGACCGAGGCGGACACCGCGGCGTTCGTGTCCGCGGCGACCGGACAGACCGTGCCGTACCGGACGGTCGCGGCGCTGCACCACCGTACCGGTGGGAACCCGTTCTTCCTGGAGGAACTGCTGCGCGGCAGTACCGGCGGGGTCGACGAGCTGGTCGACGCGCCGCTGCCGTGGAGCCTCGCCGAGGCGCTCCGCCGGCAGACCGAGGGACTCGCCCCCGAGCTGCGACGCATCGTCGAGGCCGCCGCCGTGCTCGGCTACCGCGTCCCGTTCGACCTGCTCGCCGCCGTCACCGGCACCGGCGAGGACGACCTGATCGCCGCGCTCCGCGAGCTGGTCGAGACCGGCGTACTCGTCGAGTCCGGCGAGGACGAGTTCAGCTTCCGGCACGCGCTGGTGCGCGAGTCGATCACCGGCGCGATGCTGGCCCGGCAGCGCCGCCGCCTGCACGAGTCCGCCCTGGAAGTACTCCTCGCCGGCGAGGACGCCGACCCGGCGCTGGTGGCGCACCACGCGCACGCCGCCATGCGGTACGACGACATGGTCCACGCCGCCCGCCGCGGCGCCGCGCTGTACCTGTCGATCGGCTCCGCGTACCAGGCGTTGCAGCTGGCCGAGATGGGCCTGGACGAGATGCCCGAGGACGTCGACCTGCTGTCGTCCGCCGCGCGCGCCGCCTGGCTCGCCGGCCTCCTCGACGACGGCATCCGGTACGCGCGCGGCTGGCGCGAGGCCGCGACCACCGCCACCGCCCAGGCCGACGCGCTGTACCTGCTGATCCGGGTGGCGTGGGAGGCCGACGAGATCGACGAGATGCGTACGGCGACGCGCCAGGTGGAGGAGCTGATCGCGGAGCTGCCGCCGGGCGCCGAGGCGGCCCGCGCGATGACCGCCGTGGCGCAGTCGACCGGGCTGCGCGACGACGTGGACGCCACGATCGCGTGGGCGGACCGGGCGCTGGCGCTGGCCGAGGAGTACGAGCTGCCGGAGATCCGGCTGGCCGCGCTGGTGGAGAAGGGCGCGGCGCTGACCGACCGGCCCGCCACCGCGGCTGAGGGCTGGACGATCCTCGGCGACCTGGTCGACGAGGCCGAGAAGCTGGGCGAGTGGGTGCTCGCCGCCCGCGCGCTGAACTTCCTGGTCCAGGACCTGCCGCCGACCACCCCGCAGGACCACGCGCAGATGCTGGAACGGATGCGCATCGACGCGGAACGCGCCGGCTTCGAGCGCCTCGCCGTCGCCGCGTACTACTCGGGCCTGGCTCGCCTCGCCGTACGGCAGGGGGAGCTGCACCGGGCCGTCGAGGCGCTGGAGGAGGGCCGCCGCATCGACCGCGGGTACCGGCGGCGCGGGCGGCGGGCCGACTACCACGGCCAGTTCCTCGCCGGCCTGTACCTGGAGGCCGAGCGGCTGGACGACGCCGCCGCCGTACTGGACGAGCTGGTCGCGCAGCCGCAGGCCATCGCCACCGCCGTACCGGGGCTGGCGTTCCATCTGGCCTGTCGGCGCGGCGACCGGGACGTGGCGCTGGCCCGGCTGACCGAGCTGTACGCGGCGCTGTCGCACCAGATGTGGCGCAGCGGCGCGCAGGCGCACGACCTGATCTCCGCCGCGCTGGCCTGCGGGCTGGACCTGGCAGACCTGGACCGGATGCACGCCGAGCTGCTCGACCCGAACGTGTGGGACGAGCACCGCAACCTGGTCGACGCGCAGATCGCGGAGGTGAACCGGCGGCACGCCGACGCCCTGCCGGGTTACCTGGCGGCGACCGGTTCGGCGCTGATGCCGCCGTCCGTCGTGGGCACCGCGTACGTCGGGGCGGCGCGGTGTGCGCTGGCGCTGGGCCGGGCCGAGGACGCCGCGGCGTACGTGCGGGAGGCGTCGACGCGGCTGGCCGACTGGGGTGGCTGGCGGGTCGCGCAGCTCACCGAGGTACGCGAGGAGCTGGGCCTGGCCGGCGAGGAGCGTACGGCGGCGGGGCCGGCGGCGCTGACGCCGCGGGAGCGCGAGGTGGCGCGGCTGATCGCGGACGGGCTGACGAACGCGGAGCTGGCCAGGCGGCTGCACATCTCCCCGAAGACGGCGGCCGTGCACGTCGGGAACATCCTGCGCAAGCTGTCCGTCCCGTCCCGTACGGCGATCGCCGACCGGCTGGCGGAGGGTTCGTGACGCCCGCCGGAGCCGCCGCTCTGACTCCGGCGAATCGTTCCGTGACAGAGAGACGGATTTCACTCCCCGCTGGTGCGGGGTCGGTAGGCGTGGGAGGCTGACGCCCATGAGTGCGGCTGTGCAGCGCAGGTTGGTGGTGCGACGTCACGTCGACCACTGCCGCGTGCACAGCGCCATCTGTTGCCCGGCCGCCTGACCGCAGTACCGCTTTCTTCGGTTTCTGCCCGTCGCGCCGGCGCCGATCTCTCCGCCGTGAACACCGCCGTTCCGGACTCCGTCGAGGATCCGTGACCGCCGGCGCGTACCCGCTCTGCCGTACCCGCCGGAAAGGATCCGCCATGGCGGTCAGTACCGTTCCGTCCCGTCCGCGCCAGCCCAAGGGGCAGGGCCAGTGGGCGATGGGCCACCGCGAACCGCTCAACGCCAACGAACAGCAGAAGAAGGACGACATCGGGCTGAACGTCCGCGCCCGGATCGAGAACATCTACGCGCACCGCGGCTTCGACTCGATCGACCCGGCCGACAAGCGCGGCCGGTTCCGCTGGTGGGGCCTGTACACGCAGCGCCGGCCCGGCATCGACGGCGGCCGTACGGCGGTGCTGGAGCCGGAGGAGCTGGAGGACAAGTACTTCATGCTCCGGGTGCGGGTCGACTCGGGGCAGCTGGATCTGGCTCAGCTGCGCACGATCGCGGACGTGTCGTCGGAGTTCGCGCGGGACACCGCGGACCTGACCGACCGGCAGAACGTGCAGCTGCACTGGGTCCGGATCGAGGACGTACCGGAGATCTGGCGGCGGTTGGAGGCCGTGGGGCTGTCCACCACGGAGGCGTGCGGCGACGTGCCGCGGGTGATCCTGGGCAGCCCGGTGGCGGGCATCGCCGCGGACGAGGTGGTCGACGCGACGCCCGCGATCCGGGAGATCTCCGAGAAGTACATCGGTGATCCGGCGTTCGCGAACCTGCCGCGCAAGTTCAAGACGACGATCTCGTGGCTGCTCGACACCCCGTACGAGGCGAACGACGTGGCGTTCCTCGGCGTCGAGCATCCCGAGTACGGGCCCGGTTTCGACGTGTGGGTCGGTGGCGGCCTGTCCACGAATCCCATGCTGGCCAAGCGACTCGGCGTGTGGGTGCCGCTGGACGGGATCGCCGCGGTGTGGTGGGGCGTGACCAGCATCTTCCGCGACTACGGCTACCGCCGGCTGCGTACCCGGGCCCGGTTGAAGTTCCTCGTCGCCGACTGGGGTGTCGAGAAGTTCCGGGAGGTACTGGAGACCGAGTACCTGAAGCGGCCGCTCGCCGACGGGCCGGCGCCGGAGCGCACCACCCCGATCGACCACATCGGCGTGCACCGCCAACGCGACGGCCGGTACTACGTGGGCGTCAGTCCCGTCGTCGGCCGCGTCTCCGGCGCGCTGCTCGGCCGGATCGCCGACGTGGTGGAGGCGCACGGCTCCGGCCGCGTCCGCACCACCCCGTACCAGAAGCTGCTGGTACTCGACGTCGACGAGTCCGAAGTGGACGGTCTGGTCGCCGACCTGGCCGGGCTGGGCCTGTCCGCCGAGCCGTCGTACTGGAAGCGCAGCGCCCTCGCCTGCACCGGCATCGAGTACTGCAAGCTCGCGATCGTCGAGACGAAGGCGCTGACCGCCGACCTCGTCACGGAACTGGAACGCCGGGTACCGGAGCTGGACACCCCGATCACCGTGCACGTCAACGGATGCCCGAACGCGTGCGCCCGTACGCAGGTCGCCGACATCGGTCTCAAGGGCCAGCTCGTCCTCGACGCCGACGGCCGCCAGGTGCCCGGGTTCCAGGTACACCTGGGCGGCGGGCTCGGGCTGGACGCCGGCTTCGGCCGGAAACTGCGTGGTCTCAAGGTGACCGCCGCCGACCTGCCCGACTACGTGGAGCGGCTGGCCCGGCGCTACCTGGCCGACCGCAAGCCGGACGAGCGGTTCGCCCAGTGGGTGGTGCGCGCGCCCGAGGAGGACCTGCGATGACCGGCGCGGAGGTGGCGTCGTGACCGAACGGATCGTCCCCTACCACTGCCCGTACTGCGCGAGCGAGGACCTGCGTCCGCACGCCGACGCGCACGGCCAGTGGGAGTGCCGCGAGTGCGCCCGGGTGTTCGCGGTGAGGTTCATCGGCTTACTGGGTCAGGAGGCACGATGAGTACAGCCACACGGAGTCCCGCCGAACTGCGCGACCTCGCGGTACGCGCCGGCGACGAGCTGGAGGGCGCGCCCGCCGCGGAGATCGTGACGTGGGCGGCGGAGACGTTCGGCGCGCGGTTCTGCGTCACGTCCTCGTTCGCCGACGCGGTCCTCGTACACGTCGTGTCCCGGGTGGTGCCCGGCGTCGACGTGGTGTTCCTCGACACCGGCCTGCACTTCACCGAGACCCTCGACGTACGGGACCGGGTGGCGCGCGACATGGCCGTCAACGTCCGGTCCGTCCGGCCCGAGCTGACCGTCGGCCGGCAGGACGCCGAGTACGGTCCGCGGCTGTTCGAGCGCGATCCGGACTCGTGCTGCGCGCTGCGCAAGGTCGAGCCGCTGTCGTCCGCGCTCGAACCGTACGACGCGTGGGCGACCGGGCTGCGCCGCGACGAGTCACCGACCCGCGCCCGTACCAAGGTGGTGGACTACGACGCGAACCGCAACATGGTGAAGGTCGCGCCGATCGCGGCCTGGACCCAGTCCGATGTGGACAGCTACATCGCCCGCCACAACGTGCCGGTCAACGACCTCATCCGCCAGGGGTACGCCTCGGTCGGCTGCTGGCCGTGCACCCGGCGTACGGCGCCGGGGGAGGACCCGCGGTCGGGCCGCTGGCCGCTGTTCGACAAGGTCGAGTGCGGGATCCACGCATGACACCGGCCACACCCGCCGGGATCCCTGTCGTGTCACCGGTTCCGCTGTTACTGATCGCGCACGGTAGCCGGGATCCCCGCTCCGGCGCGGTGATCGAGCGCCTCGTCGCCCGGATCGCCGACACCAGGCCGGATCTGCCGGTCGCCGCCGCGTACCTGGAGCACCGTGGTCGCCGGCCGCTGCCCGTCGCCCGGGACCTGACCGGCGGTACCGGCGGGCTGGTCGCGGTGCCGCTGCTGCTGACCTCGGCGTACCACGGGCGGGTCGACGTGCCCGCGGTCGTCGCCGGGATCCGCGCCGACCTCCCCGACCTCCACGTACGCCTCGGTCGGGTACTGGGTGGCGACGACGCCGTGACCGCCGCCCTGGACGACCGGCTCGCCGCCGCCAATGTGTCCACTGTGGACGGTCTGGTACTGGCCGCCGCCGGTACCCGGGACGTGGCCGCCCGGCGCGGCATCGCCCGCCTGGCACGGCGGTACGGCGCACGGCACGGACTACCCTGCCTGCCCGCGTACGCCGCGGCGGGGGATCGGGACGTGCCGACCGCCGTGGCGGAACTGCGGGCGAGCGGCGCGCGGCGCATCGCGGTCCTGTCGTACTTCCTGGCGCCCGGCCGGTTGCACGACCGGATCGTCGCGGGCGCGCGGGACAGCGGTGCGGTGGCGGTGACCGAGCCGTTCGGCTCCACCGCCGGGATCGTGACCGCGACCCTCACCAGCTACGGCGAGGCGCTGCGATCGGTTGACAGCCAACGGATCCGCCAGCCGGTACTCGTCGGCTGACCGGCCGCGTTCGTTCCTCCACAGTGGACTCGGGCGGCCGGATGACGGTGCGGGGCTTGGCACTGGCATCCGGACGGTTATCGGACGGGACGCGGATCCCCTGTCTGGCTTGGGATCCACCCGTGGTAACGACGTGAAGGCCAACGCGTGACGGAAACACGGAGCCCCGGGCCGAAAGGCCCGGGGCTCCGTCGTGGTGTCTCCCGGGTGTCAGGCGGTGCGAGCCTGCACGTGCAGGGTGCGGCGGCGCTTCAGGGCGCGCCGCTCGTCCTCGCTCATCCCGCCCCACACACCGGCATCCTGGCCGGACTCCAATGCCCACTGCAGGCAGGCATCGGAGACCGGGCATCGCCGGCAGACCGCCTTGGCCTGCTCCACTTGCAGCAGGGCCGGGCCGGAGGTGCCGATCGGGAAGAACAGCTCCGGGTCCTCGTCGCGGCAGACGGCACGATGGCGCCAGTCCATGAGGGCAACACTCCTCGGGTCATGTAGTTGCTTGCTGGTGGCTTTGGTGTGTCTCGCGCGCCGCCCCCGGCGCGCGTCGACAGGCGATGATCGCTCGCTTGTGAATACTTTCACGAACTCACGCGATGTCAAGGGGAAACCGGAAGAAAGTCGATCGCGGTGAGTAACGTCACCGCATGTATATCGGCTTTTGTCCGGATTAACCGCCCTGATTTGGCGACTCCGCGAAACGCATCCGCAACGAGTGATCACCCGCTGTCGGTAGCCCCCTGTGCGCGCGTGGTACGCGCGCACTCACGTCTCACCCTCAGCAGACTACGCGCAAAGCCTCGGGTGCGGAGCGAAACGTGATTTCGTCGCGCTCGTCAACGTAGTCACCATCGACCTGAAACGCCAGGGGTGTCAGGGAACTCAGAGTGAATTCGGACAGGTCGTGCAGGCTGACCACGTGCTTACCGTGCGGATGCGGTCGCGCTGCGAGCATCTGCTGGGTCGTGCGCAGGGTCGCGGCGAGCGGCAGTCCGCGTAGTGCCAGCAGGTCCAGGCCGGTGTCGAAGGACGCGTCCGGGCACGGATTCACCGGCCAGGACCCGAAGTACGTCCATGGTCGGGTGTTCTGCACGATCACCGTGGACAGGTCACGCTCCGGAGCGGAGGCGGGACGCCGCAGGGTGATCGGCGCCCCCCGCCTGTCGGTGCCGACAAAGTACTGAGCGAACGCGGAACGTACGTAGAGACCCTTGGACGCCGTACGGCCGCGGGTGCGCGCGTGTTCGACCCGGCGGATCGTTTCGGCGTCGAGGCCCAGCCCGGCGGAGAACGTGAACCACCGGTCGCCCGCGCGACCCAGCCCGATCGTGCGGGTCCGCTTCTCCCGCAACGCCTCCAGGATCACGCCGGTGCCTTCGGCCCAGTCCGCCGGCAGCCCGAGCGCGCGGGCGAACACGTTCGTCGAGCCGCCCGGTACGACCGCGAGCGCCGGTACCTTCGGTCCCGGTCCGTCGGCCAGCATCCCGTTGACGACCTCGTTGACGGTGCCGTCACCGCCGAGCGTCACGACCACGTCGACGCCGTCGGTGGTCGCCTTGCGTGCCAGCTGCGCGGCGTGCCCGCGCCGCTCCGTGTACCCCAGTTCGAGGTCGACCTCGCTGCGCAGGGCGCGGGTCAGGACGTCGCGGCTGCGCTCGGTCGTGGTGGTGGCGTTCGGGTTGACCACCAGCAGCGCGCGCATGGCCAGCAATCTACCCAAGCGTTCGTTCACCTATCCGGCGAGTGGCCGGCGATGGCCGTACCGTGGGGCGACGCCGGCCGGACGGACCACCGGCGGTGCCGCCTAAGCTGTCGTCGTGACCGAACCGGAGCACCGGGTACTGCCCGCCACGTTGAAGGTCGCGCTCGGCCTGCTGTGGGCGGAGGGGGTCGCGTTGCTCGGCCTCGGCATCTGGCTCGCCGTCGCGTCGCTCGTCGGCAACCCCACCGACCGTACGGCGAGTCTCGTCGAGGCGGCCGTGACCATCGTGCTGGGACTGGGCCTCGGACTGTTCGGGGTCGTCATGTTCCGCGGCCGCAGCTGGGCCCGCGGCCCGTCCATCGTGCTGCAACTGATGCTCCTCGCCGTCGGGTACTTCATGATCACGGCCGGGGTGGTCTGGGCGGGCGTGCTCGTCATCGCGCTGGGGCTCGGTGTGGCCGGTCTGCTGATCGCGCCGGCGAGCCGGGAAAGCCTGGGGATTCGCTAGGTTCGCGGCGCTTGACTCCGGTTTCACCGCGCTGGGAAGGTTCCTCCGTACGTGCGTGGCTCGACGACGGAGGTGCCCCATGCGCGTTCTCCCCCGTATCCGTCGCATCCTGGTCGCCGGCACCGTCGCCGCGGCCCTGACCGTCGCGTCGCCGCTGGCCGCCCACGCCGGTACGACGACGCGCGCGCTGCCCGCCCATCCCCGGTACGTCGCGCTCGGCGACTCGTACACGTCGGGGCCGTTGATTCCGTTGCCACGGCTGGATCCCGTCGGCTGCTGGCGTTCCACCGGCAACTACCCGGCCCGCGTCGCGTATGCGCTGCGGGCCGCGTCGTACACGGACGTGAGTTGTGGTGGGGCGGACACCACCGACATGACGGCGAGCCAGTCGGTGCCGCTCGGCAGCAACCCGCCGCAGTTCGACGCGCTGCGGCCGGACACCGAACTGGTCACGATCGGCATCGGTGGCAACGACTTCGGCGTGTTCGGCAGCGTCATCTCGGACTGCCCGCCGTTGCGCGCCGGCGACCCGACCGGCAACCCGTGCCAGCGCCACTTCACCGTCGACGGCGTCGACACCCTGCGGCAGAAGATCGACCAGACCCGGGTACGCGTGGCCGACGTGGTCCGCGGCGTGCACCAGCGGTCGCCGCAGGCGCGGGTGCTCGTCGTCGGGTACCCGCGGATCGCGCCGGAGTCGGGCACCTGCCCGGCGGTACTGCCGTTCGCGGACGGCGACTATCCGTGGCTGAACGGGATCGAGGAGTACCTGAACGGTGCGTTGGCATCGGCGTCGGCCGATGCGGGCGCCGACTTCGTCGACACGTTCCCCGCGTCGTACGGGCACGACGCGTGTGCCGGTACGGCGGCCTGGATCAACGGCCAGTCCCTGTCTCCGACTGCCGCGCCGTACCACCCGAACGCGGCCGGCATGGCCGGTGTGGCCGCCGTCGTCGTGGCACGCGCGGGCGCCTGACCAGTACGCACGCCGGTTCGACCCGCCCTGCGGGGTGGCCCGGTCGGGGGACTATCCTGCCGGAGAGGTGCGGCCTGGACTCACGACGTGGGTCCGGGCCGTCCCACTGGAGAATCTCCCTCAGGAGGGCTTTCGTGACCACCGTCGCTCCCCGGCCAGAGGTCGCCGACAGGCCGATCGAGCCGAAGCAGATCGTCACGCGGCCGTGGCCGGTGCACGACGCACCGCGGGGCTCCTGGCTGGCTCGTACGCTGCGGACGACCGACGCGAAGCAGATCGGGATCATGTACATGGTCACCGCCTTCGCGTTCTTCCTCATCGGTGGTCTGATGGCGCTGCTGATGCGCGCCGAGCTGGCCCGGCCGGGGATGCAGTTCCTCACCCCGGAGCAGTACAACCAGCTCTTCACCATGCACGGCACGATCATGCTGCTGATGTTCGCGACGCCGATCGTCTTCGCCTTCGCGAACTTCGTGGTGCCGCTGCAGATCGGCGCGCCGGACGTGGCCTTCCCGCGACTCAACGCCTTCGCGTACTGGCTGTACCTGTTCGGTAGCACGCTGGTCGTGAGCGGGTTCATCGCGCCGGGTGGTGCCGCCGACTTCGGCTGGTTCGCGTACCAGCCGCTGGCGAACGGGCAGAACTCGCCGGGCGTCGGCGCGACCCTGTGGGTGGTCGGCCTGATGATCTCCGGTCTGGGCACC
>NZ_BOMB01000038.1 GCF_016861975.1 Actinocatenispora rupis | reverse complement strand
TCGCAGTGAGCGCCAGCGAGCGAGGAGCGGAGCGCAGCCGCGGGGCCCCCGCGGCGATGCGGAGCATCGTCGTGGGGTGCAGGTGCCTGCCGGGGATCGTGGTCATGAGGTGCCCCCGGCGAACTCGCGGCGTCGGTAGATGATCGCGCGGGCCGTCACGTTGACGATCAGCGTGATGGCGAACAGTACGAGGCCGGAGGCGATCAGCGCGCCGCGTCCCGTCTCGTTCGCCTCGCCGAACGCGTTGGCGATGTTCGCGGCGATCGAGTTCCCGCCGGTGTGGATGATGTCGACGGAGACGCCGAACGTCGCGCCGAGCGTCATGGCCAGCGCGATCGTCTCGCCGAGGGCCCGGCCCAGGCCGAGCATCACGGCGGCGATGACACCGGGCTTGCCGTACGGCAGGACCGCGGTGCGGATCATCTCCCACCGGGTCGCGCCGAGCGCGAGCGCGGCCTCCTCGTTCTGCGTGGGCGTCTGGACGAACACGTCCCGGCAGAGTGCCGTGGTGATCGGCAGGACCATGATGGCCAGTACGACCGAGCCGAGCAGGATCGAGTTGCCGTACGGCCCGCCCGAGCCGAACAGCGGCAACCACCCCACGTACTGGTGGAGCCAGGCGGACAGGTCGCCGATCGGGCCGGCCAGGTAGTCGCGGCCCCAGAGGCCGAAGATGACGCTCGGCACCGCGGCCAGCAGGTCGATCACGAAGCCGAGACCCGTGGCGATGCGGCGCGGCGCGTAGTGCGACAGGAAGAGCGCGATGCCCAACGCCACCGGTACGGCGAGGATCAGCGCGATCACCGCGGTCAGCAGCGTCCCGTACGCCAGGGCGGCGATTCCGAACCGCGGGTTGCTCGGGTCGTTCGGGAACCACTGCTCGTACGTGAAGAAGTTGGCCTTGTTGGCGCTCAGCGCCGGAATCGCCTTCGTGATCAGGAACGCGGCGATCGCCACGATGATCACGAGTACCAGGATGCCGGCACCGGTGGTGAAGAAACGGAACAGCGGCTCGAAACCCCGCCGCCGCGGCGGCAGACCGCCACCGCCGCCGCCCAGGTCGGGCCCGGACGGGTGGTCGTGGGCCTCGTTCTCGCGCAGCGCGCCGGACAGCGTGAAACCGGTCGACGCCTGCCGGCCGTACTTGTCGGCCGAGGCGGACCGGTCGTCGGCCCCGGGCTGGTCCGCGGCCGATCTGGTGGGCGATTCGGTCATGTCGTCGCCGTGATCCCGTTCGGATGTCGAGGGGGTGATGGGCAACGGGCGTCGGCCGGAGGGCTCCGGCCGACGCCCGGGGGTTACGTCAGGCGAGGCCCTTGACCGCGGCCTGCACCTTGGTCTGCACCGACTTCGGCAGCGGCGCGTACCCCTGGGAGGTCAGCGCGGCCTGGCCGTCGTCGGACGAGACGTAGGTCAGGAAGGACTTGAGCAGCGGCAGCTTGTCCGCCGCGTTGCCCTTCGAGCAGGCGATCTCGTACGTCACCAGGACGATCGGGTACGCCCCGGCAACCTTGGTGTTGTAGTCGATGTCGAGCTTCAGGTTGTCGCCCTGGCCGACGACCTTCGCGCCGTCCACGGTCTTGCCCGCGGCCTCGGCCGTCAGCTCGGTGTACGCACCGGCGCCGTTGTAGATCTTGGCCATGTTCAGGCCGTTGGTCGTCGCGTAGGACCACTCGTCGTACGCGATGGTGCCGGCGGTCGACTTCACCTTGGCCGAGACACCGTCGGAACCCTTGGCGGCCACACCGCCCGGCGCCTTCCACTCCTTGGCGTGGTCGTACGTCCAGTCGGCCGCGGCCGTCTTCGACAGGTACTTGGTGAAGTTGTCGGAAGTACCCGAGGCGTCGGCGCGGTGCACCGGCTGGATCGGGGTCGACGGCAGCTTGGCGGACGGGTTGTCGGCCTTGATCGCCGGGTCGTTCCAGGTCTTGATCTTCCCGGCGAAGATCTTGGCCAGGGTCGCCGGCTTGAACTGCAGGCCCTTGACGTCGCCGATGTTGTACACGACCGCGATCGGGCCGGTCACCATCGGCAGGTCGAGCGCCTCGCCACCCTTGCACCGCTTGTCGGCGCCGGTCTGCTCGGCCCCGTCCTTCAGGGCGGAGTCGGAGCCCGCGAAGTCGGCGGTACCGCTGGTGAACGCCTGGACGCCGGCGCCGGACCCGGTGCCGTCATAGGTGATCTGCGCGCCCGAGCACTTCTGCTGGTACGCCTTGATCCACTGGTCCATCGCGTTCTTCTGCGCCGTCGAGCCCTGCGAGGTGAGCGAGCCCTTGGCGCAGTCAGTGCTCGGCGCCTTCGCCGCCGCCTTGCTGTCGCCCGAGCCGGTGTTGTCCGACCCGCACGCGGCCATCGCCAACGTCGCGGTGATGGCCAGGGCGGCGATCGCGCCGTGCCGCTGGAGCTTCACGCGAAGTTCCCTTCACTGTGCGTCTTGAGGAGTCCCCTGGTACGCGGGGCGCACCGGGATCGCCGCCGTAGGTGGCGGGTCGCTTCGGACGCTAGAAGCGGGAGGTTGCCGCGTAGCCGGGGCACGGTGAACGAGCAGTGAACAGCTTTCGGATCGGCAGTGACGTACCGCCGGAGTTGTGATGGACGTCGGGTGAACGCCCGCGTGCCCGCCTTGCGGTGGCGCTGATGTGAACACCCGTTTACCCCGATTGTTCAACTGTCTCATTGTTCAACAGTTCAACAGTTGGACAAAGCGACAATTGAACAATCGATAGCGACCAAGATCAACTGCGTGAGGGGCCACGCGAAGTCAGAGCCACCCGTTGTCGCGCGCCGTGTGCAGCGCCTCGATCCGGTTCCGGGTACCGGTCTTGCCGATGGCCGCGGACAGGTAGTTGCGGACCGTACTCTCCGACAGGTGGAGCTGGCCGGCGATGTCCGCGATGGTGGCGCCGTCGGCGGAGGCGGCGAGGACGTCGCGTTCCCGTACGGACAGCGGGTTGGGCCCGGCGCGGAGGGCTTGTGTCGCGAGGCCCGGGTCGACGACGGTCTCGCCGGCGACGACCCGCCGGATCGCGTCGGCGAGCTGTTCGACGGGGCTGTCCTTGATGAGGAACCCGCCGGCGCCGGCGTCCATGGCGCGCCGCAGGTACCCGGGTCGGCCGAACGTGGTGACGATCAGTACGCGGCAGGCGGGTAGTTCGCGGCGGAGTTCGGCGGCGGCGTCGAGGCCGGTCCTGCCGGGCATCTCGATGTCGAGCAGCGCCACGTCGGGCGCGTGTGCGCGGGCCGCGGGCAGTACCTCGTCGCCGCGTCCGACCTGCGCGACGACGGTCAGGTCGTCCTCCAGGTCGAGCAGCGTGGCGAGCGCGCCGCGCATCATGCCCTGGTCCTCGGCCAGCAGTACCCGGATCATCGGCACATCTTCCCAACCGCCGCCGGTACGGTGACGGTCAGTGTGAACCCGTCGGGTCCGGCGCTGGCGTGGACGGTGCCGCCGGCGGCGTCGAAGCGTTCGGTGAGGCCGCGGAGGCCGTTGCCGAGCGGGTGCCCGTCGCCGCCCGTACCGTCGTCGGCGACGCGCAGCTCGACGGTTCCGTCGGCGTGGCTGAGGGTGATGGTGCAGCGGCCGGCGCCGGAGTGCCGGATGACGTTCGTGGTGCCTTCGCGTACGGCCCAGGCGAGCAGCGCGTCGGCCTGTTCGTCGAGTTCCACCGTGGTACGCCGGACCACGGGCGTGATGCCCGCCCCGGCCAGCGCCGTACGGGCGCCGTCCAGTTCGGCGGACAGTCCGCGCGTCCGGTACCCGGTGACGGCCTCGCGTACCTCGGCGAGGGCCTGGCGGCCGATCGTCTCGATGTCCGCGGCGGCCTCCGCGGCGCGTTCCGGGTCGCGCGCCGAGAGCCGGCGTACCACCTCGGCCTTGACGACGACGACGGACAGCGTGTGCCCGAGCAGGTCGTGCAGGTCGCGGGAGAACCGCAGGCGTTCCTCGGCGACGGCGGCGTGCGCGAGGTCGTTGCGGGCCTCGCGGAGCAGCCCGATCGTGGTGAACAACCGGCGCAGGATGAACATCACGAATCCGGACAGGAACGCGGTCATCGCGACGCTGGTCGCGGCGTCCCAGTTGTGGCCCGCCACCGTGGCCGCGACGCTCAGTACGGTCACCGTGACCACCCCGAGGAACGCCGGCGCCGCGATCGGCAGCACCATCGCCGTCGCCATCGACGGGAACACCACGAGGAACGTGCCGCTGGTGCCCAGCTGGTGCGCCAGCGCCAGGCCGAGCGCGACGAGCGGCAGCAGCATCGCGTACCGGGCGAGGCGCCACCGGCCCGCCGGCCGGGTCGCCATGATGGCGGCGAACAGCGCGCCGAAGACCACCATGCCCGGTACCAGCAACCAGACCGGCCCGTGCCGGCCGCTGACCGCCTGGCTGAACGGGAAGACCAGCATCACCAGCCAGATCAGGACGCCGCCCGACCCGACCTTGCCGTCCGGCCCCTTCGTACTGCCGGTCCGGATCTTCTCCCGGGTACGTTCCAGTGACCGTTCGTCGATCGCCTCGACGCGCGTCGCCAGCCACGAGATCCACCCGCGGCGCGCCGCCGTACCGCGCCGGTCGGCGGGTACGGCGGCGCCGGCGTCCTGGTCGCTCATGGCCACCATCGTCGCCTGCCCTCAGGTCGTCCGTCGCCCGGCCCGGCGGTACGCGACGGTCGCCAGCCCGGCGAACACCACGAACCAGGCCAGCAGTACGGCGATGTCGGTGGCGTGCGGCAGGCCGTCGAACGCGATCCGCCGGGAGATCTCCGCGTACCCGGAGGTGGGGACGAAGCGGCTGACCGCCCGCAGCGTCGCGGGGAACACGGTGGCCGGCATCCACAGCCCGCCGAGGATCGACATGGACAGGTTGAGCAGCATCGTCACCGGCTGTGCGGCCTGCGTCGACACCAGGTACCCGATGCCCAGGCCGAGCAGCGCGAACGGTGCGGTGCCCAGCCACAGCAGCGCGACGACGGCGAACCAGTGGTCGAGCGGCAGGCGTACGCCGTTGATGAGGCCGCCGACCACGCACACCGCGAGGATCGCCGGCAGTGCGGCCAGCATCCCGGTGAGGCCGCGGATCACGACGACCCGGCCGGCGCTCAGCGGGGTGATGCGGAGCTGGCGCAACCAGCCGGCCGACCGGTCCGCGACCACCGACAGGCCGTTCGTGAGCGCGGCGCCGACCGCGCCGAACCCGGCCATGCTGACCATCAGGTAGATCGCGGTGTCGTGCCGGGCCGCACCGGACCCGCCGTACAGGTTCGTGATCACCAGGTACATCACCAGCGGCATCGCCAGGCTGGACATCAGGTACCCGGGGCTGCGGAGCAGCCGGCGGAGCTCGATCGACAGGTAACCGGACATCGAACGTTCCCTTCGGGGGATGTGCTGTGGGGGTCAGGCGGTGAGGGCGAGGTACGCGTCCTCCAGGCGGGCGCCGCGCACCTCGACGTGACGGAGCAGGCCGCGTTCGACGAGCGCGCACACCACCGCGTCCGGCTCGGTCGTCGTCAGGTACGCCCGGTCGCCTCGTACCTCGACGGCGGTGACGCCGGGGAGCCGTTCCAGCCCCGCCGCCCCGTCGTACGGGAGGGCGACGGCGACGGTCTGCGCGGTGGACGCGCGGCGTACCTCGGCGGGGGAGCCGTCGGCGACGAGTCGGCCGCCGGCTATGACGACGACCCGGTCGGCGCTCTCGTCGGCCTCCTCCACGTAGTGCGTGGAGAACAGCACCGTGTGCCCGTCCCGCGAGTACCGGCGCATGCTGGCCCAGAACTCGCGGCGCGACTCGACGTCCATCGCCGCGGTCGGCTCGTCGAGTACGAGGAGGTCGGGGCGGCCGGCGATGGCGACGGCGAACTTGACCCGCTGCGCCTGGCCGCCGGACAGCTTCTCCAGCCGGCGCCCGACCAACCCGCCGAGGTTCGCCACGCGGAGCAGGTCGTCGGTGGGCAGCGGGCGCGGGTACAGGCCGCGGACGAACGCGAGCAGCTCGCCGACGGTGACCCGCGGGACGAGCTTCGTCTCCTGGAGCATCGCGCCGACCCGGCCCGCCGCGCTCGCCGCCTCCGGGCTGCGTCCGAACAGTTCGACGCGGCCCCGGTCGGCCGGGAACAGCCCCAGCATCATGTTGATCGTGGTGGACTTGCCGGCGCCGTTCGGTCCGAGCAGGGCGACCGTCTGTCCACAGGGGATGGTCAGGTCGACGCCGTCGACCGCCCGTACCGCGCCGTAGCTCTTGGAGACCCCGGCGAACATCACCGCATCGTTGCTTCCCATGCCCGGAACGCTATGGAGCGCCGCGTCCCGCCGGCAGGCCCCCGAGTACGGCTTCCGCCGGGACAAATGTCCTACCGGCACAGTCCACAGTGGACTGTCAGGCCGGTCGGGCGAGCGTCGGGCCCGCGATCGGCACGGTGCGCCGGACGCCGCGCGGGAAGTACCGGATCGGTTGTGGGGGAACGGATCCGGCGGGTCAGCGGGTGCGGTGGAAGGCGACGTCGGTGACCCACTGGACGAAGCCGAGCTTGCGGTACAGCGCGACCGCGCGCGGGTTGTCCTCATCGACGTACAGCAGGACCTGGTCGAGGTCGCGCGTGTCGCGCAGGTACCGCAGGCCGGCGGCGGTGAGCGCGGCGCCGAGCCCGCCGCCCTGCGCGTCGGGATCGATGCCCAGCACGTACACCTCGCCGACCTGGCGCTGGCCCTCGTCGTGCACCTTCGTCCAGTGGAAGCCGACGAGCGCGCCGGTGGCGTCCTCGGCGAGGAGGAAGCCGGCGGGGTCGAACCACGGTTCGTGTTCACGGGCGAGCAGGTCGTCGCGGGTCCAGCGGCCCTGGTCGGGATGGTCGGCGAAGGCGCGCGCGTTCACCCCCAGCCAGGCGTCCTCGTCGACGCCCGGCTCGAACGGCCGCACCCGTACGCCGGCCGGCCAGACCGGTTCGGCGACCGGTTCGAGCAGGTCGCGCCGGTACTGCCAGAGCACCCGGTACCGCCGGAGCCCCGCGGGGTACCCCAGCGCGGTCGCCGACGGGTGGTCGCCGTGCGCCCACATCCGCAGCGGCGCGTCCGGCACCTCGGCGAGTACGGCGTCGAGCAGGGCACGGCCGATCCCACGCCGCCGGTACGCCGGGTGTACGACGAGCTCGGCCTCGGCGCCCGCGGTGTCGAGCTGCGCGTATCCCACGAGCACGGTGCCGGCCCTCGCCAGCAGGTGCAGCGCGTCCGTCCCGCCGTGCCGCAACCGCAGGTCGAACGGCTCCGACAGCGGCGCGACGCCGTCCGCCGTACCGGCCGCCAGGGCCAGCTCGGTCACCTCGTCCACCTCGTCGATCGAGACGCGCTCGGCGCGGTCGACCCGTACGGCACCGGTCATGCCGTCACCGTAGCCAGTGCGTCCGGCCCGGGACCACGAACCGCCGCGCGATCCCCGACACGCCCGTCAGCCGACCGGTACCGGCGCCGGATCCCGGTCCGGCAGCGACCGCGGCGGCTGCGCGGCGATGAACTTGTAGCCCACCTGCCGCACCGTGCCGATCATCGACTCGTACTCGCTGCCGAGCTTCGCGCGCAGCCGCCGCACGTGCACGTCCACCGTGCGGGTGCCGCCGAAGTAGTCGTATCCCCAGACCTCGCGGAGCAGCTGGTCCCGCGTGAACACCCGCCCCGGGTGCTGCGCCAGGAACTTCAACAGCTCGAACTCCTTGTACGTCAGGTCGAGCGGCCGGCCCTTCAACCGCACCGAGTACGTCGCCGGGTCGATCACCAGGTCACCGGACCGCACCAGCTCCGAGTCGCCCTCCGCGGCGAGCGCCTGCCGGCCGGCGGCGAGCCGCAGCCGCGCCTCCACCTCCGCCGGCTCCGCCGCGGCGAGTACCACGTCGTCGATGCCCCAGTCGGCGGCGACGGCGATCAGGCCGGCACCCGTCACCACCGCGATCAGCGGTACGCCCTGGCCGGTGGCGGCGAGCAGCCGGCACGTCGACCGCGCGCCGGCCAGATCGGACCGGGCGTCCACGAGCACCGCCTCCGGCGCCGGGCCGGACAGCAGTGCCGACACGCCCAGCTCGGCGATCCGTACCTTGTGCGGCAGCAGATCCAGCGCCGGCAGCACGGCACTCGCGGACGTGACCTCTTCGGTGAGCACGAGGATTTCCACTGGGGCACCTCCCGCACGGCGCCCCTGGGGCAGGGCGGCCGGCCTTCGTCACGACGTCCCGACGGCGCTGACGGGCGGTTGTCGCCACCAGGTTACCGGAACGCGGCCGTCGTACACGATGGTGTGTCTCACCGTTCACCCCGGCAGTGGCCTGCGGAAACGCTCCCCGCCGCCCGGCGTGACACCCGCGTTTTCGCCATGTTTCCGGCACGTTGCGCCGCCCCTTCCCGGTACGCGTCGCACCGGCGCGCGAGCGGTGTTGTCGGGCCGGCGGCGTACCGGTGGGTGGTCGGGTGGTGTCGCGGCGTGCCGGGGTGGCGACTCGCCGGCCGGGCTCGCAGCAGCGACTCGCCGCCGGCTGCACCGCTCTGGCACCATCGCCACGTGTCCGCGAACCCGCCACCGCGTGAGCCCGAGCCCGGAACAGGCCGAGATCGGTACGATCCGGCCCGGTTCGCGCCATCCGCGGAACCGCAACCGTCCGGGTACGAAAACGCCGGGTTCGCCCCGTGGCCGGGCGAGCCCTCGGGGCCAGCCGAGCCGACCGGTGAGCACGGCTGGTTCGACCACCATGGCTTCGACGGTGCGCCGCCCGCCAACCCCCCGCAGCGTCCGGTGAGTGGGCCGGGCGCCGGACCCACCCCGGCCGTACGGTTCGGTGCCGGGCCGGGTGCCGGTGCCGCGCCCGCGGCGTCCGGTGACGTCGACTGGTTCGGTAACGCCGGTGGCGCCCCGGATCCCGGCGCCGAGGACGACGGCGATCGCACCGGCGGCTGGCCCACCACGGGCGGCGGCTGGCCGTCGGGTGGTGCCGCCCCGGCACCCGGCGGTGGCTTTCCGGCCGGCAGCGCGTCGGCGCCGGATACCGGCTGGCAGTCCGGAAGTACTCCCGCTTCGGGCGGCTGGCAGTCCGGGAGCTCTGCCGCGTCGGGCGATGGTCGGCCGGCCGGTGGTGCCGCGCCGGCGCGCGGGTCCGGCGGCGAGCCGGACGGCTGGTCGGCGGCGCGCGGCGGCTGGTCCCCGACGTACGACCCGGCGACCGCCGAGCACCCGGTCCAGCCCGCGCGCGGCGGCGACGGGGACCCGTTCGCGGACCTGCGTGGCCCCGAAGCACCCGGTACGGCGCCGCGCCCGCACTACCCTGACCGTGTGGAGTACGACGGCGACTCCCGGTACTCCGACGCGCCGGTGAACGGCCCCGGTGTCGGGGACCGTCCGCCGTACCCGGGCATGCCGGCCGACCCGGCCCAGCGCTACGGCGCCCCCGACCGTCACGCCGCACCCGACCGTTACGCCACGCCGGCCGCGTACGACACGCCCGCCGGTTACGGCGCGCCGCCCGAGCAGGACCGGTACGGCGCACCCGAGCCGTACGGCGCGCCCGGCCGGTACCAAGCGCCCGACGGTTCGGACCGCCCGGCACCGGACCCGTACCCCGCACCGGGCCACTTCGGCGCCACCGAGCCGTACGGCGCCCCCGACCGATACGCCGCGTCCGCCGAGCCGGATCGTTTCGGCGCGGTGGACCGGTTCGGCACGCCCGCCGAACCGGACCGCTCGGCCGCGGACGCCGCGCCCGACCCGTACGGCGCGAGCCCGGCGCCGGAGCGCTACGGGATGCCGGCCGAGCCGGACCGGGGCGGGGAGCAGACGGGGCGGTTCGAGGCGCTGGGCGGGTCGACCGGGTACCTGCCGCCGGTCGGCGCGGCCGGGGCGGCGGGTCCGGGGCACGGGGCGGAGCAGCCGGGAGTACCGGAGAATGCGGCGGAGTTGACGGCTCCGGCGCCGGCGGACCGGCTCGGCGCGGTGGTCAACGCGTTGGCCGCGGTCGTGCTGTTCGGGGTGCCGCTGGTGGCGGCGCGGCTGGACCGGCCGATCCTGGTGGCGGCGTGCGTCCTGGTACAGGTGGCGTTCGTGGTGTCGCTCGTGGTGGGTACGCGGCGGCCCGGCCCGGCGGTGGTCGCGGTGGTCGGGCTGGGTGCCGGCCTGGTCGCCGACTGGTACGCGGGGTTCGGTGCGGCGGTGTCGCTCGCCCCGTTCGGGTACGTGGTGGCCGGTGGGTTGCTGGCGGCGGCGGTCGGGCAGCTCGCCCGGGGTGGTGGCCGTTCCCGGGTGACGGATTCGTTGGCGTCCACGATGTACGCGGTGATCGGTGCCGTGGCGGTGCCGTCGGCGGTGATGTTGACGCGGCACGAGCACGGGGTGGCGGCGCTGACCACGCTGCTCGGTGCCGCCGGTGCGGGCGTGGTCGTGGCGCGCCTGATCGACACGGTCTGGCACTCGCCGCGGGCCAGCGCGCCGGTCGCCCGTGGCGTACTCGGTGTGGTGGTCGGCGGTGTCGTCGCCTCGACCGCCACCGGGTACGCGGTGGGTGTGGCGACGGGTCTGCCGGCGGTGGGGTCTGCGGTGGCCGGGCTGGTGATGGGGTTGGCGGCGGTGCTGTCCGACATCGGCGTCAGTTTCGGCAGTTCGGGCCGGGAGCTGTCGGGGGAGCCGCGGCACGGTGCGCCGGCGCGGTTCCTGTTGGGGCCGGCGTTCGCGTTCGCGGCGGCCGCCCCGGTGGCGTACGTGTTGGGGTGGCTGGTGCTGCTTCCGCGTACCTGAGACGGTCCGGGCGGTCTGGGTGTTTTGCGCCCTCCCGGTCGGCGGCCCTCGACCTCGTCTGGCAACCTGGCACCCGTGGTAGTTCACGGAATGCCGAGGCCGAAGCGTCGTGGCCGCAAGGCTCTCATCGTCCTGCTCGTACTGCTGCTCGTGATCGTCGGCCTGCTGGTGGTCGCCGACCGGGTCGGCGCCTCCGTCGCGAACGACAAGGTCGCGCAGCAGGTCGCCGTGCAGGCCCGGAAGAACGACGTCAAGCTCGGTCAGGAGCCGACGGCAGAGATCACCGGCTTCCCGTTCCTCACCCAGGTCGCCGCCGGGAAGTACGACAAGATCCTGGTGCACATGCGTGACCTCCAGGCCCAGGCGTACTCGGTGCCGAAGTTGGACATCACGGCGACGGGCGTGCACGCGAAGGCCAGCGACGTGCTGAACGGCTCGGGCACGATCACCGCGGACCAGGTGGACGGCCGGGCGACGATCGGCTGGGGATACCTCCAGCAGACGGCGAAGGACCAGCTCAAGCAGAAGATCCAGGTGGACGACCTGACGCTGTCGGGCACCGGCGGCAACCTCACGGTGCACCTGACCGTGCCGGTCCTCTCGCAGCAGGTCAAGGTCGTCGGTACGGCGAAGGTCACGGCGGCGGACGACCACCGTTCCGTGGTGGTCTCGGTCAAGGACCTGAAGCCGGACGGCACGAAGCTCCCGTCGTACGCGCAGCAGGCGTTGACGAGCCTGGCGCAGCAGCTGACGGTGAACGTCACGCTGCCGAAGCTCCCGTACGGGCTGAAGCTGTACGACATCCAGCCGGCGTCGGACGGGCTCCAGGTCGAGGCGCGCGCGTCGGACGTCACGCTCGCCGGCTGACCGTCCGGCGCGCTACCGTCGAGCGGTGCCGAACTGGGCGGTGGGAGCGTTGGTCGCGGCGGTCGTACTGGCCGCGGCGACTGCCTTCGGGCTGTTCTGGCGCGGCCGCGAGGGTCGCTTCCGGCCCACCGCCGCAGCGAAGGGGGCGACCGTGCCGGCATCATCCACCGATGCCACCCCGACCGCTCCCGTACCGGCGGGGGACGGTGCGGAGGTCGAGGTCCTGACCGGGCTCGGCGTCCAGCCGGGCACGCCGGCGACGCTCGTACAGTTCTCGTCGGCGTTCTGCGCGCCGTGCCGGGCGACGCGCCGGCTGTGCGACGAGCTGACCGGACTGCTCGACGGCGTACGGCACATCGAGGTGGACGCGGAGAGCCACCTGGACGCGGTCCGCGCGCTCGACATCATGCGGACGCCGACGCTGCTGGTCGTCGACCGGGACGGCCGGATCGTGCAGCGCGCGAGCGGCCTGCCCACGAAGCCGCACCTGATCGCCGCGGTGGCGCCGCTGCTCGACGCCGACCCCGCGGTGCGCTGACCGTCAGAGGTCGAGACCGCTGCGCAGCATGGCCTCGATGTGGTGCAGCGTCTCCCGGTCGACGTGTCCCTGCGCCGGCCCGGTCAGCCAGTCCCGGTACACCCGGGTCAGGGAGCAGCCGTCCGCCCACCGCCCGTCGGGCAACCGTACGGTCAGCAGGTCGCCGGAGTCCCCGTCACGTACGTCGAGGGCGTAGAGCCAGCTGCGGGTCGAGTCGTTGATGCCGTCGGCGGACACGATCAGCACGTCGCGGCGGCGCGGCGAGCCCTTCGGCTCGTACCGGTAGATCGCTCCGCGCCTCACGCGGCGCCCTCGGCGGCGAGCAGTTCGTCCTCGTCGTACCGGGAGTGGAGTTCGGCGTCGGGTTGCGGGACGGCACCCAGGCGCAGCGCCTCGCGCCGGGTGGCGCGGGAGACCCACGCCGACACCGAGAGCCCGGCGCGCTCCGCCGCCCGTTCCACCAGGAACGCCGCCTCGTTGTCGAACGTGATGGTGCGTTTGACCGTCATGCCGCGCAGCGTACCGAGCGCGGGCAGCCGGTCAGGCGGGCCGGATCGGGACGTTCCGGTACCGGGTCGGTGGAGTCGGGCGCACGGGATGATCCGTGAGCGGGGTCACTCGGAGGGTGAGCGGTCGCCCGTCGTCGTGTTAGCGTCAGCGCATGGGCCCGCTGCTCACGCGTCGACGTGCAATCGATCATTGCCACGTCGCGACCTGCCTCTGTCGTCGTCCGGCCTGACCGGCGACGACCCGTCCGCGCCCGCAGCCGCCCGTTCCGATTCCCGTTCCTGGTGATCGTTCCGGCGTACCCGTTTCCGTGGCGCGTGGACTCTCGGTACCGATGACCTGACCGGCGGTGGACCGCTCGTGTCTGGTTCGGCATAGTCGCCGCAGAGACGTTCGTTTCGTCCGTCGGAGGTGTGCTGTGCCATCCGCATCCATGCTCGATCCCCGTGGCCCGCGGTTCGCCGCGTGGGTCACCACCGTCGTCCTGGTGGTGGTGCTCGTACTCGCGTTCGTGGCGCCGGTCGCCGCCGGGATCGTCGTCGCGGTGCAGACCGTGGTCTTCGCGATCGGCGCCATCGCCGGACCCGGTTCCGCACCGTACGGGCTGCTGTACAAGGCGTTCGTGGCGCCGCGGTTGGGTCGGCCGGGCGAGCTGGAGCCGGTGGCGCCGGTCCGGTTCGCGCAGGCGGTCGGCCTGGTGTTCGCCGCGGTCGCCACGATCGGGTTCCTGTCCGGTGTCGTCGCCCTCGGCGTCGTGGCGGCAGCGTTCGCCCTGGTCGCGGCGTTCCTGAACGCCGCGTTCGGGCTGTGCCTCGGCTGCGAGGTCTACCTGTTGTACCGGCGGGTCACGCGCCGCCCGCTGGCCGCACGTACCAATCCGTCCCAACCCTAGGAGCGCAACCATGAGTCGCGACACCGCTCTCGTCTCGGCCGACTGGGCCGAGAAGAACCTCGGCCAGCCGGGGATCGTCTTCGTCGAGGTCGACGAGGACACCACCGCGTACGACGGCGGCCACCTGCCGGGCGCGGTCAAGCTGGACTGGAAGACCGAACTCCAGGACCAGGTACGCCGCGACTTCGTGAACCGGAAGCAGTTCGAGGAACTGTTGTCCAGCAAGGGAATCGGCAACGACGACACCGTCGTGCTGTACGGCGGCAACAACAACTGGTTCGCCGCCTACGCGTACTGGTACTTCACGCTGTACGGCCACGGCGACGTGAAGCTGCTCGACGGCGGCCGCAAGAAGTGGGAGCTGGACGGGCGCCAGCTCGTCACCGACGTACCGGAGCGCGCGGCCACGCAGTACCAGGCGAAGCCGCAGGACACGTCGATCCGCGCGTTCCGCGACGAGGTCGTCGACGCGATCGGCGTGAAGAACCTGATCGACGTCCGGTCGCCCGACGAGTACGCGGGGCGGCTGCTGGCGCCGGCGCACCTGCCGCAGGAGCAGTCGCAGCGCGCCGGACACGTACCGACCGCGGCGAGCGTGCCGTGGAGCAAGGCCGCCAACGAGGACGGCACGTTCAAGTCGGACGACGAGCTGCGGGCCCTCTACACCGAGGCCGGGCTCGACCTGGCGAAGCCGACCATCGCGTACTGCCGGATCGGTGAGCGCTCGTCGCACACCTGGTTCGCGCTGCACGAGCTGCTCGGCCAGCCCGACGTGAAGAACTACGACGGTTCGTGGACCGAGTACGGCTCGCTCGTGGGCGTGCCGATCGCCCTCGGCGACGAGCCCGGCACCAAGGAGGACTGACCATGACGAGCTGCGGCGCACCCGACCAGACGGCAACGCTGCCGGCCAGTGTCGATCTGACCAAGGAGACAGTCATCGCCGGTACGGTCACCGCCGACGGCTCGCCGGTGTCCGGCGCGTACGTCCGGCTGCTCGACTCGACCGGGGAGTTCACCGCCGAGGTGGTGGCGTCCGACTCCGGCGCGTTCCGGTTCTTCGCCGCGCCCGGCGCCTGGACCGTACGTGCCTTGTCCCGCAACGGAAACGGCGACGTCGCCGTGTCCGCCGACCACGGCCTGACCGAGGTCACCGTCAGCGTCCAGCGCTGACGTACCGCACGCGCCGGGCCCGCCGGTGGAGCGACCGCTCCGCCGCCGGGCCCGTCTCGTACGCGGTCAGGTGCGCTGGACGGAGCGGAGGTCGAGGCGGCGCAGTACGCGGTCGGCGGCGGCCGGGTCGGCGCCGCGCTGGCGTTCCTCCAGTACTTCCCGGCGTGCGACGCTGAGCAGCTCCGCCTCCAGGCCGACGAGTTCGTGCCGGAGCGCCATCCGCCGTGCCATCTCGGGATCGTCCTCGCCGTCCTCGACCCGGCGCATCCGCCCGAGTACGACGGTGAACCAGGCGCGGAGGCGATCGGACACCTCGGTGGGCACCTCGCCGGAGTCGACGAGTTCGTTCAGCCGGCGCAGCGCCGCCTCGAACGCGCGGCCGGCGATCGCCCGTTCCGCCTTCCGCTGCCTGTCGCTGCTCGCGGTCACGCCGAGCACCCGTACCAGCCACGGCAGGGTCAGCCCCTGGAGTACGAGGGTGGCGAGGATGACGGCGAACGAGATGAGCAGGATGCGGGAGCGTTCGGGGAAGTCGAGGGGGAGGGCGAGCGCGGTGGCGACGGTGACCACGCCGCGCATCCCGGACCAGGACAGCACGACGCTCTCCCGCCAGCTGCCTACGGTGGTCGGCGCCGCCTCCCCGGGTCCGGCCTTGCGACGGCTGCGGGCGCGGGAGAGCCAGCCGGCGGGCAGCATCCAGGCGATCCGTACCGCGATGACGACGGCGCAGACGATGCCGGCCTGGATCAGCGGACCGGTGATGTCGCCGCGCAGCCCGTTGAGTACGACGGTGAGTTCGAGGCCGATCAGGCCGAACGCGAAGCCGGTCACGAGCAGTTCGACGACCTCCCAGAACGACCGGCTCTGCAGGCGGCCCTCCGCGTCGTCCGGGTCGGCGCCGTAGTGGCCGAGGTAGAAGCCGGTGGCGAGGACGGCGAGGACACCGGACGCCTCCAGCCGGTCGGCCGCGACGTACGAGACGAACGGGACGAGCAGTGACAGTCCACTTTGGAGTGTCGCGGTCGGCAGCCAGCGCAGCAGGTACCGCGTGACGACGCCGACGAGCAGGCCGATCGCGGTGGCCGCGACCGCGGAGTACACGAAGCGGCCGGCGACCGCGACGGCCGAGAACGAGCCGGTGACGACGCCCGCCACCGCCACCTGGTACAGGGTGAGGGCGGTGACGTCGTTGAACAGTCCCTCGCCCTCGATCAGCGACACGAGCCGGCGGGGCAGCCGTAGCCGGTTGGCGACGGAGGTGGCCGCGGCGGCGTCGGGGGCGGCGACGATCGCGCCGAGCGCCACGGTCGCGGCCACCGGCAGGCCCGGCAGCAGCGCGCCCGCCACCGCCGCGACCGCCGCCGTACTCACGAACACGAGGGCGACGGCGAGCAGCAGGATCGGCCGGGCGTTCGTCACGAAGCTGCGCCACGAACTGCGCTGGGTCGCGGCGTAGAGCAGGGGCGGCAGGACGAGCGGCAGGATCAGTTCGGGCGGGAGCCGCAGCGCGGGCACGACCGCGTTCGGGATGACGGCCAGGACCAGGCCGAACACCGTGATCAGCACCGGGTACGGCAGCTTCAGCCGGTCCGCCACCGGCGTGATGAGGATGGTCCCCAGCAGGATCACGAACACGACCGCGAGCTGGCTCACGCGCGCCCCCGGTCGGTCGGGTCCAGGTAGACGTGGCTGACCTTGGGGTGCCGGTCGTGCAGCCGGCGCGCGCCCTCGTCGGCGATCCGTTCCACCTCACCGGCCGGTACGTCGTCGACGAAGTCGATCTTCGCGGCGACCAGGATCTGCTCCGGCCCCAGGTACGTCGCGAACAGCTCCGGTACGCCGGCGACACCGGGCAGCGCGGCCAGCTCCGCGACCAGTTCGTCGTGGGTACGCGGCGGCACCGACTGGCCGATCAGCAGCGCCTTGTTCGCGCTGATCAGCCGGTACGCCACCACGCACAGCAGCAGGCCGATCAGGATCGAGGCGAGCCCGTCGTACAGGGTGGAGCCGGTGAGCCGCTCCAGGCCGAGGCCGGCGGCGGCCAGCGCGATGCCGATCAGCGCGGCCGAGTCCTCCAGCGTCACCGCCCGCAGCGCGGTGTCCGGCGTACGCCGCAGGTACTCGCCCATGCCGACGCCCAGCCGCCGCGCCGACCCGCGTACCTGGTGCAGGCCGCGCAGCAGCGACACGCCCTCCAGTACCGCCGAGATCGCCAGCACCGCGTACGACAGCGCCAGGTGCTCGGACCGCTCGCCGGACACGATCGCCTGCACCCCGTGGTACACGGCGAAGACGCCACCCGCGCCGAACGTGAACATCGCCGCCAGCAGCGCCCAGAAGTACGACTCGCGGCCGTGACCGAACGGGCTGTCGGGCGTGGCGGGCCGGGCGCCCCGGCGTACCGCGACGTAGAGCAGCACCTCGGTCACCGTGTCCGCGAAAGAGTGCGCCGCCTCCGACACCATGCTCGCCGACCCACCGAGTACGCCCGCGGCCAGTTTCGCGGCGGCGATCAGCAGGTTCGCCCCGCCCGCCACGACGATCGTCAGCAGGCTCTCGCTCTGCCCGGACCCGGCGGCCGGCGGCGCGGCGGTGTCCACCACGGCGTCGGTTTCGTCGGCGGTCGCCGCGGCCGGGGGTCGCCGGCGGTCTGCGCTCATGCCTGGACAGTAATGGGGTGGCGTGCGGCTGCCGGCGGGTTCGGTGATCCCGGCTCGGTACCGCGTGGCGCCGGCTGCCACCATGGTCCGCGTGACGCGGCGACGGTGGATCCTCGGGGCGGTTGCGGTGTGGGCCGCGCTGCTGCTGGTGCTCGCGTTCGTCGCGCGGGGCCGCCCGACCGTCAAGGAACAGCAGAGTCCGGCCGCGGCCCGGCCCGCCGTCGACGCCGCGATCGGCACCGTCTCCCGCGCCGCCGGCCCCCGCGCCGTCGTCGCCGTCAGCGGGTACGAGCAGGTCAAGCGCTGCACGATGGCCGCCGCCCGGCCCGGCGTCGAGTACGCCCGGACCGCCGACGTGTACGGGGCGGCCGGGCTCGCCGACCACATCCGCGCCGGGCTGCCCGCGGCGTACAAGGCGGCGGTGGTGCCCGATCTGGGCGGGTCCGGCACGGTCACGGTGGCGCACCCGGACCCCTTCGTGAAGCTGACCGTCCGCACCGCCACCGACGACCCGGGGCACGTCGTGGCCATCGCCGACACCGGCTGCCGGCCGACCACCGGCCACCCGTACCCGGAGTTCGTGGCGGCGCCGACGGCGGCCGAGCGCGCGCCGGCCACCCGGCTGTTCGCGCTGCTGCACGTCACGCTCACCACCTGGCAGCGGCACGCGCTCGGCTGCGGCGCCGTGACCGTCACCGCGACCGGCCTGGCCGCGGACAGCCTCGCCCCGCTGCCCGCCACCCTCGACCGGCATCCGCAACCCGGCCACCTGCTCGCCCACAACGACGACCGGTACGTCTACCGCGACGGCGCCACCGGCCTCGTCGTCACCGCCGACCGCGACCGGCTCACCGTCACCACGACCACCACCTGCCACTGACCCTTCCGGTACGCCCGGGTCGTGTCGCCCGGTCCGCCCTGCCGGGGCGCCGCCGGCCATGGCCTAAACTCACCCACCGTGGTCGAGCTGGGATTCGTGAGTCTGCTGGTGGTGTTGTTCGGTGTGCTCGCCGGGACCTTCGGGTACCTGGCGGTCCGGATGGGGAGGACGCGGTGAGCGAGCAGAACGACAAGCCGGGCCTGCCGCCGGGCTTCCCGACCGAGACCGCCCCCGAGTACCCGTACGAGGAGACGCACGACCTGCGGGTCGGCCCGGACCTGCACCCCGCGCTGCTCGGCCTCCTGCCGTACGTGGGGGTCTGGCGCGGTTGGGGCAAGGGCGGCTACCCGACCATCGAGGACTTCGACTTCGCGCAGGAGATCCGGTTCAGCCACGACGGCCGCCCCTTCCTGTACTACGAGTCGCGGAGCTGGCTGGTCGACGCCGACCGCAAGCCGATCCGGCCGGCGGCCCGGGAGGTCGGCTGGTGGCGTCCGCAGGTCGGGCCGGGCGGCGCCCGCGACGGTGACACGGTCGAGGTCGAGCTGGCCCACCCCACCGGCATCATGGAGCTGTACCTCGGCACCATGACCGGCCTGCAGGTGGAGCTGGCCACCGACGCGGTTCTGCGTACCGAACACGCCAAGGACGTCGCCGCCGGCCACCGGCTGTACGGGATCGTCGAGGGCGCCCTGCTCTACGCGTACGACATGACCGCCATGGGGCAGCCGGCGAGCCCGCACCTGTCGGCCCGCCTCGAACGCACCGCCGGGTAGGTGGTCGAGGTCGCTGCGGCGGCCTCGCTTCCGGCCCCCCGGGGGCACCGTGGGACAAGTTCGAGGAAAGCCCAGGTGCGGATCGGCTCCGGCTTGCCGGATCACCGTGGGGCAAGTTCCAGGAAGCCCGGCACGGCTCGGGTCCGGCTCCCGGATCAGCGTCAACCGGGCGAAACCCGGGCTCGGCGGGCCCGAGCGAGGGCGGGTCAGGCGGGGTAGCCGAGGAGTTCGCGGAGTGTGTCGGTCTGCGGCGGGTCGGCCAGCTTGACGCCGTCGAGTTCGCGGACCGCGATGATGCCGCGCACGCTGGACGTGAGCCACACGCCGCTGGCGCCTTCGAGTTCGGTGGGGCGGACCATGCGCTTGGCGGTGTGCCAGCCGAGCGTACCGACGTGGTCGAGCAGGTAGCGCACCGTCGTACCGGAGAGGATGCCGGTCGAGTCGGGCACCGTGTAGAGCGTGCCGTGCTCCAGCCACACCAGCGTGGCGGTCGGCGCCTCCAGCAGGTAGCCGTCGCTGGACACCCACAGCACGTCGTCCAGCCCGGCCGCGGCCGCCCAGCGCTGGCACGCCATGTTCATCGCGTACGACAGGGTCTTGGCGCCGCCGAGCAGCCACGGCGCCGCGGACCTCGTACCGGCGGCCACGCCGAGGCTGAGGGTGCCGAGCTTGACGCCGTCCCGCCGGGCCTTCCGCGTACTGTCCGGGACCGCGGTGATCGTGGCGAAGCAGGTGGTCTCGCCGGTGTCCTCCGGGCCGCGGGTGACGACGATCTTCAGCGCACCCTCGGTGTCGGCCGGCCACGCCGCGCACGCCTGCCCGGCCAGCTCGACCAGCGCCGGCCGCGCCGGTACGTCGAGGTCGAGGCGCTCGGCGGACCGCGCCATCCGGTCCAGGTGTTCGTCGAGCAGCCACGGCTGCCCGCCCCGCACGTGCGTGGTCTCGAACACCCCGTCACCCCGCTGCACACCGAGGTCGTCTGCTCGGAGCAGAGGTGTTGCGGCAGGGATGACTCCGCGACCCAGGACCGCGACGACTCGTTCCACGGTTACCGACCCTATCCGGTGTCAAATGCACTCTGCGCGACGGTACCCGGAGACTGACCGGCAGGGACACCCCGAGAACCTAACCCTCCGTATCCCCCGCGGTCATTGCTCGCAAACCCGATTCTCCGCCTGACGTCCGGAACGCGCCGTGGGCGGTCCGGGCGTACGCGTGCCTATGATCGATGGCATGCCCGCCGAGACCGCGCCGTCGCTCGCCGACGTGCTGCGCGCCCGCGGCCTCCGCCTCACCGCCCAGCGCCAGCTCGTCCTGGAGGCCGTGCAGCGGCTCGGCCACGCCACCCCCGAGCAGGTCCACCAGGCGGTGTGCCGGACGGCCGCCGGCGTCAACATCACCACCATCTACCGCACCCTCGAACTCCTGGAGGGGCTCGGGCTGGTCACCCACACGCACCTGTCGCACGGCGCCCCGACGTACCACGTGCCCGGTGAACGGTCGCACCTGCATCTCGTGTGCCACCGGTGCGGCGCGATCGAGGAGGCGCCGCTGTCGCTGATGCACCCGCTCGCCGAGCAGTTGCGCACCGACCGCGGCTTCTCGCTCGACATCGGCCACATGGCCCTGTTCGGTACGTGTGCGGCGTGTGCCGCGGAGGAGGAGTCGTGACCGTGGGGGAGCAGGACACGCCGGTGCGGTCCCCGCTGCTGGCCGTACCGGGGGCGGTCGCCGCCGATCCGGCCGGGCCGGACGCCGGGGTGGCGCTGCACTACGGCGACCCGATGCGCGAGCAGCGCACCCTCGCCACCGCCGCCGGCCTGGTCGACCGGAGCAACCGCGGCGTACTGCGGGTGCCCGGTGCGGATCGGCTGAGCTGGCTGCACACCCTCGGTACGCAGCATCTGGAGCGGCTGGCCGACGCCACCGGCACCGAGCTGCTGCTGCTGTCGCCGCACGGGCACGTCGAGCACCACGCCGTGGCGACCGAGTACGACGGGGTGGTGTGGCTGGACACCGAGCCGGGTGCGGCCGGGCCGCTGCTGGCGTTCCTGGAGTCGATGCGGTTCATGCTGCGGGTCGAGCCGACCGACGTCACCGGGGAGTACGCGGTGGCCACGCTGGTCGGCCCGGACGCCCCCGCCGTACTGGCGAAGCTGGGTGTCGAGCTGCCCGACGACGCGAGCGTGTCGCCGGTGCCGCCGGCACAGTTCGCCGCCGGTGCCGTGCCGCCGCGCCCCACCTCGACGTACCCGGTGGTGGGGTTGCCGGACGGCGGGTTCGCGCGGCGGATGCCGGGGTTCGACGACGCGGCGGTGATCGACCTGGTCGTGCCGCGGTCGGCGCTGCCGGGCCTGGCCGACGCGCTGGGCGTGCCGCTCTCCGGCGCCTGGGCGTACGAGGCGTTGCGGGTCGCGGCCCGCCGTCCGCGGCTCGGCCTGGACACCGACCACCGGACCATCCCGGCCGAGGTCGGCTTCCTCGCCCCGGCCGTACACCTGGACAAGGGCTGCTACCGCGGGCAGGAGACCGTCGCGCGGGTGCACAACCTGGGCCGCCCGCCCCGGCGTACGGTGCTGCTCCACCTGGACGGCACGTCCGAGGAGCTGCCGCCCCCGGGTACTCCGGTGCTGCGGGACGACCGGCAGGTCGGCGTCACCGGTACCGCGGTCCGGCACCACGAGCTGGGCATGGTCACGCTCGCGCTGCTGAAGCGCAACGTTCCGGACGACGCCACCCTGCGCGTCGCGGACGTCAACGCCGCCATCGATCCCGACTGACCGCCCGGCCCGGCCGGCGCCCGCGGCCCCTTATCCTGTGCCAATGGGTGGGACGCTGATCATGGTGGCGCCGACGGGGGCCGAGTCGAAGAAGTCCGACGTACCGGCGCTGCCGGTGACGTTGGCCGAGCTGGTCGGTACGGCGAAGGAGTGCGAGGCGCTCGGCGCCAGCGTGGTGCACGTGCACATCCGGGGCGCCGACGCGGAACCGACGCTGGATCTGGGGCGGCTCAAGGACACCGTGGCCGCGCTGCGCGCCGAGACGAACCTGATCGTGCAGCTGTCCAGCGGCGGCGCGGTCACCGACCCCGAGTCCGACCGCCTCCGCGTACTGGAGGCGGAGCCGGACATGGCCTCCTGCACGATGGGTACGGTCAACTTCGGCGACGACGTGTTCATGAACCGGTGGGAGTTCATCGTCGAGCTGCACACCCGGCTGCGCGACGCCAGGATCGTGCCGGAGTACGAGATCTTCGACATCGGGCACGTCGCGTCGCTGTCCCGGCTGCTGCACAAGCACGGCCTGCCGTACGGCGGGCACGTGCACGTGGACTTCGTGATGGGCGTACCGGGTGGCATGGCGGGGACGGCGCAGACCCTGGTCGCCGCTGCGCACGAGGTACGCAACCTGCTGCCGCCGGACACCACGTTCGCCGCGACCGGCATCGGCCGTACGACGCTGCCGGTACTGCTGGCGTCGCTGGCCGCGGACGGGCACCTGCGGGTCGGCATGGAGGACACCCTGACGTACGCGAAGGGGCAGCCGGTGGAGAGCAACATGCAGCTCGTCGCGCGCGCCGCGGGGCTGGCCCGGCTGGCGCAGCGACCGCCGATGCCGGTCGCCGAGGCCCGCACCCTGCTCGGCATCCGCTGACCCCGGGGACGGCCGGACGGCCCGCGACGCGGGTGCGGCGGCGTACCTGCCCGCGCGGGTCGCCCGGCCGGTCTCCTCGGGGTATCTGCGACGTTAGCGGTTCGCCCGGCTCTGCCGCTAGCGAATGGAGAAGGTCACAGCGGCGGCGTATGCGCAGTTGGGAAGCGGTTTCGGCGGGCCGGGTGGGCCGCGACTGCTAGCTGAGTGCTTGCAAGAGTTAGCAGCGCGGGCTACCGTTCCGGACATGGCTGCGCTACGGGACCTCGGCGAGTTCATCCGCGAGCAGCGCCGGCACGCGCAGATCTCGCTGCGCCAGCTCGCCGAGCAGGCCGGGGTCAGCAACCCGTATCTCAGCCAGATCGAGCGCGGCCTCCGCAAGCCGAGCGCCGAGGTGCTGCAGCAGATCGCGAACGCGCTGCGCGTCTCGACCCCGATCATGTACCTGCGGGCCGGCCTGCTGGACACCCGCGAGGGGCAGGGTGTCCTGGCCGCGATCGCCGCCGACGAGGACCTGACCTCGCGGCAGAAGCAGACCCTGTCCGAGATCTACGAGGCGTTCCGCCGGGAGAACGCGCGTACCGACCCGCCCGCCGAGACCGAGCCGGAGCCCAGCGCGCCGGTGGACGACACGGTCCGGTCGGAGCCGGTGACGCGCACCGTACGCAAGGTCGCCAAGAAGGCGGCGCGCACGGCGGTCCGCAAGACGACGGCGCCGCGACCGCGCAGGTCCGCGGCCGCCGCGCCCGACACACGAGAGCCACGACGTCCGTCTGGGGTGGAGGAGTCATGACCGAGAAGCACAAGTACCCGAGCCCGCTGTACGCCGCGGCCGGTATCGGCGATCTTGCTGCCGAGAAGCTGCGGGAGCTGCCGGGACGGGTCAACGACGTACGCGAGTGGGCGCGCGAGGAGTTCGGTGGCGACCGGGAGAAGGCCCGCGCCGACCTCGCCGAGCTGGGTGGCCGCATCGGCCACGGGCTCGCCACCGTGCGCACCCGCGTACAGAGCCTGAGCGAGGCGGACCTGCGGGAGCTGCGCGGCAACGCCCGTAAGCGCGCCGGCGAGTTCGCCGACGTGGCCGCCCGTAACCTGGTCACCGCGCAGGACCGCGCCACCCACCTGTACGAGGACCTGGTGACCCGCGGCAGCGGCGTACTGGACACCCCGGCTCCGGCCGAGCTGCCCGAGCCGAAGCCGGCGAAGAAGATGGCGAAGAAGGCGACCCGGCCGGCCGCCCGGAAGTCCGCCGACAAGTAGGACACGACCGACGAGGGGCCGCGGCGCGCGCCGCGGCCCCTCGTCGTGCCCGTACCGGCGCTAGGCTCGACGTATGACGTTCGAGCTTCCGACCTCCGGCTTGTTCGCGTACCTGGTGCAGTTCTACGCGACGCTGGCGATCTCGCTGTTCGCGATCGTGCTCGACGTGTTCGCGTTCGTCCACTGCGCGGTGCAGCGGCGCGACGCGTTCCCGGCCATCGGCACGCTGTCGAAGGGCATCTGGCTGGCGCTGCTCGGCGGTTCGGTGGTGCTGACGTTCCTGCTGCGGTCGAGTCCGCTGGGCATCATCGGCATGATCGGCGTCATCGCCGGCGCGGTGTACGTGCTGGACGTCCGGCCCGGGCTGAAGGACGCCACCGACGGCAGCGGCCCGTGGTGAGCCGCACCGCCACCCTCACCACGGCGTACGGCGCGAGTCTGGAGTTTCTGACGGTCGGGTCCGGCGACCCGGTGACGCTGTTCGCACACGGGCTGGCCGGGGGCATCCCGGACACCCGCCCGTTGGGCAGCGCCGTCGACGGTACGAAGGTCTTCCTGCACCAGCGCGGCCACGGCGCGTCGACCGCGACCCCCGGCCGCTGGTCGTACGCGGATCTGGCCGCGGACCTGGCAGCGGTGGCCGACCAGGTGGGGGCGACGCGGGCGCTGGGCGTGAGCCTCGGCGCGGGCGCGCTGTGCCGGCTGCTGGTCGACGACCCCGGCCGGTTCGAGCGGGTCGTGTTCTTCCTCCCCGCCGTACTCGACACGCCGCGCACCGGGGTGTTGCGGGAGCGGATGGCCGCGTTCGCGCAGGCCGCCGCGACCGGTGACGCGGACTTGGCCGGGCGGCTCATCGGCGCCGAGGTGCCGGCCGAGTTCCGCGACACCCCGGCCGCGCGTACGTTCGTGGCGCAGCGCGTCGGCGCGCTGCTCGGCCCCGGGCTGGGCGACAGCCTCACCGCGCTGCCCGACGACGTACCGCTGCCGGACGGGATCGGCGCGCTGGCCGCCGTCACCGCACCGGCCCTCGTACTCGGCAGCGAGGGCGATCCGGCGCACCCGGCGGACGTCACCCGCCGGCTCGCCGTCGCGCTGCCCGCCGCGACCTCCCACGTGTACCCCGGGCCCGGCGTCCTGTGGACGCACCGCGCCGACCTGCGCGGCCGGATCAGTACGTTTCTCAACGCATGAACGGCGCCGGGCAGGGACTCACCGCCGGACGCGGCGCGGCGCCGGGAGTACCGGGGCAGGTGGGTGTGTCGGCGGCGCCGCCGGACGGCAACGTGCTGCGCGAGTTCCTCGACGGGATCGTGCTGCTGCTGCGCGGCATCGGCATGTGGGTGCGGTCGCCGCGGCTGATGGCGCTCGGCGCGCTGCCGGCGCTCGTCTCGTTCGCGCTGCTGGCCGGGGCGTACGTGGCGCTCATCGAGTGGATCGACGACGTCGTCGGCGTGCTGACACCGTTCGCGGACGGCTGGGACGAGGGCTGGCGTACGACGGCGCACGTGGTGGTCGGGACCGCGGTGCTCGCCGGCGGCCTGCTGTGCGCGGTCCTGCTGTTCACCGCGCTCACCCTCGCCATCGGGGATCCCTGCTACGAAGCCATCTCCCGCCGCGTCGAGCAGCGGTACGGCGGGGTGCCCGGCGAGGTGGAGGTGCCCTGGTACCGCTCGCTCGGCCGGTCCGTACGGGACGCGCTGCGCCTCGTGATCGCGTCCGTGGTGACCGGCGTACTGCTGTTCGCGGCCGGGTTCCTGCCGTTCGTCGGGCAGACCGTGGTGCCGGTGATCGGCGCCGTCATCGGCGGCTGGTACCTCGCGGTCGAGCTGACCGGCGTCCCGTTCGAACGCCGCGGCATGTACCTGCGGGCCCGCCGCCGGCTGCTGCGCCGCCGCCGCCCCCTCGTACTCGGGTTCGGCGTGGCGGTGTTCGTGCTGTTCCTCGTGCCGCTCGGCGCCGTACTCGTGACCCCCGCCGCGGTCGCCGGCGCCGCCCTGCTGTCCCGCCGCGTACTCGGCCAGCCGACCCGGGACACCGACGTACCGCCGGGTGCGGCACCGCGGACGGTGACGCCCGCGCGGACGTACGGTGAGGTCCCGCGGGGCGACGGGAACATCCCGCACCGGTAGTCTCCCGCCATGAACTCGGAGGCGGGGCGGCGCGCGCCGCTGGTCGCACTGCAGGCCGGGGCGACCCTGTTCGCGGTCGAGGCACTACGCGCCAGCGGACCCGCACTGGACCACGTCGCCGGCGCCGGCGGAGTACCGGCGGCCGCGGTCACCGCCCTCGTCGTGTACGCGGTGCCCGTCCTCGTCGCACCGCTCGTCACCTGGCTCGACGCCCGCCGCGGCATCGCCGCCGCCGTACTCCTGCTCGTCGTGCTCCGGCTCCTCGAACAGGCCGTACCCACGCCGGGCTTCGCCACCGCGCTGTCCACCGCCGTCGTCGCACTCGGCGCCCTCGTCCTCGTCTCCGACCAGGTCGGACGCGTCGGCGGGGCACGGTTCGCCGTCGGCGTCGCGCTCGGCGGCGCCACCGACATCGCCGTACGCGCCGCGTTCGGCACCTGGGATCCCGTGTGGCGGCCGGGCCTCCTGCCCTGGCTGTGGACGATCGTCGCGTGCGCGGGCCTCGCGCTGCTGCTCGCCCGTACCTGGCGCGGCTTCGACCCCGCACCCGCGCCCACCCGCGTCACCGCCCGGTACGCCGTGCTCGGGCCGTACCTCGGGCTCTACGTCCTCGTCCTCGGCAGCCCCGCGTACGTCGCCTCGCAGAGCGGACTCGGCGCACCCTGGGCCGCCGTCGTACTGCTGCTCGGCGCGGTGCTGTCCATCGAAGCGGTGGCCCGCGCCTCGCGACTCGACGTCCGGTACCGGTGGGTGGTGGCCGGGGTCGCCGTCGTCGCGGTGGGGGTCGCGCTGTTCACGTCGGGAGTGCCGGCACTCGTCGCCGTACTCGTGGGACAGGTGGCGGCGGTGCTGCTGCTGTCGCACGTGCCGCGGTCGTTCGGTGACGGGTTGTCGACCGATCCCGATTGTTCAATTGTGTCATTGTCCAACAGTTCAACAATTGGACAATCGATACGGCGCGGCAAAATGTCCGCTACGTCCCGCCCTCGCGCAACCCCCCACCCAACCCGGACCACCAACCACCCAACCCCGACCAAGCCCAGAACCCCAACCCCGACCCCCCTCGGCTACGCCCTGGCCGGCCTGGGCACCGGCCTCGGTTTCGTCGCGATCGTCCTGCCGTACCAGGCGAACTACGATCTCCCGCTGCCCGTCGACAATCGCCTCCTGCCGATCCTCGCCGCCCTGCTCCTCGCCCTGCCCGCGTTGCATACGGCGTTGCCGGTGGCGGCGGACGGCCTGCGCCGGCTGGCGGGCGTACCGGCGGTGTTGTTGGTGGTTCCGGTCCTGGTACTGGTGACGACACCGGCGCCGGCGCGTCCGGTGTCCCGGGGCGACACGGTCCGCCTGGTCACCTGGAACCTGCACTACGCGGTGAACGCCGGCGCCGCGGTCGATCCGGCCACGATCGCCCGGGTACTCGGGGCCCAGCACGCGGACGTGATCCTGTTGCAGGAGGTGAACCGGGGCTGGCCGATCGGCGGAGGTACGGACGTGGCGGAGTGGTTGTCGCGCGCGCTGGCGATGCCGTACGTGTGGTCGCCGGCGGCGGACGGCCAGTTCGGGAACGTGATCCTGTCCACGCTGCCACTGTCCGATGTGGACACCGGTCGCCTGCCGTACGGGGCGGGTCCGCAGCGCCGGTCGTACGCGGCGGCGACGGTGGAGCTGCGGTCGGGCCGGTCGTTGCGCGTGATGACGGCGCACCTGCAGAACGAGACGGACAACCACGCGACGCGTACCCGGGAGATCGACGCGCTGCTGGCGCGCTGGCACCGCAGGTCGCCGGCGGTGATCGCGGGTGACTTCAACTCGATGCCGGGCTGGCCGGAGATCAGCCGGTTCACTGCGGCGGGGCTGGTGAGCGCGCAGGACACGACGGGGCACGCGGGCATGTTGTCGTCGCCGACGGACCGCCCGAAGTACCGGCCGGACTGGATCTTCGGTACGGACGACGTGTCGTTCGGCGACTTCGCGATGCCGCGTACGACGGCGTCGGACCACTACCCGCTCGTGACGTCGGTGAGCCTAGGCTGAGGTCGTGCGCATCGAGGTGGTCCACGGCGACGTCACCGAGCAGCGGGTCGACGCGATCGTCAACGCGGCGAACTCGTCGCTGCTGGGCGGCGGCGGGGTCGACGGTGCGATCCACCGCCGCGGCGGGCCGGAGATCCTCGCCGAGTGCCGCGCGCTGCGCGCCGCGAAGTACGGGCGGGGGTTGCCGACCGGGCAGGCCGTCGCCACCACCGCCGGTCGGCTGCCGGCCCGCTGGGTGATCCACACCGTCGGCCCCGTGTACTCCGGGACCGAGGACCGCGCCGGGTTGCTGCACGACTGCTACCGCAACGCGTTGCGGGTGGCGGACGAGCTGGGTGCGGCGACGGTGGCGTTCCCGCTCGTCTCCGCCGGCGTGTACGGCTGGCCGGTGGAGGACGCGATCCGCCGCGCCCTCGGCACCCTGCGCGCCACACCGTCCACAGTGGACATGTCCCGGCTGGTCCTGTTCGACCCCGGCACCCTGCCGTACGCCGAGCGGGTCCTCGCCGACCTCTGATCAGCCGACGCGGAGGGCGTCCAGCAGCGACTCGTCACCGGCGACGTCGAGCACGTCGAACGGAACCCGGCCGTACAGGGCGAGGACGAGGTCGGACGCCGACCCGCTGGCCTGTACGTGTACCGGACGGTCCTCGGGCAGCAGGGTCGCGGTGTCCAGCAGGGAGATCGCCGTACCGCGCACGCGGATGATCCAGCTGTCCTCGGTGTCGTCGGCGATGAGCTGGACGACGCCGTCGCGCTCGGCGCGCGTACCGTTCGCGGGCAGCCAGGTGTCGAGGACCTCGGTGACCCCGTCGACGGCGAGTGCGGTCTCGACCGGCTCGGGCAGGCCGACGGACACCTGCGCGTCCCACCGGTGCATGGCCAGCTCGTGCGCGTACCGCCGGTGCCAGAATCCGGCGACCTTGGCGCGGGGCGCCCAGTTCCAGGCGGGGAGGGCGGGGTCGGTGCGGTCGAGCGCGTCGACGGCCTGCGTCAGGCTGGCGTCCCACCAGGGCAGCAGGGCGTCGCCGTCGGGCAGCCCCTCGGTCTGTTCGTCGGCGGGTTCGCTGACGACGCCGCGGCCGATGTGCGCGGCGAGCCAGCGGAGCCCGGTGCCGGTGTGCCGGAGCAGGGTGGCGACCGTCCAGCCGGGACAGCTCGGTACCTTCGCGTCGAACGTCTCGGTGGTGGCGGCCGCGCGCAGCCCGGCACCCTCCTGCCGTACCGCGGTGAGCCAGAACGCCTTGTCCGGCCGGGCTCCCGTGAGCGTCATCGCATGCCTCCCGTACCGAGTCGACGAGACACCAGGGATAGCAGATCCGCCACGGTACGCGACAAGCGGGTCACGACTCCGGCATGAGCTGGGTCAGCAGCCGACCGTCCCCGGCCGTGGTGACGAGGTCGAAGCCGATCCGTCCGGTGAGCGCGAGCAGCAGGTCGCTGGCCGTACCGGCGGCGACGGCCTGCACCTTCGGCGGGTTGTGGCCGCTCATGTCGAGCAACGTGATGCCGGGGTCGCGCAGCCGTACGAGCCACTCGTACCCGGTGTCGGTGGCGATGAGTCGGACGACGCCGGTCGGGTCGTGGGTGTGCGTGCCGCGACCGGCGGCGAGCAGCGTGTCGAAGAGTTCGGTGACGCCGTCGGAGGCGGTCTTGGCCTCCAGCGGCTCCGGCGTACCGGTGGCGAGCTGGACGTCCCAGCGGTCGAGCGCCGTCAGGTGCGCCATCCGCCGGTGCCAGAAGATGGCCTTGCGCGGCTGCGGCGCCCAGTTCCAGGCGGGCAGGTCGGCGTCGACGCGGTCCAACGTCGCCAGCAGCGTCCGGTACGCGTCGAGCCACCAGTCGAGTACGTCGAGTCCCTCGGGCGGTTCGGGGAGGGCGCGTTCGGGTCGGCTGGTGGTGCCCCGGGTCAGGTGACCACAGACCCACCGGTACTCGGAGCCGAGCGTGCCGAGGAGGTCCGCGACCCGTACGCCGGGGCGGTCGGGGAGTGGGACCTCCAGCGCGTCCGCGACGGCCGAGTGGCCGAGCAGGACCCCGTCGTGCCGCAGCGCGGCCAGCCAGAATTCCTTGCCCGGTCGGGCGGAACCCCTGCTCATCGCGGTCACCCCCCATCCGTCGGGATGGCCCGTCACCATTGAGCCTAGGCTTGCCGGGTGCGCGACGTCAGTCAAGAGTTTCTGGGTGACTACACAACGCTCGGCCTGGGCGGTCCCGCGGCCAGGGTGACGGAGGTCACCAATGCCGAAGAGATCGTCGAAACGGTACGAAGCGCCGACGAGGCCGGGGAGCCGCTGCTCATCCTGGCCGGCGGGTCGAACGTGGTGGTCGCCGACGCCGGCTTCGCCGGCCGGGTACTGCTGCTCCGGGCCGGCGGCGAGGGCCTGCGGTTCGGCCGCGGCGGCGACGGCCGGGTGGCCCTGACCGTACCGGCGGGGATGTCGTGGGACACGGTGGTCGAGGCGGCCGTCGCCCAGGGCTGGGCCGGTATCGAGGCGCTGTCCGGCATTCCCGGCTCGGCCGGCGCCACCCCCATCCAGAACGTCGGGGCGTACGGCCAGGAGGTCGCGCAGACCATCGTCGAGGTCACCGCGTACGACCGGGAGAGCGGCGAGACGCGGTCACTGCGGGCCGACGAGTGCGGCTTCGCGTACCGGACGAGCCGGTTCAAGGGGGTGGACCGGTGGGTGGTGCTGTCCGTCAGCTTCGTGCTGTACGAGGGCGGCGACTCGATGCCCGTCCGGTACGCCGAACTGGCCCGGACGTTGGGCGTCGACACCGGTGACCGGGCGCCGCTGCCGCTCGTCCGGGACGCCGTGCTGGATCTGCGGCGCGGCAAAGGCATGGTGCTCGACGCCGACGATCCGGACACCCGGAGCGTCGGCTCGTTCTTCACCAACCCGGTGCTGTCCGCCGCGGCGTACGAGGGGCTCGTGACGCGGTGCGCCGACCTGCTCGGCCCGGACGTACCGGTGCCGTCGTGGCCGGCGGGGGACGACCGCAAGGTGCCGGCGGCGTGGCTGATCGAGCGCGCCGGCTTCACCAAGGGGTACCGGCGGGGCCGGGTGGCGATCTCGTCGAAGCACACGCTCGCGCTGACGAACTCCGACCACGGCACCACCGCGGAGCTGCTGGACCTGGCCCGGGAGATCCGGGACGGCGTGGCGAAGACGTTCGACGTGGTCCTGCACCCCGAGCCGATACTGGTCGGCGTCGAGTTCTGACCGCCGGCTCAGCAGCTGCGCGCCGACCAGTCGGACCACCGGATACGCCAGTCGACGCAGTACCCGTAGTAGGGCGGGGACGTGGTGGTGGGGACGGCGGGGTCGCGCCACGGGGTGAAGCCGTCGCCGGGCCGCGGCTGCACGGTCACGTCGTCCACGTCGACCGCCGGCACCGGGTAGCTGCCGCCGCGCGCCGGGTCCACGTAGACCTCGACGTACTGCTCGATCTGGGTGCGGGGGCCGAACGGCAGGGTCGGCGCGGCGAGCAGGTTCCACCGGTCGCCCCACCACAGCCAGGCGCGCCACGTGGTGCCGTCGCGGCCGGTCGCGCCGGAACCGAGCGCCAGGTGGATCCGGTCCCCGTCGTGGATTTCGTACTGGCCGTACCAGGACCACGTCATCGTGGTCGTGTCGTACGTGTAGACGTGCTGGGCGCCGTCCTTCCACCCGTTCTCCGACCACCCCGCCTCCAACCACCTGGTACTCCCGGACACGTCGCCGCGTGCCATGAACCGGGTGGCGAGGAAGTCGTGCGTGCCCTGCCGTACGCCGGGGTCGCGGACGGTCAGGCCGCCGGTGACCGCGGAGTACGTGCCGTCGGTCATGGCGCCGAGGTGCCGGTACCCGGTGGCGTCCTCGGTCGGCGGCGACACCGCGGGCGTACTGGGCGCGCCGTCGCGTACCTCGGTGGGGACGGCGCGGCAGGCGTTCCCGGGGTGGGGGCCGGTCGGCGGGCCGGACTCGGGCGCGCGGTCGGGGCGGGCGGCGTGCGCGGGGCAGTCGGGCAGCGCCGGCGCGGTCGGGTGCGCGCCGACGAGCCAGCCGAGGCCGAGCAGCGGCAGGGTGAACAGGGCGGCCGTACGCGGCGCCATCCGATGTACCTCCGGCAGGTGGTCGCCGGTGTGCCGCTGGTACGCGCCGCGGGCGGCACGCGACCGCCCGACCACCCGTACGCGACGTCACGTGTTTACGTGACTACTTAACGTCGTCCTGCGGGTGAGGTGACGACGCGTCCGCCGTGGCCTGCCGGCGGTCCCGCAGTACCTTCGCCAGCCGCATGACGGCCGGCATGAGGATCCACACCGCGTACGAGAACTCGTGGCTGACGAACGCGATCGGGATCGACACCGCGAACGCCGACGCCATCACGCCGGACCGCAGGTACGAGTTGGAGATCAGCGTGGCCGGCGCGCCGTCCCGCAGCAGCTTGTACTTCGCCATCTCCCGCGCCATCAGGACGAACAGCACGCCGGACACCGCCTGGACCGCCGCGTACACCCCGAACTGGAGGGGGAAGCCGTGCTCGCTGTCCTCCATCAGCAGCTTCGTGGCGAACGGCGTGAGCACGATCGTCAGCAGCCAGAGCAGGTTGAACTGGCGGAGCCGCCCGTCCAGCCGGCGCAGCCAGCGGAAGACGGTGTGGTGGCCCACCCAGTGCATGCCGATCACGGTGAAGCTGATGAAGAACGCGATGTACTCCATCAGGTCCTCGTGCATGCCGTGCAGCAGCTGCGCGACGGTGTTGCCGTGCGGGACCGGCAGTTCGATGGCGAGCAGCGTGATCGCGATCGCGACCACCGCGTCGGAGAAGAACGTCAACCGCTCCGCGGCGGCGAACTCGACCTCGACCCGGGTGAGGCGCTCCTCCTCGCGTACGCGCGCGGCGAGTTCGGCGGGAGTCTCGGGGGTGTTCGGATCGTTGTCCATCGGGGTCCTGACGGTCGGTGAGGGGATCGTGGCGTACCTGGCCCGGCGGCCCGCCGTCGAGGCGGTGCGGGGTCCGGCGCCGGGGCGGCGCGAGAAGTCTGCCAAACCGGCGCCCGGGGGCGGTGACCCCGGTCGCGGGACGGCCGCCGTCGGGTCGCCGGCGGGGCTTGCGAGACTTGACGCATGGCTCATGGCTACCCGTACAAGGATCTGCCCGACTTCCTGCGCCGGCTGGAGAAGGCCGGCGAGCTGAAGCGGGTGCGGGTGCCGGTCGACCCGACGCTGGAGATCAGCGAGATCACCCAGCGGGTCGTCCGGGCGGGCGGCCCGGCCCTGCTGTTCGAGCGCCCGACCCGCGGCGACATGCCGATCCTCATGAACCTCTTCGGTACGCGGCGGCGCACGTCCCTCGCCCTCGGCGTACGGGACGTGGACGAGATCGGCGCCCGGATCGCCGAACTGGTGAAGCTCGAACTGCCGGTCGGGTTCGGCGGCCTGCGCGAGGCGTTCGGCAAGCTGGCCCAGCTCAAGGCCGTACCGCCGAAGCACGTCAAGGCGGCCCCCTGCCAGGAGGTCGTGTACTCCGGCGACGACGTGGACCTGGGTCGGCTGCCCGGGCTCCAGGTGTGGCCCGGCGACGGCGGCATCTACCACAACTTCGGGCTCACCCACACGAAGCATCCCGAGACGGGCAAACGCAACCTCGGCCTGTACCGGTTGCAGCAGCACTCGCGCAACACGCTCGGCATGCACTGGCAGATCCACAAGGACTCCACCGCGCACCACGCCGTCGCCGAACGGCTCGGCCAGCGGCTGCCGGTCGCCGTCGCGTTCGGCTGCGACCCCGCCGTGTCGTACGCGGCGTCCGCACCGCTGCCGGGCGACATCGACGAGTACCTGTTCGCGGGGTTCCTGCGGGGTGAGCGCGTCGAGATGGTCGACTGCCGGACCGTGCCGCTCCAGGTACCGGCGAACGCGCAGGTGGTGCTGGAGGGCTGGATCGAGCCGGGGGAGCGCGCCCCGGAGGGTCCGTTCGGCGACCACACCGGCTTCTACACCCCGGTCGAGCCCTTCCCGGTACTGCACGTGGAATGCATGACGACGCAACGGAACCCGGTGTACCAGTCGATCGTGACGTCGAAGCCGCCGCAGGAGGACTTCGGCCTGGGCAAGGCGACCGAGCGGATCTTCCTGCCGCTGATCAAGATCCTCATTCCGGACATCGTCGACATGAACATGCCGGAGCCGGGCGTCTTCCACAACTGCCTGATCGTGTCCATCGACAAGCGGTACCCGAAGCAGGCGCAGAAGGTGATGCACGCGGTGTGGGGCGCGCACCTGTTGTCGTTGACGAAGCTGGTGGTCGTGGTGGACGCCGACTGCGACGTGCACGACCTGCGCGAGGTGTCGTTCCGCGCGTTCGGGAACGTGGACTACCTGCACGACATCGTGGTGTCGGAGGGGCCGGTCGACCACCTCGATCACTCGTCGTACCACCAGTTCTTCGGGGGGAAGCTGGGCGTGGACGCGACGCGGAAGCTGCCGAGCGAGGGCTACACGCGGGAGTGGCCGGAGATGATGACGATGGACCCGGCGACAGTGTCCACAGTGGACAAACGATGGTCGGAGTACGGCCTGTGACGGCGACCGCGGAGAGCCACGGCAAGGTCCGGTCGTTCCTGCGGCTGGTGATGATCGAGCACTCGGTCTTCGCGCTGCCCTTCGCGTACATCGCGGCGCTGACGGCGATGACGCCGCACGTACAGTGGCTGACGCTGCTGGTGATCACCGTGGCGATGGTGTCCGCGCGTACGGTCGCGATGGCCGCCAACCGCATCATCGACCGGCACATCGACGCGCAGAACCCGCGTACCGCGCAGCGCGAGCTGGTCACCGGCGCGCTGTCGTTGCGCACCGCGTACACGGGGCTCGGGGTGTCGTTGGTGGTGTTCTTCGCCAGCGCCGCCCTGCTGAACTGGCTGTGCCTGGTGCTGTCGCCGATCGCGCTGTTCTTCCTGATCATCTACTCGTACGCGAAGCGCTTCACCGACTTCCCGCAGGTGTTTCTCGGCCTGGCGCAGGCGATCGCGCCGATCGGCGCGTGGATCGGCGTCACCGGGCACTGGTCGTGGACGGCGTTCGCGCTCGGGCTCGCGGTCGGCACCTGGATCGGCGGCTTCGACCTCATGTACGCCTGCCAGGACGTCGACGTGGACCGTCGCATCGGCGTACGCAGCGTGCCGGTCCGGTTCGGCGTGGCCAACGCCCTGCGCGCCTCCGTCGTCACCCATGTCGCGACCCTCGCGCTGTACGCGTGGTTCGGTGTACTGGCCGGATTCGGGGTGATCTGGTGGGTCGGGCTCGCCGTCACCGCGGTGGTGCTGGCGTACGAGCACGTGATCGTACGGCCGACCGACCTGTCCCGGATGAACCGCGCCTTCTTCACCGCGAACGGTGTCGTCGGCATCGTCCTGTTCGTCTTCGCCGTGGCGGATCTCGTTGTCCTGCAAGGACTTCGCCCCTGACCGGTCGGCGCGCAACCGGCCCGAAACCCGCTCGGTACCGGAAACGTACCCGGCGACAACCGGGGCGACTCGTGGCTCGGTTTCACTGGTCGGAGTCAGGGCTGTGGTGGCGGCCTCATTCTCGCGGAGCGCGGTCGGCCGTACGGACGGTGGACGGTAGATTCACATTCCGCGATCCTGGAAGTCTGCCCCCGTTTCCCGTTGACGGCGCCGGACTCACCCCGGCGCCCGGCGGCCTTGGGGGTAGGGAGGTGCTCATGACCAGATCAACGAGTTGGCGGGAGCTGGACGCGGCAACGACGCCCCCGGCACCCCGCCGTCCCGCCGACGAGGACCACGAGAACCATGTCGCAGACCATGCCGGCGGGCATGGCGCCAGTGACGGCCCGGTGGACGGGTGGACCGACACCGACGAGTTCCTGACGGTGGAACCCTAGGGCGTGTCGTCACAGGTTGCCGGCCGGCTCGCTCGACCGAACCTGACACGCCCCGGCCGTACGGTCGCCGAAGGACCGGAACCGACCAGGCCCGGTGCGCATCCCGCGCGCCGGGCCTTGCCGTGCCCGCTTCGTGTCCGCGGCCACGCGTACGCCGGGCCCGCGTACGGCGGGGTGGTCGGTGCGGCAGAGTGAAGGCGTGCAGGCGGTGGAACGGGTGGCGCGACGGCCGTGGATCGTCGGGATCTCCGGCGCCTCCGGCACGCCGTACGCGCGGGCCGTGGTGACCGCGCTGCTCGACGCGGGCCTGCCGGTCGACCTGGTGGTGTCCCGGGCGGCCCGGCTGACGATCCTCGACGAGACCGGCCTCGCCGTCCGTGATGCCCGCTGGAAGGACGACCTGTCCGGTTTCCTCGGCCGCGAGCTCGCCACCGCCGACGTCGCGTACTGGCCGGCCTCGGACCTGGCCGCCGGACCCAGCTCCGGCTCGTACCCGGCGCGGGGCATGGTGGTGGTGCCGGCGAGTACGGCGGCGTGTGCGGGGATCGCGCTCGGCCTGTCGAAGGACCTGCTCCAGCGCGCCGCGGACGTCAACCTGAAGGAGCACCGGCCGGTCGTCGTCGTCCCGCGGGAGACGCCGGTGTCACGGAGCCACCTGGTACACCTGCTCGCCCTGCACGACGCGGGCGCGACCGTACTGCCGGCCAGTCCGGCGTTCTACGCCGGGGCGCGGGACGTGCAGCAGCTGGTGGACTTCGTCGCCGGTCGGGTACTGGACGCGATGGACGTCCCGCACACCCTCTACCAGCGGTGGTCGGGCACGCTCGGCGCCGCGCGCCTCGACGCGGACGCGACGTACCCGGACAACGGGAATCCGGCGGGCTCGTCGGACCCGGAGTGAAACACCCCGGTGCCGCGTCCGGCCTGCCCGCCGGATTCCTGTCTGTGATGTTGCTGCCGGCCTAGCGTGACGTTGGCTGGCTTTCCTCGGCGAACCCGGCCTCGTCGCCGCTGAGCAGCGCACGGACCTCAGACTCGCGGAACCGGCGGTGACCACCAGGCGTACGGATGCTTCCGATGCGCCCGGCGGCAGCCCACCGTGTCACGGTCTTCGGGTCAACCCGGAACAGCGAGGCCACCTCACCCGGTGTGAGCAGCCGATCGGAACTTTCCACGACCCCCCCTTTGTACATACTCCCCTGAACCCATTACAGCACCGACGTCCTCCGGCGTCCCGGAAATGAACGGAACGACACCCGATGGGGTGTTGTGGCGACGCACACTTCTTAGACAGTCTGTAGGAATATTGTCACTCCGAGCTGTTGACGTGGGCGGATGTTGGGATTTTTGCCGGTCGGTATCCGCTACCGGGTTACAACACCGAACCGACCGCCCGTTGCCTATCGTGACAGGTCAGGTGTCCTCAGAGCGGCGAACGGCAACTCATCACCCACTCGACCGGACGAGCCCTCGCCATCCGACGCCGTACTCTCTGCACCTCTAAACTGTCGCGGTGGACAAGATCGACCGGCAGATCCTCGACCTGCTGCGGACCAACGCCCGCCTCACGTACGCGGAGCTGGGCAGGCAGATCGGGCTGTCGCCGCCGGCCGTGCACGACCGGGTGTCGAAGCTGGAGTCCACCGGCGTGATCCTCGGGTACCGGACGGCGGTGGACGCGGACCGCGTCGGGCTCGGCGTCACCGCACTCGTCGGGATCGTGCAGACGGATTCGAGCGAGGCCGACGACATCGCCGCCGCGCTCTCCGAACTTCCCGAGGTCGAGTCCTGCTATTTCCTGGCCGGCCAGGAGTCCTTTCTCTGCAAGGTACGGGTGGGCACCATCGCCGAGTTGGAGGCGCTGATCGGGCGACTCAACCGGGTGCCCGGCATCGCGCGTACGCACTCGACGATCGCGCTGTCGACGAAGTGGGAGAACCGGCCGCAGCCGTTGCGGGAGCCGCCGGAGTCCGAGGACTGACCGTTTCCGTTCGTGCCGTGGGTACGCAGGGGGCGGCGTCCGGGCGATTCCCACGCGCGGGAAGATGGCGGCATGAGCGGAATGCAGCGCAGCGGAGTGCAGCGGTTCGGGGACACAGGGTCCTCGTGCCCCGCGGCTGGCCGCAGCGGAGTGGAGGCCGGCCGTGAGTGACGAGTACAGGATCGAGCACGACACGATGGGCGAGGTCCGGGTGCCGGCCCGGGCGAAGTGGCGGGCGCAGACCCAGCGCGCGGTGGAGAACTTCCCGATCTCCGGCCGTACCTTGGAGCACGCGCACATCGCGGCGTTGGCGCAGATCAAGGCCGCCGCCGCGACGGTCAACGCCGAGCTGGGCGTGGTCGACGCCGACGTGGCCGAGGCGATCCGGTCTGCCGCGGCCGAGGTCGTCGACGGCCGGTGGGACGCCGAGTTCCCGATCGACGTGTTCCAGACCGGCTCCGGCACCTCGTCCAACATGAACACCAACGAGGTACTCGCCACGCTCGCCACCGAGCGCCTGGGCAGGCCCGTACACCCGAACGACCACGTGAACGCGTCGCAGTCGTCGAACGACGTGTTCCCGTCGTCGATCCACGTCGCCGCGACCGCCGCCGTCACCGGCGACCTCGTACCGGCGCTGGAGCACCTGGCGACGACGCTGGAGGCCAAGGCGAAGGAGTTCGCCGAGGTCGTGAAGTCGGGCCGGACGCACCTGATGGACGCCACGCCGGTGACCCTGGGCCAGGAGTTCGCCGGGTACGCGGCGCAGGTGCGGTACGGGGTGGAGCGGCTGAACGCGTCGCTGCCGCGGCTGGCGGAGCTGCCGCTGGGCGGCACCGCGGTCGGTACGGGGATCAACACGCCGGCCGGGTTCTCGGCGCGGGTGATCGAGGAGCTGGCGGCCGCGACCGGGCTGCCGCTGACCGAGGCGCGCGACCACTTCGAGGCGCAGGGCGCGCGGGACGGCCTGATCGAGACGTCCGGCCAGCTGCGTACGATCGCGGCCGGGTTGTACAAGATCGTGAACGATCTGCGCTGGATGGGCTCGGGCCCGCGCGCGGGTCTCGGCGAGATCGCGCTGCCGGACCTCCAGCCCGGCTCGTCGATCATGCCGGGCAAGGTGAACCCGGTCCTCCCCGAGGCCGTACGCCAGGTCGTCGCCCAGGTGATCGGCAACGACGCGACCGTCGCGTTCGGCGGGACGCTCGGCGACTTCGAGCTGAACGTCATGCTTCCGGTCATCGCCGTCAACATCCTGGAGTCCGTCCGGCTGCTGTCGAACGTGTCGCGCCTGCTCGCCGACCGCTGCGTCGCCGGCATCACGGCGAACGTCGACCGGTGCCGGGAGTACGCGGAGTCGTCGCCGTCGATCGTCACCCCGCTCAACCGCTACATCGGGTACGAGGAGGGGGCGGCGATCGCGAAGCAGGCCCTCAAGGAGCGCAAGACGATCCGGCAGGTCGTGATCGAGCGGGGGCACGTGGCGTCCGGGAAGCTCACCGAGGAGCAGCTCGACCAGGTACTCGACGTCCTGTCGATGACGCACCCGTAGCTGGTGGCGGGCGGCGTGCCGGTGCGCGCCGCCCTCACGGGGCGAGCGCGGCGGCCAGGTCGTCCGCGGCCCGTCGTACGCGGGGGCCGGCGGTGTTCTCGTCCAGCGGGCCGAGGGTGACCACGCCGACGCTGGCGGTGAGCCCGTCGATGTCGAGTACGGGAGCGGCCACGCCGTACGCGCCGGACTGGAAGCCGCCGGCGGACGTGGTCCAGCCGCGTTCGCCGCGGCGGCCGGCGAGGATGGCGAGCCCGCCGGCCGCGGCGTCCAGCGGATGCCGTGAGCCCGTCCGGTACGCGACGTGCAGCGTCGTCCAGGACGGCTCGACCACGAGCAGCGCCAGCGCCTCCCCGGCGTCCTCCACGGTCAGGTGCGCGGTGGCACCCAGGTCGTCGGCCAGCAGCCGGAGTACGGGCAGGGCGGCGCCGGCGAGCAGCGGCTGCGCGTGCCGGGCGAGCGCGAGTACGCCGATGCCGAGGCGGAGCGGGCCGCCGGGTTCGCGGCGGAGCAGGCCGTGCGCGGCGAGGGTGGCGGCCAGCCGGTAGACGACGGTACGGCCGACCCCGAGGTACTCGGCGGCGCTGGACACCGACACGCCCTCCGGGTGCTCGGCGACGAGCGACAGCAGCCGCAGCCCCCGGTCGAGGGTCTGCGCCGTCTCCGCGGGCTTGTCCACAGCGGGACCTTACCGGTTGTCCACAGGCCGGCGTCGCTTCCCGCGGCGTTGTCCACAGGGCAGGGCAGGCAGCGCGCGCACGTGCCGTTACGCTTTCAGGGTGAGCCTGCAGCTTTACGACACCGCGACCCGCTCGGTGCGGGACTTCGTCCCGCGGGAACCCGGCAAGGCCGGGATCTACCTGTGTGGTGTCACCGTGCAGAGCCCACCGCACATCGGCCACCTCCGGTCCGGCGTCAACTACGACGTGCTGCGCCGGTGGCTGGAGTACCGGGGGCTGGCCGTCCGGTTCATTCGTAACATCACGGACATCGACGACAAGGTGCTGAAGCGTGCCCTCGACGAGGGCGTTCCGTACTGGTCGATCGCGTACCGGAACGAGCGGCTCCTCGACGACGCGTACGACGCGGTCGGGGTCGAGCTGCCGACCTACGAGCCGCGCGCCACCGGGCACATCCCGGAGATGCACGAGCTGATCCAGCGCCTCATCGACCGCGGCCACGCGTACGTGACGGACGCCGGCGAGGTCTACTTCGACGTCTCCTCGTGGCCGGAGTACGGCGCGCTGTCCGGGCAGAAGCCCGACGAGATGCGCCGCCAGTCGTCCGAGCCACCCGCGCCGGACAAGCGCAACCCGCTCGACTTCGCGCTGTGGAAGGGCGTCAAGCCGACCGAGCCGCAGGACGCGTACTGGCCGTCCCCGTGGGGGCGCGGCCGGCCCGGCTGGCACATCGAGTGCTCGGCCATGACCTGGCGGTACCTGGGCGAGGAGTTCGACATCCACGGCGGTGGCCGGGACATCCAGTTCCCGCACCACGAGAACGAGGTGGCCCAGTCGAAGGCCGCCGGGTTCGGCTTCGCGCGCTTCTGGGTGCACAACGGTCCGCTCAACATGGCCGGCGAGAAGATGAGCAAGTCGATCGGCAACGTGGTCGGCCTGCCCGAGCTGGCCGCGCACGGCATCCGCCCCGCCGAGCTGCGCTACTACCTGGCCGCCCCGCACTACCGCTCCGTCATCGACTTCTCGTACGAGGCGTTGGAGGAGTCGGCCGCGGCGTACCGGCGGGTGGAGGGGTTCGTGCAGCGCGCCGTGGAGCAGGTCGGGGTGGTCGACCCGGGCCCGGTGTGCGCCGACTTCGTGACCGCCATGGACGACGACCTGAACACGCCGCGCGCGTTCGCCGCCCTGCACGAGGTCGTACGGGACGGCAACGCCGCGCTGGCGTCCGGTGACCGGACGGCGGTGGCGGGCGCGCTGGCCGGCGTACGCGGGATGCTCGGGTTGCTCGGCCTGGACCCGCTGTCCACGCTGTGGCGGGAGGCGGCCAGCGACGACCTTCGGTCCACTGTGGACAAACTGGTCGCGCACGCCCTGGAGCGGCGCGAACAGGCCCGCGCCGGCCGCGACTGGTCCACCGCCGACGCGGTGCGCGACCAGCTCAAACAGGCCGGCGTACTGATCGAGGACACCCCGCACGGTCCACGGTGGACACTCGCGGACGACACGACGGACGGTAGCTCCTGATGCCCGGCAACTCGCAACGACGCAATCGGCGCACGTCCTCGAAGAAGGACCGCTCCGTCGGCTCCGGCGGCAAGGGCAAGCAGTCCCTCGCCGGCCGCGGCCGGACGCTGCCCGCGGACGAGCGGCCGTGGCACAAGAAGTTCAGCCCCGGCGAGGGCGAGGAGCTGCCGAAGCGTACGGCGTGGAAGCAGGAGAAGGAGCGGCGCAAGGCCGCGGCCGAGGGCCACGCGCCCAAGGCCGGCCAGCGCAAGCCCGCCGCGAGCGGCCGGTCCGGGCCGCGCGTCGCACCCGGCCGCCGGTCCGCCGCCGCGAAGGACGCACCCGAACTGCTCGTCGGCCGTAACCCCGTCGTCGAGGCGCTGCGCGCGCACATCCCCGTCACCGCGCTGTACGTGGCGCAGGGCATCGAGCTGGACGAACGCACCATCGAAGCCGTGCGTACGGCCGGGGACCGGGGCATCGCCATCATGGAGGTGAGCCGCGCCGAACTCGACCGGCTCACCGGCGGCGTGCTGCACCAGGGCATCGGCGTCCAGGTCCCGCCGTACGAGTACGAGCCGTTCGAGGACCTGATCGCCGCGTCCACCGAATCGCCCGCGCCGCTGCTCGTCGCGCTCGACGGGGTCACCGACCCGCGCAACCTCGGCGCCATCGTGCGGTCCGCCGCCGCGTTCGGCGCGCAGGGCGTGTTCCTGCCGTCCCGGCGTTCCGCCGGCATGACCGCCACCGCCTGGCGTACGTCCGCCGGCGCCGCCGCCCGGCTCCCCGTCGCCCAGATCACCAACATGACCCGGGCGATCAAACAGTGCCAGGACGCCGGCTTCCTCGCCATCGGCCTCGACGCCGACGGCGAGATCCCGCTGTACGAACTCGAAGCCGCCGTCGACCCCGTCGTCCTCGTCGTCGGCTCCGAAGGCCGCGGCCTGTCCCGCCTCGTCGGCGAAACCTGCGACATGCGCGTCGCCATCCCGATCGCCACCGCGATCGAATCGCTCAACGCGTCCGTCGCCACCGCCGTCGCCCTGGCCGAAATCTCCCGCCGCCGCGGTTCGTAGGTGGCGCTGCGCCGGGCCCAGATGCCCGCCGGCGGCGTTGTCGCGAAGCCCGAGTGCGTCCGCACACGGGCTCCGCTCCGCCTTGCCGGCGAACATCTGGATCCCGGCTCGCTCGCGTCCCGGCCGTGGAACCTGTTCGACCCCACAATCTGATACCTCGTGCTGGCTCGCTTCGCTTTGCCAGCCGGCACCTGAGTTGCGGGCTCGCTTCGCTTCGCCCGGTCGGCACGAGTGCAGCGGGTTCGGGGTTGTGCCAACCAATCTGGTACTGGGCGCGAGTCGGTGGGTGCTGGCCGTGGCGGGTCGGGCCGCGGTGACGGGTGCGGATGGCGCGGGCGGCGGTGGTTGGGATCCGTTCGTACGATCGGACGGGCCAACGCAGTCGCGGAGTACGGAGGGAAGCGCCGTGAGCACGCCGCACCAGCAGGGGTACGCGCTCGGTGTCGACCTGGGCACGTCGAACACGGTGGCGGTGGTGCGGTCGCCGGACGGGCGTACGCGGCCGTTGTTGTTCGGCGGGCAGCCGATCATGCCGTCGACGGTGTTCCTGGACGACGCGGGGCGCCTGCACGTGGGGCGGGACGCGCAGCGGATGGCGCAGCTGGATCCGGCGCGGTGCGAGCCGAACCCGAAGCGGCGCGTGGACGAGCCGTCCGTACTGCTCGGTGACCGTGAAGTACCGGTGGTGCAGCTGCTCGCCGCGCTGTTGCGGGAGATCGCGGCGAAGGCGGTGGAGAGCGTCGGGTTCCTGCCGCCGGCGGCGATCACGCATCCGGCGGCGTGGGGGCCGACCCGGCGCGGCGTCCTGACCGAGGCGGTACGGCAGGCCGGGTGGCCACCGGTGCGGCTGGTACCGGAGCCGATCGCCGCGGCGCGCTACTTCGCGCAGGTGATGCGGCGTCCGGTACCGGTGGGGTCGTCGCTGGCGGTGTTCGACTTCGGCGGCGGCACGCTCGACGTGGCGGTGGTCCGCAACGACGGCGACGGATACTCGGTGGTCGGCGCGGGCGGTGACGAGCGGCTCGGCGGGCTGGATCTGGACGCGGCGCTGGTGACGCACGTCGGTGAGCTGATCGGCCGCCAGCACCCGCAGATCTGGCAGCACCTGTCGCGGCCGGCGTCGACGGCCGACCGGCGGTACCGGCGGCTGTTCTGGGAGGACGTGCGCGGCGCGAAGGAGATGCTGTCGCGGACGACGACCGCGCCGGTGCCGGTGCCGGGCGTCGACCAGGCGGTGCATCTGACGCGGGAGGAGTTGGAGCGGCTGACCGGTCCGCTGCTGTCCCGGGCGGTCGCGGCGACGGAGGCGACGATCGGGCAGGTGGGCCTGCGGCCGGATCAGCTGGCCGGGCTGTTCCTGGTCGGCGGTTCGAGCCGGGTACCGATGGTGGCGCGGATGCTGCACGCCCAGCTCGGCATCGCCCCGACCGTACTGGAGCAGCCGGAGCTGCCGGTGGCGGAGGGAGTGCTGGCCGAGCTGGTACCGGCGGTCGACCCGAACCGTACGGAGGCGGTGCCGGTGCCGGGCTCGCCGTACGAGATGGCGGCGGCAACGGGTGCGATCCCGGTCAGCGCGCTGCCGGGGCAGTCGAGTCCGGTGTCCGCGGTGCCGACGTCGCCGGGTGGCCCGCCGCCGGGACCGTACCCGCCGCAGGGGCCGTACCCGGGGGCGATGCCGGAGTTCGCGCCGCCGCCGGTGCGCCGCTGGTACCGGCAGAAGGTCGTGCTGATCCCGGCGGTCGCCGCGGCCGTCGTGCTGCTGGTCGTGGCCGGCTTCGCGACCTTCTGGCCGAAGTACTCGGAGCGGCCGTTCGACGCGCTGCGTTCGGTCGGCACGGTGAAGTACGCGTCGGACAGCCCGAGCAACGCGTACGTGAGCATCGTGGACGGCACCGCGTACCTGACGGACATCGACGGCGACGGCAAGGCGACGGTGCGGTCGGTCGCGTTGGACGGCAAGGTCTCCGGCGCGCGGACGCTGGCCACGGTCGACTCCGCCGGTGCCACCTGGAAGGAGTGGGCGATCGCGCACCCCGGCGGCATCGAGCTGGAGTACCAGTCGGACGGTGACACGCCCGGCAAGTACGTGGTGGTCAGTCCGGAGACGGGGAAGACCTGGACCGACACGGCGACGAGCGACGACGACTCGTACCAGGTGCTGTCGAAGGCGGGCGTGGTCCTGCACAGCGACCAGGACGGCACCGTCACCGGGCTCGACCTGAAGACCGGCAAGCGCCGCTGGGGCCCCAAGAAGGCGTACGGCGACGTCCACGTGGAGAGCCGCCCGGAGGACATGGCCAACGCCGCGCCGTACGGCCAGGTGTCGCCGTTCGAGCGGGCGGACGTGGACCGCAAGGTCGTCGTGGTCAACGACAAGGGCGTGGCGCGCGTGATCGACCCGGCGACCGGTGCCGTGGTGGGCGACCCGGCCACGGTCGAGACGGGCGACGGCATGAGTACCGACGCCAGCCAGCAGACGGTCATCAACGGCACGATGATCGACGCGACGGGCGGCGCCGGCTACACCATCCGGGCGTACGGGCTGGACGCGATGGGCAACTCGCGGTGGAGCTTCCGCGAGGCGTCGAACCGGAAGGTCGACTGGATGGTCCCGTGCGGCGAGGACGAGTCGCTGGTCTGCGTCAAGGACCACGTGCCGTCGGACAGTGCCGACAGCGGCGCGGAGGCCAAGACCGACCGCCTCGTCGTACTGAAGCTGGCCGCGAGCGGCGCCAACAAGCCGGTGAAGACGCTGCCGCTGCCGGGCCTGGACAGTGTCGTACCGGTGGGGGACCGGCTCGTCGTCAACACCGTCGTCGACAGCAACCCGGACCTCACCGTGTACGACGACGACTTCGACAAGGTCGCCGTGGACTTCAGCGGCGAGGCGGCGCGGGTCGACGACGCGACCGTACTCACGGCCAACGGTGTGGTCACCGGCGGCTCGGCGACCAGCCAGGACTGGACGCTCAGCGGCGGCGGTGTCCGGTCGGGGAGCAACAAGTCGCTCAACAAGGTCAGCGCGGACCTGACCCGCTGCCAGTGGAACGACCGGTACATGGCCTGCCCCGGTGACGGCGGGTACGAGTTCTGGCAGTTTCGGAAGTAGGGCGGCAACCTTGCCGGAACGGGCCCCGTAACGGTCGGACCGGTCGCAGAATGGGAGACGCCCAGGCACTTCCCGTTGGTGTCGAGGTTCGTACGGTCGCCGTCCGCGCGCGCCGAGGCACCTGCGAAAAACGAGTAGGAACAGCGAAAGGGCACCGGCCGCAAGCCGGTGCCCTCTCGTCGTACGTGGCCGGGGCGGTGCCCCGGGCCGTCAGCCGTCGATGCGCTCGCCGGTCGCGGCGTTGAAGATGTGCGGGGTGCTCTGCGGCTTGAGGTAGACGGTGTCACCCATGTTCGGGGTGTGCCGCCCGTCCGTACGGATGACGAACTGCTCCTCGGCACCGTCCAGGTCGGCGCGGCCGTAGACGTACGCGTCGGAGCCGAGCTCCTCGACCAGGTCCACGGTCATCGACAGGCCGCCGTCGCCCTCGCCCACGAGCTGCACGTCCTCCGGCCGGAAGCCGACCGTGACCTTGCCGTCGGCGCCCTCGCCGGCCTTCGCCACCGCCTCGCGGGTCAGCGGCACGGCCAGCCCACCGAGCACGGCGCCGTTGTCGCCGAGCTTCACGGTCTTGATGTTCATCGCCGGCGAACCGATGAAGCCGGCCACGAACACGTTCGCGGGCTTGTCGTACATGTTGCGCGGGGTGTCGACCTGCTGGAGCAGACCGTCCTTCAGTACGGCGACGCGGTGACCCATGGTCAGGGCCTCCGTCTGGTCGTGCGTCACGTACACCGTGGTGGTGCCGAGGCGGGCCTGCAGCGCGGCGATCTGCGAACGGGTCTGCACACGGAGCTTGGCGTCCAGGTTGGACAGCGGCTCGTCCATGAGGAAGACCTGCGGCTCACGCACGATCGCGCGGCCCATGGCGACACGCTGACGCTGACCGCCGGACAGCGCCTTCGGCTTGCGGTCCAGGTACTCCTGGAGGTTCAGCAGCGCGGCCGCCTCCTTGACCCGGCGCTCGATCTCCGACTTCGGCGTCTTCCGCAGCTTCAGCGCGAACGCCATGTTGTCGAAGACGGTCATGTGCGGGTAGAGCGCGTAGTTCTGGAACACCATGGCGATGTCGCGCGCCTTGGGGGGAAGGTTCGACACGTCCTTGCCGTCGATCAGGATGGCGCCGCGGTCCACGTCCTCCAGGCCCGCGAGCATCCGCAGCGAGGTGGACTTTCCGCAGCCGGACGGACCGACGAGGACCAGGAACTCCCCGTCCTCGATGTCCAGGTTGAGTGCGTCGACGGCCGGCTTGGTCGAACCCGGGTAGATCCGGGAAGCGGCGTCGTAGGTGACAGTTGCCATGGTGATGGCGTCCTTTCACCGGCAGGTACGTGCCGGACGATCCGAGTGAAAGACGAGCACGACCCGCCCTCGGCGGGTGCGCTGCCGCCAACATAGCCGCTGGCCAGCCGGATGAACAGGGCTCGCACGCCCGGTGCCCTGCCCGTGACGCCCCGCCGACCGCGTACCATTCCAGGCGGCTCGTCCGGCGCGTACGCGTCGTCCGGGTCGTACGCCGGCGTGGCGCAACTGGCAGCGCAACCGCCTTGTAAGCGGTAGGTTGCGGGTTCGAGTCCCGCCGCCGGCTCCGTGCTCTACCTGCGGAAACGCTCGGTTGATGATCAACTCTTCGGGGCGTGGCAGCGGGGTTGGCAGCAACCCGGCTCCGACCGGCCCGACCGTGTCCGCCGCGCCCGCGGAGACGGATCGGCCGGGACCACGCGGTTTTGCCGGGCCCCCTCCAGGCACCGCTTCCCCTTGCCCCGCAAGCCTTTCCGGTACTCCTGCGCGCCGGTCAGAGGTTGGTGGAGGGGCGGCGCGGGCGGTAGCGGGCCGGGCGGTAGCCGTCGTCGTCCTCGTCGTACCCGCCGGATCCGGCGCTGTCGATCGCGTAGCGCCGGCCGCCGGAGCGGATGTGCACGGAGAGCCGGATGACGGACACGCAGGTGATCACGACGAGGACGAGCACGGCGAGCGACACGACGGTGCTCACGATCGCGACGACGACGGAGAACGCGGACATGGCGGGAGCGTAGCCCGCGCGCGCCCGCCCGGGTACGCCGTGTTCGTGCCGGTACCGGATGTTTCGCGCGGCTCGCCGAACCCGTGCGGACCGTCGTACCCACGGGCTACCGTCCCGGTCATGCTCGATCACGTGGGTGTACAGGTGGCGGACGTCGAGGCGTCCACCTCGTTCTATGTCTCGACGTTCGGGCCGCTGGGGATCACGGAGGCGGTCCGGTTCCCGGTGGGCGACTCGTTCGTGGTGGGGCTCGCCGGGGCGGACGGGACGCCGCAGTTCTGGCTGTCGCCGGCCCGCCGGCCGGACGACCGGGAGCTGCACGTGGCGTTCCGGGCGCCGGACCGGGCGGCCGTCGACGCGGTGCACGCCGCGGCCGTCGCCGCCGGCGTCGAGGTGCTGCACGCGCCGCGCGAGTTCCCGGAGTACCACCCGGGTTACTACGCGGTGTTCCTGCGGGATCCCGACGGGCACAACGTGGAGGCCGTGCACCACGGCACCCCGGCCGACTGAGCCGCGGGTCAGCGGCGGAGCAGGAGGGCGCTGGCGCGCAACGCGGTGCGTACGGCGCCTTCCAGGCTGGGCGAGCCGAGCCAGTCACCGATCGGCTGGATCCTGGCGTCCTCGTCGGTACGCCCGGGCAGCGCGGCGGCGCGGGCGCGCAGCCGGCGCAGCCAGCCGACGGTGAACAGCGGGACACCTTCCGCGTGCCGTACGACGGACCAGCCGAGGATGTCGCCGAGCGGCTCGCCGAGCAGCCGCTCCGCCTCGGCGAGCAGCATCGTGCGTACCGCCCGGTCCGGCTCGTCGAGCAGTTCGGCGCCGAGGTGCGGGGCGGCGCAGACGGTGAGGCCGCCGCGCCCGTCCGGTACCTGACCGGTGCCGCGCAGTTCCAGCGGTTCGACGCCGGCCAGCGGGTGCCGGCCGGGACCGGCGGGTGCGGTGGGCCGCCGGAGCGGTGCCGCGTCGGCGAGCGCCAGGTGCAACGCGACGGCGGGTGAGCTGCGGGCGTCCTCGGCGAGTTCCCGGTCGGGGTGCTTGTCGGGGAGTAGCGCGGCGGCGAGGGCGGGCGGCCCGGCGATGAGGACCGCGTCGGCGGCGAGCGTGTCGCCGTCCGCGGTCTCGACCCGTACGCCGTCGCCGTCGGGGCGGACCGCCACCACGGTCGTGTCGTACCGGACGTCGAGGGCTCCGGCGACCGCGTCCCACAGGGTGGCGATGCCGCCGCGCGGGCAGTGCAGCGTGGCGCCGGGCGCGGCGGCGAACTGGGCCATTCCCAGCACCCGGGAGGTCCGCGCGGCCGGCGACAGCATCAGCGCGTCCATGGTGACCGGCAGGATCCGCTCCGCGTAGTCCCGCCCGACGGTGTCCGTGAAGTACGCCGCTGCGTCGGTGTCGTCGAGGTCGGCGGCGGCGTCGAGCCGTCGCCAGTCCGGCGCGTGGGTGGCGAGCCGGGTACCGAGGGTCATCAGGTGCCGCTTGCTGCGCGTGGACAGCAGCGGCGTACGCATCAGGGCGCGGACCGTGGCGGGCAGCTCGTACCGCTGGCCGTCGATGACGACGCGGCTGTCGACGGGCAGCCGTACCAGGTCGTTGCGGCCGAGGCCGACCTGGCGCGCCAGGTATCGAGTGGCCTTGTAGAAGGAGGCGACGAACTCGGCGCCGCGGTCGAAACGCCACACCTCGTCGCCGACGCGCAGTTCGTCGACACCGGACCGGCCGCCGGGCGCCGCGTCGCGCTCCAGCACCGTGACGCCGGCGCCGGCCGTAGTCAACGCGCGCGCCGCGGTCAACCCGGCCGGGCCCGCGCCCACCACCACGACTCGCCGAGGGACCGCCATGGCCACCATCATGCCCAACCGACACACCGGTTACGCCCCGAGCACCGGCGGCGTGTCCCGGGGCACCACACGATCGGTACCCCGGGACTCGTGGATCAGGCCGGCGCGTCGATGTCCTGGTACTCGGCGAGCTCGCGTTCCAGCTCGGCGAGGCGGGAGCGGAGCTGCTCGGCCTCGGCCTCCTTGGCGGTGCGGTGTTCGGCGATGACCGCCTCGACCGCCGCGGTCACCGGTTCCAGGTTGACGAGCTGGGCCAGCGCGTGGCCGGCGCCGACCGGCAGCGCCGCTCCCTTGACCAGCTTGCGGGTGCCGTGGGTGGCCTCGACGGTGGCGCCGTCGCCGGCCACGGTCACGGTGATCACCACCTCGCCGCCGCCCTTGGCCGGCTTCTTCGGCGCGGCCTTCGCCGCTTTCGCCCGCTTCGCCGGGGCGGGGTCGGCCCCGGACCCGTCGGCCCCGGTCGGTGCCGTACCGGTCGGAGCGGGGTCGGCCGGCGCGGTGTCGGCGGGGGCCGGCGAGTCCGGGCCGGTGGTGTCCTCGCCGCTCGCGGTACGGGCGATGATCTCGGCGCGGCCGCGCGGTACCACGGCGAGCACGGTGGCGGGCGCGGCCACCTCGCTGCCGTCGGCGAGCCGCACGGTGAACGGCGAGTCGGTGTCCGGCTCGTACCCGACGAGGGTGGCCTTGGTGCCGGCGGGGACCTCGGCGTGTGCCGAGACGACGGCGATCCTGGGCTGCTCGCCCCGTCCGAGGGCGCTCACCAGGGCGTGTACGTCCCGATCGCTGAGCGAACCTGCGCTCACGCTGCTCCTTCCCGAAGGTTCACGGAATGACCGGGCCGGGCCCGCGCGAGACCGGTCGGCTCCGGCGGCCCCGACCGTCCACCCGCGACAGCCGTCGGTACGCCCGCGCGGGAGCGGGCGCACCGGCGACGGCGCGCGGGAGTACGGCGGGGACACGCCGCAGCCGACCGGAATCGGCGGGTCGGCCCCAGGGAGTGTCCGCTCACCCCGCCCGGCGCGGCCGGGTCGTTCGCCCCGCTCGGCGGTGGCGGCACGGGCACACCCGACACCGGTGTGCATCCGTGCCCCGCCGACGCAGCCGAACCGACTCCGGCTCGTACGGGCGGAGTTGTGCAGACACGCCCTAGTACCTTCGCACAGGCGTACGACAGGGGACGGTCACGGCACGGCGCGCGCCAGGGTGACGGCGAACGCGTCGGCCGGGTCGGTCCACAGGTCGGCCACCGCGAAGCCGGCGGCGGACAGTTCGGCCGCAATGCCGGCGGGGCGGAACTTCGCGGAGATCTCGGTGCACAGGTCCTCGCCGTCGGCGAACTCGATCGTCAGGTCGAGCGCGGCGAGCGTGACGGTGAGTGCCCGCCCGGCCCGCAGGTGCATCTCGATCCGTTCGCCCTCGGCGTCCCAGCGCGCCACGTGGGCGAACTCGTCGACGGGGAAGTCGCCGGCCAGTTCGCGGTTGAGTACGCGGAGGACGTTGCGGTTGAAGTCGGCGGTGACCCCGCCCGGGTCGTCGTACGCGGCGAGCAGGGTCGGGATGTCCTTGACCAGGTCGGTGCCGAGCAGCAGCCACTCGCCGGGGTGCAGGACGCCGCGCAGGTCGGCGAGGAACCGGGCGCGGTCGGGCGGCAGCAGGTTGCCGATGGTGCCGCCGAGGAACACGACGAGCCGGTGCCCGGTGTCCGGCAGCGCGTCGAGGTGCCGGGTGAAGTCGCCGACCACCCCGTGCACCGCGAGCTTCGGGTACCGGGCGGCGAGGGTCGCGGCGGCGGCCCGCAGCGCGCTCTCCGACACGTCCAGCGGTACGAAGCGGGCCAGGGTGCCGTGGTCGAGCCCGGCCTCGATCAGCAGCCGGGTCTTGTCCGAGGCGCCGGATCCCAGTTCCACCAGGGTTTCCGCGCCGGTGGTGGCGGCGATGTCGGCGGCGTGCACGGTGAGGATGGACCGCTCGGTCCGGGTCGGATAGTACTCGGGGAGGCGGGTGATCTCGTCGAACAGCATGCTTCCGCGGGCGTCGTAGAACCAGGTGGGGCGCAGCCACTTGGGGCGGGCGGTGAGCCCGGTGACCGCGTCGGTACGCAGCGCCCGGGTCTGGTCGGCCGGCGTCAGCCGTACGTCGAAGGTGGGTCGCTCGCTCAGCACAGCTCCTCCAGTACCAGGTGGTCCGGGGTGCCGGTCAGGATCCTGCCGTCCGGTACGGGGGTCCACGGTCTGTCCACTGTGGAGGGTTCGGAGCCGACGGTGAGCGCGTCGCCCGTGTCCAGGTACGACAGCGAGTGGCCGGCGGTCGTCGCGACGACCGCGGAACCGGTGTGCAGCACCAGGTTCAGCCGGGAGCCGGGTGCGGCGGCGAGCACGTCGCACACCACCCCGCGTACCGCGTCGGTCGGGTCGGCGCCGGCCCGCAGCCGGTGCCGTACCAGGGCCCAGAGCAGCGCCGAGTCGGTCGGCGCGTCGAGCGTGAGCAGGTCGGTGACGGGCAGCCGTTCGGCGAGCTTCGCGACGCTGTCCGGCCAGCCGAGGATCCGCCCGTTGTGCCCGAACATCAGCGCACCGTCGGCGAACGGCGCGCACGCGGTCTCGGTGACCGGCATGCCGACCGTGGCCGACCGTACGGCGGCGAACACGGCGCCGGACCGGGTGACCCGGGCCAGCGCGCCGAACGACTCGTCGCTCCACAGTGGACACGCCCGGCGGTACCGCACGGGCCCGTCGCCCGTGTGCCAGCCGACGCCGAAGCCGTCCGCGTTCACCGTGCCGCCGCCGCGCATCTCCGCCGGCGCGTACGACTGGTGCAGCAGCGAGTGCGGCGGGTCGAGCAGCAGCGCCGCCAGCGTCACCGGCGGCCCCAGGTACGCGAGCTGGCGGCACATCAGGCGACGTCCCGCGCGGTCCGGAAGCCGGCGAAGATCTGCCGCCGCACCGGCCAGTCCCAGTTGCGGAACGTGCCGCGGCAGGCCACCGGATCCGTCCCGAACGACCCGCCCCGCAGCACCCGGTACCCCCGGTCGAAGAACACCTCCGAGTACTCCCGGTACGGGAACACCGTGAAACCCGGGTACCCGGTGAACTCGGTGGCGGTCCACTCCCACACGTCACCGACGAGCTGGTGTACGCCGAGCGGCGAGACGCCGAGCGGGTACGCGCCGACCCGGGCCGGGCGCAGGTGCCGCTGGCCGAGGTTGGCGTGCCGGGCGGTCGGATCGTCGTCGCCCCACGGGTACCGGCGGGAGCGGCCGGTCGCCGGATCCCACCGTGCCGCCTTCTCCCACTCGGCCTCTGTCGGCAGCCGCCGCCCCGCCCACGCCGCGAACGCCGCCGCCTCGTACCAGCAGACGTGCAGGACCGGCTCGTCCGGCGGAAGGTCGGTGCGGCGGCCGAACCGGGTGGCGGTGCCGTCGCCGTGCCAGTGCATCGGCATCGTCAGGCCCGCCTCCCGCCGGTGCGCCCAGCCGTCGGCCGTCCACCAGCGCGGCTCGTCGTACCCGCCGTCCGCGACGAACTCCGCGTACCGGCGGTTCGTCACCGGCACCGCGTCGATCGCGTACGCGGGGAGGTCGACGGTGTGCCCGGGCCGCTCGTTGTCCAGCGCCCACGGCTCCACCGACGTGCCCATCGTGAACGCGCCGGCCGGCACGACCACCTCCGCCCTGTCGTCCACCGGTACGTCGGGCGCGGGCGGCGGCGGCGCGTCGAGCACGGCCGGGCCGGTACGGAGCTGGTGGGTGGCGAGCATCGTCTCGTCGTGCTGCTGCTCGTGCTGCACGATCAGGCCGAACACGAAGCCGTCCGTGGTGAGCCGCCGACCCGCGAGCGGCTCCGCCCCGAGTACGTCGAGGGCCTTGTCCCGTACGGTCCGGATGTACGCCCGCGCCTCGGTCGGGTCGAGCAGCGGCAGCGCGGGCCGGTCCGCGCGCGGGTGCTGGAACGCGTCGTACATCGTGTCGATGTCGGCGCGGACGGGTTCCCGCCGGCCGACGTCACGTACCAGCCACAGCTCCTCCTGGTTGCCGACGTGCGCGACGTCCCACACCAGCGGGGACATCAGCGGCGAGTGCTGGCGTACCAGGTCGTGGTCGTCGACGGCGTCGGCGAGGGTGAGGGTGCGTTCGCGTGCGCGGGTGAGTTCGACGGCCACGCGTTCCCGCAGGGTGTCGGTCTCGGTCATCGGCAGACCCCCTCGGGATCCGGCGGCACGCGGTCCGTCGGCACCTCTCCTGCGGACCGTACCCGGGGCGCGTGGCCCGCAGGCGGGGTCGAGGCAACCAGCCTGATATCACAACACATTTCCCAAATGTTCGCTATGGGCGCAGCGCCATGTCCGTGCGCGCCACGAAACCCCCGCCGGTAGGGTGCGGCGTATGTCCGAGCAGGTCACCCGCATCATGTGCCAGTTCTGCCGCGGCGGCGGGGTGGTCTGGGCGCCGAAGATGGCCGTGCAGTGGGGAAGCAGCGAGGCGTTCTCGCTCGCCGCGCCCACCCGCTGCCCCGAATGCACCGGCAGCGGCTGGCTGGAGATGGCCCGCGAGGTACCCGAGAACGGGTGAGCCCGCCCACCCGTGGAACTGCGGCGACCCGGGTGGCGTTGAACGATGTAGTGATGACATCGGTCGACAGGAGTGCCCGCCAGGCCGGGGAGTACGTGCCGGATCCGCGCCGTTGGCGCGCGCTGTCCGTGTGCCTGCTCGCCGGTTTCATGACCCTGCTGGACGTCAGCATCGTGAACGTCGCGCTGCCGTCCATGCAGACCGGCCTCGGCGCCACCGCCTCCGACCTGTCCTGGGTCGTCTCCGGGTACGCGCTCACGTTCGGCCTGGTACTCGTCGCCGCCGGCCGGCTCGGCGACGACCGCGGCCGGAAGCGCATGTTCCTGGCCGGGCTCGCCCTGTTCACGGCGACCAGCGCGCTCGCCGGCGCCGCCCAGTCCGGTACCTGGCTGGTGGTGGCGCGGCTGCTCCAGGGAGTCGCCGGCGGACTGCTGAACCCGCAGGTCATCGGCGTGATCCAGGTACTGTTCCGGGGCAAGGAGCGGGGGCGCGCGTTCGGCCTGTTCGGGGCGACGGTCGGGATCTCGACCGCGATCGGCCCGCTGCTCGGCGGCCTGCTCATCCAGGCGTTCGGCACGCACGAGGGCTGGCGCTGGGTCTTCTACGTCAACCTCCCCATCGGCCTCTTCGCCCTGTACGCCGGCTGGCGGTTGCTGCCGCGCGACACCGTCGCCGCCGGCGCCCGCCGCACCCTCGACCTCGTCGGTACGGTGCTGCTCGGCGCCACGGTCGTCACCGTGATGCTGCCGCTCATCGACGCCGAGAAGGGCCTGGCCGGCGCGCCGTGGTGGCTGCTCGCGGTGGGTGCCGCGCTGCTCGGCGGCTTCGTCGCCTGGGAGCGGCGGTACCGCCGGCGCGGCTGCCAGCCGCTGGTGAACCCGGCGCTGCTGCGGACCCGCAGCTACACGATGGGCACCGCGCTCGGCCTGGCGTACTTCGCGGGATTCACCGGGATCTTCTTCGTGATCACGCTGTTCTTCCAGCGCGGCCTCGGCTACTCGCCGCTGGAGGCGGGCGCGGCGATGCTGCCGTTCGCGGTCGGGTCGGCGGTCTCGGCGGCGGTCGGCGGCCGGATCGTCTCCCGGTACGGGCGGCCGCTGGTCGTGGTCGGCGTCGCCGCGGTGGCCGTCGGGCTGGCCGCGACCGACGTGGTGATCCGGTGGTTCGCGGGGGACGGCGTGGCGCTGGCGACGGCGCTGCCGCTGGCGGTGGCCGGCATCGGCAGCGGCCTGACGATCGCCCCGAACCAGACGCTCACGCTGGACGAGGTGCCCCCGGCCGAGGGCGGTACGGCGGCGGGCGTGCTCCAGACGGGCCAGCGGATCGGCTCAGCGGTCGGTACGGCGGTGGCGGGTGCGCTGTTCTTCGGCACCCTGGCCAGCTCGCACGGCGACTACCACCGGGCGGCGGCGTTCGGCCTGCGCGGCTCGGTCGCCCTGGTACTGGTGGCCCTGGTCGTGGGCATCGTCGACCTGGTACTGGGGTCGAGGCGTCGTGTGACGTGAGTCCCAACGTAGATCATGAGTCAGACTCCGTATTAGCGTGGGGGTGCGCCGACGACGCCGAGGAGCTGGTGGCCAGATGACGAGCACGCGGGAACCGGACGTACGGACCGGGCCGGTGACACCGGTCGATGTCGGTACGGACGGTCCCGGCTGGCTCCGGCGCCTCCTGAGCTACTGCTGGCGGTACAAGTCGCGGGTGGTGCTGGCGTTCGGCGCGTCCGTGGCCGGCATGGCGGTGACCGCGGTCGTGCCGCTGATCCAGCGGGCGATCGTGGACGACGCGATCCTCAGTACGAAGATGCCGTTGCTGCCGTTGGCGGCGCTGCTCATCCTCGCCGCCGTCCTCACGTACGTGACGGCGTTCATGCGGCGGTACCACGGCGGGCGGCTGGCGCTGGACGTCCAGCACGACATGCGCAACGACATCTTCACCGCGCTGTCGAACCTGGACGGCGCCCGCCAGGACGAGTTGCAGACCGGTCAGGTCGTCGGCCGCGCCACCTCGGACATCACGATGGTGCAGGGCCTGCTCGGGATGGTCCCGATCATGCTGGGCAACGCGCTGCTGTTCGTGATGTCGCTGGTCATCATGCTCACGCTGTCGCCGCTGCTGACCCTGATCGCGCTCGCCGTCGGCCCCGGCCTGTGGTGGATCGCGACCCGCGCGCGCAAGCGGCTGTTCCCCGCCACCTGGGAGGCGCAGCAGCAGGCGGCCGCGGTCGCCGCGGTCGTCGACGACGCCGTCACCGGCGTACGGGTGGTGAAGGGCTTCGGCCAGGAGGACCAGGAACTCGGCAAGCTGTCGGCGGTGGCCCGGCGACTCTTCGCGTCGCGGCTGCGCGCCGTACGGCTGAACAGCCGGTACAACCCGGCACTGCAGGCGATCCCGGCGCTCGGCCAGGTCGGCGTCCTCGCGCTCGGCGGGTGGCTGGCGATCAACCACCAGATCACTCTCGGTACGTTCCTCGCGTTCTCGTCGTACCTGGCGCAGCTGATCGGCCCGGTGCGGATGCTGTCCGGGCTGCTGACGATCGGGCAGCAGGCGCGCGCCAGCGTGATCCGGGTGTTCGAGGTGGTCGACTCGCGGCCGCTGGTCACCGAGGCCCCCGACGCCGTCGACGTACCGGACGACCGGACGCCGACGGTCGAGTTCGACGACGTGACCTTCGGGTACGTGCCGTCGTCGCCGGTACTGCGCGGGATGACGCTGACCGCGCGGCCGGGCGAGACGATCGCGCTGGTCGGCGCGTCCGGTTCGGGCAAGTCGACGGTGTCGCTGCTGCTGCCCCGGTTCTACGACGTACAGGGTGGGGCAGTGCGGGTCGCCGGCCGGGACGTCCGCGAGCTGACCATCGACTCGCTGCGCGCCTCGATCGGCATGGTGATGGAGGACAGCTTCCTGTTCTCCGAGTCCGTCGCCGCCAACATCGCGTACGGCCGGCCGGACGCCACCGAGGAGCAGATCGTCGCGGCGGCGAGGGCCGCGGAGGCGCACGAGTTCATCATGGCGCTGCCCGACGGGTACGACACGATGCTCGGGGAGAAGGGCCTGACCCTGTCCGGCGGGCAGCGGCAACGGGTGGCGCTGGCCCGGGCGCTGATCACCGACCCGCGCATCCTCGTACTGGACGATGCGACGTCTGCGGTGGACGCGCGGATCGAGGCGGAGATCCACCAGACGCTGGCGCGCGTGATGGCCGGGCGTACCACGCTGCTCATCGCGCACCGCCGGTCGACGCTGGCGCTGGCCGACCGGATCGCCGTCCTCGACGAGGGCCGCGTCGTCGACGTCGGTACGGAGGAGGAGCTGGCGGAGCGCTGCCCGCTGTACACGCTGCTGCTGTCCGGGCCGGGCGACGACGCGGAGGGCATCGACGCCGGCGAGCTGCCCGTCGACGAGTCCACTGTGGACGCCCGCAACCCCGACGGTACGACGGCGCGGCTGTGGGCGGACGACCGTGCGCCGGCCGACGCGTACCAGGCGGTGGCGGGAGACGGGACGGGGCTGCCGCGCGGTGCCCGGCCGGGTGGCGGCGGCGGTCGCGGCATGGGGCCGATGGGCGGCGCGCTGGCGAGCATGCCGCCCACCCCGGAACTGCTCGCGCAGGTCGCCGCGCTGCCGGCGGCCACGGACACGCCGGACGTGGACGAGGCCACGGTGCGCCGGTCGGACCGGAACTTCACGCTCACCAGCCTGCTGCGCCCGATGGTCACGCCGTTCGTACTGGCGCTGCTGCTGGTCGCGGCGGACGCGGCGGCGACGCTGATCCTGCCGGCGCTGATCCGTTCCGGGGTGGACAACGGGGTGCAGAAGGCCGCGATGGGCGTCATCGTCGCCGTCTCGCTGCTCGGCCTGGCGGTCGTCGCGGTCGACTGGATCGTCCAGATAGGACAGACCCGGATCACCGGCCGTACCGGCGAACGGCTGCTCTACTCGCTGCGCGTCAAGTCGTTCGCGCACCTGCAACGGCTCGGCCTGGACTACTACGAGAAGGAGATGTCCGGCCGGATCATGACCCGGATGACGACGGACGTCGACGCGTTCTCGTCGTTCCTGCAGACCGGGCTGATCCAGGCGTTCGTCTCGGTACTGACGTTCTTCGGCATCCTCGGCGCCCTGCTGTACCTGAACATCGAACTCGGGCTCGTGGTGTGCAGCGTGCTGCCCATCATGGTGGTGGCCACGCTGATCTTCCGGGCCCGCTCGTCGAAGGCGTACAACGAGGCGCGGGAGAAGGTCGGCATCGTCAACGCCGACCTGCAGGAGAACGTGGCCGGGATGCGCGTGGCGCAGGCGTACCGGCGGGAGGGGCACAACCGGGCGCGGTTCTCGGCGCGCAGCGACGACTACCGGGTGACGCGGACCCGGGCGCAGCGCTACATCGCCACGTACTTCCCGTTCGTGCAGTTCCTGTCGACGGTGGCGTCGGCGCTGGCGCTCATCGTCGGCAGCCAGCTGGTGCACGACGACAAGCTCACCGCCGGCGCGCTCATCGCGTACCTGCTGTACATCGACATGTTCTTCGCCCCGGTGCAGCAGCTCTCCCAGGTCTTCGACGGGTACCAGCAGGCGGCGGTGGGGTTGCGCCGGATCCGCGACCTGCTCCGTACGCCGACGAGCACGCCGGAGGCGACCGACCCGGTGCCCGTACCGGCGCGGTTGCGCGGCGAGATCGTGTTCGACGGCGTGTCCTTCGGGTACGGCGCGGGCTCGCACGACCCCGAGTCCGGCGACCCGGCCGCGCTCGGCGCCGATGAAGCCGACCGGGACGGCCTGTCCCGCAAGGGATCCGGGCTCGCACTGTCCGATGTGGACCTCCGGGTCGCGCCGGGCGAGACCGTCGCCGTGGTCGGCGAGACCGGCGCCGGCAAGTCCACCCTGGTCAAACTCGTCTCCCGGTACTACGACGTCACCGGCGGCGAGGTCCGCGTCGACGGCGTCGACATCCGCCGGTACGACCTCGCCGGGTACCGGCACCGGATGGGTGTCGTCCCGCAGGAGGCGTACCTGTTCCCGGGGACCGTGCGCGACACCATCGCGTACGGCCGGCCGGAGGCGACGAACGCTGAGGTGGAGGCCGCGGCGCGGGCGGTCGGCGCGCACGACATGATCGCGCGCCTCGACGGCGGCTACCACCACGAGGTCGCCGAACGCGGCCGGAACCTGTCCAGCGGTCAGCGGCAGCTCCTCGCGCTCGCCCGCGCGCAGCTCGTCGAGCCGGACATCCTCGTCATGGACGAGGCGACCGCCGCGCTCGACCTGGCCACCGAGGCCGACGTCACCCGCGCCACGGAACGCTTGGTGGGCAAGCGAACCACGCTCGTCGTGGCACACCGGCTCACCACCGCCGCCCGCGCCGACCGCATCGTCGTACTCGACCACGGCCGCGTCGTCGAGACCGGTACGCACGCCGACCTGCTCGCCGCCGACGGCACGTACGCCCGGCAGTGGGAGGTCTTCCGCGCCGGCCACGCCACCCCCGTCCCCGACTGACCGCCGACATCCGCGCGACCAGTACGGATGCGGGCACCCCCTATCGTGTCCCGCCGGGGCCGCGCGGGGCGGTCCGGCGGGCGGGGGAGGCCGGGTGCGGGGTCTGGTCGCGGCAGCGGTCGCGGGTGTGCTGACGGTGGGGCTGTCCGGCTGCGCCGGTGACCGGGCGGCGGCGCGGCCGTCCGGATCGGCGACACCGGCGGCAGCGCGGTCGAGCGCGCGACCGACGCCCGTTTCACTCGGGAAGCCGTTGTGGCGCCGGCAGGTCAGCGGCGCGGCACCCGTCTCCCGGCGGTACGCGCTGGACCGCCTGGACACGGTCACGATGTCCGGCGGGACCCTCGCGTACGAGGGCGACGCCGCCGCGGGTGATCACCTGCGTGTGGTCGTCGCGGACGTGCGTACCGGGGTGTCGCGGTGGTCGCGCTCGACCGGCGACCGGGTGCCCGGGACGGCGAGCGCCACGTACCGGATGGGCACACTCCCACCGGTGCTGAACCGTGACACCGTCTTCCTGGATTACGGCGACGACGACGGTGGCGAGCTGGGACTCGCCGCGCTGTCCGCGCGGGATGGCCACCGGCGCTGGTCCGTACCCACCGGCCGGTACGGCGCCTTCGGCGCGGACGTGTTCGCCGCCGACGAACGGACCGTGCTTCTCGATGCGACGACGTACGGCGATGACGACGACGTACGCGCCGAGACGACGATCGCGCTGTCCGCGCGCGACGGGCACGAGCTGTGGCGCGCGCCGGGCGTGGCGCCGGATCGGGTCGTCGGCGACACCGTACTCACCTACCGCCGCCACCTGCCGTACTCGATGGACGACGAGCCGCCGGCGACGGTGGTGGCGCTCGACGCGCATACCGGAAGGCGGCGGTGGGCGCTGGGCGGCCAGGTCACGCGGGCCGGGGCGGATGCGGGCGGCGCCGGCACCGTCGTGGTCGACGCGGCCCACGGGCAGGGCACGGTGCTGGTGGACGCGCGGAGCGGCCGGCGGCTGGCCGCGCTCGGCGGCGGCGTCGACAACTGCTGGTACGACGGCCCCACCGCGCTCCTGTGCGACACGAGGACGGGCGCGAACCCGACCGTGGAACGGCACTCGCTGCGCGCGATCGACCTCCAGCCGGACGGTCCGGCGACGGTCGGCCGCCCCGCGCGCCGGATGGCGTACGTGCCGAAGAGCGTTGCGGGTGGCGTGGTGTTCGGCTGCGGACCGGCCGGCCCGGTACTGCTCGACCGGTCCGGGCGGTTTCGGGGCACCGCGCCGGGCTGGTTCCAGGCGGCGGATGGCGGGCTGGTATTGCTGGCGTCGGTCGAGGACGTGCACCACGACAACTGCACGCTGTCGGTGTATCGGCTGCCGGGGCGCTGACCTGCGCCTTCACGAGTACCGGGTGGTGGTGCGGGCACCGTCGGTGGCGAACATTTTCGGTGATCTAGGTGGACGCGAAGGTATTGCGCGTTCACCTGCTGGACATCTACTGTTCACCGAAATCTTCATCGAATTCTCATCGTCGGCGCCCCGACGGTGTGCCGGGTCGTCCCGCCCGTCGTGCGGCCTGCCTGCGAGGAGTAGCGCCTTTGACCGTCACCGATCGTTCGTCGGCGGCACCGGCCGACGCCGCTGATCCCCCGACCCGCGGCACGCCGGCGAGCCCGCGCCGCCGTCGCCGCCGGGAGTACCTGCTGTTCCTCGCGTTCATCGCGCCGAACGCGGTGCTCCTCGCCGTCTTCGCGTACTGGCCGATCGTCTTCAACGGCTATCTCAGCCTGACGAGCTGGGACATGCTGTCGCCGACGATCCCGTTCGTGGGGCTGGCCAACTACGCCGACATGTTCGGCGACCCCGACTTCTGGGCGGTACTCGGCCGCACCGTGCTGTTCTCCGGCGCGGTCGTGATCGGCTGCCTGATCGCCGGGCTGGCCGTCGCGATGCTGCTGAACCAGAAGCTCGTCGGCCGCAACCTGGTCCGTACGGTGTCGTTCGCGCCGCACATCCTCAGCGGCGTCGCCATGGGTACCGTCTGGTTGTTCATCTTCGACCCGCAGATCGGCCTGATGAAGGTCGTCCTGGAGAAGGTCGGGATCGCCGGCCCGGCGTGGATGACGGACTCCAGCTGGGCCATGTGGGGCCTCGTCCTCGTGTACCTGTGGAAGAACATCGGCTTCGTCGCCGTCGTCTACATGGCTGGCCTCCAGGGCATGCCCACCGACCTGTACGAGGCGGCCCGGCTCGACGGCGCCGGCCCGTGGACGCTGTTCCGGCGGATCACGCTGCCGCTGCTGTCGCCGGTGACGTTCTTCGTGACGGTGGTGACGATCGTCGGCACGTTCCAGGCGTTCGACGTCATCGCCATCATGACCAACGGCGGTCCGGGCGACGCCACCACGACGATCTCCTGGTACATCTACAAGCAGGCCTTCCAGGCACTCGACGCCGGCCACGCGGGCGCGGGCGCGCTCGTGATGTTCGTGATCCTGATCGCGATCACCGCCGCGCAGGCCCGGTTCATGGAGCGGAGGGTGCACTACCGATGAAGCCGCTGACCACCACCCTCAAGTACGTGGGGCTCGTCGTCGTCCTGGTGTGCGCGTTCGTGCCGATCTACTGGCTGCTCACCACGTCGGTCACGAGCCCGGACAAGATCTTCCAGTTCCAGTGGTTCCCGACGTCGGTGGAGTGGCAGAACTACGTCGACAGCTGGGCGTCCGCGCCGTTCGCCACGCTGTACAAGAACTCGGTCATCGTGACGCTGCTCGGCGCGCTGATCCAGGTGTGCGTGGCGATCCTGTCCTCGTACGCGTTCGCGTTCCTCCGGTTCCCCGCCAAGAACCTGGTGTTCATGCTGTTCCTCGGCGCCATGATGGTGCCCGGCACCGTCGTACTCATGCCGAACTTCCTGACCATCGCGGCGCTCGGCTGGGTCAACACGTACGCGGGGATCATCGTGCCGGGTGTCGGCTCGGTGTTCGCGATGTTCCTGTTGCGGCAGCACATGATGACGCTGCCGCACGAGGTGACCGAGGCGGCGAAGGTCGACGGCGCGAACCACCTGCGCGTGTTGTGGAACGTCGTGCTGCCGATGTCGCGCCCGATGGTCGTCACCGTGATCGTGGTGGCCGTGGTGGAGAAGTGGAACGACTTCGTCTGGCCGCTGGTGTCCACGAGTACCGACTCGATGCGCACCCTGCCGGTCGGAATGCTGATGATCCAGGACTCCGAGGGCTTCACGAACTGGGGCGCCGTCATGGCCTCCGCCGTGTTCATCGTGGTGCCGGTGCTGGTCGTGTTCTTCATCGCCCAGCGGCAGATCATCGCCGGGCTCACCGCCGGCGCGACGAAGGGCTGACATGAGCGAGCGCGAGCGAGCGAATCAAGGGCATTGCGCTGTCGTGCCTCATGAGCGTTCCGACGAAGGAGGAACGCGCATGAGGCGGCGCGAGCGAGCGAATCATGGGCATGGCGCGGTGTCGCGCCGCACGGGTGCTCCGACGGTGGAGGAGTACGCATGAGCGGGGGTGACATGCGCGGGTGGAGCAGGCGCGGCCTGCTCGCCGCGGCCGGCCTCGGTGGTGTGGCGGCGCTGGCCGGCTGCGGCAGCGGCGCGTTCCAGCAGACGGTCGGTACGGTGCCGGCGGCGTACAGGAAGCGGGCCCATCTGGTGTTCTGGCACTCGATGGGCGGCGCGAACATGGCGGTACTGACCGAGCTGACGACGAAGTTCAACCAGTCGCAGTCGGACGTCTTCGTCGAGCTGCAGTTCCAGGGCAGCTACGAGCGGACCATGCAGAAGCTCGCCACCGCGATCGTCGCCCGGCAGATCCCCGATCTGGTGCTGTTGAGCGAGATCACGTGGCGGAAGATGCACCTGGCCGACGCGCTGGAACCGTTCGACGCGTACTTCGACGACGAGCTGCGGCCGGAGAACTACATCGACCAGTTCATCCAGGAAGGTACGGTGCAGGGCAAGCTCTGGTGGCTGCCGTTCGCCCGGAGCACCCCGCTGTACTACTTCAACCGCACGCTGTTCGAGAAGGCCGGGCTGCCGGCCGCCGGCCCCGAGTCCTGGGAGCAGCTCAAGCAGTGGGCGCCGGCCATCATGCGGCAGAAGACGAAGGCGGGGCACGCCAAGGTCCTCGCCCTCGGCAGCGTCTACGCCAGCTGGTACCTGCAGAGCAACATCTGGTCCTGGGGCGGCCACTACTCGAAGGGCCTGGAGGTCACGCTCGACAGCCCGGAAAGCGTTGCGGCGGCACGGTTCATGGTCGACTTCATCCGCAAGGACGGCGCCGCGTACCTGTCGGCCAAGCAGGACCAGGACCTCGCCAACGGCATCTGCGCGTCGTACTTCGGCAGTACGGGTGGGCTGAAGCAGGCCGAGCTGCTCGCGAAGGGCGGCAAGTACGAGGTGGGCACGGCGTTCCTGCCCAAGCACGACGGCAACTTCGGCTGCCCCACCGGCGGCAGCGGCATCGGCATCCTGCGGTACGCGCCGAGCGCGCGCAAGCAGGCCGCGTGGGAGTACCTGAAGTTCCTGGGGCGGCCGGCGAACTCGGCGCACTGGACCGTCGGCACCGGGTACCTGCCGGTGGTGAAGGCCGCGCAGCAGGAGCCCGAGCTCGTCAAGGCGGCGAAGGACCCGAACCAGCTCACCGCGCTGAAGCAGCTGCCGCTGACGAAGCCGCAGGACCTGGTACGGCCGGTGGTGTCGAACGCCGGCGACATGATGGACCAGGCCCTCACCAAGCTGTACTCGTCCAACGCCGACGTCGCGGACGTCTTCTCCCGGCTGGACAAGCAACTCCGGTCGCGCGCCGACCTGATCCGCGCGGCGTACGACAAGCACTACCACTGACCGCCCGCCGGTCGGGGTCACCGGGATCCCCGACCGGCGCGGCCCACACGCGTCAGTTCACGTCGCCCATCCGCCGCGTGATCGCGGGCGCCAGCAGGAACATCACGACGCCGAGCGCGACCACGATGCCGCCAACGACCGCGAAGTACGCGACCTCGGTGGACGGCGAGAACACCGGTACGATCTGCGCGCTGATGCCCTGCGCCGCCGCGTCGGACAGGAACCACAGCCCCATCGTCTGCGAGGCGAACGCCACCGGCGCCAGCTTCGTCGTCGCGGACAGCCCGACCGGGGACAGGCACAGCTCGCCGAGGATCACCACGACGAAGCTGCCCACCAGCCACAGCGGGCTGGCCGGCACTGACGTCCCGTTGATCAGCCCCGGCCCGGTCATCAGCAGGTACGACATCCCCGCGAGCACCATGCCCGCGCCGAACTTCACCGGCGTACGCGGCTGGCGGTCGCCGAGTTTCGTCCACAGCACCGCGAACAGCGGCGCCAGGATCACGATCGCCGCCGGGTTCACCGACTGGAACCACGACGGCGGGATCGAGAACCCGCCCAGGGTGAGGTCGGTCCGCTTCTGCGCGAACGTCGCCAGTACCACCGAGCCCTGCTCCTCGATCATCCAGAAGAACACCGACCCCACGAACAGCGGGATGTACGCCCGCACCCGCGAGCGCTCGTCCGCGTTCGTGCGCGGGCTGCGCAGCATGACCAGGAAGTACCCGACGGGCAGGACGATCGACAGCAGCGTGATCAGGTCGATGACCCACTTCACGGTCAGGACGCCGGCCACCGCCATCCCGCCGAGTACGAGGAAGGCCACGAGGATCCCGATCCCGAACCGCAACACCAGCGGCCGCCGCTCCTCGGTACGCACCGGGTTGTGCGCCGCGCGCCCCGCGTCCCCGAGCCAGCGCCCGAACGCCACGTACGCGACGAGCGCGAGCGCCATGCCGAACGCGGCGAAGCTGAACCCGACGTGGTAGTTGTAGTTGGCCGCGAGGCTGCCGACGACGATCGGCGCGATGAACGCACCGATGTTGGTGCTCATGTAGAAGATGCTGAAGCCGGCGTCCCGCCGGGAGTCCGACCGCGGGTAGAGGTCGCCGACGACGTTGGAGATGTTCGGCTTGAGCAGGCCGGTGCCGAGCACGATGCACACCATCGACAGGTAGAGCGCACCCCGCCCACCACTCGGTACGGCCAGGCAGATGTGGCCGCACATGATGAGTACGCCGCCGCCGAAGATGGACCGGCGGGATCCGAGCAGCCGGTCGGCGAGCCAGCCGCCCACCACCCCGGCCATGAACACGGCCGAGCCGTAGATCGACATCAGCGACGACGCGGTGCCTTGCGCGATGCCCAGTCCACCGTCCGACACCGACGCGTACATGTAGTAGAGGAGGATGGCGCGCATCCCGTAGTAGGAGACGCGCTCCCACATCTCCGTGAAGAACAGCGTGCCCAGCCCGCGCGGATGGCCGAAGAACCCGGTCTGCGGCGCGTTCGGGACCGTGTCGGTCGCTGCCCGGCTCACCGGCACCTCCTCGTCGTTCCACCCAGGCTCTCACCGGTGCCGCAACCCTGCAGGGTTTCGGAGATCAGTACGGGCGCCGCGGCGTTGTCGGTGCCCGGCGGTACGGTGCCGGTGCCAGTCGCGGCTCCGAGAGGACGTCATGGACCACCTCACCCCCACCCCCGAGCTGTACGGCCTGCCGTTCCGCATCGACGACTTCCACGGCATGCCCTTCCGGTACGTGGGGGCGTCCGGGCTGCGCGCGTCGGCGATCGGCCTCGGCACGTGGAAGTTCGGCCTGCCGGCGACGGGGGACGGCGCGCGCGTCGACGAGCCCACGGCGTACGCGATGCTCGACCGGGCGATCGAGCTGGGCGTGACGTTCTGGGACACCGCGAACCGGTACAACGACTCGTCGGGCAACTCGGAGCGGCTGATCGGCCGCTGGTTCGCCGCGCACCCGGGCAGCCGGCGCGACGTGGTGCTCGCGACGAAGCTGTGCGGAGCGATGGACGGCCGCACCCCCAACCACTGCGGCCTGTCCCGCACCAACATCCTCGACTCGGTGCAGGCCAGCCTGGAGCGGCTCCGTACCGACCACGTCGACCTGCTCTACTTCCACCGCCCCGACCCGCTGGTGCCGGTCGAGGAGAGCCTCGAAACCGTCGAGGATCTGGTCCGCCAGGGTCTGGTGCGCTACCTCGCGGTCTCCAACGTCGGCGTCGCCGAGCTCTCCGAGTACCTGCGGGTGGCGGGCACGCTGTCACGCCGGGTCCGCCCGGTCGCCGTACAGAACCGGTACAACCCGCTGTTCGGCGAGCGCGACGCCGACCGCGGCACCCTGGCGTACGCGGCGGCCCACGGCGTGGCGTACGTGCCGTTCAGTCCGCTGGCGCGCGGGCTGCTGACCGACCGGTACCTGGATCCGGCGCGGGTCGGGTCGGGGGACCGGCTGCACGACGAGGGCGACCTGCCCGAGCCGGCGACGGTCGAGCGGGTGCGTGCGCTGGGCCGGCTGGCGGCGGCGCGCGAGGTGTCGATCAGCCAGCTCACCCTGGCGTACCTGCTGTCCCTGCCGGGGATGGGCCCGCAGATCCCGTCGAGTTCGGGGATCGCGCAGCTGGAGTCGAACGCGGCGGCCGGGTCGCTGGAGCTGTCGGCGGCGGAGCGGGCCGAGATCACCGCGACCCTGGGCGTGGCGTACGGTGAGGCGGGGGCGAATTGACCGGCCGGCAAGTAATTGGGGTCTTCGTCACAGCAAACTGACTTGCCGTCCGGCCGGTTCAAAACACATGCTTGTAGGGACCAACTAATCATCCTCGGATGACCGCGCGCTGCGCAGGGTTTGGAGATCCGTGTCCGGTTCGTCTGCACCGGCGGCTCCACCCGACGACGAGGAACTCACGCTGGCCGACCGCCTCGGCGATCAGCTCGTCCGGTTCCTCCGCCTGGTGGGCCGCAACCACACCCACCTTCCCGAGGTGTACAAGGAGGGCATCGAGAAGGTCGGTTACGTGCTGCTCTGGCGGCTCGTGACCGAGGGCCCGCAGCGCACCACCGCGCTGGCCGAGGCCGTGCACTCCGACATCTCGACGATCAGTCGACAGGTCACGGCGCTCGTCAAACAGGGCTGGGTCGAGCGGACCCAGGACCCCGAGGACGGGCGCGCCTTCCTGCTCGCCGCCACCGACGCCGGCGTGCACATCTACGAACGCATCCGGGACCGGCGGAACGAGCACATGGCGCGGATCCTGTCGCGCTGGCCCGCCGACGACCGGCACCAACTGGTCGAGCTGCTCGACCGGTTCAACAACGACTTCGAGGACTACCTGCCGCGCGCCCAGGGCGAAGGCGGCACGACGACACAGCAACGGGGAGAGAAGGTCGGATGAGTCACACCGCTGTCGCCGCGGAGCCGAAGGCGGCGTCCCCGACAGCGCCACCGGTCGCCGGTGGCGCAATGAGTCACCGGCAGATCATGGCGATCCTGATCGGCCTGATGCTCGGCATGTTCCTGGCCGCGCTCGACCAGACCATCGTCGGCACCGCGATCCGTACGATCGCCGACGACCTGCACGGGCTCGACCAGCAGGCGTGGGCCACCACGGCGTACCTGATCACGTCCACGATCGCGACCCCGCTGTACGGGAAGCTGTCGGACATGTACGGCCGGAAGCCGTTCTTCCTGGCCGCGATCGTCATCTTCATCGTCGGCTCGATCGCCTGCACGTTCGCCACCTCCATGTACGAGCTGGCCGCGTTCCGCGCGTTCCAGGGCCTCGGCGGCGGTGGCCTGATGGCGCTGGCGTTCGCGATCATCGGTGACATCGTGTCGCCGCGCGAGCGGGCCAAGTACCAGGGCTACTTCCTGGCGGTGTTCGGTACGTCGAGCGTGCTGGGTCCGGTACTGGGCGGCTTCTTCGCCGGCCAGGGCTCGATCCTCGGCATCGACGGCTGGCGCTGGGTGTTCCTGGTGAACGTGCCGATCGCGGTCATCGCGATGATCGTCGTCACCAAGGTGCTGAACGTGCCGCACGCGGCGCGCCGGCACCGGATCGACTTCCCGGGCGCGGCGACGCTGATCGTCGGCCTGGTGCCGCTGCTGATCGTGGCGGAGCAGGGCCGGGAGTGGGGCTGGAGTTCGACGAGGTCGATCGGCTGCTACGTGATCGGTGGCGTCGGCATCCTGCTGTTCATCCTCGCCGAGAAGTGGGCGAAGGACGACGCGCTGATCCCGCTGCGGCTGTTCCGTAACCCGGTCATCGCGCTGATGTCGGTGTCCGGCCTGGTCGTCGGCATGGCGATGTTCGGCGGGATCGCGATCCTGCCGCAGTACCTGCAGATCGTGCACGGGGCGTCGCCGACCAAGTCCGGCTTCCTCATGCTGCCGATGGTCGGCGGAATGATGCTCGGCTCGATCGTGTCCGGCCAGATCACCTCGCGGACCGGGCGGTACAAGATCTTCCCGATCATCGGTACCGCGATGATGATCGGCGCCCTGTTCCTGCTGCACTACATCGGCGCGGACACGCCGCTGTGGCAGGTCGACATCTACATGGGTCTGCTGGGCCTCGGCCTCGGTAACTGCATGCAGACCCTGACCCTCGCCGTACAGAACGCGGCGGAGCCGAAGGACATGGGCGTCGCGTCGGCGTCGAGCACGTTCTTCCGGTCGATGGGCGGCACGCTGGGTACCGCGGTGTTCCTGTCGGTGCTGTTCAGCACGGTCGGCGACAAGATCGGCAACGCGTTCAAGCAGAAGTCGATCCAGCAGGGCATCGCGGAGGTCGCCGCGGGCGCCAAGCGGGGTGACCCGAGCATCGTCCACAACAAGGACACGATGTGGATGCTCCAGCACCCCAAGGAGGCGGCGTCGCAGGTCATGCAGGACTCGTCGTTCCTGTCCCGGATCGACGGCCGGTTGGCCCGACCGTTCCTGGTCGGCTTCTCGAACTCGATGGACCTGGTGTTCCTGCTCGCCGCCGGCGTCGCGGTGATCGCGTTCATCCTGTTCCTGTTCACCAAGGAAGTTCCGCTGCGGATGCAGTCCGGGATCGCCGCGCAGGCGAGCAGCGAGGCCGCCAAGTCCGCACCCGCTGCGGCTGCGGCCGAGTCCGCGGAGGGTGGCCGGCACGCCGCGCCCGCTGCGGCGGAGGCGCCTGTCGATGCAGTACCGCCGGAGCCGCTCGCGGAGCCACCGCTGCCGGGGCCCGTCACGCCGCTCATCGGCACCCCGATCCGGGGGTACGTGCGGCAGCAGGGCGGCAGTCCGGTCGGTGCGGCCGCGCTGACCCTGATCGACCCGGCCGGATCGCAGATCGGGCGCGGACAGAGCGCCGAGGACGGCACGTACCAGATCGCGGTGGAGCACCCCGGCAACTACGTGCTGATCGCCCGGGCCCGGGCGCACCAGCCGCAGGCGACGATGGTCTCGGTCAACGGCAACCCGGTCGATCTGGACCTGCTGCTGGCCGGTTCCGGGGGCCTCGTCGGCGCGGTCCGGCGTACCGGTGGGAAGGCGATCGCCGGCGCGACGGTCATCCTGGCCGACGCCGAGGGCCAGGTCATCGGCTCGAAGGGCACCGACGTCGCCGGGCAGTACGAGTTCGGTGAGCTGGTCGCGGGGTCGTACACGCTGGCCGTGAGCGCGCCGTCGTACCAGCCGCTGGCGCTGCTGGTGTCGGTGCCCGAGACGGGCCGGGTGCGGCAGGACGTCGAGCTGTCCGGCGGCGCCCAGCTCCGCGGGACGGCGCGGTCCAAGGACCAGCGTCCGATCGCGGACGCCCGGGTCAGCCTGCGTACGCCGGAGGGTCGGGAGATCGCGTCGACCACCACCGACGACGCCGGCCGGTACGCGTTCACCGAGGTGCCGGAGGGCGACTACGTCATCGTCTCCTCCGGGTACGCGCCGGTCGAGTCGAAGCTGTCGCTGACCGTCGGCGAGCGGTACGAGCACGACGTCCGGCTCAGCCACGACTACTGAGTCCGGCACCCAACGAAGCGGCGCCCCGGCCATCAGCCGGGGCGCCGTTTTCGTGTCCGTGGCCCGTCGCGCGGTGGCGCGGCCGGTTCAGCGACGGATGAGGTCGAGCGCGACGTCGAGTGACGCCTGGCGCAGCTCCTCGTCGGAGAGTTCCTTGTCGCGCAGGGCGAAGAAGCTCGCGCCGATGGAGAACACGGCGAGGCGGGCGCGGAGCTGGTCGGCGAGCGGCGCGTCGTCGTCGGACAGTACTTGGAAGAGGCCGAGCATCCGGTTCTTCATCGTCTCGCCGATGGACAGGTCGCGCAGGCCCGGCTGGTTCTCGTGCATGAACCGGATGAGCTTGTGGTTGCTGCCCATGAGCGCCGCGTACCGCCGGACGACCTCGCGGCGGGTCTCGATGCCGGGCGGCTGGGTCTTCGCCCACTCGATCAGCTCGTCGATCTGCTCCGCAGAGTCGGTGAAGATGCTGCGGACGATGTCTTCCTTCGTCTTGAAGTGGTAGTAGAGCGCCGCCTTGGTGACGCCGAGCTCCTCGGCGATCTCGCGCAGGGCGGTCTTCTCGTACCCACGCTCGGCGAACAGGTCGAGCGCCACCTGCTGGATGCGCGTCCGGGTGTCCCCGCTGGATCGTTCACGCGTGCTCATCGGCACTCCGTCGGTGGCTCCGTGCTGCGCTCATTCCTGCTCTCCGCTTCGCTCCGACCAGGCACGAGGCGCTGTGCTCTCTGGTTCGCTCGCTGACGCTCGCCCACTGGTCCGATGTGCTCCCGTTCACCCACGTGCTTACTTGACGGCCGGCTAGTAATCAGCTTACCGTACGGCTAGTAGGTCCACTAGTCGGCCGGCAAGTAAAACTCGGTCTCTGAGAGGGAGCGTACCCGTGGAATCTCAGCAGCACACCCCCAGCCGGCACGTCGCCACACACGCCCAGTCAAGAACCGGAGACGGAGGGCCGCCGACCCGCCGCCGCATGTACCTGGTGCTGACGGGCGTCATGCTCGCGATGCTGCTGGCCATGCTCGACCAGATGATCGTCAACACCGCCCTGCCGCGGATCGTCGGCGACCTCGGCGGGCTCTCGCACTACTCCTGGGTCGTCACCGCGTACCTGCTGGCGGCCACCGTGACCACGCCGATCTGGGGCAAGCTCGGCGACCTGTACGGGCAGAAGGGCGTCTACCTCAGCGCCATCGGGCTCTTCCTCGCCGGCTCGGCGCTGTCCGGGATGGCGACGTCGATGACCGGGCTGATCGCGTTCCGCGCGTTCCAGGGCCTCGGTGCGGGCGGCCTGATGGTCGGCGCCATGTCGATCATGGGCGTACTGGTGCCGCCGCGCGAACGCGGAAAGTACCAGGGGCTGATGGCGGCGATCATGCCGCTCGCGATGATCGGCGGGCCGCTGCTCGGCGGCTTCATCACCGACCACCTGAGCTGGCGCTGGGCGTTCTACGTGAACCTGCCGGTCGGGGTCGTCGCCGTCGCGATGATCGTCGCCACCCTGAAGCTGCCGCGGCTGCGTACCAGCCACCGGGTCGACTACCTCGGCGCGGCGCTGCTCGCCCTCGGCGTCGGCGCGCTCGTCCTGATCACCACCTGGGGCGGCAGCCAGTACGCGTGGGGTTCGACGCAGATCGCCGGGCTCGGCGTGGTCTCCGTACTCGCGCTGGCCGGGTTCGTCCTGGTGGAACGGAAGGCGGCCGAGCCGATCGTGCCGCTGTGGCTGTTCCGGAACCGGAACTTCGCCGTCGTCTCCGTACTCGGCTTCCTTGTCGGCTTCACCATGTTCGGCGCGACGCTCGTACTGCCGCAGTACCAGCAGATGGTGTTGGGGGACTCGGCGACGATGAGCGGCCTGGCACTGCTGCCGCTGATGCTCGGCATGGTCGCGGTCAGCCTCGTCTCCGGGCAGATCATCACGCGGACCGGGAAGTACCGGATGTTCCCGATCGTGGGCGGTGCGCTGATGGTCGTCGGGCTGCTCGCCCTGACCCAGCTCGGCCTCGACACCGGCCGGGTACTCGGCGGCGCGCTCATGGTGCCGCTCGGCCTCGGCATGGGCGCGATGATGCAGACGCTGATGACCGTGTCGCAGAACAGCGTCGAACTGAAGGACATGGGCGCCGCGTCGAGCGCGGTCACGTTCTTCCGGTCGATCGGCGGCTCGTTCGGTACGGCGGTGTTCGGGGCGATCCTGACCTCGCGGATGACCGCCGGGCTCACCGACCGGCTCGGCCCGGCCGCCGCGGAGAAGCTGACGTCCGGCGGTTCGCGCCTGACCCCCGAGGTACTGGCGAAGATGCCGTCGGCGGTGCACGACGCGTACCTGCACGCGTTCAGCGGGGCGATGGGGTCGGTGTTCTGGTGGGCACTGCCGGCCGCGGCGCTGGTGTTCCTGCTGGCCTGGCTGGTGAAGCAGGTACCGCTGCGCGGGTCGGCGCCGACCCCCGAGCCGGTACGGGAGCGGGAGCCGGAGCCGGCAGCGGCCTGACGGTTCCCGGAAAGCGGTGTGCGGCGACCTGTGGGGGCGGGTCGCCGCACACCGGCGTCTGGTCACCCTCCGCGGTGATACGGGTATGGCGTGGTGACGAAGCCCGCGGCATGATGCATCCATGCCTGATGAGAGCTTTGTGACGGTTCCCGGAAGCCGGCGGTACGCCACGGCCGACACCACACCCAGCGGCCCCCTCGACACCGCCGCCCGCGTCCAGATCACCCTCGTCCTGCGCCGGCGCGCCGACCTGCCCGGTGACCTCGTCGAGGGCCCCAGCATCGTCTCCCGCGCCGAGTTCGCCGACCGGTACGGTGCGGCCCCCGCCGACATCGACCTCGTCACCCGCGTACTCACCGCGCACGGACTGACGGTCGACTCCGCCGACGCGCGTACCCGGCTGGTCAAGGTCAGCGGGCCCGTCGGAACCCTCGCCGACGTGTTCGGCGCCCAACTCACCCAGGTGAGCGCACCGTACGGCGGGAGGACCGTCGAGTACCGGCACCGGGAAGGCGAACTGCGGATGCCCGCCGAACTCGCCGACGTCGTCCTCGCCGTACTCGGACTCGACGACCGGCCACAGGCGCGCACCCGGCACCGCGTCGCCGCGGCCGCCGCCGGACAGGTCTCGTACACCCCGCCGCAGCTCGGCGCCATCTACAAGTTCCCCGACGGTACCGACGGGACCGGGCAGACCGTCGCCATCATCGAACTCGGCGGCGGCTTCGGCCAGACCGACCTCGACACGTACTTCCGCGGCCTCGGCATCGCCACACCCACCGTCACCGCGGTCGGCGTCGACGGCGGCAAGAACGTACCCGGAGGAGACCCCAACGGCGCGGACGGCGAAGTGCTCCTCGACATCGAAGTCGTCGGCGGCCTCGCACCCGGCGCCCACCAGACCGTCTACTTCGCGCCCAACACCGACCAGGGCTTCCTCGACGCGCTCAGCCAGGCCATCCACGCCGACCCCAGCCCCATCGCCGTCAGCATCTCCTGGGGCGCCAGCGAAGACTCCTGGAGCGCGCAGGCCCGCACCAGCTTCGACGCCGTACTCTCCGACGCCGGCGCCCTCGGCGTCACCGTCACCGCCGCCTCCGGCGACAACGGCAGCTCCGACGGGGCCACCGACGGCAAACCCCACACCGACTTCCCCGCCTCCAGCCCCCACGTACTCGCCTGCGGCGGCACCAGCCTCACCGCCGACCCCACCACCGGCACCGTCACCTCCGAAACCGTCTGGAACGGCGGCGCGCAAGGCGGCGCCACCGGCGGCGGCATCAGCGACACGTTCGACCAGCCCACCTGGCAGGCCAACGCCGGCGTACCCACCGGGGCCGGCGGCGGCACCGGGCGCGGCATACCCGACGTCGCCGCCAACGCCGACCCCGCCACCGGATACCAGGTACTCGTCGACGGCAAGTCGTACGTCATCGGCGGGACCAGCGCCGTCGCGCCACTCTGGGCCGCACTCCTCGCCCGGATCGCACAACAGACCGGAAAGCGGTTCGGCCAGGCACAACCCGCGCTGTACGCGAAGGCCGCCCCGGGTACGGCCGCGCCCGGATTCCGGGACGTCGTCAGCGGAGACAACGGCGATTACCAGGCCGGGCCCGGGTGGGACGCGTGCACGGGGCTCGGAGTACCGGACGGGTCGGCGTTGGGGGCCGTACTGGGCGGGTCGGTGTAGCGACGGGGTCGGTTGCTTGGGGTGATCGCACGGTTTCGTACTGGCTCATTGTTCAACTGTTCAACTGTTCAACAATTGGACAGTTGAACAATTCAACAGTTGAACAATGAGACGATTGGACAATCGATCAACGATCGGTCGTACCGCCCATCGGCGTCACCCCGCCGCCCGCCGACCCGCACTCACCCCTGCGTCGACGGCCTCACCAGACTCAGCCCGCCGCGCCGCTGCTCCGGCACCCCCGTGAGTACCCTGGCGGTGGCGTCCGCCAGGACCGACAGTTTGCGCAGCTCGGTGGGGTGGAACGGGGGAGCGTTGCGCCGCCCGACGAGGATGGCGTACCTGCTGCCGAGGGGCGCGAGCGCGAGTCGGCTGCCGTCGGGTGCGGTGAGTGCGCGGGGCCGGAGGGTGCCGAGTTCGACGGACCCAATCTTGGGCGTACGCCAGCTGGCGTGGACGACGTCGCCGCCCGGTACGGCGAGGGCGGCGGCCCAGTGGGCGTGCAGGAGTTTGGGTGCGGCGTCGACGAGGACGTGCAGGGCGCGGCCGGGGTTGGCGACGGTCTCGGCGAGTACTTCGATGTCGGTGTCGAGGTCGAGGGAGTCGCTGGTCTGCCAGGATCCTTCGACGCGTACGCCGGGGATCTCGGCGAGGATCCGGGCGACGGCGCCGGGGAGCATCGCGGCGGGCAGGGCGACGACGAGGTCGACGATGGCGCGGTTGGCGGCGCGTTCGAGGGCCTGCACCTGGTGGATGTCGATTCCTACGGTGCCGAGTGCGGCCGCGGCCCGGCCGAGCGCACCGGGGCGGTCCGGCAGCCTGATCCGCATCCTGGTCAACATCGACGCTCCCTCCCCACTGCCCGTGTCGGCCGTACGCATGCTCGCCAGGCGCTGTTACGGAGCCGTTCCGGCCGCGTGACACGGCCGGACCTTCTTCGAATTTACGGCCGGTGACGAGGGTCCGGAACCGTCTGTTCGGACCATCCGCGCATACCGGCACGGTGTCGTTTCCGTCCGGACGAACGGCCCGCGCTCAGTACGGTGGGTTCACCGCGACGGCGAGGGGACCTCCATGACGCTGCACGAGCTGTACCTGGTGCTGCTCGTCGCGGCGCTCGTGGTGGTGGCGAGCATCGCGGCGGCGCGGCTGGTGAGCCGGGTGGGTCTGCCGGTACTGCTGGCGTACCTGGGGATCGGGTTGGTGTTGGGCGAATCCGGCCTCGGCGTACGGTTCTCGGACGCGCGGGTGGCGCAGGCGTTGGGGATCGCGGCGCTCGCGGTGATCCTGATCGACGGCGGCCTGTCGACGGACTGGCACACGATCCGCCCCGTACTCGGGCGTGCGGCGACGCTCGCCACGGTCGGCGTGGTGGTGAGCGTCGTGGTGACGGCGGTCGGGGCGTGGCTGCTGCTGGGGGTGTCGCTGCAGATCGCGCTGCTGCTCGGCGCGGTGGTGGCGTCCACCGACGCCGCCGCCGTCTTCTCCGTACTCCGGGCGCTGCCGTTGCCGCCCCGGTTGTCCGGGTTGCTGGAGGCGGAGTCCGGTTTCAACGACGCGCCGACGGTCATCCTGGTACTCGCGTTCAGCGTGCCGGTCACCGCGCACACGCCGCTCACCGCCCTCCGCGACCTGGCGTACGAGCTGGGGGCGGGCACGGTGATCGGGCTGGCCCTCGGCGTGGTCGGGGCGTACGGGCTGCGGCGGTTGTCGCTGCCGGCGTCGGGCCTGTACCCGCTGGCCACGTTCACGATGGGGTTGGCGGCGTTCGCGGCGGCGGGTGCGGTGCACGCGAGCGGCTTCCTGTCGGCGTACCTGGCGGCGATCGTGCTCGGCAACGCGGGGTTGCCGCACCGGCGGGCGGTGCGGTCGTTCGCGGAGGGGCTGGGCTGGATCGCCCAGATCGGGCTGTTCGTGATGCTCGGGCTGCTGGTGTCGCCGGGCGAGCTGCCGGCGGTGGTCGTCCCCGCGCTGCTGATCGGCCTGGTACTGCTGCTGGTGGCGCGGCCGGCGTCGGTGGCGGTGTCGCTGCTGCCGTTCCGGGTGCCGTGGCGGGAGCAGACGCTGCTGTCGTGGGCGGGGCTGCGCGGCGCGGTGCCGATCGTACTGGCGACGTTCCCGGTGGTGGCGGCGGTGTCGGGCAGCGAACGGCTGTTCAACATCGTGTTCGTCCTGGTGGTGGCGTTCACGCTGGTACAGGCGCCGACGCTGGCGCCGGTGGCGAGGGCGCTGGGGCTGGTGTCCCGCGACCCGACCCGCGACCTGCAACTGGAGTCCGCGCCGCTGGACGTACTGGACGCGGACCTGATTCACGTGGTCGTCTCGCCCCGGTCCCGGCTGCGCAACGTGGAGATCTGGGAGCTGCGGCTGCCGGACCCGGCCGTGGTCACGATGGTGGTCCGCGCCGGCCGCGCGTTCGTACCCCACGAGCGCACCCCGGTACGCGCCGGCGACGAGCTGCTCGTGATGACCACCCACCGGGTACGGCCGGAGGTGGAGCAGCGGCTGCGCGCGGTCGGCCGGGACGGTCCGCGCGCCCGCTGGCGGCGCGCCCGCGGCCGGATTCTGTGATCATGGACGGGAGGTGAGGACCACCGGATGGGCGACCGCGGAGGGGACACCGTGGCCAGCGACGCGGACGCGCCGGTGCGCGGCGTACGGGAGCGGATCGAGCTGGCCGCCCCCGACTGGATGGTCGAACTGGTCCGGTTGAAGCCGGCCGCGATCTCGTGGCCAGACGTGGTGCGGGTGGCGGTCGCGATCCCCACCCCGCTGGCCGTGGGCATCGCGGTGGGCCAGCCGCCGCTCGGCCTGTTCGCCGCGATGGGCGCGATGGCCGCGTCGATCGCCGACCGCGGCGGCCCGATCCGCATGCGCCTGGTACGCCAGCTCGGTGCGGGGATCGCCGGCGCCGTCGGCATGTACCTGGGGCACCTGGCCGCCGGTACCGGATGGTTGTCCGTGTTGGTGGTGGCGCTGGCGTCGCTGGCGTCGGCGCTGCTGTCGGTGATCAACGCGGCGACGTCGATGGCCGGCCTCCAACTCCTCGTGTACGTGTCGATCGCGTCCGGGCTGACCGTCCCGTTCCCGCCGCTGCTGCTGCCGGTGCTGTACCTGGTGGGCGCGGCGTGGGCGATGCTGCTGTCGACGGTCGTCGCGCTCGTCGGCGGCACCCGTACGCCGGAGCGCGAGGCGGTCGCCGACGTGTACCGCGGGGTCGCCGACCTGCTCGACGCGACCGGTACCGACGGGATGGCCGACGCCCGGCAACGCCTCACCACCACCATGAACACCGCGTACGACGCGCTGCTGTCGGGGCGGTCCCGGTCGGCCGGCCGCAACCCGACGTTCCGGCAGCTGACGGCGCTGCTCAACGCGGCGACACCGGTGGTGGAGGCGAGCGTCGCGATCGCGCACTCCGGCCGCGGCGTGCCGCCCGACGTACCGGCGGGGATCCGGGCGGTGGCGGACGCGATCAGCGCGGAACGGCCGCCGCCACCGATGCCGGCCGCGCTGCGCAGCCCGGACTCGTACCGGCTGCGGGCGCTGCGGAACGGGATGGCCGACGTCCGCGAGCGCCTGAAGCCCGACCACGAGGCCGCGAAGACGACGCTGCTGCCGCCCACCCCGCGCGAACGCCTGATCCGCCTCACCGACCGGGTCCTCACCGGCCCCACCACCTGGCAGTACGCGGTGCGGCTGGTGCTCTGCATGTCGCTCGCCGAGATCCTGCGCGGCGCGCTTCCCCTCGAACGCTCGTACTGGGTGCTGTTGACGGTGGCGATCGTGCTGAAGCCGGACTTCGGCTCGGTGTTCGCCCGCGCGGTGCAGCGCGGCCTCGGCACCCTCCTCGGCGTACTCATCGGCGCCGGGCTGCTGGTGGTCGTGCCGAAGGGCGCGTGGCTGCTGCCGTTCATCGCGGTCGCCGCCGGGCTGCTGCCGATCGTGATGGGCCGCAACTACGGCATGTTCGCCATCTTCCTGACCCCGCTCGCGGTACTCCTGGTCGACTTCGGTGCCAACCAGGGGCCGGAGATCGTCGTCACCCGGCTGCTGGACACGCTCACCGGCTGCGCGATCGTCCTCGTCTTCGGGTACCTGCTGTGGCCGGAGACGTGGCGGGTGCACCTCGGCCCGCAGGTCGCCGACGCGGTCGACGAACTCGCGACGTACCTGCGGGAGGCGTTCGGCGCGGAGACGTCCGCGGCCCGGGCGCAGCGCCGCCGCACGTACCGGACGCTGTCGGACGTGCGCACGTCGTTCCAGCAGAAGCTGGCCGAGCCACCGCCGGTGAGTACCCGGGCGGCGGCGTGGTGGCCGATGATCGTGCAGCTCGAACGGGCGGTCGACGCGGTCACCGAGGTTGCCATCCGTACCCGGGACGCGGCCCGCGCGCAGGCCGCCGTGCGCCGCCGTACCGGCGAGGAGCAGCGGGCCGGGGACGACGACGGGCGGGAACAGCCGACGGAGGCCGCGGCGGGGGGTACGCGGGTGAGCGCGGAGGGCGTGGCGCGGCAGGGCGCGCCGGCGGGTCGGCGGGGCGCGGACGGTGGGCCGCGGCCGCCGTCGAGCGACTCGGTGAACCTGCTGGTCGCGGACCTGCGCGACCTGGCGACCGCGCTGCGGGAGCGGCGTTCACCGGACGAGATCCCCACCCCGCGCGACGAGGTACTGGCCCCCATCGCCGCCGAGGTACGCGCGGCGCGGCAGCTCGCGACCGGCCCGGCCCCGGCGGACCGTTCGCTGGGCCAGGTGTGACGAAGCGGGCCCGCCCGGTGTGGACGGACCCGCTGTCGGGTGCTTCCGCTACTTCTTCATCTCCAGGTTCATGTCGCAGACCTTCCAGCCGGACTCGTTGACGACCTTCCAGGTCGTGTCGAAGTCGGTGCCCTGGCCGGAGATCGTCATCGTCAGGACGTTCTTCACCTCGGCGTTGTCACCGCTGCGGCTCGACTCGGTCGGCGTACTCCAGGTGACGTCGACGCTCTTGCCACCGGCGCCGGACTCGATCTCGCCGCTGACCTTCTCCGGGTCGGCGTCGGTCGTGTTCTTCTCCTTGGCGCACAGCACGTCCTTCGCCGCGCTGGCGTCCTTGTCCTTGAACACCGCGTTCAGGTACGTGCTGACCGCGTCGGTCGGGCTGCTCGCCCCGCCGCCACCGCTGAACACGACCACCGCGACCACGATGATGACGATGACCAGCGCGACGCCGCCGCCACCGAGGCCGAGGACGAGCGGCAGGTTGGACTTCTTCTTCGGCGGCGCACCGTACGGCGGCATCCCGGGCTGGCCGTACCCCGGCTGCTGGCCGAAGCCCGGCTGCTGCGGCTGGCCGTAGCCGGGCTGGCCGTAGCCGGCGGCGCCGCTGGTCGGGGCGCCGTAGCCGGGCGGGGCGCTCTGCTGCCCGTACGGGTCGGCCGGCTGCGACGACACCGGCGGCTGCCCGTACGCGGGCTGACCGTACGGATCCGACGCGGGCTGACCGTACGGCTGGCCGGAGGCCGGGGGCTGACCGTACGCGGGCTGGCCGGAGGCGGGCGGCTGCCCGTACGGCTGCTGGCCGGAGGCGGGCGGCTGCCCGTACGGCTGTTGCGGTTGGCCGTACGGCTGCTGGGGCTGGCCGTACCCGGGCTGCTGACCGTACGGGTCGGGTTGTCCGTATTGACCGGGTGGGTACGTCACGTCGTTCTCCGCCGTTCGCGAGCTGGGATGGGAGGCCGAGGACCCATCGTCGCCGACGGGTGCCGCCTGGTACAGGCCAGGGTCAGGAACTTTCCGAGAGTTCCGGTACGACGCCGCGCAGCGTCTCGAACGTCAGGGTGCCGGGCCGGAGCAGCAGCGGCGGGTCCTCGGCGCAGTCGACGATCGTCGACGGCACCGGCTCGCCGTGCGGCCCGGCCTCCAGGTACACGCTGACCGCGGAGCCGAGCTGCTCCTGCGCCTGCTCGGCGGTGGTGGGCGGGGTCTGGCCGGCGAGCGCCGCGCCGACGACGACCATCGGCCCGGTCTCGCGCAGCAGCTCCAGCGCCACCGGGTGCAGCGGCTGCCGCACCAGGAACGTGCCGTCGGTGTCGCCGATGTCCCAGGACAGGCTCGGCGCGTGCTCGACGATGATGCTGAGCTCGCCCGGCCAGAACGCCTCGACCAGCTCGCGCGCCGCCTGGGGCAGGGAGAGTACGAGACCGTCGAGGGTCTGCTGGGAGCCGACCATGACCGGCGACGCGACGTCCCGCCCGTGGCCCTTGAGGCGACGGAGCCCGGCGACGGCGTCGGCGTCGAACGCGTTCGCGCCGACCCCGTACATGGTGCCGGTGGGCAGGACGACGAGCTGGCCGGACTTGACGGCCTCCACCGCGGCGGCGATGCCCTGGTCCCGCTCGGCCAGGGTGCGGCAGTCGTAGCGCATCACGACCGCGAGTCTTCCACGCCGTGGGCCCTCACGTCACTCCAGGCTGCCGAAGTCGGACCGGGACGAGTTCGCCAGCGGTACGTCGAGGTCGCTGATCGCGAGCATCCACCGGGCGAACACGTCGTCGCCGCGCTCGGTCAGCGCGGTGTGCAGCCGCCGCAGCATGTCCCGGCGTACCGGGGCGAGGTGCGGGGCGGGGTACACGTTCACCAGCTCGTACGGGTCGGCGACCAGGTCGTACAGCTCGTTCACCGACTCGGCGTTCACGACCAGCTTGTACCGCTCGTCCCGCAGCATCCGTTGCTGGTAGTGGAAGTGGTGCCCGTGGAACTCGGCGACCAGCTCGGACCGCCAGCCGTCCACCGGCTCGTCGCGTACCAGGGGGAGGAGGCTGCGGCCGTCGGGCGGGCAGCCGGCCGGGCGGGCGTCGGGGCACAGGTCGGGGTCGAGGCCGGCGAGGTCGAGGATGGTCGCGGTCGCGTCGGTCAACGTCACGAACCGCTCGTCGGTACGCCCGGCCGCGGCGCCCGGAACCCGCAGCAGGAACGGGATCCGGTAGATGTCGTCGTACATGGCGGGGCCCTTGTCGTTGAGCCGGTGCGCGCCCGTGAACTCGCCGTGGTCGGCGGTGAAGAACACCGCCGTGTCGTCGTCCAACCCCAGCTCGGTCAGCACGGCCAGGACCCGGCCGATCTCCGCGTCGATCATCGCCCCGTACCCGTGGTACACGGCGATCAGCTTGCGCCACTCGTCCGCGTCGAACGAGTCGGCCGACCAGTACGTCGAGTAGTTGCGTTGCACCTCCGGCTTGCCCGCGAACGTCTCCGCGAACGACGCCGGCAGCTCCACCGTCGCCGGATCCACGAGGTCGTAGTACTCGTCCGGGATCAGGTACGGCAGGTGCGGGCCGAAGAAGTGCAGCGACAGGTGGAACGGCCGCCCGTCCGCGGCGTACCGGCGGAGCAGGTCGATCGCCTGGTCGGCCAGGAAGTGTTCGAACGTCGCCTCCACCGGCTGCCGCAACCGCCCGGCCAGCAGGTGCCCGGGCCGACCGCCGGGCAGCGTCCCACGCACCGGATCGGTGATCGCCGGCTCCGGCAGCCCCCGCTCCGCCAACCACGCCTTGTACTCCTTGGCCAGGATCGGGTTCATCGCGCCCGGCAGGTGCGGCCCGTCGAAGCCGTACGCGTCGGGGCCGAGCCGCTCGCCGACGTGCCACTTGCCGATCAGCCCCACGTTGTATCCGTTGCCGCGCAACGCTTCCGAGAACGTCGGCGTACCCTCCGGCAGCTCGGTCAGGTAGCCGGTGTTCCACTCGGCGTTCGCCAGTAGCCGGTGCCGGAACGGCGCCTGCCCGGTCAGCAGGCTCGCCCGCGCCGGCGTACAGATCGCGGTGGGCGTGAACGCGTTGCGGAACAGCGTGCCGGACTCGGCGAGCCCGTCCAGGTTCGGCGTACGCGCGTGCGGGTTGCCGTAGCAGCCGATCGCGTCGGTCCGGTGCTGGTCGGTCATCAGGAACAGCACGTTGTGCGGCATCAGGTGGTACGCCTTTCGGTGATGGAGTGGCGAAGCGGCTCGTACCCGGTGAGCAGCGGGGAACTGTGGTGCACCAGCGCGACGGCACCGAGCGCGCCACCCGGCGCACCCAACGCGGCCGGTACGACCCGGAGCCGTTCGGCGACGCTGGCGAGTACCCGGGAGCGGACGGTGTCGGCGAAGGTGCGGCGGACGTGCTCGCCGGCCGCGGCGAACAACCCACCCACCACCACGTGGTGTACGTCCACGGTGGCGAGCGCGGCGGCGACCACCGTGCCGGCGTGTTCCGCGGCCCGCCGCAGCGCCGCGTCGACGGCCGGGTCGGCGAGCGCCTCGGCCAGCCCGTACCCGGCCTCGATGTCGCGGGCCCGCGCGCCCCTCCGCCCCGCCGCGGACAGGATCGCCGGCACGTTCGCGTACAGCTCCAGGCAGCCGCGGCGGGAACAGTGGCAGCGCGGCCCGTCCGGGTCGACGGTCACGTGGCCGAACTCGCCGGCCGCGCCGCTGTCCCCCCGGTACAGCCGTCCGCCGAGCACCAGGCCGCCGCCGACACCCTCGCCGACGTGCAGGTACAGGGCGGAGTCGTGGCCGGCGGCGGCGCCCCAGATGGTCTCCGCGAGCGCCGCCAGCCGTACGTTGTTGTCCACGTACACCGGCGCGCCGACGGCCTCGGCGAGCCGGTCCACCGCCACCCGCCAGCGCCCGGCGAGCCGCCCCGGTGCCACCGGGCCGACCACCCCCACCCCCACGCCGTCCACCCCGGCGAGCGTCACCTCGTACTCCACGCACAGCTCGCGCAGCGTCTCGACGGCGACCGCGCCCCGCTCCGCCCACCCCGTACTCCGGGCGAAGGGTCGTTCGGCGACGCCGACGATCTGGTGCAGCGCGTCGCCGAGCGCGACTCGCAGGCCGTCGCGGTAGAACGCGACCCCGACCGTACGGGCGTTGCGGTCGGCGAGGCCGATCAGCTCGGCGGGACGGCCCGGACCGGTGCGTTCGTGCGGGTCGGGGCGGGCGGCGACGACGCCGTCCCGGCGCAGCTCCGCCACGATCGCCGACACCGTCGCCCGCGACAGCCCGGTACGCGCCTGCAGCTCGGCCCGGCTCACCGGCCCCTGCCGGAGCAGGCCGACGATGCGCTCGGTGTGCGCCAATCGCAGGAAGTGGGCCCGGTTGTCCACGCCCCGGCCCCCATTCCGTCAACTCAGTACGCAGAATCTGGCGGCCAATCTAGCCCGTACCACGGGGTGATCACCATGGGGCGACGCGATGACAAACTAATTATGTACAACTACTTGTCAGAAAAATAGGCCGCCTCGACACTGGCCCAGACACACACCGTGACGTCGGTCGCTGCCCCGCCCCGCCGGCTCGACGGTGCGCCGGAGACCGGGCGACAGTGGTCCGGGAGAGCGAATCGAGGACGCCATGACCGCCGAACCGCGCGCCGCCCGGCCCGTACCGCCCGGCCGACGCCCGACGTTCGTCGCCGCCTTCGTCGGGCTCGCCGCCGCCGCGGTCGGCCTCATCTATGGGTACGACACCGGCGCCATGGCCGGCGCGCTGCTCTTCGTCAAGACCGACTTCGGCCTGAGCACGCTCGACCAGGAGATGGTGACCGCGGCCGTCACCGTCGGCTCGATCCTCGGCGCGCTCGCCGCTCGCCGCCTCTGCGACCAGCTCGGCCGCCGCCGTACCATGGTCGCCGTCGCCTGCGGGTACGCGGTGTTCGCGGCGGCGAGCGGCTTCGCGCCGACGTACCCGGTGCTGCTGGTGGCGCGGTTCCTGCTCGGCGTCGCGGTCGGCGTGTCGATCGTCGCCGCGCCGATCTTCGTCGGCGAGTCCGCCCCGGTACGCATCCGTGGCCGGCTCCTCGTCACCTACCAGCTCGCCACCACCCTCGGCATCGCCTCCGCGTACTTCACCGATCTGGCGCTGTCCGGCGCGGGTGCGTGGCGCTGGATGCTCGGCGTCTCCGGCATCCCCGCCGTACTGGTCACGCTGCTCGTCGCGCGGCTGCCGGAAACCCCGCACTGGCAGGTGATGCGCGGCAACATCGAGGCCGCGGCGGCGGCGCTGCGGCGTACCCGGTCGGCGGAGGAGGCGGCGACCGAGCTGGCCGAGATCCGCGCCGCGCTGGCCGCCCACGACCGCGGAACGTTCCGGGACCTGTTCCGGCGACCGTTCCGGCGGGCCGGGGTGTTCGTCGTCGGCCTCGGCTTCTTCGTACAGATCACCGGAATCGCGGCGATCGTCGCGTACAGTCCGATGATCTTCAAGGCGGTCGGGTTCACCAGCGACCGGTCCGCGATCCTGGTGACCTCGCTGGTGCAGCTCGCCGCGATCATCGGCGAGATCACCGCGCTGTTCCTCGTCGAACGCGCCGGCCGCCGGCCCACCCTCATCACCGGCATCAGCCTGATGGCCGCCGCGAACGTGGTCCTCGCGCTCGTCTTCGGCCTCGGCGTCGGACCCGGCGTACCGGCGGCGATCGCCGTCCTCGGCGTCATCGTCTTCCGCATCGGCTACTCCGCCGGCTTCGGCTCCCTCGTCTGGGTCTACGCCTCCGAGGCCCTGCCCGCGCCACTGCGCTCCACCGGCGCGTCCACCCTCCTCGCCGTGGACCTGCTCGCCAACTTCGTCATCACCATGACGTTCCTGTCGGCGCTGACCGCGCTCGGCGGCGCCACCACCTTCGGCATCTTCTTCGTACTCTGCGCCGCGGCGCTGGCGTTCGTCGTCCGGTTCGCGCCCGAGACGAAGGGCCGCCCCCTGGAGGAGATCCACCGGTACTGGACCAACGGCGCCCGCTGGGACCGCCCGCGTACCACGGTCAGGGGCTGAGGAGGCCGGCGCGGCGGTGCACGGTGATCGCGCCCGGCAGGTACACGGGGCCCTGGCCGTGCCAGTCGGTGAGCAGCGCGTCCAGCGACGCGACGTGCGCCGCGGTCAGCGCCGAGCCGGGCGCCCCCAACCGCAGCGCGAAGGCCCGCAACACCCGGGTACGCAACGCCGCCGGTGCCGCCGCCAGCGCCGCCACGTCCAACCCGGTACCGGTGTCCACAGTGGACAGAAGGGTGGCGGCCTGCTCGTCCAGCAGCGCGCAGTCCGCTGCCACCAACCCCGCCGTACGGGCCAGGTTCGTCCGGAAACCCTTGCCCAGCAACGACTCCAGCTCGTCCATCGCCGACCGCAACCGGGATCGCGCGTACGCCGGGTCGGTGTTGTGCGGGTCCTCCCACGGGATCAGGCCCAACTCCGCACACGACGCCGCCGTCGTCGCCCGCGGCAGATCCAGCAACGGCCGCCGGTACCGACCGCGCGCCGCCGCCATCCCGGCCAGCCCCCGCGGACCCGCACCCCGCGCCAACGCCAGGAGTACCGTCTCGGCCTGGTCGTCGCGGGTGTGCCCCAGCAGCACCACGGCATCGAGCCGGTCGGCGGCGTCGTCGAGCGCCGCGTACCGCGCGGACCGGGCCGCGGCCTCCGGACCACCCGCCCGGCCCACCGCCACCGTCGCCACCTCGACCGGCGCCAGACCCGCCGCCCGCGCCCACCCCGCCACACCCGCGGCCCGCGCCGCCGAACCCTCCTGCAAGCCGTGATCCACCGTCACCAGGCCCGCCCGCAACCCCGCCCGGGGCGCCACGAACGCCGTCGCAGCAGCCAACGCCAACGAATCCGCGCCACCCGAACAGGCCACCAGCACCGTGCCGTCCGCGTCCGCCACCACCCGCCGTACGGCACGGCGGACCGCAGCCGTCGCCCCCGGAACCCGCGCCATGCCCGCCGTCAGGCGTCGGCGCCGTGCACCCGGCGCAGCCACGCGTCCGGGTCGGTGATCTCCGCCAGCAGCGGCAACGTGTCCGCCGACGACCAGATCCGGTTGAAACCATCCATGCCGACCCGGTCCACCAGCGCCGTCACGAACTTGTTGCCCTCGGCGTACTGCCGCATCTTCGCGTCGATGCCGAGCAGCTTGCGGATCACCCGCTCCACCGGATTCGCCGCCTCGCGCCGCCGGTTGAACTTGCTCCGGATCTCCTCCACCGACGGCACCACCCGCGGACCCACCGCGTCCATCACGTAGTCCGCGTGCCCCTCCAACAACGTCATCAACGCCGTCAGCCGGTCCACGACCTCGCGCTGCGCCGGCGTCTGCACCAGATCCAGCACACTCGCCCGACTCTCCGGCGACCGCACCGCATCCGCCAACGACGCCACCCCGCGCCGGATCCGGTCCACCAGCTGCTCCGAATCCGCCCGCGCCGCGTCCACGAACTCGCCGACCTGATCCATGAAGTACTGCCGGAGCCACGGCACCGCCGTGAACTGCGTCCGGTGCGTCACCTCGTGCAGGCACACCCACAGCCGGAAATCGTGCGGCTCCGCGCCGAGCCGGCGCTCCACCTCCACGATGTTCGGCGCCACCAGCAGCAGATTGCCCGGCTCACCCGAAAACACCTCGTACTGCCCCAGGACCTTGCCCGACAAGTACCCCAGGACCGTGCCCGCCTGCACGCCCGTCAACCGCGACCCCACCGACTGCGCCAACGCACTCGGCTCACGACCCGCCAACGCCCGCTCCATCAACGGCGTCATCACGTCACGCAAGCCGTACAGATTCGTGCTCGCCCAGTCCGCCCGGTCCACCACCCGCACCGGCGGATGACTCACCTTGCTGTCCAACCCGGTCGTCCGCACCACGTGCCCGGCCGCCTCGTCCGTCAGGCGACGCAGCTCCCCGACGACCTCGGCCGCCTCGTCGTAGCTGACCCGTGGCCCCGCCTTCGAGATGGTCCCGGCGGTCGCGACCGCGAGGTCCCAGTCCACAAACTGCGTCATGGTCCAACGGTACGTGTCGGCGGGTGCCCACGCCCAACATCGCCGCGGCCGGGCCCGTCGGGTACCCGACGAGGTGTGGGGATGGTTGGGCTTGTCGGGCAGATGCGGACTCGGGGTCTGGGGGTGTGGGTGTGTCGCTGGGCTGCGAGGTTGGACGACTTTTGCCGCGTTTCGGGCATTGTCCAATTGTGTCATTGTTCAACAAGTCAATTGTCTCATTGTTCAATTGGTGACTTGTTGAACAATGTGGTTCAGCGGCGCCAAGATCATCAACTCCGACGCGGTCACCGCCACGCCGCCACACCCCACCCCGAGACGGCCCTCAGCGGCACCCGCACCCGGCAAGTGCCGTCGCCGCGTCGTCGAGCGCAGCCTCGGCCGAGATGTTGTCGCCGGTACCTTCGGCCATCATCGCGAACGCCAGCAGTCGCCCGTCGGCGTCCATGACGAGTCCGGCGAGCGTACTGGTGCCGTTGAGGGAGCCGGTCTTGGCGCGTACGAGTCCGGCGGCGGACCGGTCGGAGCCTTCGACGTACCGGTCGGACAGGGTGCCGGTGTATCCGGCGACGGGCATCCCGGTGTACACGGGCCACAGTCGGGGGTGTTTGCCGTCGGTGACGGTGGCGAGGAGGTCGGTGAGGAATTCGGGGGAGATGCGGTTGCGGCGGGAGAGTCCGCTGCCGTCGGAGAGCCGGATCTCGTTGACGGGCAGGCCGAGGTCGTGCATGACGGCGATGGTGGCGGCGGCGCCACCGGCGAACGTGGCGGGCTGGTTGCGGGCGAGTGCGACCTGCCGGGCGAGCGCTTCGGCGATGACGTTGTCGCTGCGCTGGAGCATCATCTCGACGAGGTGCAGCAGCGGCGGCGACTGTACGGCGCCGAGTTGCTTCGCCCCGGTCGCCGCGGTGGTGTGCGTGACGGTGTGCTGGGGTGCGCCGATGAGTTCGGCGAGCTTACGGCCGGCGTCGAGGTCGGGTTCGGTGGAGCGGGCGCTGGTGGCGCCGTCGGGGTCGATCCGGCCGGAGTTGAGCATCACCGGGGCGATCGGTGCGGCGTCGCCGCCGCTCACGATGTCGGAGTCCCAGCCGGGGCCGAGGCGACCGCCGGAGTACAGGGAGGAGTCGACGAGGACGCGGGTCGGCCGTACTCCGCCGAGGGCCTTCTTGACCTGGTCGGCGAGCTTGTCCAGCCGGGCGGCCTGCGGGTAGATGCTGTGGTCGTTGGTGGCGAGGGTGGGGTCGCCGCCGCCGACGAGGATCACCTCGCCGGGCTTGCTGCCGGCCACCACCCGCGTCGTCAGCCGGTAGTCGGGCCCGCGTACGTGCAGCGCCGCGGACGCGGTGACCAGTTTCGTGACGGACGCCGGGAGTTCCGGGGCGTTGGGTGTGGCTCCGTACAGGGAGCTGTGGGTGGCGACGTCGACCACGGACACGGCGACCCGGTCGCCGAGCCGGTAGTCCTTGAGCAGCGGGGCGAGTTCGCGGGCGACACCCTCGGGGGTGGGGGCCGCCGCTCCGACGGCCGGCTGGAGTACGGGGGACGGGCCGGCGGTGGAGGGCGACGGCGACGGCGACGTACCGTCCGCGAACAGTCGTTCGACCGGGCCCGGCCGGAACACCGCGAGCGCGCCCGCCAGCAGCACGAGTACGCCCAGGGCAGCGAGCACGCCGATCAGCAGCCCCCGCGACCGGCCGTGCGCCGGCGCGGGGATGGCCGGTGCCGGCTCCCGTGGCGGGGCGGGCGGCAACACCGGAGCATGACTCAGCCGTACCGTCGGAGGCTCGGGCGGGCTCGCGTTCCCTTGCGCCGCACGGCTTTCCGGCCGAACCCCCGGTACTCCCGGCGCAGCGGCCGGCCTCGCCGCGGGCCGTGCCGGCGGAGTACCGGGTGGGGTCGGGGTCGATCGCTGCCCGGGCGCGGTCTGGCGCGGGATGCGCTGCGTCTCGTCGTTCCCCGGTACCCGCGGCCCGGACGGTGGCGCTGTCGGGCCGGACGGCGTGGACGGACCGGACGCCGGTGTGCCGGGCGGGGTCGACGGTGACGCTGACGGGCCGGACGGCGTCGACGGACCGGACGTCGGAGCTTCGGGCGCCGTCGACGGCCCGGACGGCTTGGCGACCGGCCAGTCCGGCCACCGCGTACTGCCGTCGTCGTTCCTGGGCAGGCGGATGACCTGCGTCGCGTCCGGATCGTCGGGACGCGTCCCGGCCGGCTCGTCGCCGTCCTCCCGCTCGGTGTCCGGTGCCTTCGCCGCCCGGTCCGGGAACCGGATGACCGTCGTCGCGTCCGGATCGACCGGCGTACGCGGCTCGCCCGCCGGCCGCTCGATCGCCTGCGTCGCGTCCGTGTCCTTGTCGGGCGGCGGCGCGAGATGCTGTGTCGGCTCCTCCGCCGGCTTCCCGTCGCCCGGTGTGCCCTCGTCGAGCCGGATGACCTGGGTCGAGTCGGGGTCGGCTGGCTTGTCGTTCGGTTCGGTGCCGGGCCCGTCCTTGGGCAGCCGGATGACCTGCGTCGAGTCCAGGTCGGCGGGGCCGTCCGGCTTCGCCGCTGCGTCCTCGTCGAGCCGGATGACCTGGGTCGAGTCGAGATCGGCTCGTGTCGGCTCGTCGGCCTGTGGCGCCTCGACATCGTCGGGCAGCCGCACGATCTGGGTCGAGTCAGGATCCGCCGGGGCGGCTGCGTCGTCGTCGCGTCGAATGGCCTGGGGCGAGTCCAGGTTCGTTGGACCGTCCGGCTTCGCTGGTGTGTCCTCTTCCAGCCGGATGACCTGGGTCGAGTCGAGGTCGGGCCGTGCTGAGTCGGGCTCGTCGTCGGGCTGCCGGATGACCTGGGTCGAGTCGAGGTCGGCCGGTGCCGGTTCGTCGGTCTGCGGTGCCCCGGCATCGTCGTCGGGCAGACGGATGACCTGCGTCGAGTCCAGATCCGCGGGCTCGTCCTCGGGCAACTGCATGGACTGCGTAGCGTCGGGGTCGGCGGGCGGCCGATCGCCGTCCGACTCCCGGGGCAGCCGGATGATCTGCGTCGAGTCGAGGTCGGTCGGCGCAGTGGGCTGGTCGGCCTGTGCCGTGGCGGGCTCGTCCCTGGGCAGCCGGATGACCTGGGTCGCGTCCGGGTCGACCGGCCAGGCCGGACGCTCCGACCGGGCCGCGGCGTCGCCGTTCCGCGCCGCCGCACCGGATCCCTCGTACCTGTCCGGGTCGGTCCCCGCCCCGGCGTCGTCACGCGCGGTCGACCGTGCGCCGGCTTCACCCCCGCGTACGACGGGGATCGCTTGCGTGGCACCGATGTCCGGCCCGCCACCCGGGTACTGCGCCGGCGAGCCGCCCGCCGCTCCCGTGTTCTCGTCCGCCGACGCAGGGCCTGCAGTCGCGGAGTCGTCGTACCCGGAGGCTGCTTTCCCTGTCGTGGCAACGATCCGGCGCTCGTCGGTGGTGTCCGCATCGCCGTCGGCGGAGCCTGGGACCTCGCCCGCCGCGTCGTCACTCGCCGCGCCCGAGCCGGTACCAGCCGAGAGGTCGCCGGGGACACCGTCGACTCCCGCGCCGTCCGAGGGACTGTCGACTCCTGCGCCGTCCGAGGAACCGTTGTCGCGATCGGTGGCCGCCGAACCGCTGCCGTCGCCGTGCGGTGCGGCCGGATCCGCAGCCCCGCCATCGATCGCGGAGCCGTCCGCGACGCCGGCGCCAGCCTCGGCGCCGACGACCGTCGGTTCGACGCCCTCCGGCCGTGCCTCTTCGGTCTCCGCGCCGCGTTCTGTGGACTCGCCGGCAGAGCTGGTTCCCTTGTACGCCAACGGATCGGACCCGTCCGCGCCCGTGTCGGGGTCGTCGGACCGTTCCCCGTCCGTGGCGGTTGACCGGTCGCCCGGTTCGTCCGATGCAGAATCCGTTTCGTACCAACGGGATCCGGTGGCGTCGTCGGTCGAGCCCTCCGCGACGGCGGTGTCGTCCGGGGACGTAGGCTGCTTACCTTCCGCTGCAACGGATCCGGCCTCGTCCGCCGTGGCGTCCACGCTCCCGCGGTCCGCCGTACTGTCCACGGGCAGCCCCGCGTCGTCGCCGGCCCCGTCGGCGCCCGCATCGTCGGCCTGCACCGGATCGGCCCCGGACGGCGTCGCCGAGCCGGCCGAACCGGTACTGGCCGCGGACAGGTCCGTCACGTCCGAACCGGGAGCGGTACCGGAGTCCGAAGCATCGTCCCGAGCGTGAGCGAAGTCAGAGCCGGAATCCAGGCCCGAGCCGGCATCGAGATCGCGAGCGCCTTCGGAGGCGGAAGCCTCATCGAGGTCGCGAGCGCGATCCGAGCCCGCAGCCCCGTCCGAGCCGGACGCGTCGTCGGAGTTGGGATCGACGCCGGAACCGGGCGTGGCGCCGGAACCAGAAGATGTGGCGTCGGAACCGGAAGCGGCGTCGGAACCGGAAGCGGCGTCGGAACCGGAATCGATGCCCTGCCCGGAGTCGGCCGTGCTGCTCGCCTCAGCGGGCGGAACGTCGGGGGGCGGCGCGGTGTCAGAGGTGGCGTGCGGCGGCGTGTCGGTCACTGCGGCTGCGGAGTCCTCGGATGGGCCGGAATCGGCGGCGGGCTCGGAATCGGGTCGTGCCGGGTCGGCCTCGGCATCACCCGGCTCGGCACCCGACGACTCGGCTCTGGACCGTTCCCCGGAATCGTCACCGGCGGCGCCGGACGAATCTTGGCTGGCGCCGGACGAACCCCCCGCGGAATCGGCGGAGGATGACGCGGAGCCCGAGGAAGCAGCAGCGGAGGAGGCGTCTTCAGCGCCGGATGGCCCTTCAGTACCGAAGGAAGACGTGGAGTCGGAGGAAGATGCGGAGTCGGTGGAGGACGGGGCGGAGGGGGTTGAGGGGGCGGGGTCGGATTTGGACGATGTGTCCGGGCCGGTGTGCGGTGCGGTGTCGTACGGTGACGCAGAGGTGGTGGAATCGTCCGGGTCGTCCGGGGAGTGACCGTTCAGATGTGTGCAATCCCTCGTCACATGGCCCTCCCCACGCCTCCCCGGTACGCCTGCGCGACACTACTGGACCGGTACTGAGTGACGGCCGGCACCGGGGCCGGTGTCGTGGCGTACCTCAGCCGTACCGGGCGGATGTGCCCGCGCCGTCGCGAGCTGAACAGTCATTCTGGCCGGTGCCGGCCTGTCGCCGGGAGCGAATGGAGGACCGGGGCGTGGAGTTCGACGTCACGATTGAGATCCCCAAGGGGCAGCGCAACAAGTACGAGGTGGATCACGAGTCGGGCCGGATCCGCCTGGACCGGACGCTGTTCACCGCGACGCAGTACCCGGCGGACTATGGGTTCGTCGAGACGACGCTGGGGCAGGACGGTGACCCGCTGGACGCGCTCGTGCTGTTGCGCGAGCCGACGTTCCCGGGGTGCCTGATCAAGTGCCGGGCGATCGGCATGTTCCGGATGACGGACGAGAAGGGGCCGGACGACAAGGTCGTCTGCGTGCCGGCGGGTGACCCGCGGCAGGACCACCTGCGCGACGTGCACCACCTGCCGGAGTTCGAGAAGCTGGAGATCCAGCACTTCTTCGAGGTGTACAAGGATCTGGAGCCGGGCAAGAGCGTCGAGGGCGCGTCCTGGGTGGGGCGGTCCGAGGCGGAGGCGGAGATCGAGCGTTCGTTCGGCCGGTACAAGGAGGCCGTGGCGAGCGGCGAGTACCACGACCCGGGCGTGCACCCGTTCCCCGGTCACTGAGCCGTTTTCTGCGTACTGCGGGGCTGTCGGCGGGTGCCGACGGCCCCGAGTCGTGTCCGGGTCGGGTCAGGGGCGCGGCGTGCCGGTGCGGCGGGCCCGGACGATGCCGGCGAGGGCGGCGAGGATGAGCAGCGCGCCGATGCCTTCCACGATCCGGAGTACGCCGGGGAGGCCGTGGCCGACGCCCGCGGCGACGATGCCGACGCCGGCGAGTACGACGAGCCTTGCGGGTGCGGCCCGGCGTACCGCGGCGACGACCAGCAGGGCGAGCAGCCCGACGTAGAAGACGACGGGGCCGAGGTCGTAGCAGATCAGCTTGACCCCGGGGACGGCGAAGACGCTGTCGTACCGGGCGCTCATGGTGGTCTGGTCGGGGGCGAACCCGACGGCCAGGTCCACGACCATCTGTACGCCGGTGGCAACGGCGCCGGCGAGCGCCACCACGGCCGCGGTGACCGCCGCGGTACGTCCACCGGCGAGGCGGGCGAGTCCGACGCAGCCGACCGCGAACAGGCCGAACGTCACGATCCACAGCGAGTGCGCGGTGGTCCACGCGACGCCGGGGCCGGAGCCGGTACGCAGCCGCATGACGGCCCAGCCGGCGAACCACAGCGCGGGCGCGGCGACCAGCGCGATCGAGGCCGGGCGGGGCGGCGCGACCGGGGCGGGGGTGGGGATCGAGGTCATGCGTGGAGCGTAGGAACGGCCGGGTCGTCACGACCATCCGTGACGACCCGGATCGGTACCCCCGTTCCGCTCAGGTGGTTTCCCGGAGGTTGTCCACGGTCAGCTCGCCCGCGGCGTACCGGGCGCGCAGGACCTTCTTGTCGAACTTGCCGACCGTCGTCTTCGGTACCTCGGTGATGAACGTCCAGCGTTCCGGCAGCTGCCAGCGCGGGATCCGCTCGGCGAGGAACGCCTGGAGTTCGGCGGGCGTGGCCGTGGCACCCTCCCGGAGTACGACGCTGGCCAGCGGCCGTTCCTCCCAGCGCGGGTCCGGTACGCCGACGACCGCGGCCTCCAGTACGGCCGGGTGCGCCATGAGGTGGTTCTCCAGTTCGACCGAACTGATCCACTCGCCGCCGGACTTGATCACGTCCTTGGCCCGGTCGGTGAGCGTCAGGTACCCGTCGGCGGTGAGCGTGCCGACGTCCCCGGTACGCAGCCAGCCGTCGTCGAAGCGGTCCGGGTCGGGCTCGTCGGAGTCGAGGTAGCGCCCGGTGATCCACGGCCCGCGTACTTCCAGCTCGCCGACGGCCTCGCCGTCGTTGGGCGCGACCCTGCCGTCCGGCCCGACGATCCGCGCCTGCACGCTGGCCGGTACGCGTCCCTGGGTGAGCCGGTACCGCCACTCGTCGGCGCCGGTCACGCCGACCGGCGGGCGGGCGACCGAACCGAGCGGCGACGTCTCCGTCATGCCCCACGCGTGCACGATGCGGATGCCGTGCTCGTCGAAGCCGCGCATCAGCGCCTCGGGGCAGGCGGACCCGCCGACGATCACCTCTGACAGCGACGACGTGTCGGTCGGGTACGCGTTCAGGTGCGCCAGCAGCCCGGTCCAGATCGACGGTACGGCCGCGGCGTGGGTCGGTTTCGCGGCGGCGATCATCGCGGCCAGCGGTTCCGGCTGGAGGAACCGGTCCGGCATGATCAGCGTGACCCCGCTCATGAACGCCGCGTGCGGGATGCCCCACGCCATCACGTGGAACATCGGCACCACCACGAGCGACCGGGTCAGCGGCGAGAACCCGAACGACTCGGCCATCCCGACCTGCATCGAGTGCAGCCAGATCGACCGGTGGGAGTACGCGACGCCCTTGGGGTTGCCGACCGTCCCGGAGCTGTAGCAGATCGCGGCGGCGTCGTGCTCGTCCCCGTCCGGCCAGTCGAACGTCTCGGGCCGCCCCGCGAGCAACTCCTCGTACGAGTGGAGCGTCTTGCCGCTGTCCGCGAGCGGCGTCGTGTCCCCGGCGCCGACGACGATCACGTGCTCCACGGTCGTCAACCGGGGAAGTACGCGGGCGAGCGCCGGGATCAGCGTGCCGTCGACGAGGACGACCCTGTCCTCGGCCTGGTTCGCCACGTACACGAGCTGCTCGGCGGGGAGCCGGATGTTGAGCGGGTGCAGCACCGCACCCATCGCCGGCACCGCCATGTACGCGACCAGGTGTTCGGCGTTGTTCCAGCAGAACGTGCCGACCCGCTGGTCGCCGGTGACGCCCAGCTCGCGCAGCGCGTGCGCGAGCCGCGCCGCGTCCCGCCCGACCTGGGCGTACGTGGTGGTTCGTGGGCCGTCGGCGGTCCACGTGACGACCTCGGTGGCGCCGTGCACCGTACTGCCGTGTTCGAGGATGCGGGCCAGCCGGAGCGGCCCGTCCTGCATCGTGCTCCGCATGATCGCCAGGCTAGTGTCCGGCGTCACATTCCGGTAGCTGCCGGCCGGGCGTCGGATGCCCGGCCGGCAGGTCCGGTCAGCCGAGCGCGGCGGCCTGCGCCTCCGGGTCGTCCACCGGCGCGGACGACGACAGCTCGTGGTTCGGCAGGAACAGCGTCACCACGATCGCCAGTACGGCGACGGCGGCGGACACGACGAACAGCGTCGACAGCGTGTGCGTGAACGCGAGGTGCACGGCGTCCCGGATCGGCGCCGGCAGCGCCTGGATCATCTTCGGGTCGCGCAGCGAACTCGCGTCGATGCCGCCGCCACCACCACCGTGCGGTACGGACAGCGACTTCGGCAGCGGCTGCCCCGGGTGGTCGCGCATCCAGGCGGCGATCTGGCCCTTCAGCTTCGCCGTCGCCGGCGGCATCAGGTCGCCCATCCAGTGGTTGAGCCGCGCGGTCATCACCGCACCGAACGCCGCCACCCCGAACGACCCGCCCAGCTGCCGCAGGAACGTCATCGACGCGGTACCGGCGCCGAGTTCGTGCGGGGCCAGCCCGTCCTGCGCGGCCAGCACCATCGGCTGCATGCACATGCCGAGCCCGACCCCGATGATCACCAGGAACAGGAAGATGACACCCATCGCGGTGTCCACCTTCATCGTGGCGCACAGCGCGATCCCGGCCGCCATCACGACCGTCCCCGCCACCGTGATCCACTTGTACTTGCCGAGCTTGGAGATGATGCGCCCGCCGATCACGGACGTGACCAGTACGCCGACCATCATGGGCAGCATCAGCAGGCCGGACGTCGTCGGTGAGTTGCCGCGGACGATCTGCAGGTACATCGGCATGTACATGATCGAGCCGAACATGCCGGCGCCGAGGATGAACGACGCCACGATCGACAGCGTGTACGTCTTCCGCCGGAACAGGCCGAGCGGCAGGATCGGTTCGGCCGCCCGCGCCTCGACCACGCAGAACGCCACGGCGAGGAGTACGCCGGCGGCGCCGAGGCCGATGATCGTCGGCGAGGCCCAGGCGTACTCGTTGCCGCCCCAGGTGGTCATCAGCAGCAGGCAGACGACGGACGCGACGAGCAGCGCGGCGCCCAGGTAGTCGATGCGGTGGCTGGCCTTCCGGTGCGGCACCTTGCGCAGCACGATGTTGATCACGATGAGCGCGGCGATGCCGAGCGGCAGGTTGATGTAGAAGATCCAGCGCCAGTTGTGGTCCGCGAAGTAGCCGCCGACCAGCGGCCCGGCCACCGACGACAGCCCGAACACCGCCCCGAACACACCCTGGTACTTGCCGCGGTCCCGCGGCGGCACGATGTCCGAGATGATCGTGAACGCCAGCGTCATCAGCCCGCCGCCGCCGAGGCCCTGGAGGCCGCGGGTGAAGATCAGCTCGGTCATGTTCTGCGAGATGCCGGCGAGCAGCGAGCCGGCGAGGAACAGGCCGATCGAGACGAGGATGAGCGGGCGCCGACCGTACAGGTCGGAGAGCTTGCCGTAGAGCGGTGTCGACGCGGTCGACGTGAGCAGGTACGCGGTGGTCACCCACGAGTAGTGCTCCAGGCCGCCGAGCTTGCCGACGATGGTCGGCAGGGCGGTGGCCACGATCGTCTGGTCGAGCGCGGCCAGCAGCATCCCGAGCATGAGGCCGATGACGATCACCCAGATGCCGGCCGAGGACAGTTTCGGCCGTTCCCAGGTGTCCTGCCCGGAGGGCGCGGTGGCGGTGGACATGGTTCTCCCGATGGGGGTACGGAAAAGGGGCGCGGGGTGCGTGACGCGCGGAATCAGGGTGCGGAATCAGGGTACGGCCACCTACTGGCCGCCCGGCAAGTCGGTATCGGGAGAGCCCCACCACAAAATCGATCGACACCCGCGCCGCCGTAGGGAGACGATGCGGACTCGTGACCGCTGCGCGCCGCTGGGCGCTCGACCTGACCCCGTTGCGGACCTCGCGCGACTTCCGCCTGTCGTACGTGGCGTCGGCGGTGACGTTCCTCGGCTCGATGGTCACGTACATCGCCATCCCGTACCAGGTGGCGACGTTGACGAACGCGCCGCTGCTGGTCGGCCTGCTCGGTGTCGTCGAGTTCGCGCCGCTGCTGGTCACCGCGCTGGTCGGCGGCGCACTCGCCGACTACCTCGACCGGCGCAAGCTGGTACTCGCGGCCGAGGCCGGCTTCACCGTGCTCACCGCGGCCCTCGTCGTGAACGCGCTGCTGCCGCACCCTCTGCTCTGGATCCTGTACGTGGTCGCCGCGCTGATCGCCACCCTCGACGGGCTGCAACGGCCCGCACTCGACTCGATGGTGCCGCGGCTCGTGGCGCCGCACGAGATCCCCGCGGCCAGCGCGCTCACCTCCATGCGCAGCACCATCGGCTCGCTCATCGGGCCGCTGCTCGGCGGCGCGCTGATCGCCTGGGCCGGCCTGCCCTTCGCGTACGGGCTGGACCTGGTGACGTTCGCGGTGTCGTTGGGCTGCCTCGTCGCCGTACGCGCGGTCCCGCCGCCGCCGGACGCGGACCGCCCCAGCGTGCGCGGCATCCTCGTCGGCCTCCGGTACGCGGCGAGCCGCAAGGAACTGCTTGGCACGTACCTGGTGGACATCAACGCGATGTTCTTCGGCATGCCGCTGGCCCTGTACCCGTTCGTGGCGCACCGTCTCGGCGGCCCGACCGTACTCGGGATGCTGTACACGGCGGAGTCGGTCGGCGGTCTCGCCGCGTCGCTCACCTCGGGCTGGACCGGCCGGGTACACCGGCACGGGGTGGCGATCGTGGTCGCGGCGGGGTGCTGGGGCGCGGCGATCGCGGGCTTCGGGCTGTCGCCGTCGCTGTGGCTGGCCCTCGCGTGCCTGGTCGTCGCGGGCGCCGCCGACCAGGTCAGCGGCATGTTCCGGGGCATGGTGTGGAACCAGACCATCCCCGACCACCTGCGCGGTCGCCTCGCCGGCGTCGAGATGCTCAGCTACTCCAGCGGCCCGTCGCTCGGCAACCTGCGCGGCGGCCTCGTCGCCCGGTTCACCGGCGTCACCGGCTCGATCGTGTCCGGCGGCATCCTGTGCGTCCTCGGTACGCTCGTGCTCGCGTTCGCGCTGCCCAGCTTCCGCCGGTACGACAACCGCGACGGCGTCGCCCGCAAGCAGGCCGCGGACGCCGCCCGCGCCGCCGCCGCAACCCCCTGATCCCTTGGTACGCCAGGCATCCCGCCCCGCGGTGACGTCACGCCGCGGGACGGTGCCGTGTCGTCATGCGGCGGGGCGGTGCCGCCTCGGACGCAGCGGTACGACGTCCGCGCGGTGCTCCGGTTCGCGGGGGTGCCAGTCGCGGCCGTCACGGGAGTCCGCGGCGAGTCCGAGCAACTGCGCCAGCCCGAGCAGTACGGCGATGCCGGCGGTGAACAGCAGCCCGCCCATGGTCAGTCACCCCCGAGCGGTCGCGCCCAGGTCTCGCCGACCAGGTCGTGCCCGAAGCTGTGGTGCTTCTCCGCGTCGACCAGTTCGAACCCGGCCCGGGTGTAGATCCGGCGCGCCGCGGTGAGCACGTCGTTGGTCCACAGCACCATGCGCCGGTACCCGACGCGCGTCGCGTACCGGAGGCACTCGTCGACGAGGCGGGCGCCGATGCCGAGCCCGCGGGCGGACGGCTCGACCAGCAGCAGCCGCAGCTTCGCGGTGTCCGGCTCGTCGGCGCGTACGCAGAACACGCTGCCGACCGGTACGCCGGCGCGTTCGGCGATCCAGCACGCCTCGCGTTCCGGGTCGCGGTGGTCGACGTAGTCGGCGACGATCCGCGCCACCAGCGCCTCGTACGACTCGTCCCAGCCGTACTCGGCCGCGTAGAGGGCGCCGTTGCGCGACACCACCCAGCCCAGCTCGCCCGGCCGCGGCGCCCGCAGTACGACCCGGTCGGCGGGGTCGCGGTCGAGCAGCGTACGGACCGTGCCCATGGACTCCACCAGCCGGTGCTGGTCCGGCTCCGGCAGCCTCGCGAGCAGCGCCCCGATCTGTTCCGCCGCCCGCCTGTCCAGTTGCCCGAACTCCGCCGCGCCCGCCTCCGTCAGCCACACCACCTGGCGCCGGCCGTCGTCGGCCGACCGCTCGCGCCGCAGGTATCCGGCGGCCTCGAACTTGGCCACGATCCGCGTCAGGTACCCCGGGTCGAGGCCGAGTGTCTGCCGCAGTTCGCGCAGGTCGACCCGGTCGCCCTGGCCCAGCTCGAACATCACCCGCGCCTCCGTCAGCGTGTACGGCAGGTGCAGGTGGTCGGCCTCCAGCAGCCCGAGCATCGCGGTGTAGAAGCGGTTGAAGCCACGGACCGCCGCCACCCGCCGTTCGATCCCCGACACGGCTCACCTCCGTACGGAACGCCATAGGTCTTTGACTCAGTCAAACACTTGTCCCGGCCACCCGCAACCGCCTGGGCACCACGTCCTGCCGTCGCGTACACTCATCCGCGCTGCCGCCTTAGCTCAGTCGGCCAGAGCGACGCACTCGTAATGCGTAGGTCAAGGGTTCGATTCCCTTAGGCGGCTCGGCAGCGCGAAAGGCCAGGTCAGAGCCTCTGACCTGGCCTTTCGCTTGCGTGGAGATCGGGCCGATCCGCGCCGCGAGTCAGGTACCGGCGGTCGTGGTTGCAGTTCCTGTTGCAGTTTCGCCGGGTTCGCGCCGACCGCCGGGCAGGTAGAACAGCGCGCGGCCGTGGTTGCGGGCGACCAGCAGCCGACCGTCGCGCACGTACGCCCAGGCGACCTTCTCCAGCATGGCCGGCACCGTACCGGATGTGGGATCGGTTGGGGGGCAAGGGTTTCAGGTGGTGACGCGGACGCGGCGGAGCCAGGGGGCGAGCTGCGCGACGCCGAACGCGACCTCCGCCACGAGGAACGGCCAGAGCAGCGGCGGTGCGCCGTGCGTGAGCGCGTGGAGCTGCCAGGCGGCGAAGAGTACGCGGGCGGCGCCGTCGTACCGGCCGAGGTCGGGGCGGGTGGCGCGGAGGCGCAGTACGGACCAGACGATCACGACGGAGCCCATCAGGTTCGCGAAGAGGACCTGCATCGGTTCGACCGGCGGCAGCGTGCCGAGGCCGGTCGCGGCACCGACGGCGGACAGTGCGCGGTGCAGCAGCACGTACGTCCAGGGGGTGGCGAAGCCGGCGGTGACGACGAGGTCGTACCAGGCGCTGGCGCGGACGATGCGCAGGTAGGCGGGGCCGGACGGGCTGATCATGACGACGCTCCTCGGTACGACGGGGCGCTCACCGTAAACGGTGGAGTACGCTCCAAGGTCAAGTTTGCGGTCGGTCACGGCGCGGGAGAGGCGGCGGCGGTGCGGATCGGGGAGTTGGCCGCGGCGGCCGGGATCAGCCGCGACACCATCCGGTTCTACGAGCGGGTCGGCCTGCTGGACGGGCGGCGGCTGCCCAACGGGTACCGGGACTTCCCGCCCGAGACGGTCGACTGGCTGGCGTACGTGCGGACGGCGCGCCGGCTGGGCTTCACGCTCGCCGAGATCGCCGTACACGGCAGCGGGCTGCGCGACGCCGACGACTCGGCCGCCGCACTGTCCGCGCTGATCGAGGACAAGCTGCGGCTCATCGACGAACGGATGGCCGACCTGGCCGAGCTGCGTACGGACCTGGCGGCCCGGGTCGGCGCCGACTGCCCCCTCCGCCCCGACCCCCGCTCGGGCGGGGTGTCCGGTTCGCCCGGGGCGGCGGGATGGCCGAGCCGGCACCGTCGGGAGTGAAGCCGCAGGTCACCGGGCGTACGCACGATCGGGGGACGCGGGTTGCGAGGTTCGGGGTGTGGTGTGCCCGGTTGCGGGTGAGGGCCGGCACAACAGCGTGCGTTTCCGGCGGACCCGACCTTACCGTCGGTTGCCATGCGTGGACTTCAGGGACGGCCGGTACGGGCCGCGGCGGTGGCCGGCGGCGCGCTGGCGCTGGTGGCGGGATTGCTTGGTGGATGCGGAAAGGCGACCGCCGGGAAGCCGCACGCGGTAGCGCAGACCGGGGCGCGGTCGGCCAGCGCCTCCCCATCACCGAGCGTGTCGTCGGCCAGCGCGGCGCCGAAGCGTTCGAAGGCGGCGAGCCGGGGTACGGAGCGGGCAGCGAAGCCGCGGGTGACGGTGATCGGTGACTCGATCAGCGTCCGGTCGACCCCGGACCTCCAGCAGCAGTTGCCGGGCGTGTCGATCGACGCGGTCGTGGGGCGCCAGCTGTCGACCGCGCCGGGCCTGGTACGGCAGCACGCCGGCGCGCTCGGCGCGAACTCCGTACTGGTGATCGAGCTGGGTACGAACGGTGTCGGCGGTACGGCGGACCTGAACGCGGCGATCGACGCGGCCGGCCCGAAGACCAGGATCGTCCTGGTCACGATCGACGCGGCCCGGTCCTGGCAGGACCCGGTCAACCAGCAGATCCGGCAGGTGGCCGCGGCGCGGCACGCCACGGTCGCGGACTGGCACGCGGCGATCTCCGGCCGCGAGGACCTGCTCGTCGACGGCGTCCACCCGGGGCCGCAGGGGCAGCAGATCTTCGCCTCGACCATCGCCGGTGCCGTACACAAGGCGGCCGACGCCGGGTGACGTCCGGCGGTGGGCTCCGCGACGCTGTATCTTCGGCGCGGATAGGCCACCAACAGGCGGGACGGTCGATGGATCACCTCACACAGCGCATGCGGTACCGGCTGATCACCGGGCCGGACGACGCGGAGTTCTGCGCGCGGGTGAGCGCGGCGCTGGACGAGGGCTACGAGCTGTACGGGTCGCCGACGATCACCGTCGGGGAGAACGGCGTGGTCGCCGCCCAGGCGGTCGTGCTGCCCGCGTACGAGGCGGTCCGGATCCGGAACAACACCACGACCGCGGAGCCGGTCGAGTAGGGCCCGGGGTCGCGCGGCGCGCGTCGCCGCCGGTACCGTCCGGAAGCCATGGACGGTGCGGATCGCGACAACCCACGCAGAGCACCCCGGCCGCGGGATCTGAGCGCCGCCGAGCTGGGGTTCAGCCGGCAGCGCCCGGTCGCCTGGCTGGCGCCGGGACTCCTCGCCGGTACGGCGGTGCGGGTCGCCGCGGCCAGCATGTTCGGCGCGATCCTGGACAAGCGCGAGTTGCAGGCGGCGCTGCCCGCCACCGTGTACGAGCACGACCAGGACGACGAGCTGTGGTTCGACTTCGTCGCCGACATCGGTGACGGCTTCGACGCGACGTACTCGATGGCCTGGTTGCTGGGGCAGCCGTCGCTGTCGCCGGACGGGGTGGACGGGGAGCTGCCGCGCGGCCGGGTGCTCGTGATGGGCGGCGACGAGGTCTACCCGACACCGTCCTGGCGCCGGTACGAGGACCGTACGAAGGGTCCGTACCAGGCGGCGCTGCCCGGCAGGGACGGCGAGGAGCGCCCGACGCTGTACGCGCTGCCCGGCAACCACGACTGGTACGACGGGCTCACCGCGTTCCTGCGGCTGTTCGGCAAGGGCAGCCGGTTCGGCGGCTGGCGTACCCGGCAGGCCCGGAGCTACTTCGCGCTGTCGCTGCCGCACCGCTGGTGGCTGTTCGCGATCGACGAGCAGCTGGAGGCGTACCTGGACGAGCCGCAGCTGCGCTACTTCCGGGAGGCCGCCGAGGCGCTCCGCGAGGGCGACCGCGTCATCCTCTGCACGTCCCGCCCCACCTGGGTGTACGCGGCGCGCGACCCGCAGGCGTACGACACGGTCGACTACTTCATCCGCAAGATCATCGAGCCGACCGGCGCCCGCGTCCCCGTCGTACTCACCGGCGACCTGCACCACTACGCCCGGTACCAGGGCGAGAAGGCGCTGATCACCTGCGGCGGTGGCGGCGCCTTCCTCTACCCGACGCACCACCTGCCACAACAGCTGTCGGTACCGCCGGTCGACGCGCCGCGCCGCGGTGTCAGCCCGCCCAGGCCGTACGAGCTGGCCGGTACGTTCCCGGATCGGGGCACGTCGCGGCGGATGGGCCGGGGCGTGTTCGCCCGACTGCTCGGCCGCAACCCCGGTTTCGCCGCGGTCACCGGCCTGCTCCACGCCCTCCTCATGTACGCGTTCGTCACGTGCGGCACGCGCGTCCTGACCGCGCCGGTGATCACCCTGTCCGCGCTCGTACTCGGCTCCACGACCGCCTGGGCGCTCGCCGACGTCGACGTGCACCACCGCTGGCGACACTGGCTGGCCGGGATCCAGCACGGCGTCGCGCACCTGGGCCTCGCCGCCCTCGGCGCGTACGCCTGGTGGCACCTGCCGCTCGTGCACCTCCCCGGCCCGCTCCCGGTACTGCTCAGCGCACTCATCTACCTGCCCGTCGCCGGCGTGGTCGCCGCCGAGCTGACCGCGGCGTACCTGATGGTGGCGGGGCGGTTCGGGGTGAACGTCGAGGAGTCGTTCGCGGCGCAGGGCATCGAGGACGCCAAGTCGTTCCTGCGCCTGCACCTGAACGCGGACGGCGAGCTGACCATCTACCCGATCGGCCTGGCCCGCGCCGGCCGCGACTGGATCGCCACCCCGGACAACCCGGCCGGCAGCTCGTGGATCACCCCGGCCCGCCCGCTCGAACCGCACCTCATCGAGGGGCCGCTGCACTTCAGCTAGCCGGTACGTCGGCTGGCGCCCGCGGTGCAGGCGGTCCCGTACGCGAGCTGGCCCCGCGCGTCAGCTGGCGGCCGGCGTCGCGGTGGTACCGGGTGTGCCGAGCGGGACGGGATACCGCACGCCGGTCAGCTGCTCGGACAGGTCCCACAGCCGGCGTTGCGCGTCGGTGTCGTGGGACCGCGCACTGGACGGGACCGGGACGGGATGCCCGGTCCATTCGTTGCGGCCGTCGGGCCCGAAGTACTCGCCGCCGGTCGCGGCGGGGTCCACGGCGGCGCGGACGGTGGACAGCGCCGCCGTCGTCGGGTCCTGCAGGAGCCAGGAGGTGAGCAGCCGCAGCCGGGGGTTGGTGACGATCCGGATCGGGAGTTGGTCGCTGCCGAACGCGGTGCGGGCGTTGCCGGGATGGGCGGCCACCGCGATCGTCGACGCCCCGGCCGCGGCGAGTCGCCGGTGGAGCTCGTACGTGAACAGCAGGTTGGCCAGCTTGGACTGGAAGTACGCGTCGTTGCGGCGGTACCCGGCGCCGAAGTGCGGGTCGTCGAAGTTCATCACGCCGCGCTTGTGGCCGACGCTGCTGACGGTCACGACCCGCGAGGCCGGCGTGCTCAGCAGTCGTTCCAGGATCAGCCCGGTGAAGGCGAACGCGCCGAGATGGTTGGTCGCGAAGGTCTTCTCGAACCCGTCCTCGGTGATCTCGTGGCGGCGGATGAGGGCCCCGGCGTTGTTGATCAGCAGATCGACCTGGGCGTGGTCCCGGCCGACCTGCTCGGCCGCCCGGCGGACCGATGCCTGGGACGACAGGTCCAGCTCCAGCGTTCGTACCGACGCCGTCGGGGTCTCCGCGCGGATCCGTTCCCGGGCGTCGTCGGCCTTCCGTACGTCGCGGCAGGCCAGCACGACCTGCGCGTGGTGGCGGGCGAACACCCGTGCCGTCTCGAAGCCCAGACCCGAGTTCGCTCCGGTGACGAGGACGGTACGGCCGCTCTGGTCGGGTACCTCGTGCTCGGTCCACACCATGGTTCGCTCCTTCTCGGTGCCGGCGATGCGCGATGGCCGGCGCTGTCCGCGACGAGCACGTCCCGGGCCGTGCGGAATAATCGGGATCGTCATCCCGGTTGAACTATCCGGGATGGCCATCCCGCTTGTCAAGACGTCGGCCCGCGCAAGGCGCCGGCGCGAAGAGGAGACGCCGTGACCCGAGCGCAGCGCCCGATGCGGGCCGACGCCCAACGCAACCGCCAGCGAGTGCTGCGCACCGCGGCGGAGGTCTTCGCCGCCGAGGGACTGTCCGTACCGGTGCACGAGATCGCCCGGCGCGCGGGCGTCGGTACCGGCACGGTGAGCCGGCACTTCCCCACCAAGGAATCGCTCTACGCCGCGGTCCTCCTCGACCGGATGGGCCAGCTCAGCGGGTACGCCGACAGCCTGGCCGCGGAGGACGACCTTGGCACCGCGTTCTTCGCCCTCTTCGGCCGCCTGGTGCGTGAAGGCGCCGCGCACCGGGGGCTGGCGGAGGCGTTGGCCGGCAGCGGGTTCGACATCGAAGCCGCCGCGTCGTCCGCCGGCTGCAACGTCTCCGACCGGCTGCGCCGGCTGCTCTCCGAGGCGCAGGACGCCGGCGCGGTGGACCCCGGCGTCACCTTCGCCGACATCAAGGCGTTGATGGCCGGCTGCCTGGCGTACGACGGGCCCGACCCGGACCGGGTCATCGACGTGATCTCCCGCGGGCTCCGCGTACCGGGCTGACCGGCCGCGGCACCGCTACGACTCGTACCGGGACTCGTACGCCTGGCGGGAGCCGCACACGCTCGCCCGGCTGCACGAACACCGCGACCCGTCCGCGTCCAGCCGTACGGTCACGGCGTCGCGCGGCACGCTGTGGCCGACGACCCGGCCGGCGCCGTGCTCGGTCTCCACCCGTTCGCCGACCGCCGGCGCCGACTCCTGGAACCGTTGGTACAGCGGGTGCTCGTACTTGAGGCAGCACATCAGCCGGCCGCACGCGCCGGAGATGCGCAGCGGGTTGAGCGGCAGGTCCTGGTCCTTCGCCATCCGGATGCTGACCGGCTCGAAGTCCCGCAGGAACGTGGCGCAGCACAGGTCCCGCCCGCACGACCCGATCCCACCCTGTACGCGGGCCGAGTCGCGCGCGGAGAGCTGCCGCAGTTCCACCCGGCAGCGCAGGGTCGCGCCCAGGTCCCGTACCAGCGAACGGAAGTCCACCCGGTGCGGGGCGGTGAAGTAGATGGTGGTGCGGGCGCCCTCCTCGACCCGGCCGGTCGCCGGCTCGGGGCCGGGCAGGTGGTCGACGGCGACGACCTTCATCGGCAGTTCGTGCTCGCGAATCAGCTTCTTCGCCGCCACCTTCGCGTCCGCCTTGCGCCGCCGTACGAGCGCGTCGCGGTCCAGGTCGGCGGTACCCGCGGGGCCGGCGAGCTTGGGGAAGCCGGACGTGTCCTCGTCCACCCACTGCGCCGCCCACACGCACTCCGCGACCTCGGTGCCGTCCTCGGTCGGGACGAGCACCCGGTCGCCGACGGCCGGCGTGTGCCCGGCCGGGTCCAGGTAGTAGAGCCGGCCGTACCGGTTGAAGCTCACCGCGCAGAGCATGCCCACGCCCCAGACAGTACGGCTCGCTCGTACGGGTGAACACCCGTCACCGCTGAGCGGTACGCCCCGTTACGAGTGGTGTCGGTGGTGGGGGGATTCCACCGAATGGTGCACCGGGGGTGCAGGACAGGGTCGCGAGTCGTCGTTCGGCACAGTTCGACGGCTCGCGGCCCTGATGCCTGATCGGCCCTGATGCCTGGTCGGGACGCCAACTCAGTCCGGGTACCGGAAGCCGGCGAAGAGCTGTTCGTGCAGCTTCTCCTGCGCCCACTCGGCCGCGGTCCGGGCCTGCTGGCAGGCGGCGAGCACGGTACGGGACAGCTCCCGCGCGCTCCGGCTCCGCAGCGCGCTCTCCGCGATCCGTACGTCCCGGAACGCGCCGTCGGCGGTCACCACGATCTCCACCAGACCGTCCCCGGACCGTACGGTGACGTCCGCGCCGGCGGCCCGGTCCGCGAGCACCGCGCGGCAGCGTTCCAGCCGGCGGTAGTGCTCCGTCGCCGCCTCGATCCACGCCTCGTCGACCTCGCGTGGCACCCGCGCCTCCCGTTCGTCCGTCATTCCGGCTCGACCCGCAGCACGCGCCCGCCGCCGCGTGCCACCGGCTCGTCCCGACCACCCGACCCACCGGGTACGCCCCGGCGCAGTGCGCCGCCGTCCGCGAGTACCGGACGCAGCGCGGCGAAGCACGCGGCGCCCAGGTCGGCCGCCGCCACCGCCGCCGTACCGGAGGCGGACAGTTCGGCGGCGCCACCCGTACCGACGGGCGCGGTGCGCAGGTCCACCGCAGCCGGTCCCGTGCCGTACCGGAGGAAGAAGTCGCGCAGTGCGGCGCGCAGCCCCGCGTACCAGTGGGCGAGGCGGGCGCCGTGCCGGGCCGCCGCGGCGAGGGACGCCGGCAGCCCGTCGGACAGGTGCGCGGACAGCACCGCCCACCGCCCGTCGAACGCCGCGCGCCCGGCACCAGCCCACCCCAGCCGGTCCGCGTACCGGTCGAGCGGGGCGGCCGCGGCGAGCACCGCCGAGCGGCGTACGGCCAGGTCGTGGGCGGCCTGCCAGGGTACGGCGGGGTCGGTGTGCACGATCGCGGCGGCCACCGCACCCGGCAACGCCCGGAACTCCCGCAGCCCGGCGACGATCGCGTGCCCCGGCGCCACCCCGTACCGGTGGAGCGCGTGGTCGACGTGGTCGAGCAGGTCGAGCAGGTCGTCGGCGACCGCGTCGAGCCGGTCCGCGGGCGGTGCGGCGGGCCGCCAGCCGGCGGGCAGGATGCCGTCGCCGACCGCGCGGGTCACCGGTCCGCCGCCCGCCGCAGCGCGGCGTCGGCGCCGTCGTCCACCGCCCCGTACCGCCGGGCTGCGAGGCCGATCTCCGTGCCCAGCCGGCTCAGCCGTACGGCGGTGGCGGACAGGTCGGCGGACTGTTCCCGGACCGCCGCGGCCCACTGTCGGTGCAGCTCACCGGCCAGTTCCCCGAGTACGCCCGGGGCGGCGCGGCAGCCCGGCGCCGGTACGTCGACGGGCGTGGTGTGCAGCGCGTCGGCCGCGTCGTGCAGCCGCCCGGCGAACGCCGCCAGCCCGACCGGCTCGTCGCCCACGCCGTCTCCTCGCCCCGAAATGATCGCTGAGCGTACGTACGCGACTCCGTTCGTCGCCACCCCGTGCGCATTCCCGACAGTCGCTTGACAAACGCCGTCAGTCGGCGTCCCGAAACCTCCGCCGGTACGCACCAGGCGACGTCCCCAACCGCCGCGTGAAGTGGTGCCGCAGCGCGGCGGAGTTGCCGAAGCCCGCGCGTACCGCGATCTGGTCGACGCCGAGGTCGGACTCCTCCAGCAGCCGGCGCGCCAGCAGTACGCGCTGCGCGGTGAGCCAGTCGTGCGGCGTCGTCCCGGTCTCGGACCGGAACCGCCGGGCGAACGTCCGCGGCGCCAGGTGCGCCCGTACGGCCAGCGACTCGACCGTCTGCTCGTCGCCGAGATGTTCCTGCATCCACGCCAGTACGGGCTGGAGCGAGTCGGCGGCCGGCGCCACCGGCGTCTCGATGTACTGTGCCTGGCCGCCATCCCGGTGCGGCGGCACGACCATCCGCCGGGCCAGCGCCGTCGCCACCGCCGAGCCCTGCTCCTGCCGGATCAGGTGCAGGCACGCGTCGATGCCCGCGGCCGTGCCCGCGCTGGTCAGGATCGGCGCGTCCTCGACGTACAGCACGTCGGGGTCGACCTTGGCCAGCGGGTACCGCGCCGCGAGCTGCTCCGCGTACATCCAGTGGGTCGTGCAGCGGCGGTCGTCGAGCAGCCCCGCCTCACCGAGTACGAACGCGCCCGAGCAGACGCTCAGCACCCACGCCCCGCGCTCCGCCGCCGCCCGCAGCGCCGCCACCACCTCGTCCGGTACGTCGAGCACCTCGCACTCGCCGCCCGTGAACCCGGGCCCCATCGCCGGTACGGCCACCACGTCGGCGTCCGCCATCGGCGCCAGGTCGTGCCCCGGCACGATGTCGTACCCGGAACGGCAGCGCACGGGGCGTCCACCCGGCGAGCACAGCGCGAACTCGTACGACGGGAAGCCCTGCTCGGTGCGGTCGGTGCCGAACGCCTCGCAGATCACGCCCAACTCGAACGCCGCGACACCGTCCAGCGCGAGCGCGGCCACCTTCTTCAACACCCCTCCGACAGTACCGGCAGGAAATCGACGGTCAATGGCTTCTCTGCCACTGTGCGCCGGCCCGGCGACGGACGAGCATGGATCACGTCGATGGCCATCGGCAGTGCCGGAGATCCACCACCACCTCGCGTACCCGGAAGGGGTCCGTCATGTCCGCACTGCTGTTCATCGTGGGTTTCGCCGCTCTGCTGGGTGTCGCGCAGCTGTTCGGCTGGACGCACGACAGCCGGGACTCGGCCGACTGGCACAGCCCCGAGCGCGCCTCCCGGCCCGACCACGCCGCGCCCGTCACCCCGATCGCCGGCCGCGTCCACACCGGTACGGCCCGCCTCGACACCCACCCGCACCAGCACGCCGCCTGACTCCGGGTACCCCGGCGGCGCCGTGATCGGCGCCGTCAGGCAGGCTTGGGGACATGGCAGCGGGCAGCGAGCAGTGGTACTCGGACGACATCGCCGAGGTCGTCGTCTCCGCGGAGCAGATCAAGGAGAAGACGGCCGAGCTGGCCAAGCAGGTCGCCGCCGACTACGCCGACCGCGGCGAGGTCCTCCTGGTGGGCGTGCTGAAGGGCGCGGTCATGTTCATGGCCGACTTCGCCAGGGCGCTCGAACACCCGGTCGAGCTGGAGTTCATGGCCGTCTCGTCGTACGGGGCGCGGGCCACCTCGTCCGGCGTCGTACGGATCATGAAGGACCTGGACCGGGACATCACCGGCAAACACGTCATCGTGGTCGAGGACATCGTCGACTCCGGGCTCACCCTGAGCTGGCTGCTGAAGTACCTGACGAGTCGGGGTCCGGCCTCGCTGGAGGTCGTCGCGCTGCTGCGCAAGCCCGACGCGGTCAAGGTGGACGTGCCGGTGAAGTACATCGGCTTCGACATCCCGAACGAGTTCGTCGTCGGCTACGGCCTGGACTACGCCGAGCGCTACCGCGAGCTGCCGTACGTGGGGCTGCTCCGTCCCGAGGTGTACGCCCGCTGACGGTGTTCGCCGACGGCGCAACGCCCCGCCGGTACGATGGTCCTGACCAGCGGTTACACCGAGGGTAGTGCGGTTCACACGGGGGTTTTGGGGCGCTTCGTGGTCGGCCCCGCTGGTCTGGCTCCGCGCTGGTCGTCTCCACGGTGTACCTTCGAATGACCGGGGACTAACTGGTTCACGCCGGTCGTCGACCGGCGAGTCGCAACGACGGTGTGAGATCGGGAGGGGCGGGGCGCGCATTGCGGGCCCGCAACGGCATGGAGCGAACTCGATTCTTTCGTAGGCCGCTGTTCTGGATCATCTTGGTGATCCTCGGCGCGATCCTGCTCAGCTCTTTCATCACCGGCGGCGACGACTACAAGAAGGTCGACACCTCGGTCGCGATGGCGCAGCTCAAATCGGGCAACGTCAAGAGCGTCAAGTTCGAGGACAAGGAACAGATCCTCCAACTCAACCTGAAGAAGCCCTATCAGGGCTCGGGCAGCAACAAGGTTGATTCGGACAAGATCGAGGCGTCCTTCCCGGCGCTGTCCGCGGACCGGATCTACAACCAGGTCCAGACCCAGGTCGCGGACGGCAAGGTGCAGAGCCTCGACGTCAAGGTCACCAAGGACAGCGTCTGGGTGCAGCTGCTGATCAGCCTGCTGCCCGTCGCCGTGGTGGTCGTGCTGCTGGTGCTGTTCATGTCGCAGATGCAGGGCGGCGGCAGCCGTGTCCTGAACTTCGGCAAGTCCAAGGCCAAGCAGCTCACCAAGGACATGCCGAAGACGACGTTCGCCGACGTCGCCGGCTGTGACGAGGCGATCGAGGAGCTGGAGGAGATCAAGGACTTCCTCCAGAACCCCGCCAAGTACCAGGCGCTCGGCGCGAAGATCCCCAAGGGCGTGCTGCTGTTCGGCCAGCCCGGTACCGGTAAGACGCTGCTCGCGCGCGCGGTCGCCGGCGAGGCGGGCGTGCCGTTCTACTCCATCTCCGGTTCCGACTTCGTCGAGATGTTCGTCGGTGTCGGTGCCTCCCGGGTGCGTGACCTGTTCGAGCAGGCCAAGGCGAACGCGCCGGCCATCGTCTTCGTCGACGAGATCGACGCGGTCGGCCGGCACCGTGGCGCCGGCCTCGGCGGCGGCCACGACGAGCGCGAGCAGACGCTGAACCAGCTGCTCGTCGAGATGGACGGCTTCGACACCAAGGGCGGCGTCATCCTGATCGCCGCGACCAACCGGCCCGACATCCTCGACCCGGCGCTGCTGCGGCCCGGCCGGTTCGACCGGCAGATCGCCGTCGACACCCCGGACATGGAGGGCCGCAAGGCCATCCTGAGGGTGCACGCCCGCGGCAAGCCGTTCACCCCGGACGTCGACCTTGAGACGCTCGCGCGGCGTACGCCCGGCTTCACCGGCGCCGACCTGGCCAACGTGATCAACGAGGCCGCGCTGCTGACCGCCCGCGCCGGCGAGAAGGCCATCTCCGACGCCAACCTCGAAGAGGCCATCGACCGCGTCATCGCCGGGCCGGAGCGCAAGACCCGGGTGATGAGCGACAAGGAGAAGAAGGTCACCGCGTACCACGAGGGTGGGCACGCGCTGGTCGGCTGGGCGATGCCGCAGCTGGCGCCGGTGCACAAGGTGACGATCCTGCCGCGCGGCCGGTCGCTCGGGCACACCCTGGTGCTGCCCACCGAGGACAAGTACTCGCAGACGCGGTCCGAGATCATCGACACCCTGGCGTACGCGCTGGGTGGTCGGGCGGCCGAGGAGCTGGTGTTCCACGAGCCGACCACCGGTGCCGGCGACGACATCGAGAAGGCCACCGGCATGGCCCGCGCGATGGTCACGGAGTACGGGATGAGCGCGAAGCTCGGCGCGGTGAAGTACGGGACGAAGGACTCCGAGCCGTTCCTCGGCCGCGACATGGGCCACCAGCGCGACTACTCGGACGAGATCGCCGCGGAGATCGACTCCGAGGTGCGGTCGCTGATCGAGATGGCGCACGACGAGGCGTGGGAGATCCTGGTCGAGTACCGGGACGTGCTGGACCAGATCGTGCTGGAGCTGGTCGAGAAGGAGACCATCACCAACGCCGACATGGCCCGGATCTGCGCCCGCGTGAAGAAGCGCCCGCAGCTCGCGCCGTACAACGGGTTCGGCAAGCGGAAGCCGAGCGACAAGCCGCCGGTGCTCACGCCGGGCGAGGTCGCCACGCTGAAGCAGCAGGCTGAGGCGGACGGCGCGGCGGCGCTCGCCGGCGACACCCAGCCCGCCGGCTCGATGAACGCCACCGGCACCCCGCGCCCCGACGGGCAGCAGGACACGCCGCCGGCCGAGTCGAGCGACCAGCCGGTCGGCGAGGGATCGAGCGAGTGGCCCCGGCCGCGGCCGTTCGGTCAGTCCGGCGGACTCGGCGAGACGCACTGACGCACCAGAGATACAGGACGACAAGCGGAACGGGCCCGGCCACCAGCCGGGCCCGTTTCCCATGAGGAGGGTGTCGTGAGCGACGCGGAGCCGGACCTCGACCACGTGGCGGCCCGACTGATCGGCGGCGGGATCAACGGCCGGCCGGTCGAGGACACCGTCGACCTCAAACGCATCGAGGCCGCGGTACGCGAGATCCTCGTCGCGGTCGGCGAGGACCCGGACCGCGACGGGCTGCGCAGTACGCCGGAGCGGGTGGCGCGGGCGTACGCGGAGATGTTCGCGGGGTTGCGGGTTGACCCGGCGCGCGTGCTGACCACGTCGTTCGAGGCCGGGCACGACGAGATCGTGCTGGTCAAGGACATCGAGGTGTACTCGAACTGCGAGCACCACCTGTTGCCGTTCCACGGCGTCGCGCACGTCGGGTACATCCCGGGGTCGGACGGGCGGATCACCGGGCTGTCGAAGCTCGCCCGGCTCGTCGACGCGTACGCGCGGCGGCCGCAGGTGCAGGAGCGGCTCACCTCGCAGATCGCCGACACGATGGCCGAGCAGCTCGACCCGCGCGGCGTCATCGTCGTCGTCGACTGCGAGCACCTGTGCATGTCGATGCGCGGCGTACGCAAGCCCGGCGCGCGGACCGTGACCTCCGCCGTACGTGGGCATTTCGAGCGGAGCGTGGCCGCCCGCAACGAGGCGATGTCGCTGATCCTCGGCCACTGAGCCGCGCGTACGTCCCGATTCCGCCCGGTTGCAGGGCAGCGCGCCAGTGACGTACTTCGATAGGCTCGTGTCCGGTTAGCGGATCGTGTCGAAGGGGTCACGCGATGGGCCTTGCGGACAGGGTGGGCGGACTCCAGGTCAGCCTCGACAACATGACCGACGCGGCGCACTGGGTCGACGCCGTACGGGCCGACTGGGACCAGGAGGTCCTCGGCCGGTACCGCGGGCACGTCGAGCCGTTGAGCGACGGGCGGGACGGGCACGCCGCGGCGCAGGTACCGGACTGGGACAACCCGTTCGGGCGGTTCACCGAGGCCGACACCGTGCACGGCAACGTACGGGCCGCGCACGACATCATGCGGGACCGCATGGCGCGCGTCTCCGAACTGCTGCAACGGCTCGGCGAGATCACCGCCCAGATCGGCGACGACTACGACGCCACCGAACTCCGCAACGCCGCCATCCAGCGCCGCGTCGCCGAACTCCTCGACGACCCGGTGTTCGGGGTGACGACGTGAGGGCCGGCGTCGAGGGCGCCGCCGCCGAACCGGACGGCAGCTGGGAGGCCGCCGTCGCCGACGTGACCGTCGCCGGCCGCCCCACCGTCGTGTACGACCTGGCCAAGCAGTGGCACACGCTCGCCGGGCGTACCGCCGACTCCCTGCGGTACCTGGAGAAGCTGCGCGCGCTGCTGTTCGACGGCCGCGACGCGTGGCGCGGGCCGGCGGCCACCGAGTACCAGCAGGTGTTGGCGGAGATCGGGCGGCGCATCGAGCAGGTCGAGCAGGACTGCCAGCGGCTCGCCCGCCACCTCGACCGCACCGGACAGTCGCTGTCCACCGCCGTCTCCCGCATCCCGGTGCCCGTCGACATCGGGCACGACTTCCTCGTCTTCGGGCGTACGCACGAGCTGCCCGGCGGCACCGACCTCGACGACTCGCTGCACGACCCGAACGCGTTCGTCGGCGCGCTCGTCGCCGACTACCGCGCCAACCCCGAGAAGTACCGGGACTTCCGGGCGATGCTGCTGCAGAGCGACGAGTACGGTGCGGCCGCCGGTGGACGCTACAGTCGCGGGCCCGCCGACGACCAGGGCACAACCGGAACCGCCGACGAGCGACGCCGGCAACTCGTCGACGCCTGGTACCAGCAGAACGCCGGCGTCGCCGCGCACGCGTACGGTGCGCTGCGCGCCGAGTACAACGAGCAGGCGCCCAGCCTCGACCTCGACAGCGGCGGCACCCTCGCCGCCAGCGACACCGGCGGCAGTGGCGGCGGCACCGGCACCGGCGGCAGTGGCGGCGGTACCGGGGCCGTGCCGGCCTCGTACGGCGGGGGGACGCGGCTCGCCGGATCCGGCGCCGGGCTCGTACGGCCCGGCGTTGCCGACGCCGGGCCCGGACTGTCCCCGACCGCGCCCGTCACCAGCGCGCGCGACGCTGTGGCGGGCACCGGGCCCGGGGACGGAGGCGGAGCGGTCGGCGCACCGGGCGTGGGGGCCGCGGCGGGGGTAGTGACGCGCCGGGAGTGGCAGGGCGACGAGGACGACGTCTGGCAGGTCGAACTCGGCCCGCCCAACGTCATCGAGTGACGATCACTCCGGCACCCGTAACCCACAAACCTTCCACCCGAACTCGCTCTTCAGTTCGAGGGTCCAGGTCTGTTCAGGGTTGTCGACCATCGTGCCGTCCGTGGTCGTAGTGGTGGTGACGTTGGTCGAAAGGCGCGCAGCGCTGTCGGTCTTGCTGACCGTCTTGAAGCCGCCCCAGAGGTAACTCACGCTCGACGACGGCTGGGCCTCGAAATCCTTGACCTGCTTGATGAGCTTGGCAACCCGCTGATGGAACGGCTTGCTGTCGCACATGTAGCCCTGTGCAAGATCCATGCTGCGCTGATTGAGCATGGCGTCGAGGAACCCGTCCGCTGCTCCTGCTGGTGTGGACTGATGGCCCGCCTTGTAGGCGTCCTGCCCGACATAGAGCACCGCGACCGCAACGACGACGGCAACGACCGCACCCACGCCAGCGGCAAGAAACCCTGCGACAGTCAAAGGGGTACGGCGGATGGGGCGTTTGACGCGGCGTGTCTTCGGTGCCTTCGGCGCGTCGAGTACGGGGGGTGGGGTCATCGCTTCACTCCGCCCAGACCAGGTAGACGGGTACCTCGGTGCAGCGGGCCGGTTGTCCGGTGAAGGCCCAGCGGTACCAGTCTGACTCATCGCAGATGCGTACGTGGATGGAGCCGTCGTCGTGTTGGAACGGCTCGGTGACGGCGCGCAGGTCGCGGCGCTGGTCGTCGGGGGAGACGACCACGACGCGGCGGCCGGTCAGCCCGGGCGCGTCGCGTGCCGGTACGGGGGTGCGCGGTGCGGGCGCGTCGAGCGTGACGAGGCGGGAGAGCAGGTCGCGCTGGTTTCCGCCGCCGGCTGGGGCGGTGCCGGTCCGCTCGACCCAGACCCGTTCGATCGGTACGAGCGGGGCGAACACCTCGACCTGGTCCTGCTCGGCGCGGTACCAGTCGGATTCCACGAGGACGGGGACGAGGTCGGTGTCGCCGTGGCGTACGGCGTCGTCGGCGCGCAGGTCGCCGCGCCAGCCGCGGTCCGGCGACCCGGTGACGACACGCCGCCCGCGCAGGCCGTCGACCTGTGCCGCCGGTACCGGCACGATCGGTGACGGGTCGTCGGGAAACCAGAGGTCGTCCATGGGGTCCATCATCGGCCAGCGCGATGGCGGTGGGTGCTCACCGGCCACCGACCGGCGCGCCCTTGTCGCGCATGAACGGGACGGGGTCGATCGCGCCGTTGCCGGACAGGTCGTTGTGCAGGTGTACCTCGAAGTGCAGGTGGGGGCCGTCGGCGTTGCCGCTCTGGCCGACCTTGCCGAGCTGCTGGCCGACCTTGACGGTCTGCCCGACGTGCACCATCGGGCGTTCGATCATGTGGCAGTAGCGCGTGTTGACGCCGTCGGCGTGTTTGATCTCGACGTACCAGCCGCAGCCGGGGGTGTTCATGCTGCCGTCGGTGTCGCAGTTGCCGGTGTCCGGGTCGCACTTGGCGGTGATGACGAGCCCGCCGGCCGCGGCGACGATCGGCGTACCCTTCGGCGGCGCCAGGTCGACGCCGTAGTGCATGAAGCCGCCGCGCGGTCCGAACGGCGAGCTGATCGGCCCCTTCACCGGCTGCACCCAGCCGGACGCGGCGGGTTCGCCGGCGGCGGCGCAGGTGCCGGACGTGGTGGCCGTGGCGGTGAGCGCGCCGCGGGCGGCGCCGTTGGTCAGCGTGTTCACGATGTTCGTCGCGTCCGACTCCCACTTCGCGTACGCGTCGGGGAAGGCGCTGTTCTGCACCATCTGCGCGGCGACCGTGACGGGGAGCTGCTGCCAGCCGGGCAGCGACAGGAGCTTCTTGTAGAACTTGCCGGCGGAGGTCGCCGGGTCCATCAGCTCCTTGACGGTGCCCCAGCCGCCCTCGCCCTCCGGCGCCGTCGGCCGCTGCTGGAACAGCCCGACCGAGTCGTGGTCGTGCCCGACCGAGTCGTGCGGAAGCGCCATGCTGTGCTCCACGACCAGCGGGTACGCCGGGTTGTCGTTGGCGTACACGTGCAGGCTGGACTCCTGGAGCGCGGTGGCGATCGCGACGACCCAGCCGCGCGCCGGCACCTTCATCTTCATGCCGGCCTGGATGATCGCGTACGCCCGCGTCTCCTGCACCTGGCTGTATCCCGACACCTGCGGCAGCCGCCCGTACGACGCGAGCTTGCCGCCACAGCCGACCGGGTTGGTCGCCGGCGTGGACTGCTTGCCGAACAGGCCGGTCAGCGCGACCGTGCCGCCGAGTCCGCAGCAGAGCAGCACGAACGTCGCGGCCACCGAGACCGCGACCCAGATCCCACGCCGCCGCCTCATGACTTCGGCGTCCAGTCGATGCCGTCGACGCGCCACACCGTGCCGTCGCTGGTCAGCCGGAACGTCAACATGCCCGCGTCGGTCGGCAGGTCCACGTCCGCCCACACCGCGCCGTGGTCACCGAGGCTGGCCACGCCGGTCAACGCGTCGGCCGGCACCGTCATCGGGTCGATCGTCCTGATCGTCGTCGCGAGCTTCGGCGTGGCGTACTTCGTCAGCGCGGCGCGCCACTGCTTCGCCGGCACGTCCGACTTCACGTACGCCCGGCCGAACGAGGTGGCCACCACCAGCGGCCCCGCCTGACCCGGCTTCACCACCGGGTCCGGTTTGGACGGTGCGCCGGTCGGCCCGTCGTTCGGCGCGCCCGACTCGCCGGCGTCCGCCGACGCCTGCCCGCCGGACACCGTGCCACTCCCGCCGTCGTCGCCGCTGCCGCCGAGCCCGAACACCCGACCCACCAGTACGACCATGATCACCGCCAGCGCGGCGAGCCCGGCGAGGCCGTACCGGCTGGTGACGAACGCGAGCACGCGGCGCATGACGGCCTCCCGGCGTGGTCAGTTTCTGGACCGGGAGGCGTCCGCCCCCTGGTGCCGCGAGAAATCACGTTCGAACGAGCTGGCGTCCGCCGACAGCGCCGCCTCCGACTGCCCGACCGTGTACGACAGGTCGCGCCGGTCCTCGCTGCCGTCCGCGTACCGCCCGGTCTCCGGCACCCACACCCGGTCGTCCCCCGCGTACGCCGGGGCGGGCGTGCCGCGGCGTTCCGGCTCGGGCGTCGACTCCTCCGTCGGACGCGGCGTCGGAGACCCGGCCGGCGCCGGATCGTCCGCCGACGGCGGCGGCGAGTCCGTACCGACCGGCCCCTCCGAACCCGCCGGCGGCACGCTGTCCTTCGTCTGATCGGCGCGCTTGCGTTTCGGCTCGTCCTTGTCCTGCGCCTCCACGTCGCCCAGCGCCGCGGCACCCGCCGCGCCGATCGCCACGCCCTTGAGATCGGAGAAGAACCGCTTGTGCCACGACCCGATGTTGGCGATCTCGCCCATCGGCGACTTGCCGCCCAGCTGCGTGATCCGCCGGTACGGCCGCAACAGCAGCCACCCCACGATCCCGCACAACCACACCAACGTGATCTGCAACCACCCCGGCAGCGACGCGGTGTTCATGATGATGTCCACCGCGAACAGGTAGATGGACGCGCCGGCCCCGAAGATGATGATGTTGAAGATCGCGGCCACCACGATGTTGATGAGCCGCTTGAACCCGGCGCTCGCCGGCCGCAGGATCGCGATCGTCCCGATCACCGGAATCGCCACCACGGCCCACCGGAAGATCAGGAACCCCAGGATGATCAGCAACGACGCCGCGATGTCGAAGAACCCGAACGCCAACGCCGAAATGATCGAAATCAACCCGGCCCCGATCCGCGCACTACCCTCCTTGCCCTGCAGGTAGTTGTATGCATCCGGATCGTCGACCTTGATCTCTTGCGCAACCCGCCGGAAGGTGTCGGCCTTCGTGCTGAAGATCTTGTTTCGCTGCGAGGGATCCTTCTGGATCAGCGCGGCTTCCTGCCAAGTCAGGGATCCGCTGTCGTACAAGACGCGGCCGTACCGCTTGGCGGTGTCGCTCGTGGCAGAGCCGAGTGTCCCGCGAAGCCAGTTGTTGTACAGGACCGCCTCGGTTGCGGTGTCTCCTGCCCGAACGGCGGGAGGGCGGTGGTCGTAGCACAGGCGAGGGTCGTGCGTCGCGCCCAGCACGGGATTCGGCTTGGCGTTCTCACACTTGTTGAGGGGGATCGTCTTGGACTGCGGCCCGACCGCATCATGGACGATGCCGAGAGACGTGACGAGAGTGCTGTCGGCAAGGTGCGCCGAAACCAAGGGCCATGCGGCCACAGCGGTCACGACCACCATGACGAGAACTGCCCAGCCCGCCGTTGTCAACGCATCGCTCATATTTGCCTGGCGCGAACGCCAAAGCAGGTAAAGGCCGACCACGGCGATGGTGATGACGCCGAAGATGCTGAAGACCTTCTGGTAGACCGCCTTTGTTGCGGTCTTCACAAGCTTGTCGGACCAACCCCACATCTTGTCGGGTTCGTAAGCTCGCTCCCGGAACGCGTTCGCGGCTCCGACAATGCCGGTCGCCACCATCAGTTCGCCGTTGGCGATCGTGGTGGTCGCGCTCGCGTCGCTCGGTAAGGGTGATGCACCCGAGGCGCAATCGGGGTTGTAGATAGGGTAGGTGTAGCCGGCGTAACCGTACTTGCTGTAGAGGTCGGTGATACCCGGCCCGAGTTTCGGGTTCGCTGCGAACCATCCGCCGAACCCGGAATCCGGACGTGCGGGAGTGGGCACACCCATGCAGTCGTTCATTGTTGAACTCACCGCAGGCAGCTTCTTCGCGCATTCCCGCCACTGATCCGGCTTCTGCCACTGCGCGATGGTGCAGTGGGAGGGGTCGGCTTGGGCGGGGGAGGGGAAGAAGAGGGTGGCGGTGGCGGTGACCAGTACGGCGAGGAGGAGGACGACGCGGCGTTCGCGGCGGGTGGCGGGTCTCGTGGCGGCGGACAGTCCAGGGTGGCGGGCCAGCCGGGCGATCATCGTCACGCCTCCTGACTCGTTGCTCCGCGTACGGCGGACGTGGGCGGGGTCGCCGGCTCGGCGCCGGGCTGGGTCGGTGTGGTGTCGAGGTAGTCGAGCAGCCGCGACACGTACGACAGGTCGACGCGCATCCGCTGTACCCGCCCGTCCACGTCGCGCATGACGAACTCGCGGTACGTCAGGCGTTGGGTGGAGGCGGCGTCGGAGGTGGAGAGGGTGCCGAGGATCTGCTCGTAGCCGACGCCGCGGGGTACGCGGAGCAGGCGGAGCGCTTCGGCGGCGATCTCGGGGTCTTCGGCGATCCGGCCGACGAACACGGTGGAGACGAGGTTCTGTACGTCGAGGCCGAGGATGTCCTTGGGGTTCTGGGAGGCGACGAGGCCGGCGATGTTCCACTTCCGGGAGTCGCGGGCGAGTCGTACGAGGAAGGAGCGGCCGGAGCGCCAGCCTTCCATGAAGTGCGCTTCGTCGAGGCCGACGAGCTTGCGCGCGTTCATGTCACCGGAGTAGCAGCGGCGCACGGCGAGCCGGTGCGCGGTGTGCAGCATGGGCAAGGCGAGCTGTTCCTCGGCCGACCAGTACTCCCGCTCGATCTTGAGGTCGGGCAGCCGCAGGCCGGCCATGGTGATGACGGTGAGCACGTCGCGGTGTTCGGGGTCGGCGATGGCGCGGTCGGGCCGGCCGAAGAACAGCATGGCGAGCGGCATCTCGGCCGCGTCCATGAGCAGGTTGGCGAGTTCGCGGCCGTCGTCGTCGGTCTCCCGCAGCGCGGCGACGACGTCGTCCAATGTGGACGATTCCTCGGCCGGTACCTGGCGGGCGGCGTGCCGGAGCAGCGCCGCGGTGGACGCCTCCCGCGTGACCTGCGGCGGGATCAGCATCGAGCAGATGTCCTGGACGAGCATGCGGCGTTCGGCCCGCGCGTTCGACACCGAGATCTCGTACTCGCGGTCCCCGCTGGGGCCGGTCGGGAAGTGCGCGCGTTGCGGCGTCGGGATCAGCGCGTACGGCGCGAGGGTGCCGGGCTCGGAGCCGGTCAGGTTCAGGACCCGGGAGTACGGCTTGAGTTCGGGCATCTCGCAGATGCGCGCGAGCGGGCCGGACGGGTCGAGCAGCGTGGTCTGCACGCCGCGGCGCGCCGCCAGGTAGCCGAGACCACCGACGAGGGTGGACTTGCCGCCGCCGGGCTCGGACACGAAGACGCCGAGGCCGGAGCGCTCGCGTACCTCCATGGGGAAGTGCAGGTCGAGGAAGACGGGCCGGCGCGAGGTGCCCGCGGTACGGCCGATCAGGTCGCCGCGCCGGTCCCCGACGTTCGACGCGCCCTGCGGGAGGGCGGCGGCGAACAGCTTGACCGGCATGCGCCGCACGTACCCGGTGTTGGCGATGGGTTCGCCGGGGATGAACTCGCGGGCCATCCACTCCTGGTTCTTCGGGTGCTGGAGCGAGATGCGCATGTCCCGGGAGTACATCTTGGTGAGGGCGCGGGCGCGTTCGAGGCACTCCTCGCGGGTGGCGCCGCCGATCGCGATGCGGTGCCAGCCGTGTACGCGGCTCGCGTCGAGCGGCAGGCCGGTCGTCATGTCGTCGCCGACGGTCAGCGCGCGCCGGGCGAGCCGTTCCAGCTCCGGCGGTACGTCCATGCCGTGCTCGACGTAGTCGCTCTGCTGGGACCGGATCATCCGCAGCCGGTGCTCCAGGTTGCGAAACGTGTCGCCCGGCCCGAGCACGTCGACCCGGGACGAGATCTCCATCGGCCACGGCAGCCGCTCGTGGAAGTGCATCCACGGCTCGTGCCGCTCCGGGATCTCCAGCGGCTCCATCCGGCCGACGGTCAGCACGCACGCGTGCCGCTCCTCGCCGGTCATCCGGTTCACCAGCTTGACCGTCGACCCGTACGGCGTGCGGTAGCGCTCGACGTGCTCGGTCAGCGCCAGCAGGTCGGACGTGTCCCACTCGCCCTGCCGTACGGAGGAGAGCATCTGCGGCGGGTCCATGCACAGCGCGACGCTGCGGTAGATCAGCCACTCCAGCTCGGTCGGCGTCACCCGCCGCCCGCGCATCCCGAACGCGCCCAGCACCTCGTCGAACTGCCCGACCATCCGGGCGGCGCGCTTGCGCTCGGCGTGCCCGACTCCCTTGCCGCGCAACGAACCCAGCCGTTCCGCGAGGTTGTCCCGGAACGTGCGCCGCGCGAACGTGATCCCCAGGTACGTCTGGCCCTCGGCGTGGTTGACCGACACCAGGTGCCGCTGCGCCGCGACGAGATGGTCCGACCAGGTCGGCGCGCCGGGCGGGGTGGGCAGCGGGTGCGGCGTGTTCGCGTTGACCGTGCGGGCCCACTCGTCCGCCGGGAACGGCTTCGACGTGCGCCGCAGGTGCAGCCGGAACCCCGCGAGCCCCGCGTACTGCTCGGCGATGGCGACGATCATCGCCTCGCGCTCGGTGTCCGGCCGGAACGCCCACCGCATCTCGGGCAGCCAGTACCACGCGGTGACTGTGGTCGGCGTGAACGTGAGATGCCCCGCGATCTCGGTGATCGCCAGCTCCACCGGCGCCGGCCGGTCCTTGTACCTCGGCTTCGGCGGCGCCTTCACCCGCGCCGGCGCAGCACCCTTCCTCGTACGCCCGGGCGCGGCCGCGGCGTCCCCGCGCTTGCCCGCCTTGCCCGCGCGCTTCGCCGGCCGCGACGCGGGACGCTGCGGAGCCCGCTGAGCCTGCGGTACCGGAGCCTGCTGCGGCGCCTGCGGCGCCTGCGGTGCCTGTGCCTGCGGTGCCTGGGGTTGCGGTGCCTGCTGTGGGGCCGGGGCCGGGGCCGGGGCCGGGGCCGGGGCCGGGGCCTGGACGGGCGCGGGCGGCGGTGCCGCGGGCGTACCCGGAGCGGCCTGCCGGCCGGAGGTGGGCGGCGCGGACGTGGGCGCGGTACCCGCGGGCGGCCGGATCGTCGGCTGACCGCCGGTGGTGTGGCCTGGTGTGACGACGGTCGGGTGCGAGCCGGTCCGGGTCGCGGGCCCCTCCGCCGGCATCCCGCCGCGCTCCCGACCCGGCTGCACGGTCCGGTACTGCCCGCTGCGGTCCTGCACGGTCGGGTACTGCCCGCTCTGGTCCCGGCGCGGGGCGGCGGTCGGCTGCTGGCCGTTGGGCGGCGGCGCGACGGTGGGGTACTGGCCGCTGGCGTCGGGCGCCGGGCGGCGGGTGTCCTGCGGCGGGACCGTCGGGTACGCCCCGCTGGGTGCACCGGTACGAGCCTGGGAGGCGGGGTTCGCCGCGCCTGCACCCTGCCGACCGGCGGATGCCGCCGGTGGCGTGCCCGGTGTCTGTGGTGCCGGGGTGGGGGGTGTCGGTGCGGCGCCTGGTGCGCGGAAGACCGCGAGCGGTGCTGGTCCCGTCGTGGCGCCGCCGGCGGGACCGCCGGTACTCCCGCCACCCGGCGGTGGTTCCGCCTGGGCCGGGGACCGGCGCGTGGTCGTGTCGTCCACACCGGACTGGGACGCGCCGGGGGCCGGTGTGGGTGGGTCGGCCGGCCGCTCGCCGGTGGTGTCGGCGCGGGGTGGGGTGGCCGTCATATCAGCTCCTGCCGGACGCGGACCTGGCTGGCGACCAGGCGGGCCTCGCGGTGCTCGGTGTTCGGCTCACGGGTGCGCCGCCAGTCGGTGAGGGCGGTACGCACGACCATCCGGGCGGGCCGGTCGGGGTCGACGTACCGGAACACCAGCGAGGTGGTGACCATCGACAGCGCGATCTCCCAGGCCGGGAAGAGGTCCACGTGCAGCGTGAACGAGTAGTGGATGAGCATGAACACGGGCACGAGCAGGGCGAACAGCCCGTACTGCGCGTACGGCAGTTGGAACGGCAGCGTGTATCCGGGCGGGCCGAGGTAGAGCAGGCGTGCCCGGTAGATGTCGTCGTCGGTCCGCAGCCGCATCGCTCACCTCACTTGAAGATGAGGTCGACGAGGTAACCGCCCAGGAACAGCAGCGTGACCGCACCGCCGATGAAGACGAGCCCGACGATCGCGATCACGGAACTGGTCAGCACCCGGGAGACCTCGCCCTTGTTCGCCCGGCCGATGAAGATCAGGCCGAGCACGGCGAGCAGGATCGGGGCGATCTTGCTGGCCAGGAACGAGATGATCCCGTTGGTGTCGACGGTCTTGGGCGCGGCCAGACCGGTGAGGTGCGCACCGGTGTCGGACAGGGGCAGGGCGGCCACAACGGTGTGCGCGACCTCGCTGATCATCGGCCCCTCCCCCATCGCTCTCCGTATGCGTCATCGAGTCTCATTGCTATCAGCTTCCTCGATATCCTCACTTGACGGAACTAGGCAGTCACGGTGTGTCTCTACGACTTGCGCGGATGGTCCCAGACTCTACATTGCACTCAACTATGGGACAAGCCAAGTTGCATGTAACAATGATGCCGTCCCGAGTGAACTGAGGAGGCCAGCGATGATCCGGACGTCCGCGACCGGTGCGTTGCTCATCGTCCTCGGCGTCGTACTGGCTGGCCTGGGTGTACACCAGCTCGGGGTGGTGCGGGCGGCGCGCAAGTGGCCGTCGGCACCGCAGCCGCGACTCGGCCGCGGGCTGGCCGGGACGGAGCTCGCCGCCGGGATCCTGGCGACGGCGGGCGGTGCTGTGGTGCTTGCCACACTCGTACCGCTCAAGGGGGTGTGGCAGGTCGGGTTCGAGATCGTGACCGGGCTCGTCGTGCTGATCCTGGGCATGGTGATCGCGGCCAAGGTGGCCGATCGCGTCGAACTCAATGCACTCATCCGGTCGCCTTCTCCCCTGTACCGCACGACGGCACCTCGACCGGGCGGGCACCACCAGATTGCCACCAGTCCGCCGGCGAAAACCACCCCCCCGATGCAGGAATCGGACAGGCCCGACCCGTCCGTACCGGCGGATGCCCGGCCGGGCTGGGTGTTCACCGACGACGCGGGCTCCTGGTACCTGTGCGTCGAGGTCGGGCGCGGGCACCGGCTGGTGCGGCTGCCCGAGTTCCTGCTGGTCGAGCCGGACCCGGCCCGTCGGGTCCACGCGGCCGGCACGGTCGAGCTGTCCGTCTGGCCGCTCGACGCCGGCGGTGACGGCGACCCGCCGGCGGCTGACCCGGTCGGAACCGGCGTACGGTCCTCCGCCTGACGCGCCCGGCCGGCCGTCGCACGCCACGGCCCGCCCCGGTCGATCCGGTCGTCCCCAACCGATCGCCGTACGGAAGGGAGCTTCCCCAGCGTGGACACCTCCGGCACAGTGCCCCAACCGGACGTACCACCGCCCGCGGATCCACCGGCGCCGGCCGGGCTCGGGATCGACCCGCTGGAGCGCACGCCGCGCTCGTTCCACCTGTCCCGGGAGGTACTGGAGCGCGCCCGCGCCGCGGCGTACTGGCTGAGCCGGAGCCGGGGCGGCGGGCCGACGACGATCTCCGAGCTGGTCGAACAGGCGCTGCGGCAGGAGGTGGAGCGGCTGGAGGCGGAGCACAACGACGGGGTGCCGTTCCCGGCCGTGGTGGGCCGGATGCGGACCGGCCCCGGTGCCGCCGGCGCCGAACGTATCCGGCAGGCCCAGCGCGCCCGGCGCCGCGGCGCGTCGTAGGGGGCGGGACGATCTCCGGGCGGGCCGAGGGTGGCGCGGGTGGACCGGTAGCGTCGATGCCGTGAGTGAGCGCAGTGGGGGCGGCGCCGGTCCGGCGCGACCGGTCGTGATGGGCGTGCTCAACGTGACGCCCGACTCGTTCAGCGACGGCGGCCGGTACGCGGACGTCGACGCGGCGGTCGCGCACGGTGTCGAGATGTGGCGCGACGGCGCGGACTTGGTCGACATCGGCGGCGAGTCGACCCGGCCGGGCGCCGAGCGGGTCGACGCGGACACCGAGTGCCGCAGGGTCGTACCGGTGGTGCGGGAGCTGGCCGCCGTGGGCGTACCGATGAGCATCGACACGACGCGGGCGGCGGTGGCCGAGGCGGCGGTGTCGGCCGGGGTCGGCACGGTCAACGACGTGTCCGGCGGCCTGGCGGACCCGGACATGGCGCGGGTGGTGGCGGACGCCGGCTGCCCGTGGATCCTGATGCACTGGCGCGGCCACTCGAAGCGCATGTACGAGCTGGCGCAGTACGCGGACGTGGTCGGGGAAGTACGCGGGGAGCTGGCCGAACGGGCGGACGCGGCGATCGCCGCCGGGGTCGCCGCGGAGCGGGTCATCCTGGACCCGGGGCTGGGTTTCGCGAAGACCGCCGAGCACAACTGGCTGCTGCTGCGCCACCTGGACCGCCTGCTCGACCTGGGCCATCCGGTACTCGTCGGCGCGAGCCGGAAGTCGTTCCTGGGGCGGCTGCTGGCCGCGCCGGACGGTACGCCGCGCCCGGTGGACGAGCGGGAGGCCGCGTCCCTGGCCACCAACCTGTACGCGTTGGCCGCCGGCGCCTGGGGTGTCCGGGTGCACGAGGTGCGGGCGACGGTGGACGCGGTGCGCGCCTGGCGGGCGGCGCAGGCGGGTGGTGCGGTGTGACCGCGGGGGACCGGATCACGCTGACCGGGCTGCGCGTCCGTGGCCGCCACGGCGTGTACGACTTCGAGCGCGCCGCGGGCCAGGACTTCGTGGTGGATGCCGTACTGGAGCTGGACCTTGCCGTGCCGGCGCGTACCGACGAGGTGACGGACACGGTGCACTACGGCGAGCTGGCCGACCGGCTCGCCGGGATCGTCGCCGGTGAGCCGGTGAACCTGATCGAGACGCTGGCCGAGCGGCTCGCCCGCGCCTGCCTCGCCGACCACCGGGTACGCCGGGTCGAGTTGACGGTGCACAAGCCGCAGGCGCCGATCGCGCACGGCTTCACCGACGTGTCCGTGACGCTGGTACGGGAGCGGGAGGCATGAGTACGGCGGCGTTGTCGTTGGGGGCGAACCTGGGTGACCGGGAGGGCCAGCTGCGGGCGGCGGTGGCCGGGCTGTCCGACGTCCTCGTCGCCGTGTCCGGCCTGTACGAGACGCCGCCGTGGGGCGACACGGAGCAGCCCGCGTACCTGAACGCGGTGGTACTGGTGGCGGATCCGGCGGCCGGCCCGCGCGACTGGCTGCGGCGGGCGCAGGCGCTGGAGTCGGCGGGCGGCCGGGTGCGTGACCCGGACCGGCGGTTCGGGCCGCGCACCCTGGACGTGGACGTGATCACCGTCGGTACCGAGGACGGGCCGGTGACCTGGGACGAGGAGGACCTGATCGTGCCGCATCCGCGGGCCGCGAGCCGCGCGTTCGTGCTGGTACCGCTGCGTGAGGTGGATCCGTCCGCCGAGCTGGCCGGTACCCCGGTGGCCGAGTTGCTGGCCGCGCCCGAGGTCGCCGCCGACGTGCCGGGAGTACGCAGGGTGGCGGGCGCGGGCTGGTGGGAGCGATGAACCAGGAGCCGGAGCCCCGGGTACGGCCGACGAGCCGGGCGATGTTGGGGATCGTCGCGGTGGTCGCGGCGGTGGCCGGCTGGCTGCTGTTCGACCGGTTCTACGGCGACATCCCGCCGTTGCCGCTGGTCCCGGGCATCACCCTGGTCGTACTGGCGGTGGTGGAGGGGATCGTCGCCCGGTCGACGGCGCAACGGATCGAGCACAGGCCGGGTACCGAGCCGGTCAACCCGCTCGCCGTCGCGCGCTACGTACTGGTCGCGAAGGCGTCGTCGACCGCGGGCGCGATCTTCGCCGGGCTGTACGGCGGGGCGCTGATCTGGGTACTGCTGAAGCGCGGGCAGCTCGCCGCGGCCGCCGACGACGTGGCGCCGGCGGTGGCCGGACTCGTCGGCTCGGCGCTGCTGGTCGCGGCCGCGCTGTGGCTGGAACACGCCTGCCGGGTGCCGGAGCGGCCGGACGACGAGGACGACGAGGACCGCTGACCGCCGTACCGCCGGCGGGGTGTGCCGCGTTGGGCGAAGAGGTACGACGGAACTGGTGCCGGTGCGCGAGGATGGTCACATGAGGCCGTCCCGTGTCGGCCCGGCGGTGGCACACCGTCGGCGCGCCCGGCGGCCCGGCCGAGGAGGCTCCCGTGTCCTCAGACGACGCGACAGTACGACTGCCCGGTGACCGCGGCGACGCCGACGGCCGTTACGCGACGGACTCGTACGGCGAGGTGCCGGACCGGGGGTTCGGCGTGGGCGGCGAGCAGCCGGCGGTGTCCACCCCCGGATACCGCCCCGACGAGCCGAGGTACGAGACCGGCCAGGCCGCGTACCGGGCGCCGGAGACGGATCAGACGCTGGTGCTGGGCGGCGCCGGCTGGGAGCCGGACGAGGCGCCGCCGCGCCCGCCGCGGGACCGGCTGCTCGTGCACGGCGTGTGGGAGCTGCTGCTGGCGGTCGGCGTCGCCGGCATGGTCGCGTTCTGTTACGTGAACCAGCCGGGCATGTTCTCGTCCGCCGGGCTGCGCGTCCTGGAACTGCAGGCCGCGACGCTGGGCCTGCTGGCGCTGGCGGTGTCGCTGTCCGTCCGGGCCGCCGCCCCGAACCTGGCGGTCGGTGCGTTCGCCGCGGTCGCCGGCCTCCTCTTCGCCCGCGGGTACGACGGGGGTGTGGCGGGTGCGCTCGCTCCGGCGCTGGGCGTCGCGCTGCTCGGCGGCCTGGCCCTCGGCGTACTGGTGGCGCTTCTGCACGTACCGGCGTGGGCGGCGAGCCTGGTCGCGCTGTGCGGCGGGTTCGTGACGATGACCGCGGTCGACCACGGCCGGGCGGTGAGCCTGCCCACGTCCGCGCCCGACCCGGCCCGTACCGCCCTGTACTGGTGCGTCGGCGTGGCGGCGGTGTCCGTGGTGTTCGGCGTGGTCGGGCTGACGGGACCGGCGCGGCGCGGGGTCGGGGCGTTCCGTCCGGTGGCGGATCCGGCGGTACGGCGCGGTCCCGGCGCGGCGCTGATGGCGGTGGTGGCGCTGACCGTGTCGGCCGGCCTGGCCGGCGGTGCCGGCGTGCTGACCGTCGCGCACGCCCGGACCACGGACGGCGGCGGCGCGATGCTGTCCGACCTGCTGCTCGCGCTCGGCGCCGTACTGCTCGGCGGCGTCTCCGCGTACGGGCGGCGCGGTGGGCTGTTCGGCACCGCGCTGGGTGTCGCGGCCGTCCTGGTCGTCCTGCGGTACGGGGAGATCCGCGGCTGGCCGACCGCCGTCACCACGTACTCGGTGGCCGGTGGGGCGATCGCGCTCGGCCTGGTGGTGACCCGGTTGGTGGAGTGGGTGGGCCACCCGCGCCCGCGTACCGAGGGCCAGGCCGTTGGGGCGCCCGTCAGGAGTGCTTCGTTAGGTAGTCGATGAAGCGGGCGCGCATCAGCGGCTCGGCCTCGCCGTACTGCTCGTGGCCGGTGAACTCACGCCACATGCCGATCACCTCGTCCAGGAACTCGCCGATCGAGCCGGTCGAGTCGTCGAGCAGGTTGCTCTCCTGCGCGTGCGGCAGGTGCCGGATGAGGTCCCAGAAGAAGTGCCGGTCGTGCCGGCTGTGCGCGAGCGCGAACGCGCGTTCCCGCAGCTCCTCGGTGGAGAGCCGGTCCAGGTCGTCGAGCTGCGCGCCGGTCGTGTCGCTCATGGGCCGAGCATAGAACGGCACCCTCGCGGTACCTGCGGTGACGGTGCCGCGCGCCGTCCGGGGTCGCGGTCCGGCGACCCCGGACGGCGGGTCAGGCGGGTCGGCCGGGCTGCGTGTCGTGCATGGCCCGGTAGATGTCGTCCGGCGTGAGCACCCCGGCCGTACCGGAAGGCGAGTCGACGACGACCCAGCCGGTGCCACCCTCCAGCAGCGCCGCCAGCGCCTCCCGCAGCGTCGCCGTCTCCGGTACGTGTGGCGGGTCGGTGGCGGTCGCCCACCCCGGCACCGACTCGGGAGTACGGAGGGAGTGTCGGGGGATGTCGGTGACGCCGAGGCGCTTGATGCCGCGGTCGCTGCCGACGAACTCGGCGACGAACGAGCTGGCGGGCCGGCCGAGGATCTCCGCGGGCGGCGCGTACTGCTCCAGCTTGCCGCCCTCGGACAGCACCGCGATCCGGTCACCGAGCCGTACGGCCTCGTCGACGTCGTGGGTGACGAAGACGGTCGTCTTGCGTACCTCGGCCTGGAGGCGCAGGAACTCCTCCTGGAGCCGGGTGCGGGCGATCGGGTCGACGGCGCTGAACGGCTCGTCCATCAGCAGGACGACCGGGTCGGCGGCGAGCGCGCGGGCCACCCCGACGCGCTGCCGCTGGCCGCCGGACAGCTCGTTCGGATAACGCTTGCCGTACTGGCCGCCGTCGAGGCCGACGAGGTCGAGCAGCTCGTCGACCCGCTCCCGTACCTTCGCGCGGGGCCAGCCGAGGAGCCGCGGCACGGTCGCCACGTTCTCCCGTACGGTCTGGTGCGGGAAGAGCCCGACGTCCTGGATCGCGTACCCGATGCGGCGGCGCAGCACGACCGGGTCCGCGTCCGTGATGTCCTCGTCGTCCAGGTAGATGTGGCCGCCGGTCGGCTCGACCAGCCGGTTGATCATGCGCAGGATCGTCGACTTGCCGCAGCCGGACGGCCCGACCAGCGTCACCAGCTCGCCCGCCGGTACGGACAGGCTCAGCTCGGCGACGGCGACCGTCCCGTTCGGGTACGACTTGCTCAGGCCGTCCAGCCGGATCGCGGCGGCGCCGGCCCGTCGTTCCGGCTCGGCCGGGGAGTCCCGACCGGCGGGCGTGTCGTGTGTGGGCCCAGTGGCGGGCGTGCTCCCGGTTCCGGGGGTAGCGTCCACTCGTGTCCTCTCTTCACGGAGCCCCGCTCCACCTGCTGGCCGCGGTCACCGGTGATGCGGGAAACCCCTGGTTCTCCTGGGCTTACGTGCGGGACAACGCCGACACGCTGACCGCCGCGTTGCGGCAGCACGTCGAGCTGACCGCCGTGTCGGTACTCATCGCGGTGGTCGTCGCGGTACCGCTCGGCGTCCTGGCGTACCGCGTCTCGTGGCTCACGGGTCCGATCCTCGCACTTTCCAGCGTGCTCTACACGATCCCCTCGCTGGGGCTGTTCGCCGTTCTCGCCCCGTTTGTCGGCCTGTACGCCACGACCGTGGTCATCGGTCTCGTGCTGTACGCGCTGCTGGTGATCGTGCGCAACACGCTCACCGGCCTGCAACAGGTACCCCGGGAGGTGCGCGACGCCGCGCGCGGCATGGGGTACGGGCGGGTCGGGTTGCTGACCCGGATCGAGCTGCCACTGTCGCTGCCGAGCATCATGACCGGACTGCGCATCGCCACCGTGTCGACGGTCGCGATGGTCACGGTCGGCTCGATCGTCGGCGGGTACGGCGGGTTCGGCGAGCTGATCCTGGAGGGCTTCCGCAACAACTTCTACAAGGCCCAGATCATGACCGCGACGATCGCCACTGTCCTGCTCGCGCTGGTGTTCGACGTGGTCCTGGCCGGGATCGGCCGGCTGGTCACCCCGTGGGCGAACCGGAGGCGGGCATGACCATCATCCAGCAGGCGCTGACCTGGCTGAACGACCCGCTCAACTGGACGAACTCGGACGGCATCATCGCCCTGCTCATCCAGCACCTGTGGATCTCGGCGGCGGCCGTCGGCATCGGCTGCGCGGTGGCGTGGCCGGTCGGGATCTGGCTCGGCCACAACGGGCGCGGCGGCGGGCTGACCGTCGGCGTGTCCAACCTGACCCGGGCGATCCCGACGCTCGCGCTGCTGTCGATCTTCCCGCTGACGTTCCTGGGGTTCGGGCCGTGGTCGGCGGTGGTCGCGCTGGCGATCTTCGCCATCCCCCCGCTGTTCGGCAATGCCGTACTCGGGTTGCGCGAGGTGGACCCCAGCGCCCGGGACGCGGCGTACGGGATGGGCTTGTCGGGGTGGCAGGTGCTGTGGCGGGTCGAGCTGCCGCTGGCCGTGCCGTACCTGGCGAGCGGGTTCCGTACGGCGGCGGTGCAGGTGGTCGCGACGGCGACGCTGGCGGCGCTGGTCGGCGGGCCGGGGCTGGGCGCGATCATCAGCGAGGGCTTCGGCCTGGGCATCGCCTCCGGCGGCGGTCAGGTACTCGCCGGCGGCCTGCTCGTGGTGCTGCTGTGCCTGGTCATCGAGGGCCTTCTGGTACTCGCGGAGCGCGCCGTGACACCGCGCCCGTTGCGTCGCCCGCGGGGCCGGAAGGCGCGTGTCGCGCTCGCCCGGTGACCAAGGTCTCGGGCCGTGATCATCTCTACCGTAACGATAGGGATCGAGTGCGCCATTCAGGTTGCGGGGCGGCCTGTCCCGGGGTTGGCTTGTCGGGCGCGGAAGGCACCCGGACGGTTTCCGGGGCAGGTCGCGGGCCGTGACCGCGGACCGTGGCCGGCCGACCGCTCGTCGGACACGCGGCCGACCAGGGGGGTCGAGCCGGGACACGGAAGGCGGGCATCAATGGCAACGCGACTGTCGAGGTCGCGACTCGTCGGCACGGCGGGTCGGCCACATGCGACCTCGACCCGGGTGGTACTCGGGATACTTGCGGGACTGTCGGCGGGGATACTGGTCGCCGGCTGTGGACAGGCCGGCTCCTCCGGTACGAAGACGGAGTCGAAGGCGTCGGGCGCCGGCTGCGCCCCGGTCGCCGGGGACAAGCTGGTGGTGCTGAAGGACGACAAGCACCTGCAGAACTCGGACAACATCGTGCCGGCGGTCAACGCGAAGGTGGCCACGCCGGCGCTGCTGGCGAACCTGGACAAGGTCTCCGCCGCGCTGGACACGCCGAAGCTGATCCAGCTGAACAAGCAGGCCGACGTGGACCGGGTCGCCCCTGCCAAGGTGGCGGCCGACTTCGCCAAGGCGAACAACCTGACCGCCGGCGTACAGAAGGGGTCGGGGTCGATCACGGTCGGCGCGGCCAACTTCTCGGAGAGCCAGACCCTCGGTTACCTGTACCAGACGGTGTTGCAGGCCGCGGGGTACAAGGTGACGGTGCGGACGATCGGCAACCGCGAGCTGTACGAGCCGTCGCTGGAGAAGGGCGAGATCCAGGTCGTGCCGGAGTACGCGGCGACCCTGACCGAGTTCCTGAACCAGAAGGCGAACGGCAAGAACGCGAAGCCGAAGGCGTCGCCGAACATCGACACCACGATGACGGCGCTGACGGCGCTGGGCGCGAAGTACGGGCTGAAGTTCGGGAAGCCGTCCGCGGCGGCGGACGAGAACGCGTTCGGTGTGACGACGGCGTTCGCGGACAAGTACAAGGTGACGACGCTGTCGGAGTTCGCGGCCAAGTGCAGCGGCAAGGCGACGGTGCTGGGCGGCCCGCCGGAGTGCCCGCAGCGCGCGTTCTGCCAGCCGGGCCTGGAGAAGACGTACGGCATCACGTTCGGCAAGTTCACGCAGCTGGACGCGGGTGGCGCGCAGTCGAAGAACGGTCTCAAGACCGGGAAGGTGTCGTTGAGCCTGCTGCTCAGTTCGGACGCGGCACTCGCCGGGAGCTGAGCCCTTCCAAGTACCGCCGAACGGCGGGTCGGTGCGCCGCACCGGCCCGCCGTTTGCGTTGTCCGTACGTGTGCCGGCGTGTCGGTGTTCAACGGATCATGCGACACCGTGTCGGTACTGGTCAAGGTCTGGATTCCGGTTGTAAAAAAAGTGCCTTCGTGGGCATTGCGTCCGGGCGGGTCGCGTGTAGTGTCCTCCGCACGACGGACCTCGCGGCCGGGCCGGGCCAGGACTGTTGGGTGACAACGCAGATGCGGAGCCATCCGCTTCTCGCGCAGTGTTGGACGTCATCGGTTCCCTTACACAGCAAGGGAACTCGGTGACTCGGCAATGCCGTGGGGGGTACACAGGCGTGTCGGTTACGGAAGCAGATCCGGTCGCTGCGGCGGCCCCGACCCGGCCCGCCGTGCTCAGGGTCCTGAGCGCGGTCTGGCGCAGTTACGCGTTCCGCCGGATCCTCAAGGCGGTCCTCACCGTCTACCTCGTTGCGACGTTCACGTTCTTCCTGGTCAGGTTGTTGCCGGGGAACCCGGTCGAGGTCTACATCAACACCCTGATGCAGCAGAACGGCATGTCGTACGACCAGGCCGCGAACATGGCCAAGGCGCTGTACTCGTTCGACCCGGGCAAGCCGCTCGTCGTGCAGTACCTGGACTATCTGAACGGGTTGCTGCACGGGGATCTCGGCAACTCGATCGGGTCGCCGGGCACGACGGTCGGCAGCATCCTCGTGGCGTACCTGCCGTGGACGCTGTTCAGCGTCGGGATCGCGCTCATCATCAGCTTCTGCCTGGGGATCCTGCTCGGCATGGCGATGGCGTACCGGCGGAACGGGGTCATCGACCACGTGCTGTCGGTGATCGGGTCGCTGCTGCACTCGATCCCGAACTACCTGCTGGCCATCATGATCGTGGTGTTCCTGGGGATCCAGCTGAACCTGTTCGACGTCAGCCAGATGCGCGGTGCGTACTCTCCTGGTGTCACACCGGAGTTCAGCGCGGACTTCTTCTCCGACGTCATGTACCACGCGGGCCTGCCGATCACCACGTACGTGCTGACGACGATCGGCTCGTGGATGCTCGTGATGAAGTCGTCCACAGTGGAGACTCTCGGCGAGGACTACGTGACCGTGGCGAAGGCGCGCGGGCTGCGCGACCGCCGCATCGCCACCGCGTACGTGGGGCGCAACGCGGTGCTGCCGCTGTTCTCCCAGCTCGCCATCGCGGCCGGGTTCGTGGTCGGCGGCTCGATCCTGATCGAGCAGGTCTTCCAGTACCAGGGGATCGGGTACCTGCTGTTCCGCGCGGTCAACGACCGGGACTACCCGCTCATGCAGGGGATCTTCCTGGTCATCACGATCGCCGTCGTCCTCGCCAACCTCGTCGCCGACCTGCTGTACGGCCGGCTCGACCCGCGGATCCGGATCGGTGGTGGTGAACGGTGACCGCGACCGTCGGTACCAGTACCCTCGAATCGCCGACCGTGGTGCGGAAACCGGTGCGCCCCAGCCGGAACGTGGTGCGCGCGCTGACCCGCAGCCGGTCCGGCACGATCGGGTTCGTCCTGGTGGGCCTGATCGTGCTGGTGTCCCTGCTGGGGCCGCTGTTCACGCCGGACACGCTGCCGACCGACACGAGCTCGGTGTACCTGCCGCCGAGCGCGAGCCACTGGCTCGGTACCGACTCGTCCGGCCGGGACGTGCTGATCCAGGTCATCAACGGCGGCCGTACGGTGATCGTGGTCGGGTTCGCCGCGGCCATCCTGTCCACGCTGATCGCGATCGTGTTCGGCTCGCTCGCCGCGTACCTCGGCGGGGTGGTCGACTCGGTCGTCACCGCGGCCACCGACATCGTGCTGACCGTGCCGCAGATCGCGCTGCTCGCCGTACTGTCCTCGCTGTACCACCTGGACAACTCGCTGCTGCTGGCGTCGCTCATCGGGATCCTGAGCTGGCCGACCCTGCTGCGCGCGGTCCGCGCCCAGGTACTGTCGCTGCGCGAGCGCGAGTACGTGGAGGCCGCGCAACTGCTCGACCTCGGTACGGCGCGGATCCTGTCGGTGGAGATCCTGCCGAACATGGCGAGCTTCATCGTCATGAACTTCATGATCGGCATGACGAACGCGATCTACGCCCTCGTCGGCCTGTACTTCCTCGGTCTGGCCCCGCTCGCCGGCCACAACTGGGGGATCATGCTCAACGAGGCGTGGACCCGCGGCGCGATCTTCGACTCCGACAGCGTGTTCTACATCCTCTCCCCGGTGATCGCGATCAGCCTGCTGCAGCTGGGTCTGGTGCTGATGACGCGCTCGCTGGAGGAACTCCTCAATCCCCGCCTGCGGCAGGACTGATGCGCCATGACCGAACGCGCGGACGGTGCCGCCGGAGGCCGGAGGGAGTCACGCCATGACCGATGAACCGGTACTCGCGGTGCGGGACCTGGTGGTGGAGTACCGGACGCCGGCCGGGCCGGTGCGTGCGGTGCGCGGCGCCAGCTTCGACCTGTACGAGGGGGAGAGCCTGGCCCTGGTCGGCGAGAGCGGCTGCGGCAAGACCACGCTCGGGCTCGCACTGCTGAGACTGTTGCCACGACTGGGAAGTACGCCGCACGGCGAGGTCCGGTACCGGCGCGCGGACGGGTCCACAGTGGACCTGTTGACGATGCGCAAGGAGCAGCTGCGCCGGTTCCGGTGGCACGAGGCGGCGATGGTGTTCCAGGGCGCGATGAACGCGCTCAACCCCGTGCTGCGCGTCCAGGACCAGATGTACGACACGATCCGCGCGCACCGGTCGATGTCGGCGTCCGCCGCCCGGAAGCGCTGCCACGAGGTGCTCGACATGGTACGGCTGGAGCCGCGCCGGGTGATGCCGAGCTACCCGCACGAACTGTCCGGCGGGATGCGGCAGCGGGTGCTGATCGCGATGGCGCTGCTGCTGTCCCCGCGCGTTCTGGTACTGGACGAGCCGACGACGGCGCTGGACATCCTGACCCAACGCTCCATTGTGGACGTACTGCAGGAGCTGCGGCGCGAGCTGGGGTTCGCGATGGTGTTCGTGACGCACGACCTCGCGCTCGCCGCCGAACTCGCCGACCGCGTCGCCACCATGTACGCGGGCCGCATCGTGGAGCTGGGTGACTCGCGGGACGTGTTCGCCGCGCCGCGGCACCCGTACACGGCGGGGCTGATCCGGGCGGTGCCGCCGGCGGTCGGTGAGGCGACGGAGATCAGCTCGATCCCGGGCGGCCCGCCGAGCCTGGCCGCGCTGCCGCCGGGCTGCCCGTTCAGTGTCCGATGTGGACTGTCGGCGGAGGTCGGCGACGGCGACGGGCCGGCGGGCGTGTGCGTGCAGGCCGATCCGGAACTCACGCGCACCGGTGAGCGGCACGAGGTCGCCTGCCACTATTCCGACCGCGTCGAGTTCACCCGGGAGGTGGTCGTCGATGGCGTCTGAACCGTTGCTGTCACTGGAATCCGTGTCGCAGGTCTTCACCAGCCGCCGCGGCGAGATCCCCGCCGTACGGGACGTGTCGCTGGACCTGGCCGCCGGTACGGTGCTCTGCCTGGTCGGGGAGAGCGGCTCGGGCAAGACGACGACCGCCCGGATCGCCGCCGGCCTCAACCGCCCCACCGGCGGTACGGTGCGCTTCGCCGGCCGGGACGTCTGGGGTGGCGACCGTACCGCGTTCCGCGAGTTCCGGCGGTCGGTGCAGTACGTGCACCAGGATCCGTACGCGTCGCTCAACCCGATCCGTACCGTGTTCGCGACGCTGGCCGGGCCGATGCGCCGGCACCGGCTCGTCGCCAACCGGGACGAGGCCTGGCAGAAGGCGTCCGAGCTGCTCGAACGCGTCGACCTCACGCCACCGGAGAACTTCCTCACCAAGTATCCGCACCAGTTGTCGGGCGGGCAGCGGCAGCGGGTCGCGGTGGCGCGGGCGCTGACCCTCGGGCCGAAGCTCATCATCGCCGACGAGTCCACCTCGATGCTCGACGTGTCCATCCGGATCAGCCTGCTCGCCATGCTGTCCCGGCTGTCCACCGACCTCGGCGTCGCGTTCCTGTTCATCACGCACGACCTGGCGCTGGCCAAGTACTTCGGCCGGGACGGCGACATCGCCGTGATGTACCTGGGCCGGGTCGTGGAGTACGGGCCGACGCGGGAGGTGATCGGCACGCCGCGGCACCCGTACACCCGGGCGTTGCTGGCGGCGATCCCCGAACCGGACCCGGAACTCAACGCGCGCAAGCGATCCGCGGGTTCGCTGCTGCGGTCGATGGACACGCCGAGCCTGCTGCGGCTGCCCACCGGCTGCACGTTCCACCCGCGCTGCCCGAGCTGGGTCGAGGGCGAGTGCGACGTGTCGGTACCCCGGCTCGAAGCGCTCGACGCCGACGCGCGGCACGAGGTCGCCTGCCCGCCGGTACTCCGGCAGGAGGCGGACGCCGCCGTCCCGGCACTGTCCGAACAGGACGGTACGGGCTGATGTTCGGGCCCCAGCTGCTGCGGATGGCGTTCCGCTGGGCCGTACTGATCACCCTCGCCGGCGGCGCGCTCGCGCTGCTGAGCCACCGCGGTACGCCGCAGTTCGTCGTCTCGGTCTTCATGTTCGGTGCCGGTGTCCTGTTCACCGCACTGGTCGTCGTGCTCTCGCGCATCCCTGGTCGTTGACCCCGTTTTCCCATCGAGCCGGAGGATTCCCTTGGCCACCAAGCCATCCCCAGAACTGGTCGAACTGTCCCGCCGCCGCGTGCTCCAGATCTTCGGGATCGGCGCGGCCGGCGCGGCGCTGGTCGGCACCGGCGCCGCGTGCAGCCCGAGCGAGAAGGCGAAGGGCAAGGGCGAGTTCCACGGCGCCTGGCCGTACGAGGCGCAGCCGAAGGGTCACTTCAACCTGGTGAACCCGTTGCCGGACGCGATTCTCGGCAACTACGGCATCTACATGGACCTGCTCGTACCGCCGCCCGCGATGTACCTGTGGAAGGAGCGCAAGTACGTCGGGCTGCTCGCCGAGGACGGCAGCTGGGGCTTCGACGAGGCGGCGAAGACGTACAAGCTGAAGTTGAAGTCGGGTCTCAAGTGGAGCGACGGAAAGGCCGTCACCGCAAAGGATCTGGTCACCTCGCGCTGGCTGGCGTACATCATGCGCGACATCCTGTGGGACTACCTGGACAAGGTCGAGGCGACCGACGAACTCACCTGCACGGCGCACATGAAGGAGCTGTCCACCGTCGTCGAGCGGTACATGCTGCGCTACCCGATCTACTCCGACGCCGTGTACGGCGAGTACGCCAAGCGGGCGCAGGACATCGTGGCCGCGGGCAAGGACATGGACAGCCCGGAGGGCAAGAAGCTCAACGACGACTTCCAGAAGTTCCGGCCGAAGAAGGTCGTCGTCAGCGGCCCCTACAACTTCGACTACACCAGCATCACCAACTCCCAGCTCACCCTCGTCAAGAACAAGACCGGGTACGGCGCGGACAAGGCGGCGTTCGAGAAGATCGTGCTGTTCAACGGCGAGGTGCCGGACGTGACACCGGTCGTCGCCGCGAAGAACGTCGACTACGCCACGCACGGCTTCCCGGTCGCCAGCGAGAAGGCGTTCCAGAAGAAGGGGTACCGGATCCTCCGGCCGCCGACGTACGCCGGCTCGGCGCTGTACCTCAACCTGGACAAGCATCCCGAGTTCAAGGACAAGCGCGCGCGGCAGGCGCTGGCGTACGCGATCGACCGGAAGACGAACGGCACGGTGACGCTCGGCAAGTCGGGCGTGGGCGTCAAGTACATGACGGGGATGTCGGACAACCTGGTGCCGGTGTGGGTCACCGACACCAGCAAGCTCAACGCGTACGACCTGGACAAGGCGAAGGCCGAGTCGCTGCTGAAGGCCGCCGGCTGGAAGAAGTCCGGCGGCAAGTGGACCACCCCGCAGGGCAAGCCCGCCGCGTACGAGATCAGCTTCCCCGCCGAGTTCGCCGACTACTCCGCCTCCGGGCAGAACGTCGCCGACCAGCTCAACGAGTTCGGGTTCAAGCTGACGCCGCGCGGCGTCACGCACGTCGAACACCCGATCGACGTGGACAAGGGTGCCTTCGACATGGCGATCCAGACGTGGGGCGCGTCGACGGCGCCGCACCCGCACTTCGCGTTCAAGCAGGCGCTGTTCACGCACAACATCCCGGTCGCGTCGAACAACGGCGGGCGCGGCATCGGCTTCCCGCTCACCCAGAAGACCGACGCGTTCGGCACCATCGACCTCAAGAAGGTGGTGCTCGACTCGGCCGCCGGACTCGACGAGGAGAAGCAGAAGGCGAACGTCACCCGCGCCGCCATCGCGTTCAACGAGCTGCTGCCGATCCTTCCGCTGTTCGAACGGTACGGGAACAACCCGGCGCTCTCCGGGGTCCGCGTCGCGTCCTGGCCGCCGGACAGCGACCCCATCCTCCAGAACGCTCCGTACGCCGACAACTTCGCCGTGATGATGCTCTTCGACGGGCGACTCAAGCCCGCCTGACCGACCGGGTACCGGTGGGGCGCGCGACGCCGTGCCCCACCGGTACCGGTGCGTGTCGCTCCGTCCACTGTGGGCAGTGTGCCGTACTGTGCGGGCACGTGGGGGTGCATGGGGGTTCTACGATCCCTTACCGGTCCCCGACCCCATGGAGGCGGCGTGAACTGCGCGCGATGCGGCATCCCGCTGGCGCCCGACGACCAGCGCTGCGCGGCCTGCGGCCAACCGGCCGGGCCCGGTCCGGTCGTCTCGTCGCCACCACAGCCCGGCGGCGCGCCGTTCCCGGTGCCGCCGCAACCCGCACCACCTGGCCCGGTACCTCCGCCGGGGGCCGTACCGCCGCAGGGTTCGGCTCCGTCGCAGGGGCAGGCGCCGCAAGGGTTTCCGGGCCCGGGTACGCCGCCGCAGGGTGGTTCCGTCGGCCCGGAGTCGGGCCCGCCGGCCGGCCCGGCCTCCGGCCCGCCGCAGGGTTTCGGCTTGCCGGCCGGGCCGCAATTCCCTGGTGGCGCGGCGATCCCGCAGCAACCCACCGGCAGCTGGCCGACCATGCCGGCCGGTCCTGGCGGCCCGATCCCGCCCGGTGGCGCGGTTCCACCGCCCGGCCCGATGTCGCCGGACGGCGCCGTTCCGCCGCCTCCGCCCGGCGCTCAGGGCCCGGGGCAAGGCCCGGGTCAGAGCCCGGGTCAGGGTGGTCCGGGGCAGGGCGGTCCGGGTTCCGCCCCGATGGTGACCGCACCGTGGCCGGAGCTTGCCGCGGCCCCGAGTGGCGCGGCCGGGCCGTGGGGTGCGCCGCCCGTACCGCCGGCGGCGTCGCGGTCGCGGCTGTCGGACCGCCCCGCCCGCTTCCCGTCCGTGTACCGGTGGGTCGTGGCGGGCATCTTCCGCGACTGGCGCGGCGTGCTCGCGGCGTACCTGTCGACGTGGTTCGGGTTGCCGGGTGCGGTGTTGCTGAGTGCCGTCGGTGCGGTGCTGGGCCTGGTCGCCGGCGCCGGTGGCGGCACGGTCGGCGTGGTGAAGTCCGGGCTCAACGACGTACCGCTGCTCGGTGACCTGTTCGGCCAGTCGGGCCTGGAGATGGGCGGCATCCTCGGCGGGCTGGTCGGTATCGTGCTCGGCGCGGTGCTCGGCCTGGTCGGCGGGATGATCTTCCCGTGGTTCACGTTGTTCGCCGAGGATCCGCTGCGCGGCGTGGGTGCGCTCATCGCGAGCCTGCTCGTCGGGTTCCTCGTCGGCGTGCTCTACACGATCTACCGGATCACCTGCGAGGGCTGGATCCTGCGGGTCACCGGCGCGCGGCGGCTCAGCCGGCGCGAGGAGGAACTGCTCGTCCCGCTCGTCCGCGACTGCGCGGAACGCTTGCAGCTCAAGGGAATGCCGACCGTCCTGATGGACGACGACCGGCTGCCGAACGCGTTCGCGTGGACCCGGCACATCGTCATCAACCAGGGCCTGCTCGACGAGTTCAACTACGACCCGGTGCCGATCTCCGGCGTCATCAGCCACGAGCTGACCCACTGGAACAACGCCGACTCCATCTCGCGTACGTTCATCCGCGGCGTCGCCCTGCCGCTCTACCTGCTGTACACGGCGGTCTCGTTCATCCAGCGGGCCGCCTCGCGGGTCGCCGCGAACCGTTTCGGCGGCGGCTCGGCCGTCGGGTTCGTCATGCTGGCCTGCTGGCTCATCCTGTGGCCGATCCTCGTCACCATCAAGTACTTCATCATGCCGATGCAGGCGGCCGACTCGCGCGCCGCGGAGTACCGGGCGGATCAGGGTGCGGTGGCCGCGGGGCACCGGGACGGGATCCGGCAGGTGCTGGCCCGGTTCCGCCGCTCCTTCGACGGCACGCGGAACGGGTGGGAGCTGTCCATCTGCGCCAGCCACCCGCCGAACGAGCTGCGGCTGGAGGCGATCGAGGAGCCCGGCCGGCCGTACCCGCTGCCCGACCCGGACTCGCCGCCCCGCCCGATCCCGGTCGCCGTCAGCACACTGGACAAGGACTGATCCGTGCCGGCACCACAGCTTGCCCCGCTGCCGCCGTTCGAGGTGACCGGCCGGCGCCAGGTCTTCCTCGGCTGGGACGCGAACGACCAGTACCGGCGGTGCTGGAGCGCGCCCGAGGACTCCGTCGGCATCATCGGCCCCCCGCGGTACGGCAAGACGTCGGGGCTGATCCTGCCGACCGTACTGTCCTGGGACGGTCCGCTCGTCTGCACCTCGACCCGCGGCGACATCCTCGGTTTCACCGGCAACTGGCGCCGCGCCATCGCCGCGCCCCTCGGCGGCCAGGTCCTCGTGTACGACCCGTTCGGCTCGGAGTACCCGGAACACTCGTTGCGCTGGTCGCCGCTCGCGGACTGCGCCGACCCGGGCGTCTGCTACCGCCGGGTCGCCGCGATGACCGCGGTGTCCGGCGGCGGCATCGCCGACGGCGACCACTGGCGCGCCGGCGCCGCCGGCATCCTCCGCGCGTACTTCCACGCCGCGGCACTGGAGGGGCTCCCGCTCGCGACCGTACGGAAATGGTTGGCACGACAGGAGATCGCCGATCCGGCCGCGATCCTGCGACTGTCCGAGAGCCCGGCCGAGATGTGGGCCGACGACCTGGAAGCGGTACGCCTGCTCGGCGACCGGGAGCGCGGCAGCTTCTTCTCCGTGGCGCGCAACGCGTTGGAGGCCACCGCCGAACCGACGGTGCTCCGGTCCTGCTCGGCGACCGACCTCGACATCGACCGGTTCCTGCGGACCAAGTCGTCGCTGTTCATCATCGGCCCGTCGCACCTCCAGCAGGCCATCGCGCCGCTGCTCGCCGCGCTCGTCGACAGCATCGCGCAACGCGCCGCCGAACTCGCCGCGCAGGAGGGCGGCCGGCTCGGTACCCCGCTGCTGCTGGCGCTGGACGAGGTCGCCAACATCGCCCCGATCGACTCGCTGCCCAGCCTCGTCAGCGAGGGCGGCGGGCGCGGCATCGTCACCCTCTGGGCCACCCAGAGCCTCGCCCAACTCCGCGCCCGGTACGGCGAGGAGCGTCAGTCCGGCATCCTCGCCGCCACCACCGCCAAACTCATCTACGGCGGCATGTCCAACGGCGAGGACCTGATGAACGTCTCGACCTGGGCCGGCGAGCGCCAGGAGAGCAACATCTCGTACCAGGTGGGGGGCGGGCAGCAGGCCGGCGGCCCGATGTCCACCAACTCCAGCATCGGCGGCCAGGTCATCGGCAACCATTCGGTGACCAACCAGTACCGGCCGGCGTTGCCCATCAACGCCATCCAGATGCTGCCGCCGCTCAACGCCTGGCTGTTCTACCGGAGCGACGCCCCGCTGCGGGTCGAGACCCGGCCGGCCGGACTCATCCCGGAATTCGCACGGATCAAGGGGTACAACCCATGACGACATACCTGTTCCCGGTGGGCTTCCCGCTCGGTCTGACGTACGAGCCCGGCGGCGACGTCACCACCGCCAACGCCGCCGTACGGATCGGCGACGACTTCCGCGACATGAGCCCCGGCGAGTACCGGATCTGGTTGACGGCGTTCACGGTCCAGAACCGCGCGCAACTGGAAGCGTCCAGCGCCGAGCAGGGCATCACCGACGCGCCCGTCGTCATCGACGCGCTGCTCGGCCTCGGCCTGCTCACCACCCTCGACACCGAGGCACCCGACCTGCCCACCCGACTCGCCGCGCTGCGCCTCGTCAGCCTCGGCATCGGCCTCGGCAACAACGCCGAGCAGCCCGGCGACTGGTACATCGGCGGTCAGGACCTGCAGCCCCGCGCCCGCGTCAACTTCGACGTGTACACGGTCTGGGCGCTGTCCCACCGCCGCACCATCCAGGCCGCCTGCGCGGAGATCACCGAGGACGGCGACGACCCGCTCGCCGTCGCCCGCAACATCGTCGACAACCTCCCCGTACTCCTCGGTGCCTTCTGCGCCTACCTGGAACCGGCGGCATGAGCCTGTTCCGGTGGAGACGGCGGCAGTCGCCGTCCCCCGCGCCAGCCCCTCCCGCCCCCACCCCGCCGGCGAACGAGACGGGATCCACCACACCGAAACAGTCCACACTCGGCGGGATGCTCGGCAGCGTGTACCCGGTCGTCGGTGACCGGCTCGGTACCGTCGCCGGCGGTGCGGCGGGTCTCGCGATCGGCGGCCCCGTGGGCGCCGCCATCGGCGCGGCGGCCGGGGGCGCCGTGGGCAAGGCCGCCGGCAAGGCCGTGGAATCGTGGCAGAAGGAACGCGCCGAGGCGACGGCCGCGCGCGAATCCGGTACCGAACAGAACCCCGGCACCGAGCCGAATCCCGGCACCGAACAGGGTCCGGGTACCGGCCAGGGCGGGCCCTCGTCCGGCGCGGCCTGGCACACCCGGGTCGCGAACGGCATCCGCGCCGGCACCGCGCGGTTCGTCCGCGAACTCGGCCCGACCATCGGCGAGAAACTCGGTACCGCCGCCGGCAAGGTCACCGGGGAGACCGTCGGCAAGGCCATCGGCGCCGCCGTCGGCAGCGGGCTCGGCCGGTTCACCGGCACCCTGGCCGACAAGATCAAACCCGACGCGCCCCGACCCGCCGTCGAACCGACCGAACAACAGCCAGCACTCGAACGCTCGCCCGACGAGCAACACCCCGACGAGCAGCAGCAGAATCCGGATGAGCAACAGCCTGGGCAGCAACAGCCGCAGGATCCGGATGAGCAGCAACAGCAGCAGAACCCGAGCCAGGACCCGAGC
>NZ_BOMB01000037.1 GCF_016861975.1 Actinocatenispora rupis | reverse complement strand
TGTCTTGTACGACAGCCACGGTGCTGAGGTCAAGCAGTGGCAGGGCAGCGACGAGTCGTCGGCGCTGGCGTACCACAGGCTCGGGAACGGGGGCTACACGTTGACCAACCCGAAGGGGTTGGTGACGGAGTATTCCGCTGACGGTGATCTGGTTCGGCAGACGACGGTGGACGGTCACGTCACGACGTTTCAGTACCGGGGGGACGACTACGTCGGGACGACCGGCGACGAGCACGTGCTGTACGACGGGTCCGGGCATGAGGTCAAGCAGTGGCAGGGGAACGACGAGTCGTCGGCGCAGTCGTACCACGAGTTGGGGAACGGCGACTACACGCTGACGGATCCGAAGGGCACGGTCACCGAGTACGCGGACGGCGGGCGTCTGGTGCAGCAGACCACGGTGGGCGGTCAGCACACGACGTTCGCGTACCGGGGCGACGACTACGTGGCGACGACCGGCGACGAGCATGTGCTGTACGACGGTCAGGGGCACGAGGTCAAGCAGTGGGAGGGTGGCGACGAGTCGTCGGCGCAGCTCTACCACCCGTTGGAGAGCGGCGGTTACACGCTGACGGACCAGAAGGGGACGGTCACCGAGTACACGGGTGACGGGCGTCTGGTGCGGCAGACGACGGCGGGCGGGCAGGAGACGACGTTCGCGTACCGGGGCGACCATTACGTCGCGACGACCGGTGACGAGCACGTGCTGTATGACGCCGACGGCAACGAAATCAAGCAGTGGCAGGGGAACGACGAGTCCGCGGCGCAGACCTACCACGCGCTGGGCGGCGGGCACTACACGCTGACGGATGCGAAGGGGACGGTCACCGAGTACACGCGTGACGGGGATCTGGTGCAGCAGACCACGTCGGGCGGTC
>NZ_BOMB01000036.1 GCF_016861975.1 Actinocatenispora rupis | reverse complement strand
AGCACACCACTTTCCAGTACCGCAGCGGCGGATATGTGGCGACGACCGGTGACGAGCACGTGCTGTACGACGCCGACGGCAACGAGATCAAGCAGTGGCAGGGGAACGACGAGTCGACCGCGTCCACGTACCATCCGGCGGCCGGTGGGAACTTCACGCTGACCGATCCGCAGGGGACGGTCACCGAGTACACGGGTGACGGTCGGCTGGTGCAGCAGCGGGCGAAGGACGGGACGCTGACGACGTTCCAGTACCGGGGCGACAGCTACGTGGCGACCACCGGCGACGACCACGTGCTGTACGACAAGAACGGTGACGAGGTCAAGCAGTGGCAGGGGAACGACGAGTCGTCGGCAAAGACCTACCACAAGCTGGACGGCGGGCACTACACGCTGACCGATCCGCAGGGGACGGTCACCGAGTACACGGGCGACGGTCGGCTGGTGCAGCAGCGGGCGAAGGACGGGACGCTGACGACGTTCCAGTACCGGGGCGACAGCTACGTGGCGACCACCGGCGACCACCACGTGCTGTACGACAAGAACGGTGACGAGGTCAAGCAGTGGCAGGGCAACGACGAGTCGACCGCGAAGACCTTCCACCAGCTGGACGGTGGGCACTACACGCTGACGGCGCCGGACGGCACGGTCACCGAGTACAACGACAAGGACCAGCCGATCCGGGTCGACCGGCCGGGGCAGCCGCCCGAGACTATCGCCTGGCAGCCGAACGGCGATTACGTTGTCACGCAAGGGGATCAGCACAGCAGGTACAACGGCAAGGGGCAGCTGCTGGAGACGTGGACGGGCGGCGACGAGTCGCTCGCGGACCACTACCAGTACCTGGCGAACGGCGATCTGGTCATCACCGGGCCGGACGGCACGACCACCGAGTACGGGCCGGACGGCAAGCCGGTCACGACGACCGAGCCGGACGGTACGAAGATCATCTGGAAGGCCGACCTGGCGGCGCTGAACGCCGCGATCGTGTCGGTGCAGGCGGAACGGGACGCGCTGGAAGTGGACCTGAAGAGTGTGAAGACCACGTTCACCAACATCCAGTCGTCCTGGCAGAGCCCGGCGGGTACGTCGTTTTCGTTGCTGTCGGACGATTTCACCAAGGCGACGCGCGACCTGACCGACGCGCTGGACGAGGCCCTGCGGCGGATGCGCTCCTCGTACAACAACTACGTGGACTCCGAGGAGAAGAACGCCGCGACCATCATGCAGATCAACCAGGAGGGCCACAAGTTGGCCAACCAAGCAGGAGGTGGCTCGTGAACTATCCGAAGCCCGCGCCGGCCAACTACGACTCCGTGGATGCCTTGAAGATCAGCCCGTCGCAGATCGAGAGCCACGCGACGTCCCTGAACGCCACCGTGGACAGCATCAACGGCCACATGGACAAGATCTCCAAGACGTGGCAGGGCCTGAACCTCGGCTGGGCCGGCAAGACCAAGACCGAGGTGGACGGGTTCAACGCGCAGTGGTTGGGCGCGGTGACGGAGATGTTCGGCCTGCCGGCCGACGACAAGTCCGGCTCGAACACGACCAGCAGCAACGCGGCGCCGCCGGAGGGGCAGGCCGCGCTCGGCAAGATCCAGGCGCTGGTGAAGGCGGCGGCGAAGACGTACGCGACGGCCGAGGATTCGTTGTGCCAGAACCTTTTGCAGTACGGAGACAACCTGCCGGGCGGGGCCCACGAGTACACGAAGGACACGCTGCCGGACGGCGACAAGCTGCCGACGCACGTGCCGAAGAGCGAGGATCCGGACAGCGGTGGCACCGCCGACGACGGCGGTGCGCGCGACTACGACGACGCGCCGATCAAGGAGCACAACGACAAGAAGTAGCCGACCGGGTACGAGAAAAGAAGTGGCCGGAAGCGTGAACGGGTGGGCCGTTCCATCCGTCATCCGGGCGTCAGGGTGCAGGGCGCCGGTCGGCGCCGATCAGCTGGGGCAGGTCGTGACGAGCGTCGACACGCGGCAGCGGGACAGGAACGTCGGTGAGCCGGGCGAGCAGCGACGGGAGTTCCTGCGTGCTTTCACCGAGCAGGGCTGGGCGCGGCCGGGTGTCGAGCGGCCGACCGCCCGGCCGCACGTGACGCTGATCGTGGCGACGGTGGCGACCCTGTTCGCGTTGCTGGCCGGGGTGGCGATGCAGCTCATCAAGCCGGTGAAGCTGAAGCCGACGACGCACCGGGCGGCGGCCGCGCCGACTGCGGCGGCGACCTGGTCGGCGGTCGCCGGCTGGGACTGTGCGGCCGCCGACGACCGCGGCTTCACCGTGACCGGCCGGCAGTCGACCTGGGCGACGGTCGGCAGCGGCGCCTGGACGCGGAACGGCTGCCACGGCGACTACGAGGCGGTTCCCTTCACCGGTACGGAATCCGGCGTCGCGCCGAGCGTCGAGTGGTGGTTCCGGCCGGCCGCCGCGATGGTGCGCTGTCGCGTACAGGTGCTCGTGCCGGCGCCGCATCCCGAGGTGTACCAACAGGTCCGCGCGGTGACGTACTCGGTGCTGGACGGGCCCGGTGGCACCGAGCTGGCGCGGTTCACGATCGACCAGGGCGTGTCGACGACGACGTGGGTGCCCGGCGGGACGTACCCGGTGGGCGGGAAGGGCATCACGGTGCGGCTGTCGAGCGGGGGGAAGTCGCCGTCGGCCCGCGCCGGCCTGGCGGTGGCGCAGGTCAAGGTCGGGTGCACCCGATGACGCGCCTGGCGTTCCACCGGCCGCCGCGGTTCGCGCCGCCGACGCTGTCCACCGACCCGATCACGCTGCCGCTGCCGCCGGACGCCGGCAAGGGCGCGAAGGCGGGCACGTGGGTGGCGATGATCCTGCCGATCCTCAGCTCGGCGGGCATGGCCGGCTACATGATCACGTTCGGCCGGCCCGTGCTGATCGCGTTCGGCATGGTGTTCGTGGTGGTGTCGATCGGTGTCACCATCGCGATGCGGTCGCAGCTGCGCAGCAGCAACCGGCGCGAGGTGCGGCGGCAGCGCGGCCGGTACCGGGTGCACCTGGACGAGGCGCGGGTGAAGGCGCGCACCAGCGCCGCCGTGCAGCGTACGGTGAACGCGCTGAACCATCCGGATCCGGTGCAGCTGTGGGGAATCAGCACCGCGCTGGACCGGGTGTGGGAGCGCCGCGCCCGCGATCCCGACTTCCTGCACGTCCGGGTCGGCCTGGGCCGCGCCAACCTCACCACTCCGGTACGGCTGAGCCAGCCGCTGGATCCGTTGGGGGAGTACGACTGGGGGTCGTTGACGGCGGCCCGCCGGCTGATGTCCCGGCTGGGTTCGGTGGAGGGGCAGCCGGCAGTGGTGAACCTGGGCGACGCCGGCGTGGTGAGCCTGCTCGGCCCGCCGGAGCGTACGGCCGGGCTGGCCCGCTCGCTGCTGTGCCAGCTCGCCGTCCTGCACGCCCCCGACGACCTGCTGATGGCGGTCGAGTCGGCGGGCGGCGACTGGGACTGGGCGAAGTGGCTGCCGCACACGCTGGAACCCGACGCGGCCGGTGAGGCCGGCGTCCGCTCGCTGGTACGGGTGGACACCGCCGACCTGTCCACGTACCTGGAGCAGGAGCTGCGCGCCCGGCGCGAACAGCAGGCGGTGCAACGGGTGCAGATCACGTTCGACCGCAGCCAGCTGCCGCGGCCGCGGCACCTGGTGGTGCTGTTCACCGGGTTCCAGCCGGTGTCCGAGTGGGGCCGGTCGGAGCTGCTGCGCAGCCTGCTCGCCGAGGCCGGCCCGCAGTACGGGATCACGGCGGTGTTCCTGGCGGAGCGCGAGTCGGACGAGCCGAGCCGGGTGGACCTGCGGATCCGGCTCGGCGACGACGGTCGCGCCACGCTGGAGGGGCGCGGCGAGCTGGTCACCGCGGCCGTCGACGACTGCGTACCGGACGCGGTGAGCGCGGGCGCCGCCGAGCTGATCGCCCGCCGGCTCGCCCCGCTGCGCCTCATCGACGAGCGCGAGCAGGTCCTGACCCGCGACGTGTCGCTGACCGACATGCTGTTCGACGGCGACCCGCTGACCGTCGACCCCACCACCCTCTGGGTACGCCCGGACAGCAGCCGCCAGCTGCGCGTGCCGATCGGTACCGACAGCGAGGGTGGCGTGGTGCTGCTCGACCTGAAGGAGGCGGCGCAGGGCGGTGCCGGGCCGCACGGGCTGGTCGTCGGCGCCACCGGCTCCGGCAAGAGCGAACTGTTGCGGACGCTGGTGACCGGGCTGGCGCTCACCCACTCGCCCGAGGTGCTGAGCTTCGTGCTCATCGACTTCAAGGGCGGCGCCGCGTTCGCCCCGCTGTCCGGGCTGCCGCACGTGTCCGGGCTCATCACCAACCTGGTCGACGACCAGGCGATGATCAGCCGGGTGCACGCCGCGCTGCTCGGCGAACAGCAGCGCCGGCAACAGATGCTGCGCGACGCGGGCGACGTCGACTCGATCCGGGAGTACCAGACGCGGCGTGCGGCGGGCGCGACGAAGCCGGACGGTACGGACCTGGAACCCATGCCGTACCTGATGATCATCGTGGACGAGTTCAGCGAGCTGCTGTCCGGGCGGCCCGAGCTGGTCGACCTGTTCGTGCAGATCGGCCGGGTCGGCCGCAGCCTCGGCATGCACCTGCTGATGGCCACGCAGCGGCTGGAGGAGGGGCGGCTGCGCGGTCTCGACTCGCACCTGTCGTACCGGATCTGCCTGCGGACGTTCTCCGCCAGCGAGAGCCGCACCGTCATCGGCACCACCGACGCGTACCAGCTGCCGTCGATCCCGGGCTCCGCGTACCTGAAGGTCGGCGAGTCGGTGTACCTGCGGCTGCGCGTCGCGCACGTGTCCGCGCCGTACCTGACGACCGCGCAGCGTACTGAGGCGGGCGGGCCGGTCCGGACGGTGGTGCCGTTCGACGTGGGGCCGTTGCCGGACAGCGCGGTGGCGCCGGTGGAGGACGAGCCGGACGGGGCGCCGGAGGAGTCCGGGCCGACCGAGCTGCAGGTGCTGGTCGACCGGATGCGGCCGCTCGCCGCGCCGGCACACCAGGTGTGGCTGCCGCCGCTTCCCCCGGTGGTACCGCTGGATCTGCTGCTGGGCGAGCCGGCGGTGCGGCCCGGGCGCGGGATGTGCGCGCCGGAGTGGGCGGGCGGCGACATGAAGGTCGTCGTCGGCGTGCTCGACCGGCCGCTCCAGCAGGACCAGCAGCTGCTGATGGTCGACTTCGCCGGTACCCAGTCGAACCTCGCGCTGGTCGGCGCCCCGCAGACCGGCCGGAGTACGCAGCTGCGCACGATGATGCTGTCCGCGATGCTCACGCACACCCCGGCCGAGATGCAGTTCTACTGCCTCGACTTCGGCGGCGGCACGCTGCACCCGTTCGCCGACGCGCCGCACGTCGGTACGGTGGCGGGCCGGGGCGACGAGGAGCTGGTGAGCCGTACGCTCGCCGAGATCCGTTCGCTGATCGAGGAACGCGAGCGGCTGTTCCGCACGTTGGGCGTGGACTCGATCGCGGAGTTCCGGGCGCGGCGGGCGGCGGGGCGGCTGCCGGCCGGCACCCGTACCGCGGACGTGTTCCTGCTCATCGACAACTGGGGCGCGTTGCGCGCCGCGTTCGAGGAGGCCGATCCGCTGGTCACCGAGATCGCCGCGCGCGGGCTCGGGGTCGGCGTGCACCTGGTGCTCACCGCGAGCCGCTGGATGGAGATCCGGCCGGCGCTGCGCGACTCCATCGGCACCCGCATCGAGCTGCGCCTCAACGACCCGACCGACTCGGAGATCAACCGCAAGCTGGCGGCCCAGATCCCGGCCGGCGTACCGGGTCGCGGCCTCTCCGCCCCCGGCCTGTACTTCCACCTCGCCGTACCGCGGATGGACGGCGCGGAGAGTACGGAGGGGTTGCGGGAGGCGCAGCTGGCGGTGCTGGCCGGGATCGTCCAGGGTTGGCAGGGGCCGGCCGCGCCGCCGATCCGGCTGCTGCCGGCCCGGATCGCGCTGCCCGACGTGTGCGCGCTGCCGGCGCGGCGCGAGGGCGGCGTACCGGTCGGCGTGGCGCAGAGCGACCTCGGGCCGGTCGACCTCGACCTGGCCGCCACCGACGAGTCGCACCTGCTGGTGTTCGGCGACAGCGGCGCCGGCAAGACGTCGTTCCTGCATACGTGGATCACGTCGATGGTGGAGCGGCGGTCCGGCTGGGACGTGCGGTTCGTCGTGGTGGACTATCGGCGGGCGCTGCTCGGCCTGGTCCCGGACGAACACCTCGGCGCGTACGCGGCGGACTCCGAAACCCTCAAGGTGTACGTCGAGCAGGTGTCGGCGAAGCTGCGGGAGCGGCTGCCCCCGCCGACGGTCACCCCGCAGCAGCTCGCCGCGCGCGACTGGTGGGAGGGCCCGGAGATCTACCTGGTCGTCGACGACTACGACCTGGTCGGCGGCGGCATGCAGAGCCCGCTGCGCGCGTTCGCCGACTTCCTGCCGCACGCCCGCGACATCGGCTTCCACGTCGTACTGGCGCGTCGGGTGACCGGGTCGTCCCGGTCGCTGATGTCCGACGTCCTGGTGAACCGCATGCAGGAGATGGGCACCGCCGGCCTGATCCTGTCCGGCGACCGCCGGGAGGGCACCCTCGTCGGCGACCAGCGCGCGGCGGTCCGGCCACCGGGCCGGGGCGTACTGGTGACGCGGCGGTCGGCGCCCGAGCTGATCCAGGTGGCGTACACCGAGGACCTGATCACGACCAGCGGGGCGCCCCGGTGACGCGCCGTACCAACGAACAGGAGGAGCGCAGATGACGCAGTACAACGTCACCCCGCAGTACGTGGCGAACGCCGCGACGGACTGCGACACGACCGCGCAGGACGTGCAGACCCAGCTGGGCCTGCTCCGCACGTACGTGGAGGGGCTCGGGGCGAGCTGGCTCGGCGTCTCCGCGACCCAGTTCGCCGAGATGATGACCAACTTCCAGGTGTACTCGGTGGCCCTGCACGACGCGCTGGTCGACATCGGCCAGGGCCTGCGCGGCAACTACGTCAACTACGTCAACAGCGAGGCCGACAACCTCCGTGGCCTGGTCGGCATCGACGGCAACCTGGTCGACACGCCCACCGACCCGTCCGGCCAGCCGGCCACGGTCACCCCGCCGCCGGCCAACCTCTGACCCGCACCGTTCGCGAAGGAGAACACCATGCCCGACATCGAATCGAGCAACCTCCAGGTGCCGCCGGAGCTGGCCGGGGCCGGCACCCACATCCGCTCGATCTCCGCCAACCTGGCGTCCGAGCTGGACACCCTGCGGAAGAAGCTGGCGCCGCTCGCGGAGTCCTGGAAGGGCGACGCCCAGCAGTACTTCACGGGTCTCCAGCAGGAGTGGAACCTGGCGTCGATGGGCCTGTGGGGTGACGGTTCCGGCGGCAACACCGGGCTGCTGCCGTTCATCGCGCACGCCCTCGACGTGTCGTACGAGAACTACGTGAACGCCGAGGCCTCCAACACCAAGACCTGGCAGCGCTGAGAAGTGCTGGACAGGCGCAGCCGGATCACCGTGGTCGGCGCGGGGCGTCGCGTCGACGTCGCGCTCCCCTCGGAGAGCCCGATCGGTGAGTACGTGGTGGGGCTCGCGGACCTGTGCGGGCAGACCGGCGGCGGGGTGGTGGCCCCGGCGTGGTCGCTCGCGCCGGCCGGCGAGCTGCCGTGGCCGGTGGAGACGTCGCTGGCCGAGGCGGGCGTCGCCGACGGCCAGGTGCTGTACCTGCGGGACAGTGCCGACGATCCCGGTACGGCGCCCGTCGTCGAGGACATCGAGGAACTGGTCGCGTCGGACGCCCGGGAACACCGGGCGGACACCGGACACCGCGGCGTACTGACGGTCTGGCTCGGCGCGGGCTGGGTGACTCTCGCGGCGGCCGTCGTGGCGCTGCGCCGGCCCGGCGGCGGGCTCGTCGCCGCGGTCGGGCTGGCGCTGGTCGCGATCGTCCTGCTGGCGCTCGCCTGGGCGCTGAACCAGAAGCGCGCCAGCCTGCCCGCCAGCGCCTGCCTGGCCGTCTCGCTGTGCGCGGCGCCGTGCCTGGCCGCGGTCGGCGGGCTGGTCGGCCAGTCCCTCGGCGGCGGGCTGTTCTGGTGCGGTGTCGTGGTCGGCGCCAACGCGGGTGCGCTGATGGCGCTCGCGGCAACGCCGGAGCCGGCCGTCCTGGCCGTCGAGGTACCGCTGGCGTTGGCCGGCGCGGTCGGCGTCGTCCTGGCGCTGCTGCACGCCGACGGTACGCAGACCGCCGCGGCCGCCGCCGTGTCGGCTCTCGCGATGGTGGCGCTGGCCCGGCCGCTCGCCGGCCTCGTCGCCGCGTGGAGCGCCCGGATGCCGAAGGACGCCGCCGGGGTGGCGCCGACCACCGCGCGGCTGATGCTGCGCGCCCGGCACCTGCTCGCGCTGATCCTGGCGATGCCGGCGATGGCGCTGGTCGTGGCGCTGCCGGCGCTCGCGGTCTCCGGCGACCCGTGGGCGCTCGGCCTGGCCGGTACCGCGGGCCTGGCCCTCGTCGTACGGGCGCGGCAGGTCGGGTTCACCGCCGAGGTGGTACCGCTCGGTGCCGCCGGCGCGGTCGGACTGTTCGGCGTCGTCGGCGCCAGCGCCTACCGGTACCTGGGCATGAACGCGGCCGTCTGGGCGCTGGTGCTCGTCGGCGGGCTGCTCGTCGGTGTCGGCGTCGCGGTGGCGGTGCTGCACCGGCCGAAGCGCGAGGACGACCACGCCGCCTTCGGTACGGTGCTGGACACGCGCGACCGCGGCCGGTTCGTCGAGGTGATCGGCGTCGTGTGCCTGGTGCTGTCGGCGGTGCTGGCGATGGGCGTGTTCGGGGTGTTCGACGACCTGTTCTCGATGGGCCGCACGCTCGTCGGCTGACCGCCGTACGGGCGGTCAACGGACCGCCCGTACCGGCCGGATCCGTTGCCGTGACAGGGATCGGGCCCCGCCGGTCACTCCTCGCCGAGGCGGGACAGGCCGTCGGTGAGCGGACGCATCAACTGCTCCGCGACCCCGCGTACGTTGTCCAGCGCGTTCTGTACGGCCTGGGCGACGTGCCGCTCCAGCCGGGGCAGGTCGTCGAGGTCGACCGCACGGGACTCGATGCGTACCGAGGAGACGTCGCCGGTCGGGGTCATCGCCACCCGGACGGCGCCGTCGGCCGCGGTGCCGACGACCTCGTGCCGCGCCATCTGCTCGCTCGCCGCGCGCATCTGCGCGGTGATCTCCTGCGCCTGCCGCATGAAGTCCTGCATCTCGTTCTCGTGCGCCATCGCGTACTCCCGTCCGGTGTTCCGTGTCGGCAGGGAGACGGCCGCCGGGGCGTACCGGTTCACGGGTGACACCGGACGTCCCCCGCGCGGGGTGGCCGACGGGTCCTCATTTTTGGGTTCTGTGGCGCGATAAGTCGCCGGTGGAAGGGTGAACTGCGGCGGCGTCTGATCGATACGTCAGGGGAGGCAGGCTGTGGGCGGCAACGTCTCCTACCCGGACCCGGACCAGCTGGACAAGCTCGCCGCCAAGTGGGACGAGACCGGCGACAAGCTCGACACGCTCACCACCGAGGTGACCAAGGCGCACGGCAAACTGCTGTGGAGCGGCCGGGCGTCGACGTACTTCGACGACATCAGCACGATGACGTCCACCCACGTCGGCAAGGTCGCCAAGCAGACGCACGACGTCGCCGACGCGATCCGGGAGTACGCGGAGGAGATCCGCAAGCTGCTCAAGAAGCTCTGGAAGTCGGCGGTCGTCGACATCATCATGAGCGTGCTGGGGATCGCGGCGTTCTTCCTGCCGTTGGGCCGGCTCATCGAGTTCCTGTCGAAGGTGATCGCGGCCGTCCTGTCGATCGGCGGCCGGATCGTCCCGAACATCGCGGCGAAGGTCGCGCCGTTCGCCTCGAACATCGTCGTCGGCGGTGCGGTCGGCGCCGGCATGGTGACCATCGCCGAGGGCCTCGCCGCGGCGGGCACCCACACGCCGTTCACCGTCGACGGTACGGAGTTCGCCATGGCCGTCGGGCTGGGCGGGCTGTTCGGGCTGGGCGGTGCGCTGCTGGCGGGTGGCAAGATCGCGCCGCATCCCGGCCCGAAGGTCGGCCCGGGCGGCGTCGACGGCCGGGTGATCCACCCCAACCCGGTCCCGGACCGCAACCCCGGCGGCGGCAAGTCGCCCACCCCCGACGGGAACCACCCCACCGGCACCGACGTCACCACCGGTACGACGAGCGCCCCGCCGGCCGTCCGCCCCACCGGCGGCGACAACCCCGCCAGGCCCGTCCCGGTAACCGTTCCGCACGACACCCCGCCGGTCGGTACGGACCGGACCGCGCCCCGGGCGCCGCAACCACGGCCCGACACCACCAACGGCGGCAACACGGTGACGCCTGCCGGGGGCCGGCCGGGCGGCACCACCGACCCCCAGCGCGTCACGCAGCCCGAGAGTTCGGTGCCGCCACCCGCCGGCGGCCGTACCACCCCGCCCGCCGGGCGTCCGACCGGCGGCACCGATCCCGCCCATCCGGCTCCCGACCGCGCCACACCCGGGAGCCGGCCACCCGTACCGGAGGGCGGGCCGGGGCAGGGTCGGCCGGGCGGCGGCCAGCCGGCACACGACGTGCCGAACCCGCCCGCCAGACCGGCGCCGCAGTCCGGGAACCCGCCGGCCCGGCCGGTGACGCCACCGGGCCGGCAGCCGACACCGGCCGACGGTCCGCCCACCTCCTCGGCACACCCCGGCCCCACCCACGCGGGCGCCGGGCCACGCCAGCCGGCCGGCGTACACGACCACGCGGCGGGCGGCGACAACGGCACGCCCGTACCGATGCGGCCCCAGCCGGGGAACGCGCCGCACGGGACGCCGCCGCACGGCCAGCGCGTACCGCCGCGGATGGCCGACCCGGACGGGCCGCACCCGGCCGACAACCTGCCGCACAACGGCGATCCGGCCGGCGGGCACGGTTCGGGACTGCCGGCCCGGCCGTCCACGCCGCAGACCGACCGCGGCGGGCAGGGCGAGGACCGGATCTCGGTGCCGCCGAAGAACACCGGGCAGGGCGGCGAGCCGGCCGCGCCGAAGGTACCGGGCGGCGGCGGTGACCGGATCTCCTTGCCACCCAATCAGACCGGCGACGGGACCGCCCTGCCGCCGAACGGTGTCCGTCCCGGTGGCGGCGAGGCCGCGGGCCACCCGCCTGAGCACCTGGGTTCGCTGTCGCCCGAGGGATCCGGCGACGGGGTGTCCCTGCCGCCGAAGGGTGTGCGTCCCGGCGGGGAGGACGTGTTGGCCCCGCCGCGTACCGATCGGGGATCGTCGCACGGCGGCGACGGGGTGTCGTTGGCGCCGAAGGGTGTGCGGTCCGACGGGGGGTCGACGCATCCGCTCGGACGGCCGCCGAAGGGCGCGGACTCCGACGCGGTCTCGTTGCCGCCCAAGGGATCCGGCGACGCGCTGGTGCCACCGGTACGCCGGGCCGGTGCCGGCGAGGACGGCGGGCCGCGCGTCGCGTCGCTGGACACGGCCCCGCGTACGCCGCAGGCCGGGTCGGGTCCGCACGGGGCGCCCGAGCGTTCCGCGCCGTCGACCCGGGACGGGCAGAACCCGCCGGAGGCCAGTGCCGCACCCCCGCCGGTACGGGAGGGCAGGTTCGGCGCCGGCCACGACGCCCCGGGCGTACGGAACGGTGCCGGCGGTACGGACCGGGCGGGCGTGCCGCGGCCCCCGGACGACGCCGCGACACCGGTGGCGGTGCGCCCCGAGCGGGGACCGGTCGGCGCGGACCGTACGCCGGTCGGCGGTGGCGTCCGGGACATGGTCGCCCCGGGTGGCCGCGCGCCGCGGAACCCCGACGTGGCCGACCCGCACAAGGGCCTGTCCGACACGGTGGCGAGTCGTGAGGACCTGCTCGACAGCCAGCGGCACAAGGAGCCGCTGTGGCAGGCCGCCCGGGACCGCCTGACCCAGCGGTACGAGGCGATCGGCGACGCCATGGCCAAGGGCCGCGGCACGCCGGGCGACCGCTTCGACCAGGCGTACGAGGCGTGGCGGTCGGCGGGCGGCCGGGACCTCGACCCGAACACGTTGGCGTGGTTGAAGGGCGACTTCAACCATCGGCTGAACCGGATCTGGCAGGACCGGTACGCGGACCCGGCGGGGCCCCGGCCGGGCTCGCAGTCGAAGGGCGGGAACCCCGACCGGAACACGGTGTCGCGGCTGACGGGCGGGTTCACCGACCGGCTGGCCCGGACCTGGCCGGACCGGTTCGGCGCACCGGACCGGCCGCGGCCGCCGGCGAGGCCGATCGAGCCGGTCACCCGCGGCACCGCGATGGACGGGCCCCCGGCCGGCGGCGGCGACCGGCCGCCCGCACCGCGCGACGCCGACGACCCCAACGCCGTGTACCGGCAGTGGGACGGCGAGATCGACGGCCAGGTGGCCCGGCTGCCCGCCGCGTTCCGGTACCACGCGGGGCTGGACGAGGCGCAGGCGCGCGCGGGCACGGCGTTCGACCGGGCGCGCGCGACGTTCGAGCGGGAGAACCCGGACAGCGGCCTGTCCGAGGGCGACTTCGCGGGCATGCGCAGCCAGTACGTGGGGGAGGTGAGCAGCGGGTACCGGGGGCGCTTCGGCGACGGGGAGCGGCCGGGCGGGCGGCAGGAGTTCGAGGGATGGCAGCAGCGCCGGGAGAACGCGCTGCCGGCGCGCTTCGACCGCGAGGTGTCGATCGACCGCTACATGAAGGGCGGGTACGCGGACCGGCTGGAGCGGTGGAAGCAGGACCACGGGTTCGGCCGCGACGACGTACGGCCGTGGGAGAAGCGGGTCGCCCAGGACGTCCGCTCGGAGCTCCGCGACGACCTCACCCGGGGCCTCGGTCCGCTCCGGCACGGCAAGGGGATCGGCGACGCGCTGTGGCGCGAGCGGATCAGCGCGAAACTGTCGAAACGCTTCGACGGCAACGAATCCCGGCTGCAGGACCGGCTCGCCGACGACCGGGTGACCGACGCGGTGCGGGCGGTGGACAAGGGCGAGACGTTCGACGACGTCGTCGCCGGGTTCCAGCGCGACCGCCCGGACCTGGCCGAGCATCTGGACACCACCGTCCTCGACCACACCCGCGTGCAGTACCAGGGGAGCCAGCGCGAGGCGTGGCTGAACTCGCGGCCGGCGAACGTACGGGCGGCGCAGGAGCGCGGGTCGGGGTGGCGCGGCATCACCGAGCGGTTGCAGAACTTCCGGCCCGGTGGTCGCGGACTCGACGAGTCGGCGCCGAGCTGGGCGGAGGGCCGCAGCCTCACCGTGGCCCGGACGAAGGACTACCTGGCGCTCACCGGGCAGCGCGAGCAGCAGTTCGGCGCTGGGAAAACCCGGGCGACCGACCAGGACGGGCCGCTCCCCGCCGACGCCCTCGACCGGGTACGCGGGCAGCTCGGCCGCGACCTGACCCGCGCGTACCACGAGGTGTGGGGTGACCGGCCGGGCGAGTTCGGGCGCGGGCCGAAGGCCGAGGGTGCGGACGACGCGCGCTGGCAGCAGTGGCGGCAGCGTACCGAGCTGGTGGACCGCACCCTGGACGCGCGCTTCAGCCAGGAACGCGACCTGACCACCACCCTGGGGAACGCCGCGCGCGACTTCGACGCCGTGATGGGCCCGATCGGGCGGCCCCGGTTCGAGCTGCCGGCGTCGACCCGGGAGAGCCTGGCCGAACAGTTCCGCGTCGACTACGCGAACGCGCGGCACGGCATCATGGGCCGCCCCGGCGAGCGGCTCGACAGCTGGCTGGCGCACGAGAAGCTGACCGGCGACGCGTTCCGTACGGCGACGGCGGTGCTGCGCGTCACGCAGGGCATGAAGGACGGCCGCTACCAGCTCCCGCCCGGCGACGGCCCCATCACGTTCCCGCTCTCCGACGGCCACGTCGTCGAACTCGGCGAGCGCGGCTTCTGGGTACGCCCGGCCGACGTGCCGGACGCGGTCGCCGCCGCCGTACGCTCCGGCCGTCTCGCCGACCCCGCCGGCACCGACCCCGCCCTCGTCGTCGGCATCCCGGGCCGGGCCACGCCCCCGGCCGTCGCCTCGCAGGGCAAACGGTTCGCTGACAAACTGACCGGCAGTCCGCACGACTACCACGTCACCGTCCTCGACAGCCGTCCCGGTACGGGTGGGCCCGCGCCCCGCCCGCAGGGCGGTCGTACGCGGGGCGGCGCTCGCGACGGCGCACCCGGCACCGACACGCCACCGGCCGTACCGGAGAACCCGGGCGGCGCCGGCCCCAAGGGGACGGAGTCGCCCGAGGGTGACGGGGTGAAGCCCGTCGACGGGGCTGGGACGGGTGCGGAGTCGCGCGCGCCGAAGGTGACGGCGTCGCCGGCGGGTCGCCGTTTCCTGGACGCGTACGATACGCGCCAGGTGCGGAGATCCGTTGCCCCGCAACGGATTGCCGACGGTGCGGGGACGCCCGTCGGCACCGATGCGCCGCCGGCCGGGGGCACCGACAGGCCGGGCGGAGAGCCGGCCGGCGAGGCGACGCCGCCCGCGACCGACGGTGTGAAGCCGAGTGCCGGAGCGACGCCGCCGAAGACCGATGACGTGCCGCCGGCCCGGGACGACGCTGCCGCCGCGAAGGCGCCCGCGGGCGAGAAGGCGCCGGCGACGGACGGGGCGAAGGCGTCGGCCGGGGACGAGGCGGCCGGGAAGGCGCCGGCGGGGGAGACGGGCGGCGGCGCGACGGCACCGGGCCGGGAGAAGTACTCGGAGGGGAAGCTGGGCAAGGCCCGTACGCCGGGGGTGCCGCGGGCGTCGAAGCCCGTACCGGGGCGGCAGTTGGTGCGCAACGACCTGTTCGGGCACGCGGACGTCGTACGGGTGACGGCCGCGTCGCGGCTGACCGGGCCGGGCCGGACGCTCGCGGCGGACGGTCCGCACGAGCCGGCGGGGCCGGGTGCGCGGCCCGCGGACGACTCGCGGCACCTGTACACGGAGCTGGGTGCGGACGGGGTGCTGCGGCCGACGATCCTGCGTCCGGGCGAGCGGGTCGTGGAGGTGAAACCGCTCAGTGGCAAGGATCCGGGCGGTGTCGACAGCGCTGTGTTCCGCGGCGGGAGGCGGGTGCCGGTGGGCGGGCCGCGCGAGCGTGCTCTCACGTACGACCCGCAAAGCCGGTCGTGGGACGTCACGCCGATCGACCGGGTGGCCGAGCCGGCGGGGGCGCGCGGTTCCGGGCCGGTCCGCACGCTCGGGCGGGACGCGGAGCCGGATCCCGCGCCGGTACAGGTGTTGCGGCGCGACCCGGACGGTTCGATCCACCTGGTGACGTACTCGAAGCCGCCGACGACGGGCGGGCGTACGCCGGAGCCGGGCGCGGACGCGCCGACGTACCACGGGCTGGACGCGGCGGGCGTGGCGCGCGGCTGGCAGCCGGGGACGTACCGGGGCGGGACGTTCACGACGGAGCGGATCGGGGTGCCGCCGTCGACGGGGCAGCGGCTGGACGGCGTGCAGCTCGGTTGGGAGCGGGAACCGACCGCGCTGATCGTCCGGGATCCGCGGACGGGCCGGTGGACGCCGCTGGCCACGACGAAGGGCGCGGCGGCGCCGGTCCGGGACGTACCGGCCGGGTCGCGGGACACCAGGGTGGAGACGCGGCCACCGGATGCGGACGGATCGACCGGCGGCGGGATCTACCGCTGGAACGCGGAGCGCTCCACCGTCGAGCCGATGCCGATGCGGGACAACGGACTGGACGTGGCCGAGGTCGGCACGGCGACGGGTCACGTCTCGATCGAGAGGTACCTGCCGCGCGGTGGCCGGGACGGTGGACCGGGTTCGTTGCGGATGGACGTGGACGGGGCGCTGGTGCCGCGGGACGGCGGCGGTGTCTCCGCGCGCGACCTGACATACGACGCGGGCGACGGCACGATCCGGTTCGGCGGGCCAGAGCCGTCGTCGCGGCCGGGGAGCCGGTTCGGTGGCGACGACGGCCCGGGTGGCGCCGGCAGGGCCAACCCCGGCACGAGCGGCAAGGGCAACCCAAGCGGCGCGGCCGGCAAGGGCAACGTCGCCAAGGGACGCGGCGGCAAGGGCAACGCTGCCAAGGGTGGCGGCGGGCTGTCGGTTCGCGGGCTGTCGGACGGTTCGCGGACGGAGACCGGGTCCGAGCGGCTGGTGTTCGTACGGCAGCGGCCGGCGACCGAGGTGGTCGAGGCGACCCCGGCGGCGCCGGACCGTACGGCGGGCGGCGGGGAGCCGCCCGGGGCGCCGCGCGGGGACCGGACGGACGGCGGCCCGGCCGACCGTACGGGCGGGGACGGCGCGGAGGGCGTGGCGACGCGGGGCGACGGGGCCCGCGCCGCGAGGGACCGCACCACCACCACGACGACCGGGGTACCGGCGGGCAATGCCAGGAACACGGTGCTCGGGGGGTCGCCGGGGTCGGCGGTGGACCTGCCGCCGCGGCCGGCGAAGAGCGAGCCGAAGGGATCGCCGGAACCGAACCGGATCGCCGCGGAGAAGCTGGCCGCGGCGCATGCCGATGACGCCGCGAAGGAGGCCGCGGCCAAGGCGAAGGCGAAGGCCACGCTCAGCGCGGAGACCAGGGCGGGCGCGGCGGCGGCGGCCGGCGCGCGCAGTACGGCGGAACGGAACGAGGCGAACTGGGCCGCGCAGGACGCGCAGCGCGCCGCCGACGGGCCGCGTCTCGGGATCGAGCCCGACGCGCTGCCCGACGGCATCGGCATCCGGTTCGACGGCAACACGCTGGTGGTCTTCCGCGGCGCGGCACCGGTCTCGTTCGTACCGAGGGTGCGGGCGCCGGGTGACGGTGTGGTCGTCCAGGTGGACGGTTCGGTGACGAGTCTCGCGGACGTACGCCGGGTGCTGACGGCGATCCCGGCACACCGTCGCCCGAGCCTGCTCGTCCAGTTCCTCGGCAACCGCCGGCCGGTCGATCCGGCGCGCGCCCAGGCCATCGCCGACGCCGTACTCAAGGGGCTGGACGGGCAGACCGGCCCGGCGGGCGTGCTGTTCGGCCGGGACGCGGTGCTGGAACCGTTGGCGCACACGGCATTGCACGTACCGGTGACGGCCGGGCGCAAGGTCACCACGACCGGTGGCGCGGACGACTTCGTGGTGCATCCGCAGGACCGGCCGGGCCGCGGGCCGGCGGACGAGCAGCCGGAGCCGGAGCAGCCGGCCGGGCCGGTGGAGGTGCCGATGCGGGAGCCGACCCCCGAGGAGGCGGAGCGGTTCACGGCGATGCCGAGCGGCCTGTCGTCGGTCGTCGTCGGCGACACCGTCGTCCTGTACCGGGGCGACGCGCCGCAACAGCCGGCCACCGACGCGGGCACCCCGACGATCGTCGTGGACGGTTCGGTACGCGAGGTCGGCCTGGTCGCCGCCGCCGTCGCGCACCTGCGTCCGGGGTCCTCGTCGCCGGTCGTGGTGCGGTTCGCCGGGTACCGCACGCCGGTCACGCCGGCGCGCGCCCGCGACCTCACCGACCGGATCCTCGGTGGTACGACGGCGAACGCGGTGCTGTACCTGCCGGCGGACGCGCTGTCGGAGCGGCCCGCGCCGGACCCGTGGCTGGTGCCGGTGTCGGCGTCCGGCGGCCCCGCGTTCGTGCTGGTGGCCGCGGGGTACCGGTTCCATCCGACGCACCTGGCGTCGCCGCGCACCCGCGCGCCGTACGGGTTGGCGCACGGTCCCGTGCCGGGCACGTACCGGTCGGCGGAGGGGTTGCACTGGGACACCCGGGGCGCCGGCGAGGTGTGGGTGGGCGGCACCCCGCCGGCCGGCGTCGTACCGGCGGGGCGGACGGGTGCGGTCGTCGTCGCGGAGCCCGGCGACGTGCTCACCGCCGACCAGGCCGCGGAGGTCGAGCGGGTACGGGATCTGTTGCTGCACAACGATTCCAGCATCGAGACGGTGTGGCTTGGGCGGGCGTCGACGGCGGCCGAGCGGGCCGAGCTGGACGCGGTCCGGGCCGCGCTGCCGGCGGGCTGGACCGTGCGGCCGGTCGAGGCCGGCTGGGTGCTGGCGCCGGCGGGGGCGCCGCTGCGGGACCTCGGCCCGGTGGCCCTGCAGTCGCCGGTGCCGGGCGCGCGGGTCCTGTTCGTCGACCCGACCGGTACCGGGCCGGCGACCGTGGCGGCGTCCGTCGCCGACACGCTGGCCGCGCTGCCCGCGGAGCTGCGGGACCGGATCGTCGTGCAGCCGACCCCGGGCGTCACGCTGCCCTGGCGTACGGTCCGGGCGGTCGCCGGGCGGGTGGGCCGCCCCGTCGTCGTCCCGCGCGACCAGCTCACGGACGTGCCACCGGTGGACGCGACCGGCTTCGTACCGATGGCGTGGACGGCGCGCGGGCCGGTGCGTGCCGTGCCGCAGGCCGCCGACCACCACCGGGTGTACCCGCCGGGTACGGAGCCGGCCGAGGAGCTGCCGCCCGGGCTCGTACCGGGTGGGCGACCGGGCTGGTACGACGTGGACCTGCCCGGGTTGGACGGCTGGCAGGTCGACACCACCGACCCGGCCGCGGTGCGCATCCACCGCGCCGACACCGAGCCGGTCGCGTCGGCCGACCCGGTGCCGCCGGGCGCGGTCCCGGTCGAGATCACCGGCCCGGCCGACCAGGCGCAGCGCGCCCAGCTGTACCGGCTGGTCGAGCGGATCCGCGCCGGCCGGCCGCCCGCCGTGACCCTCGACGACGACCCGGGCGGCCGGAATGCGTTGGAGCACGCGGCGATCCGGGCGAGCCTGCCCCCGGGGTACACCGCGCACCGGGTGCCTGCCGGGCACGTCGTCGCCCCCGACACCGGCGCGCCCGTCGACTTGGACGGCGCCCGCCAGGTACCGCCGGTGGCCGAGGCGACCCTGCTGGAGATGGCCCCGGACGTACCGGTCGGGCAGGTGCTCGGCGCGCTGCCCGCCGCGATCCGCAACCGTGCCGTCGTACGGCGGACCGGCGAGCCGGCGCTGCCCGCCGACTGGGCGCCGACGTACCTGCGGCAGCGGCGCTGGCCGTCGGCGTCTGGTACGACACCGGTCACCTCGCCACGGCGTTCCGCCGCGGTGCGCTGGGCGCTGTCCAGCGCGGCGCTCACCCGCGCCCGGGTGGAACAGGTCCGCCAGACCCCGCCGGTCACCCGCCCGCCGGACACCGCGCCCGCCACCGCCCGCGCCATCCAGCTCGCCAACCTCGGGTACGCCGGGGCCGGCGCCGACCACCTCGCCGTCGAGTACATCGAGGGGGCCGACGCGCACGTGCAGGCGCTGCTGCGGGAGACGGGCGTCCCCAACCCCCCGCCGGTACGGCTCGGCGGCGGCGACGGCGCCCGCGCCCAGCACCACGCCCACACCGCCGTACTCGAAGCGGTGCGGTTGACGCTGGGCGGCGACCTCGACCGGGCCAGCCTCGTCGTACGACGGAACCGGAGCGCGCTCGTCGGCGAGGAACGGGTCACCTGGGTCCGCTGGCTCGGCGAGCTGGGCCACGCCCGCCCCGACCACGCCGGCGACCTGTCCCACCTGGCAACAGAGGTACTGACGTGCTGACCCGACCGCCCACCGGACGCGCGCCCGAGTCGCGCCCGCACGTAGGCGCCGACGTACGGACCGGACCTGTCGCCGAGTGCACGCCCCCAAGTCCCGCTGGTGCTGGCGTGCTGAGTCGATTCGCCGGCGGGTACGCGCGGGCGGACGCGCCGGCGCCGGGCCCGTCGGTACCAGGTGGGCACGGGAACGGGTCGGTGCGCCGGCCGGGTGGTCGTGCGCGGGCCGACCTGCCGGCGGCGCGGCGACGGGGGGTGGGGGCGTGACGGCGCCGGGCAGCGTACTGCTGATCTGCCGGGACGGGCGGATCATCGCCGCGCGGGGCGGCCCGTACGTGCACAACCGGCCGCTGACGGAGCCGGTCGACCAGCTGGCGATGGTGACCGCGCTGACGTCGGATCCGTTGCCGGACGAGCATTCCACCCTGGTGCACTCGGCGCCGGGTGCGGAGCGGTCGCGGCTGATGGAGAGCTACCTCGCCGGGCTGACCGACGGTGTACGCGACCGGCTGGTCATCAAGCCGTCGCGGGAGGCGCTGGAGCCGATCGACGTGGCGGCGCTGGAGTCGCTGAGCGACCACCACGACCTGCCGCTGCTGCTGCCGGTCGCGGACGAGCTGAAGCGGTCGGCGCGCGCGGTCCCCGTCGACGCCACCGGGTACGAGACGGTCTGGTCGCGGGCGACGTCGGTGCGGCTGCTGACCCGCGGGCAGGCGGCGGCGCGTACCTCGGCGCGTGACGCGATCCGTACGGCGGCGGGCGAGGAGCGGCCGTCGGTGCAGCGGCTGGCGGAGTGGTCGCGCCGGTCGGCGAGGACCCGGGAGGGGCTCGACGGTTCCCGGATACCGCCGGCGGCGGAGGCGTTCGCGGTGCACCTGGCGCGCTACGGCGTACCGGAGGGTGCGGACGTCGAGGCGGTGCTGCGGCCGGCGATGGCGCCGACGTGGGACACGGTGCTCACGGCGATCGGTGGGACGGCGGCGGAGGCCGACCCGGCGCGGCTGGTGGCAGGGCTGGTGGCGCATCCGGGGTCGGCGGCGCTGGTGCGGTTCCGCCGGGATCCGGACGGTCCGGCGCAGGTCGCCTGGCTGATGTCGGCCGACCGCCGGTCCGCGCTGTTCTGGCTGGAGCCGGGTGCCGGTCCGGTGGCGGTACCGACGACGCCGGACGCGGAGGACCCGTACCTGGCTCTGTTGAGCCGTTCCGGGACTGTCGTGGTGCCGGTGGACGCGACCGGCAGGGCGACGACGGTGGACGACCTGGCGGGCGCGGCGGATCCGGCGGACGACTTCGTCCCGCCGCCGCTGCAACGCGTCAACAGCGGCTTCTCCGTACTGGACGACCACCTGCGGGACCTGGTCGGCGCGCAGGTGGCGCACGGTCGTCACCTGATCGGCGAGCTGGTCGACCTGTCGAAGCAGCAGTTCGTGAAGGAGTCGCCGCGGGCGGCCACGACCGTGCTGGTCTCCCGGGTACGCGTGGCGCGCGCCGTCTCGCGGTTGGAGGACGACGCGCGGCACCTGCCGGGTCCGCGGCGGCGGGTGGCGCCGGCGCTGCACGAGCAGATCGTGGCGCGGATCGCCGCGTCGGTGGAGCACTTCGGCCAGGTGTCGGAGCACGCCAGCCACCGGATCCGCGACCTGATCGAGGACGCCACGTACGAGAGCTATCTGGCGACCCGGGACGACAAGGTGCGGGCCCGGGCGAAGAAGGTGCTGGAGTACGCGAGCAAGGCGCTGAACATGTCCGGCCCGCTGTTCCTGCCGGCGGGTGCGTCGTTCGCCCCCGCGGCGATGGAGCTGGGTACGACGGCGGCCACGATGGCGGCGGTGAAGGCGTTCGAGAGCTGGCAGCTGCGCCACTTCCGCAACGGGCACGCGGTGGGCGAGGTGTGGCTGAGGCACGACGACGATCCGCTGATCATGGCGAAGGCGATCGTCAAGGGCCAGTCCGACGCGTTGGCGCTGCTGATGTCGGCGGCCGGCATCGGCGGCGCGTACGTGCCGGGCTGGCCGATCATCGCGTCCGCGATCACCAAGGTCCTCCAGCGGTACCTGGACGAGCGGGTGACGAGGGCGGCGCAGCAGCTCGCCGGTGTCGACGTGGCGGCACGCCGCACGCTCTGGCGGGAGGTACTGGAGGATGTCTGGCGCGACCTGACGTCGGAGGTGAAGGGCAAGCTCAAGGACCCCGGCACCCTCAAGGAGTTCGTCAACGCGGTACGCGGCGAGCCGGACGTGATCGGCCTGGTCAACATCGTGTCCGACGTGGCGGTCAACGCCGCGCTCGGCGCGCTGGTCGCGCTGCTGCCGCCGAAGCCGGCGTCCCCGGTCACCGGCGAGATGCTGCGCTCGGCGGTGCTCGGCGTCGTCGGGATGCTCAAGGACGGCTGGGAGAAACCGGAACCGACCGGTCCGGGCCCGCTGCCGGACGAGACCGTCCCGCCGGATGTCGCCTCGACCGACAGCGAGGGCCGCCCGGTGACGCACTACCGGGAGATGCTGTCCGACGACCGCCGGGCGTACGTGGCGGTCACGTTCAACGGCAAGCCGATCTGGGGTTACCTGACCCGCGGCAGCTGGGAGTTCGAGCCGGTACGGCCGCACGAGTCGGCGTTCGCGGACCTGGCGGTGTGGCACGACCGGATCCCCGGCCCGGACCACTACCTCCAGCTCTCCGCCGACGGTACGGAGCGGACCAGGGTGCCGGGCAGCTGGTACCGGCCGTGGCCGGGCCAGTTCCACTACCTGTTCGTGGGCGCGGACGGGGTGCTGGAGTGGGCGCACGCGATGGCGCCGACGAGCCGGATGGACACCGACGAGTACAACGTGCACCGGCACTTCGAGGAGCATCCGGAGTGGCTGCGCGAGTTCGGCTGGACGCCGGGCGAGGTGCTGGACCTGGACTTCGACCGGGAGGGTTTCGCGCCCGCCTCCGGTACCTGGTCCGCCCGCCAGTTCGCGTACTCGGTCGCGCACCAGCTGGTCGCCGATCACCAGGCGGTGGGCGGCGCGTGGCGTACCCGGGTGCACGTGGAGGGTGGCGGGAACGGCCGCAACTTCGCCCGGTCGACGTGGGCGCAGTGGCGGCACGAGGCCACCGACCGCGCCGTGGAGTCCGGGCAGCGCCGCGCCGACGCCGCGTACACCACGCTGCGGGCGCTGGTCGCCGAGGAGCTGCGGCGCATCACGGCGGAGCGCGGGCTCGCCGCCGACGACGTACCGGCCGTGCTGGACGGGGTGTTCGCGGCGCCCACCAGCCGCGGCTCGGCGCTGCACGCCTCCCGGGCGCCCGGCCGGTCGACCGCCACCGCCGACGACCGCCGCAACCGCCAGGTGTACGTGTGGGTCGAGCGGGTCGCGGTCACCCCGGAGTCCAGCGATCCGCCGTCGCCGGTGGTGAGCGACGACGGCCTGCCCACCACCCCCGGGTACGCCGACGCGGCCGCGCGCCTCGCCCGCGTCGCCGAGGACCTGCCGGCGGTCACGGGTACGGACCGCAACGACGCCTGCGTGACGGCGGTCCGGGACTTCGCGGCGGAGACGTTCCCCCGTGGCGTACGCCCGGCCGCGGTCGGCGGCCCGGTGGACGACTCGGACATCGGTACCGCGCACGTGTTCCCGGCGGTGGCGGACAGGCACTTCACGCTGACGGAGTCGTGGGCGGAGGTCCGCGAACGGCTGTCCGCGGCGGGCCCGGGCGCCGTGGCGTTCGTACTCCTGGGGCGGCCGGGCCGGATCGGGCACGCCGCCGCCGCCTGGTACGACGGGGCGGGCCTGGTGTTCGCGAACCTGACCCGGCCCGCCGGTGCGCGCGTGTCGACCCGGCCCGGGCGGCTGCCGTCCCCGGTCGACCTGCGCACGCTGGTGGTGGACCGTACCGGTGCGGTGCGGCCCGCCCGCTCGGTACCGGAGTCGGCGTCGACTCCGCGGGCGCTCGTCGACGCCGCCGACCCGCGGTACGGGATGGACTCGCCGGGTGACGGGTCGCCGCGGCCGGAGCTGCACCGGGTCAGCAGCAAGCTGACCGACCGGGAACTGCGCGGCATCGTCGACGAGCGGCTCGCCCGCGGCACGCACCTGCTGGAGGTCGCCGGCCGGCTGTCGAAGTACGGGTTCGTCTCGGAGGCGCCGGGCAACCGGCTGATGGTGCACCACGAGCGGTCCCGGCTCAGCCACGCGATGGACGACCTCCGCGAGCAGGCCGACACCGTACTGCGGGGCGCGCCGGTGACCGTCACGCCGGAGCACGTCCAGGCGGGTGCGGAGCTGTTCGAGTCGGCGGCGGAGTTCAGCCGGCTGTCGGCGGATGTCGGCCGGCGAATCGGCGCGCTGGTGCTGGGCGAGGGCGTCAAGGGCTACCTTGCCACCCGGAACGACCGTACCGGCGTCTGGGTGAAGCGGGCGCTGGGCGTGGCGAGCAAGGCGCTGAGCCTGTCCGCGCCGGCTTTTTTGCCGGCGGGCGCGTCGGCGGCGCCGGCCGCGCTGGACTTCGCGACCACGGTCGTCACGCACGCCTCGATGAAGGCGTTCCTGCACTGGCAGAAGGAGAACTACCTGCGGAACCACTCGGCGGCGGAGGCGTTGCTCGCGCACGACGACGACCCGCTGACGATGGCGAAGGCGATCGTCAAGAGCCAGACCGAGGCGGTCGAACTGCTGATGGCAGCGGCCGGCATCGGCGGCGCGTACGTGCCGGGCTGGCCGATCATCGCCTCGGCGATCACCAAGGTCGTCCAGGGGTACCTGGAGGAGCGGGTGCAGCGGGCGGCGGAACAGGCCGCCGCCGCGTCGGGGGCGACGCGCCGGGAGCTGTGGAACAGGGTCGGGGAGAACGTCTGGAAGGGCCTGCGGTCGGAGGTGACGGCCAAGGTCAAGGACCCGGCCACGGTCAAGCAGATCGTGGACGCGGCGCGCGGTGACGCGGACGTCCTCGGCCTGGTCAACATCGGCTCGGACATCGCGGTGAGCGCCATGCTGGGCGCGCTGGTGGCGCTGATGCCGCCGAAGCCGGCGCAGCCGGTGACCGGCGACATGCTGCGCACGGCCGTGTCCGCGATGGCCGGCACGGCCGGTACGGGCGCGCACGTGTCGGTGCCCGACGAGCCCGGTACGCCGACCGAGGAGGACGTGCCGCCGGACCTGCGTACGGAGGACGCGGAGGGCCGGCCGGTCACCCGGTACCGGGCGGACCGTTCCGACGACCGCCGGGCGTACGTCACGGTCGACTTCAACGGGCAGTCCGTGTGGGGGCACCTGGACCGGGACACCGGCGACTTCGAGCCGGTGGAGCCGCACCAGTCGGCGTTCGTCGACTCGACCGTCTGGTACAACCGGGTGCTCGCGGCGGACCACTACCTCCAGTTGCCGCCGGAGGGCGCGGACCCGACGGCGACCCGGACGCGCGTCGACGGCCGCTGGTACCGGCCGTCCTGGGACAAGTTCCACTACCTGTACCTGTTCGTGCGGACGGACGGAACGGTGGAGTGGGCGCACGGCACCGCGCCGACGGGCCGGATCGCGGGGCCGACGAGCCAGGTGCACCAGGTCCTGTCCGGGCATCCGCAGTGGGTGCGGGACTTCACCTGGCGTACGCCGGGGGTGCTGGCGGTCGACTTCGAGCCGGGCGAGCACACCGCGGCGGCGGATCCCTGGTCGCTGCGCCAGTTCGCGTACGCGGTGGCGGACCGGGCGGTCGCCGCGCGCTCGGCGCCGGGCGGTGCGTGGACCCGCCCGCTGGTACACGTGGAGGGCGGCGGGAACGGGCACGGCACCGTGCACGAGGTGGTGGACGCGCTGCGTCACGTGCACGCCGACCACGCGGTCGAGTCCGGCCACACCCGCGCCCGCGGCGTGTACGAGCGGCTGAAACCGTTGGTGGCGCAGGAACTGCGCCGGATCGCCGCGGAGCGCGGCCTGGCCGACGACGAGGTGCCGCCGTCGGTGGACGAGCTGTTCGCCGCGCCGACGAGCCGCGGCGCCGCGTTGGACGCCTCGCAGGCGCCGGGCATGGGTACGGCGCCGCCCGACGACGCGCGCAACCGCCAGGTGTACGTGTGGATCGAGCACGTGCCGCTCACCCCGGAGTCGAGCGATCCGCCGTCGCCGGTGGTGAGCGACCCGGCGTCGGCGCTCCGTCTGTCCACTGTGGACATAGTGAGCCGGGCGCAGGCGATCGGCCGTACCCCGGAGACCCCGGCAGTCCGGCTGCACGAGCTGGTCACCGCCGTCGAGGAGGTACCGGACGCCGACCTGGACACCGCGCTCGCCGACTGCGTACCCCGGGCGTACGCGGCGTTCGTCGCGTACCACGGGCGGGCGGCGAACACCTCGGACGTCGAGGCGGCGAGCGACCCCGCGCGAATGCGCATCGACGACCTGGCGTACCTGCTCGGGGGAGCGTTCGAACCGCTGGCGGACGTGGACCGGGTGCGGGACCAGCTGCGCGCCGAACCGGGGGCGATGGCGCTGCTGCGGCTGCCCGCCGACGGCAACCGCCCCGGCCACGTGTACTGGCTGTGGTCCGAGCCGGGCGGGGCCGGCCCGACGCTGCGCTGGATCGACACGCAGGACCCGGGCCTGCTCGACACCGAGGCGTTCGCCGACCCCGACGACGTGCACGCGACCGCCGCCCGGCGCGCCGGCGTGACCGTACTGCGGCTCGGCGCCGACGGCCGACCCGCCCGTACCGACGGGACGGCGGAGGTGGCGCGGGACGTGGCAGCGCTGACGCTCGCGCGCGGGACGACGGCCGAGCCGGGGATGCGGCAGGCGCTCAACAAGGTGGCGCCGACCCGGATCCTGCACGGCACCGGTACGCCGGCGCAGACCAGGGCGGCGGAGCTGCGCGACGACGTCCGTACCGTGTTCCTCGGCGGTGACCAGCGGGCCGACCGGAAGACGCTCGACGGCGCGCTGTCCGCGCTGTCCCGGCGCCCGGTCCGGATCGTTCCGCCGGCGACGGTGTCCGCGGACCTGCTCGACTGGCTGCGCGGCCGGGCGGCCCGGGCGAAGGTGCCGGTCTTCGTACCCGGGGTCGGGCAGCGCGCGGTGGTGGACCGCGGTGACCTGGCCGCGCGGTGGCCCGACGGCATGCCCGGCGACTGGGTACGCATCGGCGGCGACCCGTCCGGCGGGTACGCGACCGTCGACAGTGGACACCTGGCCCGGTCCGTCGCGCCCGGCGAGAAGGTCACCGCCGGCGAACTCGTCGCCGACGAGCTGCGGACCGCGCGCGTGCCCGTACAGCTGGATCCGTTGCCCGGTGAGCTGGTGGGGATCCGCTTCGGCCCCGAGATCGAGTACGACGCGGGCGAGGGCGTCGACCCGGACGCGTTGAACCGGGCGGTGATCACCGACCTGCGCGAGTTCGGGCGCACCGAGCAGGACGCGATGGCGACGTACCACGACACGATGCTCGCCGGGTACCGCAGCGACCGGGCGGGGTGGAAGATCGAGCGCGACTCGACGGTCACCGGCGAGATCGTGGCGCCGATCCTGCCGTACGCGCCGGGCCGCTGGTACCAGACCTGGTACGACCTCGCTCTGGTGCGGGCGGTGATCCGCCGGCACGGCGGCGTCTACAGCGAGCGCGCCGGCGGGCACCTGCACGTGTCGGTGGCGTCGTTCGGGCAGCAGGCACCGAAGCTGGCGAACCTGCTCCGGCACGTACTGCACCGGATGGACGTGCTGTTCCGGATCGGCGCCAACGGCCTGTACCACCGCGGATCCGGCCAGACGGCGCCGTTCCCGCCGCGGGCGTTCGACGACATCGGCGGCCTCGACTGGGAGGGCCTGATCCGGCTCGGCGGCAAGAAGTCGGCGCTGTCGCTGGACGCGTTGAAGGACAGCATCGGCGATCCCGAGCGCGACCACGTCGAGCTGCGCATCCCGGACGGGATCGACGATCTCGGCCACCTCCAGTTCCTGGTACGGGTCGTGCAGCGGCTGGTGGACGCGGCGGGCCGGTCCGGCCCCGCCGGGTACGCGCCGCAGCGGCTCGGCGAGCGCTTCGGCGACCGGTCGGCGGACGTCGACCGCGCCGGCCTCGATCTGGTACGCGAGCTGTTCGGTGCGGACGCGCCGGCGGTCGAGGACCAGCTGCGGGCGGTCTGGGCGAACAGCCGCTGGCAGCCGGCGCTGGAGCACCGCGTCCGGCGGTACGGCATGGAGATCGGCAGCGTGCCGGCCGCCGGCACGTACGGTCGGGTCGGTCCGGCGCAGCACCGGGCCAACACCGCCGCGCTGCGCGCGCTGACCCGCGGGATGCCGCAGCCGGTGATCGTCTTCCACCACCTGGACGCCGCGAGCCTGCCCGTACCGGGGACGCCACAGGGATCGCTGGTCGATCCGCAGCGCAACCTGCGGACGCTGCGGGGCTTGCTGGCGAACCACGGCTCGACGGGGCCGCGCCCGCTGGTCGTGCTGTTCGAGCCGCGCGGGTCCGCCGTGGTCGGCCCGGCGCACGAGCGGGACCTCGACGCGATGGCCGACGAGTACCGCGCGCTGGTGGTGCGGCCGCACGGCGGGCCGGTGACCACCGTACGCGGGCGTCTGTCCACTGTGGATGGTTGGGAGCTGCGGGAACCGGGCGGCCGGACCCGCCCGCTCGGCCCCGTCCTGCGCCGGGACCAGCTCGACGAGCTGGTCGTCCGCGGACCGGACGCCGCGCGGACCGACCAGTCCGACCCCGGCCTCTGGGACCGGCTGGCCGGCAGCACGGACGGGGGCCTGCGCTGGGTCGGCGCGCCCCCGGAGACCGTCGACGGGTGGCTCCGCCGGACGGGCGAGGTCGGTGCGGCGCGGGAGCGTCCGGTACTGGTGCTGCGGCCCGACCGGACCGGCCCGCGCGGCACCCCGCAGTACTCCCGGGCCCGGCTCGACGCGCTCGACGCGCAGCTGACCGACGACCCGTTCCTGGCGCGTACCGGGGTGTTGCTGGTGGCCGGGGACGCCGGGCCGGTCGCCGCGCTGCGCCGGCAGCACCGCATCGCGACGGTCTTCCGGGGCGACGCGGGGCCGTCCGGGCGCGGCGACTGGCGGCTGGTCACCTGGGACGGCGAGCTGGTCGACCTCGGCGACGCTCTCGACCACCGTACGGTCGGCCGGGTCTTCGACCACCTCGACGGGATCGCCGCCGCGGACGCGGGGGAGGCGCTGGCCGCGCTGGACCTCGACGCCGGCCCCTCGACCGCCACCCGCGCACAGGATCCGCTCGTCACGCCGCCGCCCGGATCCGCCTGGGACGGCCGGGTGCTGGCGCTCGGGTCGTGGGACGGCCCGGCCCGCGCGCAGCTCGACCAGCTCCGCGACTGGGCCGGCGACCTGACCCGGCCGGTGGTCGCCGTGCACGCGCCGTCGCCCGCGACCCGGGCACACACCATGAACGACCTCGATACGACGCTGCTGCGGTTCGCGCGCGTCGGCGTCCACCCGATCGTGCTGGCGAACGCGGTCGATCGGGCCACGTTCGACGACCTCCGCGACCGGTACCGGCCGGTCACGGTGCAGCGCACCACCGCCGGCTTCGACGACGTCTGGCAGCTGCGTACGCCGGGCGGTGACGCGGACCGGTTGGTGGACCGGCCGAGCGGGGGCCTGTTGCGCCGCGCCGACGAGCTGCCCGCCACCCCCACCGGGTACGAGCTGCCCCGGGTGCTCGCCGACTGGCTGGCGCTGAACGACTGGCCGGCGCGCGGGGAGTACCTGCGGGCGCACGCCGCCGAGCTCATCACCCCGGACGTCGCCGGCCACCTGGACCGCGTCCCGGACGCCGAGGCCGGGCCGTACCGGGTGCTGGTGGACGTGGTGCGCCGCGACGGTGGGGAGTCCGCGCCGCGGTCGGACACCCGGCCGGAGACGTTCGTGGTCGAGTACCTGGAGCCGCGGGGGTCGGCGCAGGACCGCAAGCCGTGGAACGACCGGCTGCTGCGCCTGGTCGCCCGCAACGAGCTGACCGCGGCGCAGGCCGCGCGGCTCGCCCGCGGCCTCCCGGAGCCGAACGCCGAGTCGCACGCGCGGGTGTTCGACGCCATCGACGGGGTGCTCGCCATGACGCCCGAGCAGGCCGCGGTCGACCACCGGACCAACGCGCGCCTGACCGCGCTGCTGAACGAGATGGTCGGCTGCGACGTGACCCCCACCGACCGGATGTTCTGGGTGTACCGGATGGACGAGTTCCGCGACGGGCTGCGCGCCGCCGGCCGTGCCGCGCACGCCGACCTCGTCGACGTGCTCACCTACACGCTGGCGAACTGCTGAGTCGGAGGATGCCGATGGACCTGCCGCTCGCCTCCGGGCACCTGGCCGAACTGTGCGGGGACCGCCGCACCGTGCCGGCCCTCACCAACGGCGTACACCTGCACACCGGGGACACGACGCGCTTGGACGACGACCCGTACCTGCGGGAGGTGCACAACCGGCCGCCGCTGCCGCAGATCACCCCGCTGAGTTTCGGCCCCGGCGCGCAGGGGTCGCAGCTCGCCGAGGGCTTCCTGCGCCGGCATCCGGTGGAGTCGCTGGACCTGATGGCGCTCGTCCCGCTGCGTACCCTCGACGGGGCGATGGACCTCGCCGCGCTCGGCGACCGCGCCGACCGGCACCGGCTGCCCGCGCAGGTACCCGTCGAGCAGCTCGGCCCGGACGGCGCGGACGTACCGCTGGCGCAGCACCGGGTCGTCCCGCTGGACGCCGACGGCCGGACCACCACCCCCGACCGGGCCGCGATGGTACGGGTGGTGCCGCGGTCCAGCCGCGCCGCCGGGGCGTACGAGGGGGTCGGCCCCGAGGTCGCCGCACTCTGGGCCGCCCGGCCGTACATGTGGGGGCACGTCGTGTTCGGCCCCGACGCGGTGAACCTCGGCTGGCCCGCCGGACTGGCGACCTTCTGGTTCGGCCCGGCGATGTCCCGCTTCGGCCGGCCGCTCACCCGCGCCGACGTCGACGCCGCGGACGGCACCGGCACGGACATCACCGGGTACGTGGAGCTGCTGTACCGGGTGGAGTCGGCGCCGCCGGGCAGCCAGGGCCTGGTCGAGGCGGACGACCACGTGTTCCTGGCGCACCGCGGGGACAACGGCGTCGCGTTCCTGGATCCGGGCACCGGCCGGGCCGCGGCGTTCCCGCTCGACCCCGACCGGCTGCGGCTGACCCCACTGCCCGACACCATGTCGCTCGACGAGCGGTTCGACGCGCTGAACCTCGCCCGCTTCGGCCCGCGTACCGAGCCGTCGTGGCCGATCGTGTGGCCGCCGACCGCCGAGCGGTACCAGCCGGAGAACGCCGCGGAGCCGGTCGTCGTGCTCGGCCCCGTCGACCGCGAACCGCCGACCGTACGGGACCGGGTGGCGGGTGCCGCGGCGGCGACCGGCCAGCCCGTCATCCTGCTCGGTACGGACAGCGCCGGTGCCCCGCCGGCCGGCGACCGCATCGACCAGCTCGGCTCGCTGCTCGAACAGTACGGCTGGCGCGGGCGGGTGCCGGTCGTCGTCACCCGCGCCGGCGTCGGACCGGACGCGCCGACCACCGCCGCGCTGCACGACGTGCTCGACCGCTACGGCGCGTCCCTCGTCCACCAGGTCACCGACCGCACCACCGCGACGGGGTCCGGCGGCCTGGTGTCCTTCCTCGGCAACCCCTGGACGGTACGCGAGGCGAACGCGCCGGCCGACGCGCGCCGGCCGCCCGTCGCCGACAGCATCACCCCGGACCTGTTGCAGTTCGCCGCCGGGGACCGGCGCCGCCCGGCGTACCCGGCGCCGCCCGAGCCGGTCGCCACGTTCCTGACGACACCGCTCACCCGCCCCGGCCTCGACCTCGCCCACGCCCCGGTCCGGACGCTCGCCCCGCTGGTACGCCAGATCGCGGCACGCGACCCGTCCTTCGCCGGCCACGACGCCGCCGTACGCCTGGCCGATCTCGGCCACGCCGACACCGTCACCTCGTACCTGAACGACGTGGCCGGCGGCGGTGACACGCTGTTCGCGCCGCTGCTCGACGCGGGCGGCGCCGACGCCGCCGACCGCCAGCAGAGCATCCGGACGCTGCTGCCGCACCTGTCCGCGCTCGCCGGCGGCGACGTCGGCGACCACGCGAGCCGCGCCATCCTCGCCGCTCTCGACGACATCCTCGCCCTGCCGCCCGGCTCGGCCGACGCCGACGCGTTCCGGGCCCGGATCTGGGCGTACAAGGACTATCTGCCGGACGACGGGAAGGTCCGCGTCGGGTGGCAGCGGCGGCTCACGGCGCTCAAGACGCAGCTGCCCGACGAGTACGACGCGGACGTCACGATGGTCACCCTGGCGATCATGACCTGCCCGGAGCCCAGCTCGGGCGCGACCACGTGAGCCGGGCGTCACGCGGCGGGGGAGGACCGCCGGTGCTCGGGGAGGTGACCCAGCTCGATCGCCATCCGGGTCAGCTCGGCCTTGTTGCTCACGTTGAGCTTCGCCCGGATCCGCTTCGCGTACGTGTGCACGGTGGCCTGCGACAGCCCCATCCGGGTGGCGACCTGCGCGTGCGTGAAGCCCAGGGCGATCCACCGGAGCGTCTCGATCTCCCGCGGCGCCAGGCCGCTCGGGTCCTCGTCCGCCTGCCGGGACAGCTCCTCCTGGAACCGGCCGACCAGCCGCGGGCACAGGTAGAAGCCGCCCTCGGCGACGATCCGCAACGCGTCGCGTACGGCGGCCTGCTCGGTGTGCCGGGTGATGCAGCCACGCGCGCCGGCCCGGATCGTCGCCAGCAGCGTCGGCGGCTGGTCCCACGACGCGCACACCAGCGGCCGGCCCACCGTCGCCACCCGCGAGATCAGCTCCAGGCTGGCGTTCGCGGTGCGCGGCGGAAGATCGACGATCACGATGTGGAACGCGCCGGGTCCGGTCCGCGCCAGCTCGTCGACCGTACCGACCGAGGCGGCCACCTCAAGGGACGGATCCTCCGACACGAGCCTCTCCATGCCGGCCCTGGACACCGGCTGGTCGTCGACGATCGCGACGCTGAACACATCTACCTCCATGCGGCTGACCGGTCGCTGGCCGCGAGGATCACCCTCGTGGTCGCTGCCCCCATGACGGAGCGACCCGGCCCGTGGTTCACGTACCGGGTAGATTCGTCCGCAGCCGCGTCCCCGAAGAGGTGACACGTCGCCCCACCCGCAGCGGTGAGCCCGTTCGTGGTCGCGGTTCTCCGGCGAAGCCGGACCGCACATCGTGAACCGGGCGGCGGGCACGCCCGTCGTTGAGACGAACGGACAGAGCGAGATGGTCCCGGCCCGCCGGGGGTGACTTGAGGATCTGATGCCGAGTGGATTCCACGGACGAGCCGCACGTGCGGCTCTCGCTGGGTCTGTACCTGCTGGGCGCGGTGGACGCCGCCGAGCGGGCGACGATCGAGCGGCATCTGGCGACCTGTGACGCGTGCCGGGCCGAGTCCGACGAGCTCGCCGCGACCGTCGCCGCCGTGGCGCTGATCCCCGACGATGACCGGCGGTCGATCGTCGCCGAGTTCGGCATCCCCGGCCCCGCCCCGTCCCGGTCGCAGCCGCCGTCGACCCCGCAGTCGCCGGAGTCGGAGGTGGCGCCGGCGCCGAAAGTCCCCGCCGCGCAGGCGCCCGCACCGGACCGTCCGGTGCCGACCGTGACCCCTCCCGTACCGCCGGGTCCGGTGCCGGGAAACCCTGTGGCGCTTGATGACCAGGCCGCTCCGGGTACGTCGACGGAGGTCGCGCCGGAGTCGGCTGGTGCGGGCGCGGGTGACGTGGTGCCGGGGAGCCGCCGGCGGCGGACCGCGCTGCCGTTCGTCCGTCCGGGTTCAGGCCCGCGTCCGGTACGGCCGGGCCGGTCGCGTCCGCGCCGACGTACCCGGGGGCTGGTGGGCATCGGGAGCCTGGTGGTCGTGGTGCTCGCGTCGGCGGGCATCTTCGTGGGGTTGGCGGTGGACGGCGGGCGGCCGGATCCGCCGCGGCGTACGGCGATCTCGCTCGCGGCGACGGCGGCGACCACGACCGGCGCCACGCTGTCGGCGGTCGCGGTGGCGCACGGTGACGGGATCACGGTGCGCGCCAGCGTCAGCGGGCTGCGTTCCGACACGCACTACCAGCTCTACGTGGTGGCCGCGAGCGGCGCGACCCACGTGGTCGCCACCTGGGCCGGGTCGAGCCGGCCGCGGGAGATCACTGGCGAGGCCCCGCTCGCCGTGTCCGACCTGGTCTTCTTCACGGTCGCGCGCGCGGACGGCACCCCGGTCGTCTCGGCCGCCGTCCCGCGCTAGCCACCGCGACGCCGGCTGTTCCGCCGCAGCGGTGGCTGTTCCGCGGCGACGCTGGCTGTTCCGCGGCGACGCTGGCTGCTCCGCCGCGACGTGGCCGCGACGGGTGCCGTGGCCGGGACGGCGGCGCCGGACCGGTCTGAGCGTCCATTGTGGACAATGGCGAACCGTTGCGGCGTCAGGCGAAGAAGCGCAGCAGCTGCGAGGTGACCTCCTCGGCGTGGGTCCAGCACAGGCCGTGGTCGGCGCCCTCGACCGGGACGAACTCGGCGTTCGGCAGCAGCTCGACACTGCGCGGGCCGCACGCCTCGATCGGCAGGATCCGGTCGGCGGTGCCGTGGAGTACCAGGACCGGGATGTCGATCTTGGGCAGGTCGGCACGGAAGTCGGTGTGCCACGTGGCGACGCAGGCGACCGTACCGGTCGGTGAGGCGGAGACGGCCGTGTTCCACGCGTCCTGGACCGTCTCGGCGCTGATGCGCGTGCCGAGCGTCTCGTCGAGGTTGAAGAAGTTCTTGTTCCACTCGGTGAAGTACGCGAAGCGGTCGGCGGTCAGCGCGTCGGCGATCTGGTCGAACACCTCCTGCGGCACGCCCTGCGGCGTCTCGTCCGTCTTCAGCAGGTATGGCGGGATGCCGGAGACGATCGCCGCCCGCCGGACCCGACCCGTCCCGTACGTGCCGAGGTAGCGCGCGATCTCGCCGCCGCCCATCGAATGCCCGGCGATGTCGATGTCGTGCAGGTCCAGCGCGGTCATCAGCCGGTCGAGGTCGGCGGCGAACGTGTCGTAGTCGTACCCGATGCTGGGCCGGCCGGAGTTCCCGAAACCACGCCGGTCGTACGCGATGACGCGGCGGCCCGCGGCGAGCAGCTCGCGTTCCTGGCGCTCCCAGGCCCTGCCGTTGAGCGGGAAGCCGTGGATCAGGACGACCGGGCGGCCGGTGCCGTGGTCCTCGTAGTAGATGTCGATGGGCGCGGAGTTCTCGTGGCCGACGGTGACGAAAGGCATGACTTCCTCCCGGTTCGGGGCGGCCGGCGCCGCCCGGCGTCGCTCTGCGGCGAGGTGCGCCTCGGGCGCGGCAGGGCGCGCCGGACGTCGAACGCACACCAGTCCACCAGATCCGCCCGCGTCGCGCGGACGTTCCCGGCGAACTTCCGCAGGTGGCGTACGTCTCGGCCGGCCGTACCCCCGAAGGCGCGTGGTATCCGCCGGTTCCGTACCGCCGGGGTGGCCCGGGCCGTGCGTACAACCGTTGCGGCGTCAGGGTTCGACGCGTCGCGCGGCGCGTTCGTGCACGATCGCCCGAACGGTACGGATGGCCCGCGTTCGGTGAGCCCTGTCCGGACCTGGCCGACCGGTACGCGCGGCGCCCCGTACCGTCCACAGTGGACTCACGAGTGGCCTCGCCGGTCCTCCGGGAGCGGGTCGCGATCGGCCCGGTGGAGCCGCCGGGGTCAGTCCGCGACCAGCGACCCGGTCCGCTCCGCCCCCGTCGACTCCTGACCGGGTACCGATCCGGGCGCCGGGATCGCCGCTGTCGCAACGGATTCGGGCGCCGGACCGGTTGCGGGTGACGGACCGGTTGCCGGCGACGGGCCGTTTGCGGGCGGCGGGCCGGTGACGGCGGTCGGGCCCCGTCGCGGTGCCGCGGGGCGGTTCGGTCGCTGGAACAGGGCGACGAGCCCGGCGGCCAGGCCGACGGCCACCACCCCGATGCCGACGGCCATCGGTACCGCGTCGTAGTCAAGGCCGGTACGGGACGGCACGATCGCGTCCATGATCAGCGACGTGTACACGCCGATCGTGATGCACACGGGGCCGGCCGGCAGCGCGGCGAACGCGATACCGACGCGCAGCCTCCGGCTCCGCCGACCCGGGTACGCCAGCATCGCGACGAGGACCGCGACGAGCGGCGCGAGGTGCGGAACCCATTGCAGCCACGCGCCGGGCCGGGCGGTGAGCAGCGCGAGACCACCAGCGAACAGCACGCCGACCGGCACGTACGCGATGCGGGCGGCAAGCCCGGGGTGTGGGGTGCGGGCGAGCCCGAGGCAGTACCCGGCGAGCCCGCCGAGCCCGGCGCCGAGCAGCACGGTCAGCGCGACCATCGTCGAGGTGGGGGCCAGGTCGGTGTCGGAGAAGACCGGCGGTACCAGCGTGCACGCCGCCGCGGCGATGGCGACGACGGCCGGGGTCCACCGGCCGTACGTCCGGTCGGGCCGCGCGACCAGCCGGGTCACGGCGCCCGCGGCGGTGGCGCACAGTACGACGGTGGACACGGCCACCGTTGCGGCGATTCCCGTCGGCGGCCCGGTACGCCCGAGTGCGATGTCGGCGGCCAGCAGCGCCGGTGCGGTGAGCAGCGCGGGCCAGGCCGGTCCGGCCCGGCGCAGCGCGACGACCAGGCCGGCGGCGGTCAGCAGTACGGCGAGGTGGCGCAGGTCGAGGGTGAAGACGAGAAGGACGCTGTCACCGCCCTTCCCGGCCGCGGTCAGCCGGTCGGCGGGCGGCGTCATCCGGGTGACGAGACCGAGCCACGCCACCGCGCCGACCGCGGCGAACACCCACCCCAGCCCCCGGTACCGCGGGCCGGCGGGCCACGCGACCCGTTCCACCGGCGCGCTCCGCGGTACTGCGAGGCGCGAGCGGGCGGCGGACGTCGCGTAGCCCAGCCCGTACGCGGCGGCGGCAACGAGCATCAGCGGCAGGTACCAGCCGGCGGCGGTCAGATGTTCCGACACGTACCGGTGCGTGTCGCCGGGCAGCGGCAGGATCTGCGCGCTGTCGACGAGCAGGTCGGGTACCCACAGCGGCAGGGACCGGACCGCGCCGGGTACGCGGAGCAGGTGGGGCGCGACGGTGACGGTGATGCCGAGCCAGGTCGCGACGAGAGCGGCGAGTACCGACCAGGTCGTGGCGAGCCGCCGCCGTCCGGCGTGCAGCGTCCGCAACACCACCGGTACGGCGAGCGCGACGAGTACCGCCCAGAGCGTCAGCCCGCCGACCGGGCCGGCGACGCCGTTCACGGCATGCTGGACGATCACCCATGGCACGGTGCCGACCAGCAGCATCACCACCGTGACCACCGCCGCGACCGTCGTCGAGTACGGGCCGGAGGGCGCGGTGGACAGCGGCAGCCGGCGGCCGGTCGCGCGGCCGGCGACGAGCAGCAGCACCATCAGCGCGAGGGTCATCGCGATGCGCAGCCCGAAGCCGACGAACACCAGCCAGAAGTGCGGATCGTGCGGGTCGCTGGTGACGATCGGCAGGTCCGCGAGCCGCAGCGCGGCACCGCCGGCGACCACCACGACGCTCGGTACGAGCAGGAGGACCAGCAGCGGCGCGGCGAGGCGGACCGACCACCCCGACCGGTCACGGGCGCCCAGCCGCGGCGCGCGACTGCACGCCAGGCTCGCGGCGAATACCAGGCTCTGCCAGCCCGCGTTCGGCGCGCCGCGCAGCTCGGCCAGTTCCCCGAGCCACTCCTCGTACGGGTCGGGGCGGCCGGCGGCGACCCAGCGGTCGGCGGCGAACCGCAGCAGGCGTCCGGTGAGGCCGCCCATCACGCGAGCCCCGTCGCCGGCCGGCCGGGTACGCCGAGCGCGCGGTGCAGCGCGGCCAGCTCGCGGCGCGCGGCGACGACGCCGTCGGCGGTGAGCCGGTAGTAGCGGCGGGGCGGGCGGCCGGTGCTCTGCGCGGCGGTGGCCTCCTCCCATTCGGCGTCGACCCAGCCGGCGTCCTGCAGCCGGGCGAGGACGGGGTAGAGGGTGCCGCTCGGGTGCCCGGTGGCGCGCATCAGTTCCAGCCCGTACCGCGCGGTGTCGGGCTCGGCCAGGAACGCCGCGAGCACCGTGGCCACCGCGGCCGTGATTCTCGGTTCCCTACTCATGCCGGAACTCTACATAGGTCAGCCCATGCCGGCAACACCCCGGGTGAGCCGAGGTGCCGCCGGTGCTGGACCCCTTGCGTACCAAGGGAAAGGGTCAGGAACAGGCGCAGTCGTGGTGTGGCGCCGGGGTCGCCGACGAGTGCAGCGCGTCGTCGCGGCCGGCGGTGATGCGCGACCACTGCGCCGTCGGCCGGCCGTCCGTACGCCACACGTCGCGGGCACCCGCGCCGAAGCCCTGCGGCCAGCCCTCGGGCGAGTCCTCCCACGTCTCCTGCCGGCCGTACACGGTGCGGTCCAGCAGGCCGTGCGTCGGCGACATGGCCGCCTCGTAGCCACGGATCGTCGTCGCGTACGTCTCGTACACCCGGTCGGCGTCCCGCAGGTAGCTCGCCAGCAGGAAGAACGGCCGGCCCGCCAGCAACTCGTCCGCGCAGTCGCACACCGAGTACCACGGGACGTCCCACCCCATGAAGTCCCGGTACCGCAGGCTCTCGTCGAGCGGCCCCTGGCAGAACGTCGCGTACGTGACGTCGCGCGAGTGCAGGTACGACAGCTCCCGCACCTGGCTGTTGAAGAACGTGCACCCCTCGCACTGCTCGGCCGCGGGCAGCCCGTCGAACCACATGTGGAAGTACGCGACGAGCTGCCGGCGGCCCTCGAACACGTCCAGCAGCGACACCGGCCCGTCCGGCCCCGCCAGCGTGACCGACCCGTCCACCGGCACCATCGGCAGCCGCCGCCGGGCCGCCGCGATCGCGTCGCTCTCCCGGGTGTGCGCCTTCTCCCGTACCCGCAGGCGGTCGATCTCGGCCTGCCACGTCGCCCGGTCCACCACCGTGGGCAGTGCCGGCGCCGCGTCCTTCTCCGTCATGGCGATCTCCGTCCGATGTAGCAACCACTCGGTTGCCACACTATGGCAACCGTACGGTTGCGTCAATGCTCGATGGCGACCCGGCATGCCATCACGCGCGAAAACCGTTGCGGCACAAGCATTTCCCCTCGGTACGGGGAGGGGCGGATCGGTGCGCTTGGGTGGCGGGCCGCTTCGAGGTTATGGGTAGCGGAGTGCCGAAACGTCCTCATGGGTGGCTGGTGACCGGACGCTCGCGTGGCGATGCGGGGGCGCTGATGATCTTGGCGCCACTGCCGATGATCTTGGTGCGCCTATCGATTGTCCAATTGTCGCCTTGTTCAACAAGGGAACAGTTGAACAATCTGGGCCGCTGACACGCCGACACGCCGACACGCCGAGACGTTCAGCCTGGGCAGTCCGGAGTCCGGGCGGGCCTCGGCGCGACCCCGGAGGCGACGACCTCCGTCCGGCAACGGTTCGTACCTGAAATGTGCACCGGGAACGGGCCTCCGGAAAGGCGCCAACGTCAGCCGCCTTCCGGAACGGGCCAACGTCAGCGCCTCTCCGAGACGAGGCAACGCAGCGGCCTTCGGAGGGTGCCGCGGGGCGTACGCGATGACGGCGACGTAGATGGCCGCGCCGTCAGGTCTCGGCGGTCCGGCCGGAACTTGTCGACGGCCAACGGCGAAGGCCCGTGCGGCGACGGCTCGTGCGGCGACGGCTCGTGCGGCGCTGGCCTGGGTGCGGTGGGCCTCCGGGTGTGATGACCCCGGACACGATGGAGCCCGGGGTTCGCCGGTGAACGCCACCCCCCAGAGACGTTCCGTCGGCGAACTCGCCCGGGCTTCCAGCAGAGCCACTTCTGGTGAACCACCAGCAGGCTCAGCTCGGAAGCTAACCGAGCGTTCAGAGGACGACAAGAGTCGGCATGTGTGAACAGTAGTGTGTGCATGACATTGCGTGACGTTGACGGGTGTGGTTGTGGTCGGTCGGGCTCCCCGCTGTCCGCTTCACCGGCCGGCGCGGACCCCGCCGGTCACGTTTCGTTACCTTCGAAGATCACTCCGACGGGTGACCGTGGCGGGCCGGCGCGAGCGTACGACCGGCGGGTTCACTCGTCCGAGGGGTCGCCTGCACCCGATCGGGTGTCGTAACTTAGCGCCGGAGTCGTGCTTCGATGTGTAACCCCCTGACACATCGGCCCGGCGGGAACCCCCCTCGCCCGACTCCGTGGCGTGACGGCCCGGTGGTCCCCCCTGCCGGGCCGTCCTGCGCCACCACAAACCGCCAGCGTCCCAGCGGACCACACCCCGCAAGCGGCCGAACGGGCTGCACTGCGAGCGGCCGAGCGGACAACACTGCCAGCGGCCGAATGGACTGCGTTGCCGAGCGGGCACCACCGCCACCGCCCGAGTGGGCTGCGCCGTCCGCGGCCGAGCGGGCCACGCCGCCGACGGTGAAGCGGACCGTACCGCCAGGGCCCGGGTGGACTGCGTCGTCCGCGGTCGAGCGGACAACACCGTCACTGCCCGAGCGGGACGCCACCTGTCACCGTCCGAGTGGACAACACCGTCGACGCCCATGCGGACCGCACCGTAACGGCCTGAGCGGGCGGCACCGTGACCGCATGAGCGGACGGCACGGCCAGCGCCCGAGCGGCTTGCGGTACGGGGTAGGGGATTCCGGGTCAGGCGGGTGTGGGCTGCCAGTCGAAGCCGTCGGGGTCGGTGAACGCGCCGGCGTCGCCGCCGATCGTGAGCCGGTGCGAGCCGCTGCCGTCGGGCGCGACACCCGCGTCCTTGGCGAGGCCGCGCCGCCCGTACAGGGCGAGCTTGACGGTGCCGGGCGTGGACGCGAACTCGGTGTACTTGCGGCCGAAGCTCTTGGCCACGGTGAGCCCGCGGTCGACGTAGAACCGTTTGCTGGCAACCATGTCCGCGACTCCGAGCAGGAGTACGACGTCGTCGACGCGGCGGGTGGCGGGGCCGGTGTCCTTCTTCTCGGAGGTGGCGATCTTCCAGATCGTGCCGTCGGGTGCCTGGACGACGCCGCCGAAGCCCCAGAAGGACTTGGCGGCGGGTTTCAGTGCGGTCGCGCCGGCGTCGAGGGTGGCGTCGATGAGGGCGGCGGCGGTGGACGGTTGGGACACGACGAGCGACACGGTGAATCCGCGGAAGCCGGTCGTCGGTGTCTCGTCGGCGCGGGTCAGTACCGGGACGGCGCCGTCGAATGCCTTGCGGTAGAAGGATTCCGCGGCCGACGGGTCGGTCACGCCGAGGGTGAGCGATGCGATGGACGTCATGCCGACCACGCTAGGTACGCGGGGGTCGTGGCGGCTTCTCGATTCCTGCCCGATCCGGCGTCACCACCGGACGGGGAGTGCGGCGAGGCCGCCGGTGAGGTGCGTGGTGCGCGCCGGCAGTTCGTCCACCGGTACGGCGAGGCGCAGGCCGGGCAGTCGCCGCGGGAGGGTGGCGAACAGGGTCTGGAGTTCGAGTCGGGCCACGGGCGCGCCGATGCAGTAGTGCGGGCCGTGGCCGAACGTCAGGTGGGTGCCGTCGGTACGGCCGGGGTCGCAGGCAGCCGGCCGGTCGAACGTGTCCGGGTCGAGGTTGGCGTCCTGGAGGTCGAGGACGACGAGGTCGCCGGCGGGGATGGTGGTGCCGTCGACGTCGATGTCCGCGTTGGCCCAGCGGGGCAGGCCGGGGGCTGGCCCGTCCGCCACCGGTACGGGCAGCGGTAGCCGCAGGATCTCCTCGACGGCGCCGGCGATCCGTTCGGGGTCGGCGGCGAGTTCGGGATGTCGGTCGAGCAGGACGACGCCCTTGTCGATGGCGGCGACGGTGGTCTCGTGGCCGGCGAACAGCAGCCCGGCGGCGATCATGGCGGCCCGGTCGGGTGCGAACCGGCCGGTCCCGTCGTCGCTGGCGGCGCCCAGTTCGGAGAGTACGTCGGGGCCGGGTTCGCGCCGCTTGCGCGCCACGATGTCCCGCATGTACGCCCAGAGCGCGGCGAGGCCGTCTAGGGAGCGTTGCCGGTCGGTCATGTCGGCGGCGGCGTCGGACCAGCGGCGGAAGTCGTCGCGGTCGTGGTACGGGACGCCGAGCAGTTCGCAGATCACCAGTACGGGCAGGGGGAAGGAGACGGCCTGGTGGAAGTCGGCGGGCTGGTCCTGCGCGGTGAGTTGGTCGAGGAGGCCGTCGACGAGGTCTTGGACGCGGGGTCGCAGCCGGGCCATTCGTCGCGCGGAGAACGCCGGGGTGAGCAGCCGGCGCAGCTGCACGTGGTCGTCGTGTTCGGTGGGGGAGGCGGGCAGCGCGCGGCCGAAGACCATCGATTCGGAGTACCGGGAGGCGTGGTCGGGGTCGGTGTGTGTGCGGCCGAGCCGCGGGTCGGCGAGCAGCCGGCGGACGGTGCGGTAGCCGGTGACGCGCCAGGCGGGGTCTCCGGCGTACGTGGTGGCGTGGTGGACGGGCATGTGCGCTCCTCGTGCCGGTAACCTTTCCCTGAGGCTAGAACATAGTGAACTGACTTCACAATGAATTGCGGGTACCGATGTCGGATGAGGTGCTGACGGCGTTCGACGCGCTGTTCGAGCTGACGACCCGGCTGGGCGAGTCGATGCGGGCGGACCTCGGCGCGCACGGGCTCAACCCAGCGCGCGCCGAGGTGCTGCTCGTCCTGCACCGGCGCGGCCCCGTCGTCCAGCGCGAACTGAGCCAGATCCTGCGCGTCACCCCGCGGCACGTCACCGGCCTGGTCGACACGCTCGCCGAGCAGGGCTGGGTCGCCCGTACGCCGCACCCGTCCGACCGTCGCGCCGTCCTCGTCGGCCTCACCGACGCCGGTACCGCGCAGGCCACCGAGATGCACCGGCGGCGGGCGGAGGCGGCGCGCGCCTGGCTCGGCGACGTCGATCCCGCCGACCTGACCACCTTCCGTACCGTCCTCGGTCAGGTACTCGACCGGCTCGGGTCGTCCGGCGAGCGGTGACCCGGGGCTCCACTGTGGACGCCGGATCGGGGAGACTGGGGCGATGGGTGGGCGCACGCGGGACCTCGGCGTACCGGTGGGTGGGCTGCCGGCGGGCCGGTACGACGCGATCACCGACGTTCCCGGGGTACTCGTCGGACACGAGACGCTGCTGCGCGGCGACTCCGTGCGTACCGGGGTGACGGTGGTGGTGCCGGGCCCGGGGTCGGTGTTCCACCACAAGTTCCCGGCCGCGGTGGCGGTGCTGAACGCGTTCGGCAAGGCGACCGGGGTGACGCAGATCGGTGAGCTGGGCACGATCGAGACGCCGGTCGCGCTGACGAACTCGCTCGCCGTCGGCTCGGCGTACGAGGGGCTGGTGCGGCACGCGCTGGCCGGGCACGACGACATCGGGGTCACGACGAGCACGGTCAACCCGGTCGTGTTCGAGTGCAACGACGGTTCGCTGAACGACATCCGGGCCCGGACGGTCACGCCGGACCACGTACTCGCGGCGCTGTCCGCGGCCGCGTCGGGACCGGTGGCGGAAGGTCCGGTCGGTGCCGGTACCGGGATGGTCTGTTACGGCTGGCGTGGCGGGATCGGCACCGCGTCCCGGATCGCGCACGGCTACACGGTGGGTGCGTTGCTGTTGACGAACTTCGGGCGGGCGGCGGAGTTGCGGGTCGCGGGTGTCCCCGTCGGTGCCGCGGTACGCCCGCCCGGTGATCCGGTCGAGCGCGGCGCGGGGTCCTGCATCGTCGTGCTGGCAACGGATGCGCCGCTGGACGCGCGCCAGCTCGGGCGGCTGGCGCGGCGGGCCGGCGTCGGGCTGGCCCGTACCGGGAGCGTCATGCAGCACGGCAGCGGGGAGTACGCGCTGGCGTTCGGTACGGCGGAGCGGGTGCCGCACCGGCCGGGCGGGCCGTCGCGCGCGACGACGGTGCTCGCCGAGGACGGCCCGGTACTCGACGGGTTGTTCACCGCGGTCGCCGAGGCCGTCGAGGAGTCCGTGCTGAACGCGCTGTTCGCCGGCACCACGACCACCGGCGTACGCGGGAACGTTGTGGCGGCGCTGCCGGTGGCGGCCGTCGTCGAGCGGGTTCGCGCCGCGTACCGGGCGCTCGGCGACTGACCGCCGGCCGCGACGGTCGACTGTGGACGGTTGCGGGTACTTCTGCCGATGTCCGCGGGCCGCGGGCACGTTAGCGTCGGCGGCTGTGACGGGCCGACGTGACCTGCCGCGGTACGGGTGCACGCCCGGTCGGGCTGACCACCTCGGCCCGCCGCGCCGCGTACCCGGGTCGTTCCGTGAGGAGAAGTGGGTGGGCCTGCTCGGCAAGCTCAGGGGCGTTCTGGCGACCAACTTCCCGGAACTGCCGGACGCGCCCGTGCTCACTCCGTTCCAGGAGCGCGGGTTGGCGCTCGGCGCGGTCTACGCGGTGGAGGGTGCGCTGCCGGTCAACGCGCTGACCGCGGACGTGGATCCGGTGACGGCGATGCGGATCCTGGCCGCGGACTGGGACGTACGGGACACCGCCTCGGCGCGCACCGCGTACGGATACCTGCTGGGCGGCGGGCACCGCACCCGGTACGACTGCGTGCGCAACCACCTCAACGTACCGGGGGAGTTGAGCCATTCGGTGGAGCGCGCGGTGACCGAGCGCGCGGTCCGCGAGCTGCCGGCGGTCGCGTCGCGGCACGGGCAGCGGTCGGAGGAGGCGCTGCACTGGTTCCGGCACGCGTGGCCGCACCGTACGGTGCTGGTGCAGGGCACGTCGCGGACGATTCCGGAGTCCGTCGCCGGCTGGGACGCCGCCCGCGTGGTCCACATCAGCCGGTACTTCCTGGACGCCGGGTACGTGCGGCCCGACGAGGCGTGGACGGCGATCGGCGAGGCGGTGACGCTGGCCCGCTCGTACCACGGGTCGTGGGAGTCGTTCGAGGCCGGATTCCTTGCCGGGCGGGCGTTCTGGCAGTTGGGCAGCGGGTTCGAGATCGGCGAGATCGTGCGTGACCAGCTGGGTTTCCTGAAGGCCGGCCGGCTGCTGCGGACCCGGCAGGACAGCCCGTGGGCGCGCATCGCGTGGTGACGTACCGCCGCTGAGCGGGGCAACCCGGGCGCGGGACGAGAGCTGCATCACGCCCCGGCCTGTCACATCCGGCCGGTCCCGGGAGTCACATGGGTGTACCCGTCCACGACACCAGGGAAGCGCCGCTCCACCTCGCCGCACCGACCCGGATCCGTTGGTACGCCGTGCCGTCGCGCATCGTCCGGCACGGGGTACCGGTGTGCCCGGAGACGGTTGCGGGCGTCCGGTGGCGGTGCGGGAGGAACGTCATGAGTTCAGCACTGGACACGCTGCGCCGCGACTTCGGCGGCGACGTCATCGAACCGGGTGCGGCGGACTACGAGTCGGCCCGCCGTACCGTGCTCGTCTCGGGCAGTCCCGCGGTTGTGTTGCGCCCCAAGGACATCGGGGACGTGCAGGCCGCCGTACGGTTCGCCGGCACCGCCGGGCTTCCGCTGTCGGTACGCGGCGGGGGGCACGGGTTCCCCGGCCACGGCACCAACGACGACGGTGTCGTCATCGACCTCGGCGCGCTGTCGGAGGTCTCGATCCTCGACGCGGACGGCGGTCTCGTCCGGGTCGGCGGCGGCGCCACCTGGGGTCAGGTCGCGGATGTGTTGTCCCCGCACGGTCTGGGCATCTCGTCCGGTGACACCCGCAGCGTCGGCGTGGGCGGGTTGACGCTGGGCGGCGGGATCGGCTGGAAGGTCCGCCGGTACGGCCTGGCGACCGACAACCTGGTCGCGGCGGAGCTGGTCACCGCCGACGGTACGGTCGTGCGGGCCAGCGAGGCCGAGCATCCCGACCTGTTCTGGGCGGTCCGCGGTGGCGGCGGCAACGTCGGCGTGGTGACCGCGTTCGAGTTCACCGCGCACCGCGCCACCGACGTGTACGCCGGCCGGATCGCTTTCCCCGCAACGGAAGCCGCCACCGTACTCCAGGGTTGGGCGGAGGTGCTGCGGGCTGCGCCGGACGAGCTGACGTCCATTGTGGAGTTCGCGAACCCGTTCGCCGGTGGGCCGTCGGCGCCGGTGGACGTCCGCGTGGTCGTCGACACCGATGATCCCGCGGTCGCCGCCCGGGTACTCGACCCCATCCGCCGGCTCGGCACCGTACTCGACGACGACGTGGCGCGGAAGCCGTCCGCGGACACCCTCGTCGAGGGCATGGTCCCGCCGCCCGGCGTCCGGCTGCTGACCCGGAACGCCTTCGTGGCAACGGATTCGGTGCCCGACGTACTGCGGATCCTGGCCGAGGTCGGCGCCGCGGCCGGCGCACCGTTCCTCGCCGTACGCAGCCTCGGCGGTGCGGTGTCGCGAGTGCCCGCCGACGCCACCGCGTACGCGCACCGGGACGCGGACCTGATGGTCGTGACGACCGTGGCGGGGCCGGCGCCGGTGGTGGAGGCGGCGCGGCCGGGGCTGGCGGCGGTGTGGGAGCGGCTCGCGCCGCACGTGTCCGGGGCGTACGTGAACTTCCTGGACTCGGCGACCGCGGACGACGTCGCCGCGGTCTACCCGCCCGACACCCGCCGCCGGCTCGCCGCGGTCAAGCACCGGTACGACCCGGCGAACCTGTTCGCGCGCAACCACAACGTCCGCCCGGAGTGACCCCGGCGCCCGGCGGCCCCGCGCGGGTCGCCGGGCGTTTGCCGGGGACGGCCGCGGGCGCTACTGTCGCCACATCGAGATGGTGAGAACATCTGATGTGAACATGTGGGAGTGCGTATGAGCCTGGCCGTACCCGAGATCGCGTTGACCGATCCGGAGGTGCACCGCGACCCCTTCACCGTGTACGGCCGGGCCCGTGAGCAGTCGCCCGTCGTCCGGCTGCTGGCGCCCGGGTTCGCGCCGATGTGGGCGCTGACCAGGCACGACGCGATCACTGCGATGCTGACCGACCCGCGGTTCGCGCTCACCGCGGCCAGCTACCAGCGCCCCGACGTCCCCGCCGACTGCCTGCCGTACCTGCGGACGATGCAGGAGATGGAGGGCGCGGAGCACCGGCGGTTGCGGCGGCTGCTGTCCGGCGCGTTCGGTGCGCGGCGGGCGGCGGAGTTCCGGCCGCGGATCGTCCCGCTGGTCGACGCGCTGCTCGACGACGTCGCCGCGCGCGCCGCGGACGGCCCGGTCGACCTGCTCGATCTGTTCGCCCGGCCGCTGCCGATCGACGTGATCAGCGTGCTCGTCGGCGTACCGGAGGCCGACCGTCCACAGTGGAAGGAGTACGGTGCGGCGGTCGCGGCCGGGCACGGTGCCGCGTTCGCGGCGGCGATCCCGCGGATCGTGGCGGACGCCCGCGCGGTGGTGGCACGGCGCCGCGCGGAGCCGGCCGACGACCTGGTCTCGTACCTGCTCGCGGCCGACGACGGGGACGGCGACCGGTTGGCGGAGGCCGAGATCGTGACGCTGGTCTGGCATCTGGTGCTCGCCGGCCAGACCCCGACGAACCTGATCGCGAACGCCGTGCGCGCGCTGTTCGAGCATCCCGACCAGCTCGCCCTGCTGCGCGCCGACGAGGGCCTGCTGCCCGGCGCCGTCGAGGAGCTGACCCGCTGGTGCGGCCCCCAACTCATGAGCATCCCCCGGTACGCGCAGCGCGACGTGACGCTAGCCGGCGTACGGATCGCGGAAGGTGAACCGGTGACGGCGCTGCTCGCTGCGGCGAACCGGGATCCGCGGGTGGTCGACGATCCGGAACGGCTCGACGTCACCCGGCCGGTCGGCGCGTCCGCACATCTCGGGTACGCGCACGGCCCGCACCACTGCCTCGGCGCGCCGCTGGCCCGGGTACAGACTGAGGTGGCGCTGGGCGTGCTGCTGCGCCGGTTCCCGGATCTGGCGCCGGCGGGGGAGGCGCCCCGGGTGCCGGACCCCGGTACGTGGCGGCTGGCCGCGCTGCCGGTCCGGCTCGACGATTCCCTTGTGTACCAACCGAAAGGATGTGATCCGTGGACCTGACGGTACGCGCGGCCGGGGTGCGTGACGTGCCCGCGCTGGTGGAGCTGCGGGTGGCGAACGCCGAGGCACACGTGCTGCTCGACCCGGACACGTACCGGATCCCGGACCGTGCCGCGGTCGCGGACCACTTCGCCGCGGTACTCGCAGGCGGGCGGGACGCCGTGTTCGTCGCGGAGCGCGCCGACGGCCGGGTCGTCGGCATGGTCGAGGTACTGCTCCGCACCGAGCCGCCCGCGCACCAGATCCTGCGGCCCGAGCCGTCGGCCGAGGTGCACACCGTCGTCCTCCCCGACGTACGCGGGGGTGGGGTCGGTGCGGCGCTGCTGGCCGCGGCGCGACGGTGGGCCGCGGACCGGGGCGTGACGTACCTGGGGGCCGGCATCCACCACGCGAACGCCGGTGCGGTGCGCTTCTACACTCGCCACGGCTTCACCACCGCCGGCGTACGGCTGACCAGCCGGCTGGCGCACTGACGTACCGGTGGTGGGACCGCTACCGGTGCGAGGATCCGGTCGCCGCGCGTTCCCTTAGAGGTCCTGGCAGAAAGGCGTCGGATGGCTGGCGAGGCTCAGGGCGGGGCTGCCAAGGCGGAGGTGCAGTCGCATACCGGTGTTGTATGCGACTGTGCCGACAACGTCGGCAGCGTCGTCCTGAGTCCGCCAGGCGCCGACAGTCCTTCTGTTAGGACCTCTCAGGCGTCGACGGTGATCAGCTCGCGAAGCGCTTCGGCGACTGCCTCCCGCTCCGCCGCAGGCAGCGACCCGCAGGCGTGCTGCTTGCGTAGGCGACGGCGGTCGAGCGCCTTGACCTGGTCGCACATCGCGTAGCCGGGCCCGTCGTCGAGGGTGACCTGCGGCTGCCAGGGCAGGCCGCGGTCGGTGTGCGTGCATGGCACCAGGATCACGAGGTTGTTGGGGAGTTGGCAGGCCAGCTCGGTACCCACCACGATGGCGGGTCGCCGGCCGGCCTGCTCACGTCCCAGCTGCGGGTCGAACTGCGCCCACCAGACCTGCCAGGGCTCGACACTGGTGCTGCTCACTCATGCACCTCGACGTCGACCTCGGCCAGCTCGTGCGCCTCCCGCTGGTAGTCGGCCAGCTGGTCGGGGTTGTCCTTGAGCCGGGCGATCGCCTCGTAGGCGCGCTGGCGGAACAGGATGGTGCGCAGCGCGTCGTCCAGCGACGGGGAGCCAAGTTCCCGCTGCCGCTGGGCAAGAGTGTCGCGGGTGGAGCGGCGTACGCGCATCGTCGTGATCTCGTCAGCGGACTTCCGGTCTCGACCCTTCGTAGCAGGCATGCAGCAAAGTATACGCGTACACATGCGTGTGCCTATGCGATCGGCGGCAGGTCTGAGCAGCGTGCGGCCGATCTGTCGTTGTCGTACCCAGGCGCGACGATTGGGGGATGTCCGAGCCCGAGCACCGCGACCACCAGCAGTACGTCCTGGACCTGGTCGACGGCTGGGGGGTCGGCTGGCTCGGCGCGGCCGCGGCGCTGGCCGGAGTGGTCCTGGTGGGTCTGTTCCTGAGCCAGGGCGCCACCGTCGACGAACACGTCACCCTGAACGACTCGCTCCTGCTCGGCACCGCACCGGTACTGTTCCGCGTCACGGCCGGACTCAGCGCCGTGCTGCTCGTCGGCGCGGTACTGGCTTGGGCGCGGCGCTGGTGGCGGCTGCCCGGCCGGATCGGGTACACGGTGGTGGCGCTGGTGGCGTGCACCGCGGTGGCGGCCACGTACAAGCTGCTCTGGTGGGCGGAAACCGTGCGGTGGCAACGGATCCGCCGCACGGAAACCGGTTGCTCGCCGGGTGCTCGTCGGGAACGCTGGCGACCGCCCGGACGGCGGGCGCACCGGACGGAGGTCGGACCCGTGTGGTACCCGAAGATCCCGCAACGGTTCGGCGACGGCGCCCTGCCCGGCGGAGTGTGGGTGGCGGAGGAGAAGGTGCACGGCGCGCACCTCGCGCTGGTCAGCGACGGCCGGACGACCCGGGCAGCCGGGCGGCGCGGACCGTTGGACGAGGACCGCTTCGCCGGGTTCTTCGGCGTGGCAACGATCTGGCCGCAGCTGGCGACCGCGGCGTCGGCGGCGGCGCGCACTGCCGGCACCGACCTCGTCCTGTACGGCGAGCTGGCCGGCGGCCGCTACCCGCACCCGGGCGTACCGGCGGTGGATGGGTCCGAACCGGTGCAGACCGGCGTCTGGTACGCCCCGGGCCTGGTGTGGCTCGCCTTCGACGCCGCCGTACGCACCGGCGACGGGTGGCGGTGGACCGGCCGGGCCGCGCTCGTCGAGCTGACCGCGGCGGTGGGCCTGGCGTGCGTGCCGGCGCTGGGGGAGGGGCCACGGCAGCGGCTGCGCGGATTGCCGATGGACTTCCCGACCCGGGTACCGGCGGCGCTGGGACTGCCGGAGCTGCCCGGGAACCGCGCCGAGGGCTTCGTCGTCAAGCCCGCTTTCGCCTGGCACACCGGCGAACGCGGCCCCCGCCCGGTACTCAAGGTCAAGCACCCCGAGTTCGCCGAGGACGCCCGGTACGCCGGGGCCCGGCCGTACGTGCCGCCGGCCGGTGGGCTGCCGGCGTGGCTGGTGGCGGCGGCGGTGGAGCGGCTCACCCCGCCGCGGGTGGCCGCGGCGCGCAGCAAGCTCGGCCCGGCCACCGCGGCGGACGAGCTGGCCGCCGAGGTGGTCGCCGACCTGCTCGCCGACCTCGACGCCGACCTCGGCGGCCTGCCCGGGCCGGACCGGACACGGCTCGCCGCCGCGCTCACCCCGGCCGCGCGTACCCTGGCGGGTCCTGCCGCGCGCTGACCGCGGATCTGGCTCAGC
>NZ_BOMB01000035.1 GCF_016861975.1 Actinocatenispora rupis | reverse complement strand
GAAAGGGTTCCGGCTCGGGCGGCAGTACGATCGGCAGCACGCAGAACTCGGTGCCTACCGGGTCGGCGAGTACGACCCAGGGGGTGTCGCCCTGGCCGATGTCGGCGTGGCGGGCGCCGAGCGCGAGGAGTCGATCGACCTCCGCGGCCTGGTCGCGGTCCGTCGGGCACACGTCGAGGTGCACGGATGCCTTGTCCCGCTTGGAATCTGGGCTGCGGACGAGCAGGATCGTCGGCGCCCGCGGGTCGCCGCCGATCGCCACACCGGTGCCGTCGCGCGCCAGTTCCCGGTACCCCAGCGCGGCGCACCAGAACGCCGCGGCCTCGTCGGCGCGGTCCCGGCAGTCGATGACGATCTCGCCGATTCTCGATGTCATGCCGCCATCGTGGCCCATCCGTGGGCGACGTTTCGATGGACGCAAATGATCTTGGTACGCCTATCGATTGTCCAATTGTTCAACTGTCGCCTTGTTCAACAAGGGAACAGTTGAACAATCTGGGTCGCCGACACGCCGACACGCCGACACGCCGAGCCGAGGAGCCGGGGAGCCGGGGAGTCGGGGAGCCTCAGGCGAGGTCGAGCGCGGCGAGCAGTACGACGAGCTGTTCCCGGTTCGGCGGGCGGGTCCAGGTGACGCCGGGTGCGCCGGTGGCCAGCCGGTACCGGAGGATCTCGCGCAGCAGTGCGTCGACCGGGGTCTGCGGCTGCCCGGCGCGCGCCGCACGGTACGCGTCGAGTACCCGGGCGAGGTCGACGATCGCGGTGTTGGTGTGCCGGCTCTTCGCGCCCTCGTACTCCGCGTACGCCTCGCGGTACGGCGACTGCTCGGTGACCAGCGCGGTCACCGTACGGACCGGGCCGCGCGGTACGTGCGCCATCGCGTGCTCGTACCGCGCGACGACCTCGGCCGGCGGGGTGCCGAGCACGGTCACGTCCAGCCGCCCGGTGGTCTCGTCGCTGTACCAGGTGTCGATGCCGTCGGCGGCGGGCGGGCACAGCACGTCGCGGACGGCGCGGGTGAAGGCGAGCGCGTCCATGCCGTCGACGCTCTCCGGGTACCAGGGGTCGCGCAGGTGCAGGACGCCCGGCTGCTCGGTGTCGACGCAGTCGGTCATCAGCTGCCGGACCGCGGTGACCGGATCGACGGCCGTACCGAGTGCGGCGAAGCGGTCGGCGAGCAGGTGCAGCGACACGACGCGGGGCGGCTCGGACATCGACAGGGTGCCGCGCTCGCCGTTCAGGTACACCGGGGTGCCGGCGTCGTGGTACGCCTTCATGCCGGCGAGGAACGCGGCCTCGGTCTGCTCGCCGAGGCGCAGTTCCCAGCCCCAGCGGCGTTCCGCGGTGAACTGGTCGTCCGGGCCGGAGCCGCCGGCGGGGTCGCGGCGGAACCACCAGACGAGCCCGACGACGAGGGCGAGGACGACGAACGCGGCGATTCCCAGCGCGATCCACACGGTGTGCTGTGCTCCTTGGTACGTGCGCGGCTGCGCCGGGTGGCTGGGCCGGCGTGCCGCCGTGGCGGGTTCGGCCGCCCCGTCCCCCACGCTGCGGCCGGAAATTCCGTCACACGGTAGACGCTCCGGGCAGCGAGGTCGATGGCGGACGGAACGGGCAGGTTCGACCCCGTACCGTCATTCCCATTCTCGATAATGATAGTGTTCGGTTATGGCCGAGGACCGTGACCGCTGGGCGGACCTGCTGCTGCATCCCGTGCGGCTGCGCATCGTCCGGGTGGTGGGCACTGGCCGGCGCACCTCCCGGGAGATCGCCGCGCAGCTGCCCGACGTCCCGCAGGCCAGCCTGTACCGCAACATCGCCGCGCTGGTCGCCGGCGGAGTGCTGCGGGTGGCGGCGGAGCGCAAGGTCCGCGGCACCGTCGAGCGGGTGTACGCGGTGGCCGACGGCACCGTGCTGTCCGCCGACCAGCTCGCCGGGGCGACCCGCGACGACCACCTGCGCTACTTCACGGCGTTCGTGTCCGGCCTGCTCGCCGAGTTCGACCGGTACTCCCGGCGGGAGCGGATCGACCTGGCCGCGGACGGCGTCGGCTACCAGGAGACGGTGCTCCAGCTCGACGACGAGGAGTTCGCGCGGTTCGCGGCGGGACTGGCCGAGCTGGTCGGCCCGCTGCTGGCGAACGAGCCGCGACCGGGCCGGGTGCCGCGCCTGTTCGCGACGGTGGTGCTGCCGGCCGGCGAGGCGGAAACCGATGGGGGACAAGGAAAGCGAGGTACGTGATGGCGGACGTGACGGTCGGTCGGAGCGAGCTGGTCGTGCGGTTCGGCGGGTTCGAGCGGCGGTGGGTCGGGCGGCGGGAGCTGCGCGTGCCGCTCGCCGCCGTACGCGGCGCCGCGGTGGAAACGGCGCCGCTGGCGCTGGCGCAGGGCACGCGTCGCGGGCTGGACGTGACCGGCGTGGCGAAGATCGGGATCTGGGGCCTGGTACGCGGTCCGCGCCGGCTGGTGTCGGCCCGCCGCGGCGTCCCCGCGCTGCACGTGTTCCTGGACCGAGGCGCGGCGGACGTGGACGAGCTGCTGGTGTCCACTGTGGACGCCGCCGCGCTGGCCGTCGCGCTCGTACCCGGGCGGGCCGTCGCGTGACCGGGACGACGATCGAGGCGACCGCCCTGACCAAGCGGTACGGCCACGTCACCGCCGTGCGGGACCTGACCTTCTCGGTACGGCCGGGTGCGGTGACCGGGTTCCTCGGGCCGAACGGTGCGGGCAAGACCACCACGCTGCGGATGATCCTGGGGCTGGTGACGCCGACGGCGGGCACGGTCACCATCGGCGGCCGGCCGTACCGCGCGCTCGACCGGCCGACGTCGGTGGTGGGCGCCGCGTTCACGCCCGGCGCGTTCCACCCGGGGCACACCGCGCGCCGCCACCTCGGCGTGTACGCGGCGATGGGCGGCTACCCCGCCCGCCGGGTCGGTGACCTGCTCGACCTGCTGGAGCTGACCGGCGCCGCGGACCGCCGCATCGGCACGTACTCCACGGGCATGCGGCAGCGGCTCGCGCTCGCCACCGCGCTGCTCGGCGACCCGTCGGTGCTGCTGCTGGACGAGCCGGGCAACGGCCTCGACCCGGCCGGCGCGGCGTGGCTGCGGGCGCTGCTGCGCCGGCTCGCCGACGAGGGTCGTACGGTGCTGGTCTCCAGCCACGTCCTCGGTGAGGTACGCCAGATCGCCGACGACGTCCTCGTCCTGCACCGCGGCCGGCTCGTGGCGGCCGGGCCGTGGGCGGAGCTCGCCGGTCCGCTCGCCGTGGTCGTCGGTACGCCCGACGCGCCGGCGCTCGCCCGGCTGCTCACCGCGCACGCCCTCACCGTCACCCCGGACGGCCCCCACCACCTCCGCGTACGCGGGGCGGACGCGGCGCGGATCGCGGACCTCGCCGCCGCCGACGGTGTACGGGTGCACGAGCTGCGGACCGAACCGGCCGACCTGGAACGGCTGTTCCTCGACCTGACCGCGGAGGAGGCGGCATGACGCGCGCCCTGGTCACCGCCGAACTGCGCAGGCTCGCCGCCACCCGACTCTGGTGGGTGGGGCTGCTCGTCGCGGTCGGCTTCGGCGGCGGGCTCACCGGCGCGCTCGCCCTCACCGGGCCCGAACACTTCACCCCGCCGATGCCCGGCCTGCACACCGCGACCGGCGTACGGCTGGTGCTGGGGATGCTCGGGTTCACCGCGTTCGTGCCCGCCGCGCTCGGCACCCTCGCCATGACCACCGAGTACCGGTACCGCACGGTCGACGTGACGTTCCTGTTCGTACCGGCGCGCGGGCGGGTGGTGGTGGCGAAGCTCGTCGCGTACACGGTGGCGGGGCTGGCGTACGGGGCGACGCTCGCGGTGACCGCCGGCCTCGGCCTGTACGGCGGGGCCGCGGCGCGCGGCGTACCGCTCGGGTTGTCGGCGTCGGTGGTTGCCGGCCTGCTGGCCCGGATCGGCGTCGCGATGGCGGTGTACACGGTGCTCGGTGTCGCGGTGGGTGCGTTGCTGCGCAACCAGATCCTCGCCCTCGCCGTCGTCGTCGGTTACCTGTACGCCGGCGAGACGCTGCTGATGATCATCCCCGGCGTCAACACCCTCTACCCGGTACTCCCCGGCGGCGCGCTCTCCGCGCTCACCGGTTTCCACTACGTCGCCGACGCCGTGGCCCAGCAGGTGCCCACCGGCGGGATCCGCCTGCTGCCGCCGACGACCGGTGCCCTGCTTCTCCTCGGGTACGCCGCGGTCGCGGCCACAGTCGCCGTCCTCGCCCCACTGCGCCGCGACGTCCGCTGACGTACGGATCGCTTGCGGTACAAGCGATTCCGTCGGGTCGGGGCGGCGGGTGCGCTGCCCCGGCCGATGCGCTATCGATTGTTCAACTGTTCAACTGTCCAATTGTTGAACAGTCGAACAAAGCGACAATTCGGACTGTCGACCGCGCGGCCATCGGAGAGGTTCAGTCCCCGCCTGACCCGCCTCCCCGGTACGTGCCAGGAACGTCCGCCGGTACGTGTCCGGCGGTACGCCCACGGTGCGCTGGAAGTGCCGCCGCAGCGTCGTCGCCGTACCCAGGCCGGTGGCGACCGCGATGGCGTCGATGCCGTCGCCGGTGGTCTCCAGCAACTCCTGCGCGCGCCGGATCCGTTGCGCCAGCAGCCATCGCAGCGGTGTCGTACCGGTGACGGCGTGGAAGTGGCGCCCCAGGTTGCGCGGGCTCATCCGGGCCCGGCGCGCCAGATCCGGTACGGTCAGCGGCCGGTCCAGCCGGGCCAGCGCCCAGCCGAACACCTCGGCGAGCGCGTGCTGCTCCGGCGCCGGTACGGGGGTGGTGACGAACTGCGCCTGCCCGCCGTCCCGGTGCGGCGGTACGACGAGGCGCCGGGCGACCGTGTTGGCCACCGCCGATCCGTGGTCGAGCCGTACCAGGTGGAGGCAGAGGTCCAGCGCGGCGGCCTTGCCCGCGGACGTGAGCACGGTCCCGTTGTCGACGTACAGCACGTCCGGGTCGACCCGTACGGTCGGGTGCCGGGCGGCGAGCGCGTTGGTGTGCGCCCAGTGCGTCGTCGCCCGCAGCCCGTCCAGCAGTCCGGCCGCGGCCAGCACGAACGCGCCGGTGCACAGCGACGCCACCCGCGCGCCCGCTCCGTGCGCGGCACGTACCGCGTCGACGAGGTCGGTGGGCGGGGCGGTGTCGGTGTCCGCCCAGCCGGGCACGATCACCGTGTCGGCGCGTACCAGGTGGTCGAGGCCGTGGTCGGGCGCCAGCCGGAACCGCCCCGCCCGCACCGGCCCCGGCGCGCACACCACGATCCGGTACCAGCGGTCGGCCAGCCCCGCCGGATCCGCCCCGAACACCTCGTACGCCAGGGACAGCTCGAACGACAGCATCCCGTCGGTGAGCGCGAACGCGACCGTGTGCATGGCCGAAAGTGTACGGATGTTGGCGTTGCGGCCACTCACGGCGGCGATCCCGCCCGGGCCACGATGGGGCCGACCGATCACGGACGGAGGCTCCCATGGGTACGGCAACGGTGACGGTGTTCGGCGCGTACGGCCACACCGGTCGGTTCGTACTGACCGAACTGCTCGCCCGCGGGTACGCCCCCGTCGCGTCCGGCCGCGACCCCCGCCGGCTGCGCGACCTCGCCGACCGGACGCCCGGACTGGCAGTCCGGCCCGCCTCCGTCGACGACCCGGACTCGCTCGACCGCGCGCTCGCCGGCTCCGCCGCCGTCGTCAACACCGCCGGACCGTTCGCCACGACCGCCGGGCCGCTGATCGACGCCGCGCTGCGCGCCGGCATCCCGTACGTCGACGTCGCCGCCGAGATCGAGGCCAACGCCGACACCCTCACCCGGTACGCCGAACCGGCCCGCGTTGCCGGCGTCCCCGTCGTCCCCGCCATGGCCTTCTACGGCGGACTCGGCGACCTGCTCGTCACCGCCGCACTCGGCGAACCGACCACCGCCGACGAGGCACACGTCGCGTACGGCCTCAGCAGTTGGCACCCCACCGCCGGCACCCGCGCCGCCGGCGCCGTCTCCCGGCAGCGCCGCGCCGGCCGCCGCGTCCGGTACGCCCACGGCCGGCTGGAGTACCGCGACGACGACGCCGGCACCGTGACCTGGCCGTTCCCCGCGCCGCTGGGCGAGCGCACCGTGCTCGCCGAGTACTCCATGGCCGACATCGTCACCATCCCCAGCCACCTCGACATCCCCGACGTCCGCACGTACATGACCGTCGAGGCCGCCCGGGACCTCGCCGACCCCGACACCCCCGCACCCGTCGCCACCGACGACACCGGCCGCTCCGACCAGACCTTCCTCGTCGACGCCGTCGTACGCACCGGCGGAGTCCAGCGGCGCGCCGTCGCCCGCGGCCGCGACATCTACGCCGTCAGCGCGCCCCTCGTCGTCGAAGCCGTCCACCGCATCCTGACCGGCCGTACCCGGACCGTCGGCGTCGCCTCCGCCGGCGCGATCTTCGACGCCCCCGCCGTACTGGACGCCCTGTCCGCCCACCTCACCGTCACCCTTAACCCCTGAGCGAACGGTTCTTGCATCGCCTGCCTACTCCGCGGTCGGCCGCGTCGGGTGCCCGTCCCCGGCCTTCCCGCCCGCGCCCTCCCCGGCCGCCGGCTGTACCCCAGGAACCTGTCCGCCCGGCGCCTGGCTGCCGTCGCCAGGAACCTGCGCGCTGGGAACCTGCCCGGCGGGCGACTGCGTGTCGGGGACCTGTCCGCCCGGCGCCTGCGCGGCAGGGACCGGGTTGCCGGCGACGTGCCCGGCTGGTGATGGCGCACCAGGAACCGGACCGTCGGGGAACGCCGGGCGGAGCGTCGGCCCACCCGGGATCTGTGCACCTGGCATCTGCCCGGCGAGAGGTGGTGCGCCGGGCGTCGTCGGAGTGGCCGGGGCCTGCCCGCCGGGGATCGGGTCACCCGGTACCTGACTGCCCGCGGGCTGCGCGCCCGGTACCTGGCCGCTCGGCGTCTGCCCGGTCGGGCCTGGCGCCCCGGGGATCTGGCCGCTCGGCATCGGTGCGCCCGGGACCTGGCCGTGCGGGGCCGGTGCGCCGGGGAGCCGGTTGCCCGGCACGTTCGGGGACTGTGCGCCGGGGAACGCGCCGCCCGGGAACTGTCCGCCGGGGAACGGTGCGCCGGGTGGGGTCGGGTGTCCTGCCGGCGCGGGGCGGCGGGTGGTGAGGAGAAGGACGGCCGCGACGAGCAGCAGTACGGCGGCGAGGAACGCGGCGGCGCCGTACCCGGGCAGGTACCAGCCGGGCAGCAGCAGGCCGTGCATCCTCTCGACCAGTTGGCCTGCTCCGGACTCGCAGTGCGGCCAGGTCGGGCAGAGTGTCTTCGCCATGCGGGTGGTGGCCGTGTCGACGAGTTGGCCGGCGACGAAGGCCACGGCGATCCCGGCCAGTTGGCCGACGGCGAGGACACCCGCGGTGATGACACCGACCAGCGCACGTCCACGACGGATCAGCAGCGCCACGGGCACCAGCGCGAGCATCGCCAGACCGAGCACCCCCGTGTACCCGGAGGCCAATGCCTGCGCGATCTCGACGGTGCCGGTGTCGACCGTGGCGGCCAACTGCGGCGGCAGGGTGTGCAGCGTGCCGATGCCGTGCCGGGAGTGCACCGCCAGCACCACCGCCAGCGCCACGTCGACCAGCCCGACCACCGCGCCGGCCAGCATCAGGACGGGCACCAGCCGGCGCGGCCCGTCCGGTCGTACGGTCGCGGTGCTCATGCCAGGTTCCTCCCCAGACGGCCGCGGTGGCGCCCCGCACTCTAGAAGCCGCCGTCAACCACCCGGAGCGCGGGCGACGGTACGCGCCGCACCGCGCTCGGAGTACCGTCGGTCGCCGCGAAGCCGCCTGGTACCAGCGATCGCTCGCTTCCGGGGCGCTGAGACGCCATCATGTGGCGCATCGGCGCCGTCGCCCGCCGCACCGCGTGGTCCCACTGGCGCCACGGCATCGCCCACCAGCGCTGGCGTACCGACGCCTGGAAGGAGCCCCGACCCGTGTCAGGCGGAACGCGGGGGTCAGCCGCGGAGGCGTACGAGGATGTCGATGAGTTCGGCGGGCGGTGCGGGGGTGATGGTGCGGGCCGCGTCGTCGATGTGCGTGGTGGAGGTGAGGGTGCCGTCGTGCCACCAGTAGAGGCGGGGGGACAGGGGGCCGGGGTTGTCGGCGTGCGCGCCGACGGCGTACGCGGTCATGTCGTTGAGGGCGGTGAGCGCGGTGGCGTCGACGATCGGGTGGAACGCGATGTGGTGCCGCCACGGTACGGCGACGAGGACGCCGTCGGCCGGCGGCTCGGCGCCGGTGGTACGGCGGAGGAGGTCGGGCAGGGTGAGCGCCATGCTGGCGACGAACATCGAGGCACCGTTGACGAGGTGGATCCGGGCGCCGTCGGGGCGTTCGGCGACCTGGTGGTCCTCGACGGGCAGGGCGGCGAGGTTGCGGTGGCCGGCGGCCCAGGCCGCGTCGGCGTCGAGCCGCGCGACGGTGGCGTCGTCGAGTACCTGGACGGCCTGGGGGAGGTCGACGGCGAGGGCGGCGACGAGCCCGGCGGCGACGGGCCGCACGTACCGGAAGGCGGCGGGGTCGGGCGCGAAGTCGTCCGGCAGGAGCCGCAGGTACGTGCCGGCGAGCAGGTCGTCGTCGGTGAGGTCGTCGGCGCTGTCCGGGGTGCCGAAAAGGGCGCCGACGTGCGCGTCGATCACCTGCGGCCAGTACTGTTCGTCGGCCTGGCGTACCTTCTGCGCGACGGTGTGCAGCGGGAACCGGCGGTCGCCGGCGCGCAGTTCGGCGCCGTCGCCGGTGACGTCGACGCCGCGCCGGGCGAACGCGGCCCGTGCCTCGGCGCGCAGCCGGTCGGCCTGGTCGGTGGTGAGGACCGGCAGGTCGGCGTCCGTGCCCATGGTGTTCGTCCTTTCCGCGGGGACCGCAGCGTACGGCCCGGCGGCCACCCGGGGCTCAGCGTGCGGTGAGGGTCAACTCGAACGTGTAGCGCGACGCCCGGTACACGTGCCGTCCGTACTCGACCGGTCGCCCGGCGCCGTCGTACGCGGTGCGGGTCATGGTGAGCAGCGGCGCGCCGCGTGACTCGCCGAGCAGCCGCGCCTCGGCGGCGGTCGCCCGGCGCGCGCCGACCGACTGGTCCGCGGTGGCCAGCCGTACGCCGGCGGCGCGCAGCGTCGGGTAGAGCCCGTCGCGGGTCAGGTCGCGGGCGGTCAGGTCGACGCGGCCGGCGGGCAGGTGGTTGTGCATCAGCGCGAGCGGTTCGCCCTGCGCGTACCGGAGGCGTTCGAGGAAGGTGACGGGGTGGCCGGGCTCGATCCGGAGCGCGGCGGCGACCTGCTCGTCGGCCTCGACGGTCGACAACCCCAACACCTCGGTACGCGGCTGGCGCGCGGCGGCGGCGAGGTCCTCGTACAGGCTGGAGAGTTCGAGGCGGCGGCGGACGGTGCCGTGCACGACCTGGGTGCCGACGCCGCGGCGGCGGACGAGCAGGCCGCGGTCGACGAGGTGGCCGATCGCCTGCCGCATGGTGGGTCGGGACAGGCCGAGCTGGTCGGCGAGCGCGATCTCGTTGTCCAGCCGGGTGCCCGGTTCCAGGCGGCCCGCGGTGATGAGGTCCTCCAGCCGGCTGGCGACCTGGAAGTAGAGCGGGACGGGGCTGGATCTGTCGACGGTGATCTCATCGGCGATGCGGGTCACGGAGGGCTCCTCGGCGCGGGGCGGCGTGGCCGTGCGGCGTCGCCATTATGCACCCGGTACCGCAGGGATCAGGACGTCCGTATGTCCTAACAAATGCTTGACGGCCGGAGCGCCAGCGGGATAGAACGGTGCCGACGCCGTCGGCGTACCGCGCCGCGCGTGCGGATGCAGACGTCCCCGACAGAGACGGACCACACCAGCATGCGTATCGGACTCGCCGGGGCAGGCCGGATCGGCGCCCGCCACGCCACGACGCTCGCCTCGCTGCCCGCGGTCGACCGGGTGGTGGTGAGCGACCCGGACCGTACGCGGGCGGCGGAGGTCGCGGATCGTACCGGTGCGGTGGTGGTCGACGGGGTGGCCGAGCTGCTCGCCGGGGTCGACGCCCTCGTGGTCGCGACGCCGACCGAGGGGCACGCGCCGCTGATCCGGCGGGCCGCGGCGCTCGGGCTGCCGACGTTCTGCGAGAAGCCGGTGGCCGCCGGCCTGGCCGAGACGCGCGACCTGGTGGCCGCCGTCGCGGACGCGGATCTGGTGCTACAGGTGGGTTTCCAGCGCCGGTTCGACGCCGGATTCCGGGCGCTGCGCGACGCGGTACGCGCCGGCACGCTCGGCCGGGTGCACACGCTCCGGGGCTGTACCAGCGATCCGGCGCCGCCGCCGGCTGCGTACATCGCGGGGTCGGGGGGCATCTTCCGGGACTGCGCGGTGCACGACTACGACGCGGTGCGGTGGGTGACGGGCCGGGAGGTCGTGGCCGTGTCGGCGACCGGCGCGAACACCGGCGCCGAGTTCTTCGCCGCGGCCGGCGACGTGGACACCGCGGTCAGCGTACTGACGCTGTCCGACGGCGCGCTCGCGGTGTGCACCGCCACCCGGTACAACGGCGCCGGCTACGACGTGCGGCTGGAGGCGCACGGGTCGGCGGGCACCCTGGTCGCCGGGCTCGACGCGCGCTCGCCGCTGCCGTCCGCCGATCTGGGTACGGCGCCGGCCGAACCGTACGCGGGATTCGCGGACCGGTTCGCCGAGGCGTACGTCGCGGAGCTGTCGGCGTTCGTGGCGCTGGCGGGCGGCGACGGCGAGAACCCTTGCCCTGGAACGGAAGCGCTCGCGGCGCTGCTGGTCGCCGAGGCCGCCGAACGGTCCCGCCGCGAGCAGCGGCCCGTACGCCTGGAGGAGCTGTCGTGACCGCACGGATCGCCGGGGCGCCCATCTCGTGGGGTGTCTGCGAGGTGCCGGGCTGGGGCCACCAGCTCGCCCCCGACCGGGTACTCGCCGAGATGGCCGCGGTCGGGCTGGCCGCCACCGAGTTCGGCCCGGAGGGGTTCCTGCCCGCCGACCCCACCGACCGAGCCGCGGTACTGTCCGGCCACGGCCTCGCCGCCGTCGGCGGGTTCGTACCGGTGGTGGCGCACCGGGCGGACGTCGACCCGGTCGCGCACGTCGCCGCCGAACTCCCGGCGTTCGTCGCCAGCGGCGCCGACACGCTGGTGCTCGCCGCCGCGACCGGCACCGACGGGTACGACGGGCGTCCGGCGCTGGACGACGAGGACTGGCGGCTGCTGCTGGCGAACCTGGACCGGATCGCCGCGCTGGCCGCCGCGCACGGCGTGACCGCGTGCCTGCACCCGCACGTCGGCACGCTGGTGGAGACCGCGGCCGAGGTCGACCGGGTACTCGCCGGCAGCGTGGTGCCGCTGTGCCTGGACACCGGGCACCTGCTCGTCGGCGGTACCGATCCGGCGGAGCTGGCGGCGCGCGTCGCCGGCCGGATCGCGCACGTACACCTGAAGGACGTGGACGCCGCGCTCGCCACCGCGGTACGCGACGGCCGGATCCCGTATTCCGAGGCGGTACGCGACGGGTTGTACCGGCCGCTCGGCGCCGGGGACGTGGATCTGGCCGGGGTGCTCGGCGCGCTGGGCGCGGCCGGCTACGCGGGCTGGTACGTGCTGGAGCAGGACACCGTGCTCGCGGCCGAACCCGCCGCGGGCGCCGGCCCGGTCGACGACGTACGCCGGAGCCTGGAGCATCTCGCGGCGGTGCTCGGGTGAGCGGGTTCGAGGTGGTGACGATGGGTCGGCTGGGCGTCGACCTGTACCCGCAGGCGGTCGGGGTGCCGCTGGCCGAGGTCGACACGTTCGGCCGGTACCTGGGCGGCAGCGCGGCGAACGTCGCGGTCGCCGCGGCCCGGCACGGCCGCCGTACGGCGCTGGTGAGCCGGACGGGCGCCGACCCGTTCGGGGACTTTCTGCACACCGCGCTGCGCGGGTACGGCGTGGACGACCGGTGGGTGTCCACGGTGCCGGACCTGCCGACGCCGATCACGTTCTGCGAGATCTTTCCGCCGGACGACTTCCCGATCTGGTTCTACCGCCGGCCGTCCGCGCCGGACCTCCAGATCCGCCCGGCGGAACTGGACGCCGACGCGCTGGCCGCCGCGGATCTGCTGTGGTTGACCGGAACCGGCTTCTCGGCCGAGCCGAGCCGCGCCGCGCACCAGACGGCCCTGGGGGTACGCCGCGGCGGCCACACCGTACTGGACCTGGACTACCGGCCGGCGCTGTGGCCGGACCGCACCGAGGCCCGCGCCGTACTGTCGGCGGCGTTGGGGGCGGCGACCGTGGCGGTGGGCAACCTCGACGAGTGCGAGGTCGCCGTGGGGGAACGGAATCCGGACCGCGCCGCCGAGGCGCTGCTGGCCGCCGGCGTACGGCTGGCCGTGGTGAAGCAGGGCCCGGCCGGGGTGCTGGCGCGTACCGCGGACGAGCGCGTCGTCGTACCGCCGGTGCGGGTCGACGTGGTCAACGGGTTGGGCGCGGGGGACGCGTTCGGCGGCGCGCTGTGCCACGGGCTGCTGTCCGGTTGGCCGCTGGCCCGTACCGTCGCGTTCGCGAACGCGGCCGGGGCGATCGTGGCGGGCCGGTTGGCGTGCTCGGACGACATGCCGTACCCGGACGAGGTGTGGGCGCTGCTCGGGACGACCGCGGATGACTGAGCTGCGGGCCCGGCTGGCGGAGCTGCGCGCGACCCGCCCCGACGCGGTACGGCGGGCCGCCGTGGACCGCGGGCCGGGGCCGTCGCTGGCGGAGGCGGGCCGGTTCCTGCTGATCGCGGCGGACCATCCGGCGCGCGGCTCGCTGGCGGTGGGGGACCGGGCGGACGCGATGGCCGACCGCGGCGAGCTGCTGTCGCGGCTGCTGGTCGCGCTGTCCCGACCTGGCGTCGCCGGCGTACTCGGCACCCCGGACGTGGTGGAGGACCTGCTGCTGCTCGGCGCGCTGGACGGCAAGGTGGTCGTCGGGTCGATGAATCGCGGCGGCGTGCCGGGCACGGTGTTCGAGATCGACGACCGGTTCACCGCGTACGACGCGGCCACGCTCGCGGACATGCGGTTGCAGGGCGGCAAGATGCTGCTGCGCATCGACCCGGACGACCGGTCGAGCGCCGACACGCTGGAGGGCTGCGCCCGCGCGGTCTCGGCGCTCGCGGACCGCACACTGGTGGCCATGGTCGAGCCGTTCTGGGTACGCCGGGACCGCGGTGGCCGGGCCGTGAACGACCTGTCCACCGACGCGGTCGTCCGGTCGGTGGCGATCGCGCAGGCGCTGGGCAGCCGCTCGGCGTACACGTGGTTGAAGCTGCCGGTGGTGCCGGACATGCCGCGGGTGCTCGCCGCCACGACCCTGCCGACCGTACTGCTGGGCGGTGATCCGCACGGCGCCCCCGACGAGACGTACGCGGCGTGGCGGGACGCGCTGGGCCTGCCGGGCGTACGCGGGCTGGTGGTCGGCCGGTCCCTGCTGTACCCGCCGGACGACGACGTGGCCGCCGCCGTCGACACCGCCGCCGAGATGTTGTGAGGACGCCGATGGAGCACCACCAGCCCGCCGGGAGTACCGCCGCGTCGCCGTGGACGGTCCGCACCGGCCTCGGGTACGCGGAGCTGTCCGTACTGGAGCTGCCGCCGGGCGGCGCGCACACGGTGGCGACCGGCGAGCGGGAGATGCTCCTCGTACCGCTGGCCGGGTCGGCGGAGGTCGCCTGCGGCGGCGAGGCGCACACGCTGGCCGGTCGGGCGGGCGTGTTCGACGCGCTCACCGACTTCAGCTACCTGCCGCGCCGCAGCGAGGCCACCATCACCAGCGCCCGTGGCGGCCGGTTCGCGCTGCCCGCCGCGCCCGCCACCGCCGACCTGCCCTTCCGGTACCAGGGGGCCGGTGACGTGGCGGTGGAGCTGCGCGGCGCGGGCGCGTGCAGCCGGCAGGTGAACAACCTCGCGGCGGCCGGCGGGTTCGGCTGCGACCGGCTGATCGTGGTGGAGGTCCTGACGCCGGACGGCAACTGGTCCAGCTACCCGCCGCACAAGCACGACGAGCACACCGCGGCCGAATCCGAACTGGAGGAGGTCTACTACTTCGAGATCGGCGGCGACGGCGTCGGCTACCACCGGGTGTACGGCACGCCCGAGCGCCCGATCGACGTCCTCGCCGAGGTACGTACCGGCGACGTGGTGCTGGTGCCGCACGGCTGGCACGGCCCGTCGATCGCCGCCCCCGGCTACCCCATGTACTACCTGAACGTGATGGCCGGCCCGCACCCGGAACGGGCGTGGCGCATCACCGACGACCCGGCGTACGCGTGGATCCGCGGGCGTTGGGCGGACGAGAGCACCGATCCGCGACTGCCGATGACGGGAGGCGGGACATGCGGCTGACCGTGGCGCAGGCCCTGGTGACGTTCCTGGCGAACCAGTACACGGTGCGGGACGGGCGGCGGCGACGGCTGTTCGCCGGCTGTTTCGGCATCTTCGGGCACGGCAACATCGCCGGGCTCGGTCAGGCGCTGCTGCAGGCCGGCGACGCCCTGCCGTACCACCAGGCGCGCAACGAGCAGGCGATGGTGCACACGGCCGCGGCGTACGCGCGGATGACGGACCGGCTGTCGACGTACGCGTGCACCGCGTCGGTCGGCCCCGGCTCGACGAACATGGTGACCGGCGCGGCCGGCGCGACCATCAACCGCCTTCCGGTACTGCTGCTGCCCGGCGACGTGTTCGCCACCCGCGCCACCGGTACGGTGCTGCAACAGCTGGAGGCGCCGTGGGCGGGCGACGTGTCGGTCAACGACGCGCTGCGCCCGGTGTCGGCGTACTTCGACCGCGTCACGCGGCCGGAGCAGCTCGTCGACGCCGCGCTCGCCGCCGTACGGGTGCTCACCGACCCGGCCGCCACCGGCGCGGTCACCCTGGCGCTGCCGCAGGACGTCCAGGCCGAGGCGTACGACTGGCCGGCGGCGTTCCTGGCCGAGCGCGACTGGCCGGTGCGCCGCGCGGTGCCCGCCCCCGACGTCCTCGCCGAGGCCGTCGCCACGGTACGCGCGGCGCGCCGGCCGCTGGTCGTCGCCGGCGGCGGCGTCACGTACTCGGGGGCGCAGGACGCGCTGGCCGCCTGGGCCGCCGAGTCGGGCGTACCGGTGGCGGAGACGCAGGCCGGCAAGGGCGTGCTGCGGCACGACCATCCGGCCGCGGTCGGCGCGATCGGCGCCACCGGTACCACCGCGGCGAACGCGCTGGCCGCCGACGCCGACGTGGTGATCGGCATCGGCACGCGCTACACCGACTTCACGACCGCGTCGCGCACCCTGTTCGGCTCGCCGCGCTTCGTGAACGTGAACGTCTCGTCGATGGACGCGGCCAAGCACGCCGGGCTGTCGGTCGTCGCCGACGCGCGCGCGACCGTCGAGGCGTTGCGCGCCGGACTGTCCGGCTGGCAGGTGGATTCCGGCTACCGGCAACGGATCGCGGCGCTGCGGGACGACTGGTCGTCCACTGTGGACCGTGCGTACACGCTGGGGCACGGGCCGCTGCCGGCGCAGAGCGAGGTGATCGGCGCGGTCAACGAGGCGGCGGCCGACGACGACGTGGTCGTGTGCGCGGCCGGCTCGATGCCCGGCGACCTGCACAAGCTGTGGCGGCCCGGCGGCCCGAAGCAGTACCACGTGGAGTACGGCTACTCCTGCATGGGGTACGAGATCGCCGGTGGGCTCGGCGCGAAGCTCGCCGTCGGCCCCGACCGCCAGGTGTACGTGCTCGTCGGCGACGGCTCGTACCTGATGATGGCGCAGGAGATCGTCACCGCGGTCGCCGAGGGCGTCAAGCTGATCGTCGTCCTCGTCGACAACGGTGGCTTCGCCTCGATCGGCGCGCTGTCGGAAACCGTTGGCGCGCCCCGTTTCGGCACCTGGTACCGCTACCGCGAGGCCGGCGGCGGGTTGACCGGCGACCCGCTGCCGACCGACCTCGCCGCCAACGCCGCCAGTCTCGGCGCCGAGGTGCACACCCCGACCACGGTCGCCGAGCTGCGCGACGCGCTCGCCGCCGCCCGCCGATCCCCGCGTACGACGGTGGTGCACGTGCGGACCGATCCGCTCGTACCGGCGCCGGACTCGGCCGCGTGGTGGGACGTACCGGTGGCCGAGGTGTCCACAGTGGACGAGACGCGCGCGGCCCGCGCCGGGTACGAGAAGGCCCGCGAGGCGCAGCACCCGTACCTCTAGGCGGTCGGGGTGGCCGCGCGCGCGTGCTCCTGTGACACTGTCCCGAGGCCCGGCTCGGGCCGGTTGGCGCGACAGGTCACGGAGTGGAGTCGTTGGGAGACAACAGGTCCAGGTTCGGCCGGGGCTCGCCGCTCCGGGTCGTGCTCGTCGCGGCGCCCGTCGTCCTGGTCGTGGTGGTGGCGGTCCTCGTGGCCTGGCGGGTCCTCGTCTTCGGCATGCTGGAGCTGCACTTCGGCGCCGGCTTCGACGCCCGCCGGTTCGACACGCTGGAGTCGCAGTTCGACCACCGGCGTACGGCGTTCGCGCGGGCGGACGCGCGGATGCGGCAGCTGGCCGCCGCCCACCCGCGTGCCGAACGGATCGCCTGGACCATGGCCATGATCTGCGTACGCGACGCCGGACGCGCCGAGACCTGCGCGTCACCGAGCCCGCGGGACCGGGCGACGTACGACGGGCTGTGGGGTGTCGACGTGATCGTCCGGCAGTCCCACGACCGCGGGCGCACGTTCTTCAAGCTGTACGGCGAGGATCCGCCGCGGTACACGATCATGCGCGCACCCGACGGTACGGACGTGGACGAGTACGCGGATGATCGGGGGTTCCGGAGCACCCGGGACCTGACGCCGGGGTGGACGATCCTCGGGCCGATCCCCGACCTGGACCGCGAGAACGCGCAGTGGCAGGAGTAGCGCGCGCCCGGTCTACGGGGCCAGGTCGGTCGCGGCGCGCGCGGACCCGTTCATCTGGAACGGCGTCGAGGTGCGCTCGTGCGCGATCCGCGCCCGCCCGTCGATCAGCCGCAGCCCCAACGTCGTGCGGAACCACATCGAGTACTCGCCGGCGCCGTCCGGCCAGCCCATCCGTTCCAGGCAGTGCCCGAACGCACGTCGCCGTCGACGCTGACGTCGAGGTCGCGTACCTCGGCGGCGACCCGGCCGCCCTTCGACGCGAACCGCTCCCGTAGTTCCCGCTCGGCCCGGCCGTCCGCGGTCTGCCGCAGCGGTGGCGCGAGCGTGGGTGGTCACGGGTCAGCCGCCGACGCGGCGGGCCAGTTCGGCGAGGACGTCGGGCCACGCGCCCGCGTACGTGTCGCGGATCGCTGCGGTGGGGAAACCGCGCTGGCCGAGCCGCACGCGCTGCCCGCCCGGTACGGCGTCGAGGGTCAGCTCCACGACCGTCTCCAGCACGGTCCCGTCGTCGTACGTCGAGGTGGCGGTGTAGCCGAGGCGGCGCGGCGGATCGAGCACCGTGATGCGCCGTTCCTCGGTGAACTCCGGCACGCCGGGCACCCGGAACGTGATGGTCCACCGACCGCCGGGCCGCAGGTCGAGCCGGGCGGCGGTGACCCAGTCGGGGCGGTCGCCGTCGTACAGGTCGACGAAGGCGGCGAAGACGGTGTCGGCCGGCGCGGCGATCACCCGCTCGACCGCCAGCGCGTACCCGTCGGCGGTTCGGTCGTGGCTCATCGGTACCTCCTCGCGATGCGCGTGTCCGTTGGTGGAGACGGCCCGCACGACCGAAACTCATCGCGTACCCAATCTCTCATGCACGCGGTCGACTTAATCAAACATCTACTTGACGGAGTCATGCGCCCGTTTTACGCTGGGCTGGTGCCGGCCGCGCGGAGGCGTCCGGCGGGACGGGAGGGGACGACGATGGCGAACCGAACACGGGTCCTGATCGCCGGCGCGGGCGTCGGCGGGCTGGCGCTCGCACAGGCCCTGCGCGCCGGCGGCGTGGACGTCGCCGTGTACGAGCGGGACCGCACGCCGCAGATCCGTAACCAGGGCTACCGCATCCACATCGACCACGACGGGAACACGGCACTGCGCGCGTGCCTGCCGCCCGAGGTCCTCGACGTCGTACGGGACTCCAGCGGCGACGCCAACGACCTCGTCGGCATGTACACCGCGCAGCGGGAACCGGTGTCGGTGCAGGAGTTCCCCGACATCCCGGCCACGGAGATCACGCACGTGGACCGCAACGCGTTCCGCCGCTGCCTGCTCACCGGCCTCGCCGACACCGTCCACTTCGGACGGACCGTCACCGGGTACCGGACCACTGTGGACGGTCGGGTGCGCGTCGAGTTCGCCGAGGGCGGTTCGGACGAGGGCGACCTGCTCGTCGGTGCCGAGGGCATCGGCTCCCCGGTACGCCGCCAGCTGGTCCCGCACGCGGTCGTCCGCGACACCGGCCTGCGCTGCCTGTACGGGCGGCTCGTCCTCACCCCGGAGACCGTGCCGCTCGTCCCGACCGAGATCTCCCGCGGCTTCTGCTGGTACGGCGGGGGAACGGGCTGCGGCGCCGGCATCGCGCCGATGCGCTTCCGTACCCGACAGCCGGACGGCGCCGCGGACTACCTGATGACCACGTTCGTCGCGACGCGGGAACGGCTGGGCGTCCCGGACGAGACGCTGTTCGCGCTGAGTTCCCGGGAACTGTTGGAAGTCTGCCTCGACGCCACCGCCGACTGGCACCCCACCCTGCGCGCGCTGTTCGCCGCCTCCGACCCCGAGGCGTACTTCCCGATCACGATCCGGGCCGCCGAACGCGTCGACCCGTGGCCGACCGGTCCGGTCACGCTGCTCGGCGACGCGGGGCACGCGATGCCGCCCACCGGCGGGGTCGGCGCGAACACCGCGCTGCGCGACGCCGCCACGCTGTCCGGCGAACTCCTCGCCGCGGTGCGCGCCGGGGCACCGCTGCCCGACGCGGTTGCGGCGTACGAGAAGGTGATGCTGCCGCGGGGTTTCGACACCGTGGACGGCTCGCTGCGGATGGCCGACGCGATGTTCGCCTGACCGTGGTTCCGCGGCGCCGCCTCAGCGCGGCGCGCGGGACTCGGCGAGCGCGGCGAGTGCGGCGAGGACGTCGGGGAAGTCCGCGGTGATCGCGGGGCCGAGTTCCGGACCGACCCGGTCGGCGGCCGGCCCGTCGATCTCCGTCCGGTACCCGATCCTGGTGCGGCCGCCGTCGAGTGTGGTGAGCCGGTGCGTCGTACGGACGGTGAAGTCGCCGGCGTCCATCACGTCGATGAACAGCGCGCCCGGCTCCACCTCGGCCAGCCGCAGTTCGACGGCGTCCTCCCCGGGCGGCGTCATCGTGATCCGGGTACCGACGGCGAACGGTCCGTCCGCGCGAATCGTTGCCACGCCGGCGTTCCAGTCGGGCCAGCGGGCGACATCCGCCCAGAGTTCCCAGAGCGCGTCGCGCCCCGCCGTGGTCTCGATGCTGTGCTCGTACTCCCACATGGGTGCCTCCGGTGGCCTCCGTGGAGATGATCTGCGCGTAGGCTATATGTCGTCGGGTCGCGTACCGGTAGGGGGCCGGCCGGATCGAGACCAGCACCCGGGAACGTCCGGCCGGAACGGCAGCGCATGGTGGCACCGGTCGCCGTCTCCCTCGCCGAGGCGTACGTGCAGCGGGAAAGTGGCGTGGCCGCGGCTGATCACCGACGCCGGCCGTGCCGTCGCGTTCGTGATGGCCGCGTTCCAGCTCGACACCGAGCCCGTCGGCTGCGCGCTCTGGCGCCGCAACGTCGCGGCCGACACGGTTGGTGAACGGCGGCCCGTGGGTGGCCGACCAGGGGTCGGGCTCGCCAGGGCCGCAGGTACGGGCGGTTCGCCGCCTGCGCCGAGGTGCGCCGCCGCGGCCGGGCCCTGCTCACCGTGAGCCGGGAGAGTGGCCCGCACAGCCGGCGGGTTCGTGTCACCGCCGCATCGTCGACGGCGAGAGCGAAGCCGCGCCGCGCCGCACCCGACCGTCCACAGCGGACAGACACACACCCCTTGGTACTACTGGGTTTCCGTTCGTCGTCGGGTCACGACGAGCAGCACCGCCGCGGCGGCGTAACAGGGGACGAAGGTCCAGGCGGCGGCCACCGGCGGGATCGGGAAGCCGGCCGGCAGCGTCAACTCCGTCCGCACGTACGCCATGGCGACGGCCACCGCGGTCGCGACGGCCAGCAGCACCGCGGCGACCAGGGTCGCCGGTCGCCGGAGACGTACCGGGACGAGACCGGCGGCGAGGACGATCAGCGCCGGTACGGCGACGACCACCACCGACTGCCACACGAACCACGCGTTCAGCAGGCGCACCGTCGTCATGATGTCCCCGGAACCCGCCCAGGCGAACGTCGACGACCGCCGCCACGGCGCCGCCGCGATCGTCACGGCCGTCGGTACCACCGCCGCCGACACCGCACCGACACGCCACCACGACACGCGCACGAGTACCCCTCCGGACCACGACGGGACGAACCGACCGCCAGCATCCCAGACCATCCCGTACGCCGCAGGTGCGGGTCGTCGGCGCTGCCACGGCGCGCGGGTGGCTTTCCGACGGCGCCGTGGATCGTTTCTGGGGTGAGCGGTGGTGGTCGCGGGGGTAGCGTGTGGTCGCCCTGACGACCGACCCGGGACGGCGTGCGATGACCGCGACGACGACGCTCTGGCGGCCGACCGGCCCGGCCGATCTGGCGCTGGTCCGCCGCTCCGGCTGGCGCGCCTGGCCGCCGCGGCTGCCCGACCAGCCGATCTTCTACCCGGTACTGAACGAGGCGTACGCGGTGCGGATCGCGCGCGACTGGCACGTGCCGCGCGACGGAGCCGGGTACGTCACGCGGTTCGAGGTCGCGACGGACTTCCTTGCGCGGTACCCGGAACGGCAGGTCGGCGGGCGCACCATCCGCGAACTGTGGGTGCCGGCCGAGGACCTGCCCGAGTTCAACGCGCACCTCGTCGGTGAGATCACCGTCGTACGGGAGTTCCACCGAGCGGCAGCGTGAGGAAGACGCTGTTCGGGTCCGGCGCGTAGTCGCCGAACGGCGCGCAGTCGACGAACCCGCGCCCGCGGTACAGCCGGCGCGCCGGCGCGAAGTACGGCTGCGCACCGGTCTCCAGGCTCAGCCGTGCGTACCCGCGGCGCCGCGCCTCCGCGGTGATGTGGTCGAGCAGCCGGGACGCGACACCGGTGCCGCGCGCGTGCCGGGCCGTACGCATCGACTTGATCTCGCCGTGCTCGGCGGTGAGCCGGCGGAGCGCACCGCAGCCGAGCAGCACGCCCGCCTTGCGTACCGTCCAGAACGTCACCTCCGGTACCTGGAGCGCCTCGGTGTCCAGCGCGTGCACGCTCTCCGGCGGCGACGTGGCGTACATGTCGGTCAGGTGCTCGGCGAGCAGCGCGCGGACGTCGGGGCTCGTCAGGTCGCCGGGCTCGATGCACAGGGGTGTCACCGCGCCAGCGTGACACGGCCGTGTTTCCGCCACGTTGCCGCGGTGGCGAGTTCGTCCGCCGGCCGGATCCCTTGCTGCGACCGGCTTTCCGGCCCGGTCGACCTGCTAGCGCGGCGCCAGTCCGCCTTGTCGTTGCCGCAGCGCGGAAGTGTCCGCTGCGGTGCTGGCCGATGTTGTGCGGGGCGAGTGGGAGTCGGCCGGCCCCGGGATTCTCGTTACCGGGAGCGCGGTGTGTCGCGTCGAGATGGCAGCGCGTGGCCTCTCGGTTCCCGGCTCGGGCGCCGACCATCCCGCCGCGTGGTTGGCTCAGCCGGTACTCGTGCGCGCAGAGGCGACGGTCGCGATCCGTTGCTGGGCTTCGATGTCGAGACCGATCGGATCGTCCTCCTCGCGTCCGGGCCCTGGCCGGTGCGGGTGACGTACGCGGCACGTCGGGGGCCGGAGGTGACTGCCGTGACCTGTGCTGATGTTAGGTTCTGCGGCGGGAGCGGGCCGGCTCTCGCCGACCGGACGCGTCCCGTGCCGTACCGACCGGTCGACGTTTGGACCGTCTGCCGCACCGCTGACCGAGGAGTACGCATGATCGCGCTGGAGATCGCCGTCACGGCCGCCGCCGGGGCGCGGACCGCCCGCGACGGTGGCGCCGACCGGGTCGAACTCTGCTCGGCCCTCGAACTCGGCGGCGTCACCCCGTCCGACGCGCTCGTCGCCGCCACCGCGCGGGTCGGCCTCCCCGTGCAGGTCCTCGTCCGCTGCCGCCCCGGCGATTTCGTGTACGACGCCGACGAGGTGGCGCTGATGGCCGCCGAGGTGCGCTCCGCCGTCGCCGCCGGCGCATCGGGTGTGGTCGTCGGCGCGCTCACCGCCACCGGCGTACTCGACGGCGACGCGGTGCGGCGGTTCGTCGACGCCGCCCGCGACGCCGGTACCGCCGCCGGCCGCCCCGTCGAGGTCACCCTGCACCGGGCCGTCGACCAGACCACCGATCCCGTCGACACCACCGCCGCCGCGTACGCCCTCGGCTGCACCCGGGTACTCACCTCCGGCGGTGCCGCCGTCGCCGCGGACGGCGTCGACACGATCCGCCGCATCGCCGCCGCAGTACCGGGGATCGAGGTGATGGCCGGCGGCGGCGTACGGCCCGCCGACGTGCCCGCGCTCGCCGGCGCCGGTGTCGCCGCCGTCCACCTGTCCGCGAAGCGCCCCGCACCGTCCCGCGACAACGCCGCCTGGGTACCGCTCGGCGCCGCCGACGCCGCCACCCACTTCGTCACCGACCCCGACATCGTCGCCGCGGCCGCCGCCGCCCGCCCGTAGAACCCCTACGCCCCAACGACTCCCGGCCGGCCACCGGGAGGTGCCGACGCCACGACGCGTGCACCGGTACCCGACGGGATGCCGGCCGTGACTCACTCCAGCGTGTTGGCGCAGGCCGGATGCCAGGCCGGGCGCGCGACGGGTGTCGGGTCGGGATGGAACCCGTGCCCCGCAACGGGTGTGGCTTGCGGTCGGATCTGTGGTTGAGCATCGATCGGCTGACGGGCATGGTCCGTTCGGTGCCCGAACCGTTGTGTCACTCGTCGGCATGAGCGGGCGCGGGCCAGGATGGATGCGGGCGAGCGTCCGGTGAACCTGGGCGATGCGCTTCAGTTCTCGGCCTGGTGGCGGGGTGGTTGCCCGGGCTGAGAGAGTGGGATTCCGGTCATCGCGCCGGTGACGGAACCCGTGCACCGCAAGGAAAGTACGTGGTCCGGGTGCCGTCGCCGTTCCGATGTCCGCGGGACATCGCGGGCACCGGAACGGCAGGTACGTCAGAGGCCGCGCGAGGCGATCTGCTTGACGGTGCCCTCCGCCAGGCGGTACGAAAGGCCGACGACGGCGCAGCGGCCGTCCGCGACGCGTTCGGCGATGATGTCGGAGCGTTCGACCAGCATGCCGGTGGTGTAGCGGATGTGTTCGGCGACCGCGGCGTCGACGTCGTCGGGCGCGGTGCCGCGGGCGGCGAGGGCGCTCGGCATGACGCGTTCGACGAGGTCCCGGACGTATCCGGGGGGCAGAACGCCGTCGCGCAGCGCGTCGAGGGAGGCGGTGACCGCACCGCAGGAGTCGTGCCCGAGGACGACGACGAGCGGCACGTCGAGCACCGCCACCGCGTACTCGATGCTGCCGAGGACCTCGGGCCCCACCACGTGCCCGGCGGTACGGACGACGAACAGGTCGCCGAGGCCGCGGTCGAAGATGATCTCCGCGGCGAGCCGGGAGTCGCTGCACCCGAACAGCACCGCGAACGGTCGCTGCACGGTCGCCACCGCGGTACGGCGGTCCGCGTCCTGGTGCGGATGCTGCCGGTCGCCGGTGACGAACCGGTCGTTGCCGGTCATCAGCGTGGCCAACGCCTCGGCCGGGCTGGTCGGCGTGTCGGATCGTCCGTCCTCGATACTCACGGCCGGACCCTAACGCACCCGCCCGGCCGCCGGCCGAGTATCGCCCGACGCCGGCGGAATTGGTCACAGCCGACGCCTTCCGGCCGTCCACCGAACGTAACGCACCCCACGCAGCGTCCCGTTGGACCGGTCACTTACGGGCGCGACGGATACGGCCCGCGGACAACGACCCGGCCGGGCCGGTCACATCCGTCAGGACGCGGCGGAACGCGGAGGCTGCGGCGGACGGCCAACGTCTCGGCCGGGCCGGTGACGCCCGTCGGGACGCGGAATCTGCGGTGGACGGACGGCGACCGTGCCGGGCCGGTGATGTCCGTCGGGACGCGGCGGGACGCGGAGGCTGCGGCGGACGGCCAACGTCTCGGCCGGGCCGGTGATGTCCGTCGGGATGCGGCGGGACGCGGAAGCGCGGCGGGCGGACAACGACTGTGCCGGGCCGGTCACGTCCGACGATCCGGCGGTGTGCGTGGAATGGACAGTGAGCCGCCGGACCGGTCACGGCCCGCGACGCGGCGGGCGCGGCTCACGGGCGGCGATGCGCCGACCGGGGCACGTCCGGCTCAGGCGAGGAGTACCGGGTTGGTGAGGGCGGCGATGCGGCCGTCGGGGTGGCGTACCTCGACGCGGACGAAGCCGGACTCGGCGGCTGTGGTGGTCCACTCGACGGGGCCGGCGCCCAGCGGTGCCCGGTGTACGGCGCCCTCCTCGGTGTGCAGGACGACGGTGCCGGCGGGGACGCCGCCGATCGAGACGAGTACGGCGGCGGGGCGGCCGGCGGTGTCGAGTCGGTCACCGATCCCGGCGGTACGGTCGCCGGCGGTGGCCGTGAGGGTGAGCGTGACGCGGGCGGACTCGGCGAGCCAACTGCGTCCGGCGCGCAGCCCGGCGAGTACGGCGGGGGCGGTGTGGGCGTCGGCGAGCACGACGGTGTGCGGCGTACCGAGCTGGTCGAGGAGGTGGGTGTCGCTGCCGCCGACCGCTGGGCGCCACTGTCCACTGTGGACGTCGGCGCCGAGCCGGCGGCCCCACTCGGCGAGCGCCGCCTCGTTGTCGGCCTGCCAGGGCCGGTCGGAGGTCCACGCGCCGTTCCACACCTCGACCGCGTCGAACCCGTCGTACGGGTACATGAACGTGCCGGACCGGTACGGGGCGTGCGGGTGTGCGGCGACGGCGATGCCGCCGGCGGCGTGCACCTCGGCGAGGCGCGCGGCGACCGAGCCGTCGCGTACCCGGTGGTGCCAGTCGACGACCTGACCCGGGCGTACGCCGAGGGCGAGCCAGTGGCCGGTCGCCGTGGTGACCTCGGCCCCCGGTACGACGAGGAGGTCGTGGTGGTCGTCCCAGGCGTGATGGGCGGCGGCGGTGTTGTGGTCGGTGGTGGCGAGGAAGTCGAGCCCGGCGCGGCGGGCGTCGGCGGCCAGCCGGGCGGGGGTCAGCTCGCCGTCGGAGTGCACGGAGTGGACGTGCAGGTCGCCGCGGTACCAGGCGCGCGTCATGGTCGCCCACGATAGCCGCCATCCAATTTGACAGTACTTATATAAGCGCTGTTACGATCCCGGGCATGACACGCGAACCCGACGACGCGGATCCGACCGAGGAGAGCCTGTGGCGACCGCTGCGGCGGCTCCAGGCCGAGATGGACGACGACATCGCCCGGCTGTACACGGAGGCACACGTCGAGGGGTTGCGGCCGAGCTTCGTGCTGGAGCTGATCCGGCTGCACCGCCGCGGCCCCATGACCATCAGCGAACTCGCCGAGTCGGTGCAGCGCACCCACTCGGCCGAAAGCCAGAAGGTGGCGGCGATGCGGGAGGCCGGCCTGGTGCGTACCGAACCCGGCCCGGACGCGCGCAGCAAGCGGATCACCCTCACCGAGCGCGCCGTTGCGCTCGTCGACCGGATGGCCGCCGAGTGGCGCGCCACCGAGGCCGCCCTCGCCGAACTGGAGGCCGAGATCCCGTACCCGCTGAGCCGCGTCGTCACCGACATCGAGGCCGCGCTGCGCCGGCGCAGCTTCCACGACCGGATCCGCGCCAAGCTCGCCGAGGACGACTCGTGGCGCTGAGACACGCACTCGTCGACCTGACCCCGCTGCGTACGTCCCCCGCGTTCCGGCGGGTGTGGCTCGGGGCGATGTTCTCCGGATTCGGCGGGCAGATGACGCTCGTCGCGGTGATGTTCCAGGTGTGGCGCGCGACCGGCAGCACGGTGTGGACCGGCGCGGTCGGCGTCGCCCAGGCCGTACCGCTGATCGTGGTCGGGCTGCTCGCCGGGTCGCTCGTGGACCGGCTCGACCGCCGCCGCATCTACCTCGTCGCGCTCGTCGGCTCGGCCGCTTGCTCGATTCTCCTTGCGGTACAAGGGATCGCGGGGCACACGCCCACCGCCGTCGTACTCGTCCTCCTCGCCGCGCAGTCGTGCTTCTTCGCGGTGTCCGGACCCGCCGCGCGGACGTTCGTGCCGCGGCTGCTGCCGCCCGAACAGGTGGCCGCGGGGCAGGCACTCAACCGCATCGCGTTCCTGGCCGCGATGCTCGGTGGGCCGGCGCTCGGCGGCCTCGTACTCGGCTGGCTCGGCGTCGGCGGGTGCTACCTGGTCGACGTGGCCACGTTCGGGCTGGCGTTCCTCGGCGCGTTCGGGCTGCCGGCGATGCGGCCGGAAGGCACCGCGTCCCGGCCCGGGGTGCACGGCCTCGTCGACGGCCTCGCCTTCATCGCCCGTACGCCGATCGTCCGCGGCGCGCTGATCAGCGACCTCGCCGCGACCGTACTGTCCATGCCGGTCAGCCTGTTCCCCGTCGTCAACGCCGAACGCTTCGGCGGCGACCCCCGGACGTTCGGGCTGTTCCTCAGCGCCATCGCCGTCGGCGGCGCCGTTGCCTCCGCGCTGTCCGGCACGTTCACCCGCCGCGCACGTACCGGACTGGTGATGCTGGCGGGATCGGCGGGCTGGGGGATCGCGCTCGTCGGCTTCGCCCTCGCACCCGGCGCATGGGCCGCCCTCGCCTGCCTCGCCCTCGCCGGCGCCGCCGACACCCTCACCGTCGTGTCCCGCGGCACCATCGTCCAACTGTCCACACCGGACTCGATGCGCGGCCGGCTCGCCGCCGTCGAACAGATGGTCGGCATGGCCGGACCCGACCTCGGCAACCTGCGCGGCGGCCTCGTCGCCCGCGCCACATCCGCCACCGTCGCGCTACTCACCGGCGGAATCGCGTGCGTCGCCGCCGTCGTCCTCGTCGGCGCCACCACCCCCGGACTGCGCCGCGCGCCCGCGCCCCCACCCGCCGTCCCCGAACACGCCTCCGCCTGAACCCGCTCGATACCTTGCAACGCAACGGTTCCCGTACGCGTGGTGGTCGGCTTGTCGGCACGGCGGGGCGACAGGTCGCGCGCTTGTTGTTCCGGCGAGTTGGCGGAGCGACGAGGCAGGAGCTCGCACGAGCGATTGCTGTCGGACGAGGGTTTGGGTCGTCGGGTCGGAGGCACGGCGGAGTAGGAGGTCGCGTTCGCGTTCCTTGCGGCGCAACGGTTCCCGTTCCCTGGGCAGTGGCGCAGTTCGCGGCGTTGCTGCGCAAGGGTACGGACTGTGCGCGGGTTGAGCGGCCGGATCGGCGGCGCGCGGGGTGGTAGGGTGCGCTGCGTTTGTTGTGGGGTAAGGGTTTCCGGTTTTGTGGTCAGCGGGCGGTGGGGTCGGCGGCGCGGCGGAGCAGCAGGTCGCGCTCGCGTTCGTTGCGGGTCAGCGCGGCCGCGCGGGTGAACTCGGCGCTCGCCTCCGCCGTACGCCCGAGTCGGGCGAGCAGGTCGCCCCGCACGCTCGGCAGCAGGTGGTACGAGTCGAGTGCCGGTTCGGCGGCGAGCGCGTCGAGCAGGCGCAGGCCGGCGGCGGGACCGTCGGCCTGCGCGACCGCAACGGCCCGGTTCAGCTCCACGACGGGTGAGGGAACGAGCACGGCGAGCCGGCTGTACAGTGCGGCGATCGTCGCCCAGTCCGTCTCCTCGTACCGGAGGGCGCGCGCGTGGCAGGCGGCGATCGCGGCCTGCGTGGCGTACGGGCCGGTGCCGGCGCGGGTGAGCGCGTCGAGTCCGCGCCGGACGAGCAGCCGGTTCCAGCGAGTCCGGTCCTGGTCGGCGAGCAGCACCGGCGCCCCGTCTTCCCCGGTACGCGCGGCCAGCCGCGACGCCTGCAACTCCAGCAACGCCGCCAACCCGTACGTCTCCGGTTCCGTCGGCATCAGCCCGGTGAGTACCCGGGCCAGCCGGAGCGCCTCCTCGCACAGCGCCGGGCGTACCAGGTTGTCGCCGGAGGTCGCGGAGTAGCCCTCGTTGAAGATCAGGTAGACGACCTCCAGCACCGAGGCGAGCCGGTCCGCGCGGTCCGCCCCGTACGGCACCTCGAACGGCACGTCCGCCCGCGCCAGTGCCCGCTTCGCCCGGACGATGCGTTGCGCGATCGTGGACTCCGCCGACAGGTACGCCCGGGCGATCTCGGCCGTAGTCAGCCCGCCGAGCAGCCGCAACGTCAGCGCGATCCGCGCCTCCGTGGACAGCACCGGGTGGCACGCCGTGAAGATCAACCGCAGCAGGTCGTCGTCGATGCCGTCCGGCTCCGGCGGTTCGTCCGGCGGTACGTCGGTCAGCGCGCGGCCGACCTCCGCCAGCTTCCGCGCGTACGTGTCGCGCCGGCGGACGAGGTCGACCGCCCGGCGCCTCGCCACGGCCATGAGCCAGGCACCCGGGTTGTCCGGGATGCCCGACCCTGGCCACTGTTCCAGCGCGGCCACCAGCGCGTCCTGCGCCAGTTCCTCGGCGATGCCGACATCGCGCACGATGCGCGCCACGCCGGCGATGATCCGCGCGGACTCGATCCGGTACACCGCCTCGACCGAACCCGCCGCGTCCACGCTTCTCATCAGACCATGCGCGTCACGCGTCGAGGATCTCGCGTACCGGCGCGGATCGTGTGTGTCACGCGTCGAGGATCTCGCGGACCTCCGCGGTGACCTCCTGCCACTCCGACTGGATCTCCACGAACCGGCGCGTCCACTCGACCGCCTCCGCCATGTCCTTGGCCTGGAGGATCGAGTACCCGCCGATGACCTCCTTGCTCTCCGTGAACGGACCGTCGGTGTAGCTCACGCTGCCGCCCGACCCGACCACCCGGGTCGCCTGCGCCGTACGCGCCAGGGTCGCCGTGTCGACCATCACCCCGGCCCGCGTGATCTCCTCGAACAGCGCACCCATCCGGGCCTGCGCCTCCGGGCTCGGCTCCCCGTGGTCCAGCGAACTCTCCTCGACGTGCACGATCGTCATGAAGCGCGGCATGATCTCTCCTCCGTACGGCGGGGTCGGTCCCCGCTCACCCCCTGCGTCGATCGAACCGCACCCCGATCGACACCACCCCCAGACTTTTCCGTACTCCCGCGTCGCCTCACCGCCGCCCCATGAGATCGGCCCACCTACCTAGGCAACCCAACCCCACCGTGACGGGCTGAGCGGGCGCGGGCGGCACCGCCGCGAGACCTGCGGTCAGCGGGGCGTGCATGGACAGCGAATGATGGGCAGAACACGGCGGCGAGGAGGGCATGCACCGCAATGAGCTACTGGATCGCGTACGTCGTGGTCGAGGGCGGCACGGTGCGCATGGCCGGCGACACACACGGATACGGCTTTCTCACCTCGCTGGCCGGCGGGCCCGAGGCGGTTCTGGACCGGGTCGCCGAACTCGGGCCCTGGTCGTACGAGGCGACCCACCTCGCGCCGTACGAGGGGACGGTGCTCATCGACCGGGACCGGCGCGTGCTCGCCATCTGGGCCTGGGACGTCATGCACGCGCACCGGCACGCCGTCCTGCCTGAGTTGCGGCAGGCATGGACCGGTTACGACGTCTGCTGGGCGTACGGCGGCGCGGGCGACATCGAGGCGTACCTCGGCCACGCGCCCGGTGAGGTCACCCCGCTGTACGCCCCGGGGTGGCGACCGTACGAGACGATGCACCAGCCCTGGGACGAACAGTTCTTCCTCGTCACCGTCGACGACGCCGGGTACGCACTGAGCATGCCCGACGAACCCGCCGAACTGCTGGCCGGACCGGACGAGGCCGTCACCCTGCCCGACGCCTGGCGGATCGAGAACCTGGCCGAATGGTGGCACCGCGACGAGCCGGTGCCGCTGCCCGGTCTGGGGCTGCACCTCGACACGGCCAGCCGCATCGGCACCGGTTGGACCGTGCACACTATCGAGGGGGTGTCGGAACGCTGGGCGCAGGCGTGGAAAGGCTGGCGGTGGGTCTTCGACCACGACCGTTACGACCGGCACTACGCGCGCTGTCACGACCTGGTGCGGATATTCCTGCCGGAGCCCCTGCCGGGTGCCGGGTGGCCTCCCTTGCGCTGACCAGTACGACCCGGCGACCTTGTCGAACGATCCGCCGACGGGGCGACTTGGTCGTCCCCGCCACAGCACGGACCGGTTGCGGCGCAACGGTTCCACGACGGCGTGAGATCCGAGGCGGTACATGCTCACACGCCGTACGTCCTGCGGCGGTGTTCCGCATACCGCGCGCGGAGGTCGGCGGTCCAGGGTGCGCCGGTGGGTGCCCGGTGGTCGGCGATCTGGCGCGGCCAGGCCGGCGGTTCGTCGGCGCCGGACAGTAGCCAGGCCGCCTGCCGCGCCGCGCCGAGCGCCACGTACTCGGCGGGTTCGGGGACGAGGACCGGCACGCCGAACACGTCCGGTGCGGCGGAACGGACCGCGCGGGACCGGGCGGCGCCGCCGATGAGCAGGACGCGGTCGATGCTGGCGCCGTGCCGGCGCAGTTCGTCGAGGCAGTCGGCGAGCCCGCACAGCATGCCGAGCACCGCGGCGCGGGCGAGGTGCGGTGGGGTCATCGTGGCGCGGCGCAGGCCGTGCAGGCTGCCGGCGGCATCCGGCAGGTTCGGCGTGCGCTCGCCGTCGAGGTACGGCAGTAGGACGAGGCCGCCGGCGTCGGGTGGCGCGGACTCGGCCAGCGCGTCGAGCCCGGAGAGGTCTGTGTCGAGCAGGGTGGCGGTCGCGGACAGGACCCGGGCGGCGTTGAGCGTGCAGGCCAACGGCAGGAACCGGCCGGTGGCGTCGGCGAAGCTGGCGACCGCGCCGGTCGGGTCGGTGACGGGCCGGTCGGTCACCGTGAACACCGCGCCACTGGTGCCAAGGGACACGACCGCCTCGCCGGGGCGCAGGTCGAGACCGAGCGCGGCGGCGGCGTTGTCCCCGGCGCCGGCGGCGACGAGCGTGCCGTCCGCGGTACGCCCGGCCGGGTCGGTCGGGCCGCGCACCTCCGGTACGTCGACGTCGTGGCCGAGCGCGCGGACCAGCAGATCCCGCTCGTACCGTCCGGTGACGGGGGACCAGTAGCCGGTGCCGGAGGCGTCGCTGCGGTCGGTGGTGGGCGGGTCGGTGGCGCCGAGCAGTCGCCAGGTGAGCCAGTCGTGCGGCAGCAGGACCCGCGCGACCCGGGCAGCGTGCACCGGTTCGTGCTCGGCCAGCCAGGCCAGCTTGGTCACCGTGTACGACGCGACAGGCACCAGGCCGACCGACTTCGCCCACCACTCGGCGCCGAGGTCGGTGGTGAGCCGGGCGGCCTGCGGCGCGCTGCGCACGTCGTTCCAGAGCAGGGCGGGGCGGACCGGGGTGTCGTCGCCGTCGAGCGCGACCATGCCGTGTTGCTGCGCGGCGACCGACAGCGCGTCGACTCCATCGGTGTCGTGGCCGCCGGCGTCGGCGAGCGCGCGCCACCAGGCTAAAGGGTCGACCTCGGTGCCGTCCGGATGCGGTGCCTGGCCGGTGGCGAGCACCCGCCCGGTGGTCTCGTCCACGGTGAGGACCTTGCACGACTGCGTCGAGGAGTCGATCCCGCGGACGGCCATCCGTCGCCTCCCAGTCGCGTCGTCGGTCCGGAACGTCCACCGCGCGCCGGGCCGGCGCGGCCAGACCAGAATGCCCCGCGAAGCATGTGGAATCAAGGCTTGTCCGCTCACAAAATCTGTGAGAAGTTGGCATCCGGCCGCGTCGCCCGGGGCCGTCCGTGGGCGACGCGGGTGGCGACCCGTGCGGTCGTGCGTCGGAGAGCGGGGGAGCGGATGGGACTGCCGGACACCATGCGGGCCGCCGTGCTGCACGCGCCCGGCGACCTGCGGATCGAGGAGCGTCCGCGCCCCACCCCCGCGTACGGCGAGGTGTTGGTGCAGGTGGCCGCCGTCGGTGTCTGCGGCTCCGACACGCACTACTTCGAGCACGGCCGGATCGGCGAGTTCGTGGTGCGGGCCCCGCTGGTCCTCGGGCACGAGTCGGCCGGGCGGATCGTCGCGGTCGGCGCGGACGTGCCGGCCGACCGGATCGGCCAGCGGGTCTCCGTCGAGCCGGGCGTGCCCTGCCGACGCTGCCACGAGTGTCGGCACGGGCGCTACAACCTCTGCCCCGACGTACGGTTCTTCGGCACGCCGCCGATCGACGGCGCCTTCTGCGAGTACGTGACGGTCCCCGCGGACTTCGCCCATCCCGTACCGGACGGGGTGTCGGACGAGGCGGCGGGGTTGATCGAGCCGATGTCGGTCGGGATCTGGGCCTGCCGCAAGGGATCCGTCGCCCCCGGCAGCCGGGTACTGGTCGCCGGCGCCGGACCGATCGGCCTGGTCACCGCGCAGGCCGCGCGGGTCTTCGGGGCCGCCGAGGTGATCGTCACCGACGTGAGCGAGGCACGGCTGGCCGTCGCGGGGCGGTTCGGCGCGACCGGCACCGTACTCGCCGGAACACCGCTCGCCGGCGCCGAGAATGCGACTGCGGGTGGCGGGTTCGACGTGTTCGTCGACTGTTCGGGGGCACCGGCCGCGGTCACCGCCGGGCTGCGGTCGGTCCGCCGCGCCGGCACCGCCGTACTGGTCGGCATGGGCGCCGACGAGGTGCCGATCCCCGTCGACGTCGTGCAGCGGCGCGAGCTGACCCTCACCGGCACCTTCCGGTACGCGAACACCTGGCCGCTAGCCATCCGCCTCGCCGCCACCGGCCGGATCGACCTGGACGGCCTCGTCACCGACCGGTACCCGCTGGACGACGCGGCCGCCGCGATGCGCCCGAAGCCCGACGGCGAGGAGCGGATCAAGGCGGTGGTGCTGCCGCAGCTCAGGGCAGGATGACCGCCATGGCCAACCCTGGGCGCAGGTCCGCCGCCGACGTCAACACGCGCCGCGAACAGATGCTCGACCGGATCCTCAGCCAGGGACGGGCGGAGATCCAGCAACTCGCGGACGAGTTCGGGATCAGCGCGATGACCGTGCACCGCGACGTCGACTCGCTCGTCGCCGACGGGCTGCTGGCCAAACACCGCGGCTGGGTCGAGGCGCCGTCCGCGCTGCTGGTGCAGACCAGCGCGCGGTGGCGGCTGCGCAGCGGGCAGGAAGTGAAGAGCGTGCTCGCCACCGCGGCCGTGGGGTTCCTCACCGACGCCCGGTCCGTTCTGGTCGACGATTCGACCACCTGCCTCGGCGTGCTGCCCGGCCTGGCCCGGCCGCTCGGCAACCTCACCGTCGTCACCAACTACCTGCGCGCCGCCCGGCTCGCCGGCAACCGGCTCGGCATCCGCGTACACCTGCTGCCCGGGGAGTACGAGCCCGACCTGGACGCCGTGTTCGGCGTCGCCACCGTCGACGCCGTACGCACCTGGCGGGTCGACGTGGCGCTGCTCAGCGTGCCCGCCGTCGCCGACGGCCAGCTCTTCCACCCGCTCCCCGAATCGCGCGCGCTCAAGGTGGCGATGACCGAGGCGGCCGACCGCCGCGTACTGCTCGTCGACCACAGCAAGTTCGGCCACACCTCGACCTACGTGTTCCCGCCGCTGCGCCCCACCGACCTGGTCGTCCTCGACGACGCCACCCCCACCGCCGAGATCGACGCGATACGCGCCGCCGGCGCCCAGGTCCACATCGTCCCCACCCCCGTCGAGACGTACTGACGGGGCTTGCATGTGTTGGCAGTACTGCGATCCAGCAGGGTTCCCGGGCCGGAGTCGCAGCCGCAGCGGATCGAACACCCGGACGGCACCTGCGCCACGTTGCACCGCCCAGAACCGATGCCGTGTCAGGGCGCCGGCGTACCGGCTGGCGTTGCAGACGCGGGAGCAGTACACCGCATCGTCGCCGGCTGGGTCGGCGCGCAAGCCGGCACCTGCCTACGACCTGACGTTGTGCCGTTGGCTCATCATGTCGCAACGCCGGGCACCGCTGAGATGCCGCCGCCGTGGCCAGGGCGTGACGCGGCGAGGATCGGGCCCTGTGCCGCTGCCGGTGTGCTGGGCTGGCATTCTTGCCTCGTGATACCAGAGGAGCAGGGAGACAGGACCGAACGGCGCCGTCCGCAGCGTGTACGCATCGTGCATCTGACGGCGCCGGTGTTCCGCGCGCTGGCCGACGGTGACCTGGCGGCTGCGAACGCGGCCAGTCCCGTGCCCCTCTCGGCGTACTTCGCCGGCCCGGACTGGCGTGGCGTGTGGCGGATGCGTAGCAGGCAGGTGGAGGAGGACCCGGCCAGCGCGGCCTGGGTGACCGGTGTGATCTGGGACGAGCGGCGGCAGGTGGCCGTCGGCCGCGCTGGTTACCACGGGCCGCCCGATGCGTCGGGGATGGTGGAGATCGGATACGCGGTCGATCCGGCGTACCGACGGCAGGGCTTCGCCCGGGCGGCCTTGGAGGTACTGCTCGACCGTGCGGCCCGCGAACCGCAGGTGCACACGGTACGGGTGACGATCAGCCCTGACAACACCGCTTCGTGGCAGTTGGCGGCGCAGTACGGTTTCGCCAAGGTCGGTGAGGACTGGGACGACGAGGACGGCCTGGGGATCATCTACGAGGTCGCGGCCCAGCCTCGGTAGCCCAGGGAGCCACGCGGTCGCGACGACGCTTGGCCGGGGCCGACAGGCCGGAATGGCGCGCCCGAGGGCGGCGCAGGCATGTGGTTGCCAGGAAACGGAGTCCCAGGCTTCCAGTGACCGCACCCTTGTCGGAGGGTGCGGCTACGGTGTCGCGCATGAGCGCCGAGTCGAACGCTACGTCCGAACCGCTCGCGGCAGTACCGGGGGATGGGTGGCTTGCCGACACGCGCAGGTCGTACGACACGGTCGCGGACAGTTACGCGGAGTTCGTGCGGGAGGCGCTGGCGGGTTCGCCGCACCTGCGGGCGGGACTGGCGGTGCTCGCCGAGCTGGTGGCGACGGCGGGCGGTGGTCCGGTGGCGGACGTGGGGTGCGGCCCGGGGCACGTGACGGCACACCTGCGTGGGCTGGGCGTGGACGCGTTCGGGATCGACCTGTCGCCGGGGATGGTCGAGGTGGCGCGGCGGGACCATCCGGGCCTGCGGTTCGCGGTGGGGTCGATGACCGGCCTCGGTCTGGCGGACGCGTCGGTCGCCGGGGCGTTGGCGTTCTGGTCGCTGATCCACCTGCCCGACGAGGTACTGCCGCTCGCGCTGCGGGAGTTCCGTCGGGTCGTACGGCGGGGTGGGCAGCTGCTGGTCGGGTTCCACGTGGGCGACGGTGCGCGGCTGAAGACCGAGGGGTACGGCGGGCATCCGATGCGGGTGCACGTGTACCGCCGGCGCCCCGAGGTCATGGCCGGGCTGCTCGGCGACGCCGGCTTCGTGGTGGAGTCCGACCTGCGACTCGGCGTGGATTCGGCGCGGCCGGGCGCGATGCTGTTCGCGCGCCGCGAGCCGTAGCGGCCGTCCGCGGCTTGCGCGGGCCCGTTCGGCTGTGTTGCCCGCTCCCTGCCCGGTGACGAGTTCGGCTCAGCTGTCGGCTCCGGTTGGGTGTCACGTCAGCGCCGGTCGGTGCGCGCCGGCGACACCGTAGTGCCCCCCTGCGGTCCGTGATGCCGGTGCGGGCCGGCGGCACCGTCGTGCTCGCCGGCACCGTGTTCGGGGCGAGCCCATTCCCTGTCACGTGGCCGCCCGAGTGGCGCTGCCGGTCGCGGCGCGCGGCACCCGCCCCGGGCTGCGGGCGTTCGGCGATGGCGCCCCCGTGATCCTCGCGTCCGATCGGCTGGCCGGGATGACCGGCCCATACAGCGAGAGGCGACCGGCGAGACGCGCCGCGTTCACGTCGGCGATGCTGGGACGGCCGTCGCGACGGTTGGGTGTGCCGTCTCGGTCACCCGTGCCTGCCGGTCACCATCGGCTGCGCCGACCCGGTCCGTTCGTGGCTGAGATACCGACGGCGCTGCCGATGCCGACGATGCGTCGGGCAGCGCGGACCGCCGGGCGGCGGGACAACGCGCGCGGTCTGCTACCAGCATGTGCCGGATCCGGCAGCGGTCCATCGGCGCCCACCTCGCCGTGCCAACCGCACCACGCGGACCGCCTTGCCCCACGTCCCACCCGACGGGCCCGGACCAGTCGGCTCACGGGGCGAGCCAGGCTCCACGCCGCGGTGCCGGTACGCGGATGTCACCGGCGGTTCGTACGGCGGCTGGCGGGGGTGTCTTTACAGCGGCGGGCCGGCGGTGGAAACTTCCTTCGCCAACAGGCGGATGCCGGGAGGTTTCATGAGCGGACGTGGCGCGCGGTGGGTGGCTGCAGCGGCGGCGATGGTCGTGGTGTCGGCGGTGGGGTTGAGCGGATCGGCGGCGGGTTCGGGAAAGCCGCTGCGGTTCGCGGTGTCGTTCGGCAGCCAGGTACGCAGCTCGCCGGTGGACGGTCGGGTGCTGGTCGCGGTGAGCAAGGACGGGTCGAGCGATCCGTTCGAGCAGATCGACATCATCGGGGGTACGCCGTTCTGGGGCCGGGACGTGAACGGTCTCCGGCCGGGGCAGCGGGCGGTGCTGTCGGACGACGCGGTGACGTACGGGCATCCACTGTCCACTGTGGATCAGTTGCCGCCCGGTGACTACCACGTACAGGCTTTTCTGAACACGTACGACACGTTCCACCGGTCGGACGGCTCGACGGTCAAGCTGCACATGCCGTGCGGCGACGGGCAGAACATGTTCGCTTCGCCCGGGAACCTGTTCAGTACGCCGAGGACGGTGCACATCGACCGGAACACCGGCACGGTGAACCTGGACCTGGGCAACGTGATCCCGCAGCCGACGGTTCCGCCGGGCGGCACCTGCCAGCAGGGCAACCCGACCGACACCGCGCACGTCAAGTACGTGAAGATGCTGAGCCCGTCGCTGTCGGCGTTCTGGGGCCGTCCCATGTACGTCGGGGCGAACGTGTTGCTGCCCGCCGGGTACGACGACCCGGCGAACGCGGGCGTGCGCTACCCGGTGGAGTACAACTTCGGGCACTTCTCGACGGGGGCGCCGCACGGGTTCAGGGAGGACGGTGGAAACGCTTTCTCCGCCTGGTGGCTGTCGGACGCGGCGCCGCGGTTCATCTCGGTCACGTTCCGCACCGAGAACCCGTTCTACGACTCGTCGTACAACGTCGACTCGCCGAACGTCGGACCGTACGGTACGGCCACCAACCGCGAGCTGGTTCCCTTGCTGGACAAGCAGTTCCGTACGATCGGGCAGCCGTGGGCGCGGGTCACCTCGGGTGGCTCGACCGGTGGCTGGGAGGCGCTGGCCAGCCTGGTGTTCTACCCCGACGTGTACGGCGGTACGTTCGCCGGCTACCCCGACCCGGTCGACTTCCGCCGGCACCAGATAGTAAACGTCTACTCGGACGCAAACGCTTACCGGATCGACCATCCGTACGACAGCGTGACGCGGCCGGACTCGCGGACTCCGCAGGGCGAGATCAACTACTCCAACGCCGACGAGAACCACTACGAGCTGGCGCTAGGCGACAAGGACCGTTCCGAAGGGGCCTGGGCGATCTGGGAGGCGGTGTACGGTCCGCAGGGCGCCGACGGCTACCCGGCGACGGTGTGGGACAAGGACACCGGCGCGATCGACCACGGTGTCGCGGCGCAGTGGCAGGGCAAGGACATCCGCGCCTACCTCGCCGCGCACTGGCCGCAGCTCGGCGACACCCTGCGCGGCGAGATCCACCTGTACGTCGGTGACACGGACACCTACTACCTCAACGACGCCGTCGAACTCCTCCAGCAACAGCTCGACGCCGAGACGTCCCCGCCCGCCGACGCGAGCTTCGTGTACGGCCGGGAGAAGGGGCACGGCTGGTCGCCGTACACCGCGCAGCAGTGGTTCGGGGTGTACGCCGACTACGTCGCCGGGCGCGCGCCGGCCGGTACGGACACCGGCGCGTGGCGCGGTCACACCGCGACGCCGAAGGCCGCGCCGGCGACGCTGACCGGCGTGACCGACCCGTACGCGGGGGACCGGGTTCCCCGGCGTCCGCACCTCGGCTGATCCCGGCCGGGACACCCGACCCGGGGCGGCTGACGGCACTCCACCGCCGGCCGCCCCGGGCAATGCCGTACCAGCAACGAGCGGACACGGGCTCAACCGGGCGTACCGGGGAATGGGGTGGAGCGGCGGCGGGCGGGAGCGGGCAGTACCGGGGGATCTCGGTGGGGCGGTGGCGGCGGCGCGGCCGAATATCATGGCGGCATGACGACGCGCGGCTACACGGCGACCAAGGCACAGCTCACGACGCGGCTGCGCAGGATCGAGGGTCAGGTCCGGGGCATCGAGAAGATGGTCGAGGAGGATCGGTACTGCATCGACATCCTCACCCAGATCGGGGCGATCCAGGCCGCGCTCGACAAGGTCGGTCTGGGCCTGCTCGACGGGCACGCCCGGCACTGCATGCGCGAGGGCGCGGCGGACGGGCGGTCGGATGAGATGACCGAGGAGATGATGGGCGCGGTCGGCCGGCTGCTGCGCCGCGGCTGACCGCCCACCGGGCCGCACCCGGCGCTCACCGGTACCGTGCGGGGCAGGCGAATGATCGGAAAGGACGTGCCGTGGTCGCGCTGAACGCGAAGACGCTGGACTCGCTGGGTGAGGTCCCGGTCCCGGCGTACGACCGGAGTCGGGTGCGGGTCGGCATCGTGCACCTGGGTGTGGGCGGGTTCCACCGGGCGCACCAGGCGATGTACCTGGACCGGCTGATGAACGAGGGGCTCGCGCTCGACTGGGGCATCTGCGGGGTGGGTGTGCTGCCGGCCGACGCGGCGATGCGCGACGCGCTGGACGCCCAGGACGGGCTGTACACGCTGGTCGTCAAGCACCCGGACGGGCGGTACGAGCCGCGGGTGGTCGGGTCGATCGTGGAGTACCTGCTGGCGCCGGAGGATCCGGAGGCGGTGATCGAGCGGATGGCCGCGGAGACCACCCGGATCGTGTCGCTGACGGTCACCGAGGGCGGCTACAACCTGCACCACGTGACGGGCGAGTTCGCGGCGGACAACCCGGACGTGCAGCACGATCTCGCGCCGGGTGCGACCCCGCGCACGACGTTCGGTCTGGTCACGGAGGCGTTGGCGCGGCGGCGGGAGCGCGGCGTCGCGCCGTTCACGGTGATGTCGTGCGACAACCTGCAGGGCAACGGTGACCTGTCCCGCCGGGTCTTCACCGCGTACGCGCGGCTGCGCGATCCGGAGCTGGCGGACTGGATCGACCGTACGGTGCGGTTTCCGAACTCGATGGTCGACCGGATCACGCCGGTCACGACCGACGACGACCGCGCCGAGGTGACCCGCCGGTTCGGCATCGAGGACCGGTGGCCGGTGGTCACCGAGCCGTTCACCCAGTGGGTACTGGAGGACAGCTTCGTCTCCGGCCGCCCGGCGTACGAGAAGGTCGGCGTGCAGGTGGTGCGCGACGTCGAGCCGTACGAGCTGATGAAGTTGCGGTTGTTGAACGCCAGCCACCAGGCGCTGTGCTACTTCGGTTACCTGGCAGGCTATCGGCTGGTGCACGAGGCGGCGGGCGATCCGCTGTTCGCCACGTTCCTGCGGCAGTACATGGATCTGGAGGGGACGCCGACGCTGTCGCCGGTGCCGGGCGTGGATCTGGTGGCGTACAAGGATTCCCTGCTGGAGCGGTTCGCGAACCCGGAGGTGCGGGACACGATCGCGCGGCTGTGCGCGGAGTCGTCCGACCGCATCCCGAAGTGGCTGCTTCCCGTGGTACGCACGCAACTCGCGTCGGACGGGCCGATGGAGCGCGCCGCGGCCGTCGTCGCCAGCTGGGCGCGGTACGCGGAGGGTGTCGACGAGCAGGGCGAGCCGATCGAGGTCGTCGACCGGCTGGCCGACCAGTTGACCGCCGCCGCGCGCCGGCAGTACGAGGAGCCGCTGGCGTTCCTCGCCGACCGCGACCTGTTCGGCGATCTGGTCGACAATCACCGCTTCGTCACCGCGTACCGGGCGGCGCTCGACTCGCTGCACGAGCGCGGTGCCCGCGCCACGCTGGAATCCCTGGTGCGGTAGGTGTTCACGGTCGGCGTCGACGTCGGATCGACCAGTACCAAGGTCGTCCTGGTCGCCGGCGCCGGCGAGGTGCGCACCGTCCGCCGGGCACCCACCCCGTCCGACCCGACCGATCTGATTCGCTTGGTACGCAACGGGATCCGCGCGGTGTCCGGCGGCGTTCCGGTGGCTGCCGTGGGGATCGCGTCGATGGCCGAGACCGGCGTACCGCTGGACGCCGACGATACGCCGATCGGTGCCTTGCTGCGCTGGGACGCCGGCCGTGGCAGCACCGACGCCGACGCGCTTGCTGCCACCTTCGGGCGCGGCGCGCTGTTTGCCGCCACCGGAGTACGGCCGGCGGGCAAGACACCGCTGGCCACCTGGGCCTGGCTGCGGCGTACCCGGCCGGCGGTGTTCGACCGGATGGCGCGCTGGGCGGGCGTCGCCGACCTGGTCTGCCTGGCGCTGACCGGCCGGCTCGTCACCGACCACACCCTCGCCGGTCGTACCATGGCGTACCGGTTGCCGCCGGCCGGCGCCGACCTGCCAGCCGGGTACGACGCGGATCTCCTTGCGGCGGTGGGGATGTCGCCGTCCCAGCTGCCCGCGGTCGATCCGGTGGCCCGCGCGACCGGCGAACCGCTGACCCCCGGCACGCCCGTGGTCGTCGCCGGGCACGACCACGCCGTCGGCGCCTGGGCCGCCGGGGTACGCGAGCCCGGCACGGTCGCCGATTCCATCGGCACCGCCGAATCCCTCATCCGCGTACTCGGTGCGCCGGTGCCGCGGGATGCGGTGGCAGCACAGGGAATGAGCCTCGCACGAACGGTCGACGCCCGGCACGAGGCGCTGGTCGCCGGCTCACCCGCGGCCGGCGCCATGCTCGACCGGTTCCTCGCCGCGCGCGGACTGGACCGGGAGGCGGCACTCGCGTCGGCCGCGGCGCTGCCCGACCCACCGACCGGGCGGCTCGCCCTGCCGTACCCGTCCGGCCGGCAGTGCCCGGAACCCGATCCGGCGGCCCCGCTGCGGCTGCCCGACGGCGACGACGCCGAGGCGACCCGCGCCGTACTGGAAGCGCTTTCGTACCAGGCCCGCTGGATGTACGAGACCCAGCGCGCCCTCGCCGGCGAGCCCCGCGACACCGGGTCCGTCACCGTACTCGGCCTCGGTCGCGGCGAGTCCGACGGCGCCAACCTGTGGCTGCGCCTCAAGGCCGCGATCCTCCCCGTACCGGTGCGGCACGTCACCGCCGCCGAACCGGTGGCGACCGGCGCCGCCCTGCTCGCCGCGACCCGCGCCGGCCTGCTCCCCGCCCCCACCCTGCCCACCGAACCGGTCGGCGCACCCGACCCCCGCCACGCCCCGGCGTACGCCGAGTTCCTCCGCCACGCCCGCAGCTGACCGTTCCTCGACGTCCCAGGAGAACGGTGTCCCCCGGAAGACCGTGCCGGACGCGTCCACGACGAGCCGGAGTGCTTGCCATTCCGCCGTTCGCGCGGGCTGAGCGCTTCCCCTGCGGGCCGGGTGCCGGACGTTTCTGGGGTGAGGAGGTGGTGTCGCGCGTCAGACTTTGTGGCAGGGCTCGTTTCTTGCGGGTCCTGCCGTGTGTGAAGGAGTCTGATCGTTCATGGCAAGACCAGCGGTGTTGCCGCCGGAGGAGAAGGTCCGGATCGTGTTGTCGATCCTGGCTGGTGAGGTCACGGTCGCTGAGGCTGCGCGGCGGGCGAAGGTGTCCGAGCAGTCGGTCGGGAACTGGAAACGGCAGTTCCTGGAGTCCGGCCGGGCCGGGCTGGTGGCCGGCAAGTCCGGGCCCAGCAGCCGGGAGCAGCAGCTTGAGACTCAGGTCGCGGACTTGACGCAGGCGTTGGGTGAGGCCGCGGTGGAGTTGCGGGTGTGGAAGAAGTCTGCGGAGGGTCGGCTGGGCCCTTCGAGGACCTCGAGGTGATCCGCGTCGAGGCGGGCATGCCGACCACGAGGTTCTGCGAGCTGGTCGGCGTGCCCGAACGCACCTGGCGACGTCGTCAGGCCCGGGCGCGGGCAGGGCACCGGGCGAAGGGCCCGTGGCCTCGCCCGGCCCGCGAACGGGTCCGTGCCGCGGCCCGGCGGCACGCTCTGGCGCATCCGGCGTGGGGGCATCGGAAGGTGTGGGCGATGTGCCGCCACGACGGGCTGCGGGTTTCGCAGGCCAGCGTGCTGCGGCTGCTGCGCGACGAGGGTCTGCTGCTCGAGGCCAACTATCAGCGTGAACGCAGACAGCTCGCCGCGCGGAGCAAGGCCGCGTTCGCGACCGAGCCGACCGGCCCGAACCAGGTGTGGCAGTTGGACTTCTCCGAGTTCGAGACCACGGCCGGCGGCACGTGGCGGCTGGCGGGCTGCCGGGACTACTGGTCGAAGTACGAGTTGGGCTGGCACGTGGCGCCGACCGCCAACCAGCACGACGCGATCGCCGCGATCGAGCTGGCCCTGGCCGAGGCCGAGCGCCTGGCCGGAGCCCGGCTGGTCGACCTCGCCAGCCGTGACGCTGACGGGCAGATCCAGCCTCTGGTCACGATCGTGACCGACAACGGCGGACCGTTCCGCTCGTTCCGGTTCGAAGCGTTCATCGCCACCCACCCCGAACTGCGACACGTCCGCACCCGAGTTCGCACCCCGGGCCAGAACGGCTCACGCGAACGCGGCTTCGGCTCGTTGAAGTACGAGAAGCTGTTCTGCGAAGAGATCGACGACGTGCTCGACCTCGTGCAGCACGCCGAGAACTACCGGACCGAGTACAACACCGTGCGGCCCCACGAGGCCCTGGCCTGGAACCGCCCGCACGACGTTCACGTCGGCCTCGCCGACCCCCTGATCCCCAACTTTCCCGAACCCGAAATCCTGCCAACTACTTGACGCGGGACAGTGAGCGTTTACTGCGGGTGGCGGCAGTTGGACGTTTCCGCAGCGGTTCGGGTGCGGGGGGCTTCTTGTGTGCGCGGGGTGAGCGCTTGTCGGGGGGCCGGAGGCTTGACCCGTTCGCGGCGAGCCGGGTTGGCCGACGTTTCTGCGGTGCGCGGGGTGAGCGTTTGCTCCGCGTGGCGCGGGTGGACCGTTTCCGCGGCACCTCTGGTGCTGGACGGCGTTCGTGGTTGGCGGGGGTGAAACGTTTGCTACCGGAACTGGCGCCTGGGTGGAGCGGGCTGTGCGCGCGGGGCCGCGGGCGGTCGGTACGGGACCACCCGCGGCCGCCGGCGACCCGCCCCCAGGTCCGGGCGACGTCAGTCGAGAAAGCCGGATCGGCGCCACAGTGCGCCGCCGGGGCGACCGATCATGCCGACCTCGGTGAGGAAGTCGGTGACCGGTCCGGCCATCCAGCGCAACGTGTCCCGGTGGTACGGGTTGGCGCGCGCCGCCGCGGTCGCCACCCGCGGATCGAGCCCGACCGAGGTGTACACGCGCGGGTGGATGAGGTTGGTGCCGATCACGTACGCCGCGGCGGCGGTGAGCTGGCGGTGCCGCAGCAGTACGGGGCGGGAGGTGTGTTCGAGCTGCTTGACCAGCTCGGCGCGGGCGAACCGGACGTGCCGCGCCTCCTCGACCACGTGGATGCGGCATGCCATGCGTACCAACGGTTGCAGGGTCTCGTCGGCCATCATCTCGCGTTGCAGCCGGTCGAGCGTCTCCTCGGCGAGCAGGACCGCGGCGTACATGGCGGGGCCGCGCGGTGCGGTTGCCACGAACAGCGAGCCGAGCCGGTACGTGGTGGCGCTCGGCGCGTACCGCGCGGCGCCGAGTTTCTCGATCTCGCGGGCGAACATGACGCTGTGCCGGGTCTCGTCACCGATCTCGGTAAGCGCGTACCGCACGTATTCACTTGCGGGGTCGCGCCGGTACATGTCGCGCAGCAGCATCCGCATCAGCAGCATCTCGAACCAGATGCCGAACCGGGTGATGCTGCACCACTCGTGCGTGCCGAGGCGGATCTGCTGCTCGGGGGTGAGGCGGTCCCACAGGTCCGTGCCGTACAGGGAGATGCGGTGCGGCGGCAGGCTGTGCCCCTCGTCCGGCACCGGCGCCTCCCAGTCGATGTCGAGATCCGGGTCGTAGCTGTGCCGGGCGGACGCGGTGAGCAGGCGACGGGTGGTGTCGGTGGGTGTCGAGGTGTCGGGCATGCCGGGGTCACCTTCTCGATCTGCGGAAGTGTGTGTGACGCCGTGTCGCGTTCACCCAGTGTGCGGGAGCCGCGGCGATTCCGTCAAGAGATACTGTGACGGGAAGTTACGGATAACGCGTGTCACAGGAAGCGCTAGACTGGCGCGGTGCCGACAGAGACCGAGGACGTGACCGACGGGCGTGCCCGCCGCTGGGTCGAGCATCGCCGGGCCCGACGGCTCGCGCTGGTCGACGCCGCCATCGAGGCCATCGAGGCCGAGGGGGCGGACGCCGGCGTCGACGCGATGGCCGCCCGCGCCGGCGTCTCCCGCACCGTGCTCTACCGGTACTTCGAGGGTCGCGAGGACCTGCAGTCCGCGGTGGCCCGACGGGCCGTGGATCTGTTGCTGGAGAAGCTGACCCGGCCGCTGAGCGCCAGTCCCGTGCCGCGCCGGATGATCCGCGGCGTGGTCCAGGCGCACGTGCGCTGGATCGACGAGCACCCCGAGCTGTACCGGTTGATCTCGACCGGCTCGACGCTGCCGGTCGGTAGGGAAGCGTTTTCTGAGGGCGAGACGGTGTTCGCCGCCCGGCTCGCCGCGGTGCTCGAAGCCTGCATGACCGCGCTGGGCGTCACCGACGACGTGGCCGCGCCGCTGGCGTTCGGGCTGATCGGGTTGGTCGAGTCGACCGGCGACTGGTGGCTGCGGGAGCGTTCCATGAGTCGCCGCAAGCTGGTCGACATCCTCGCCGACTCCATCTGGCACATCATCGACGGTCACCTGCGCGCCCGGGGCATCGAGCTGGACCCGGACGTACCGTTGCCGATTCTCGTGGGGGAGTCCTGATGTCCGACGACGGGTACCGTGGCCCGGTCACGCTCGCCGTGTCCGGCCGCACGGTCGAGGCGCAGGCGGAGTTGCGCGGCGCGGTCGAGCCGATCAGCGGCCGCTACCGGTGGTACGGGCGGCTTTCGGCCGACGCCGAGATCGCCGAGCTGGCCGGCGTCCGCACCCGCGGCATCACCCTCACCACGCCGTACGGGTCGGTCACCACGACGCTTGCCGACGCCGACCCGTGGGGCCGGTACCGGGTGGGTGGCGAGGGATCCCCGCCGTTCCCGGTGCTCACCGAACCCCCGGCCTGACGAACCGCCCGTCCCGCTTTCCCCGGGTCGCTCCGGTCAGGGTTCGTACGCGGGCGTGCGGTGTTCTCGCGCGGGAAGCCGGCTACGCGCCGTGTTCCGCTCTTGACAACGGTGTCAGATTCCGGTTGGGTGCGTCCTGATTCACCCCCCGGTGGGCTGGAGGCGGGCATGAAGCGCAGGTCGTTGTTGGCGGGCAGCGGGGCCACGCTGGTAGCGCTGGCCGAGGGGATGCCGGACGCCGCGTCCGCCGCACCGGGCCGCGGTAGTACGGCGGTAGACAACGCTTTCTCCTCGTCGTTCGAGGCGACCGACCGGCCGCTCGACTGGACCAGTACCGTCGAGACCGATCCGGCCGGGCACAAGCGGATGTCCGGCGTGACCGGCAGCTCGTCGACCGGGATCCCCGGCAGCATCGCCGACAAGATCACCGCGTGCACCGCCAGCGGCGAGAACCCGCCGTCCGAGGTCGCCGCGAACCTCGTCGACGGCGACCTCAACACCAAATGGCTGACCTTCTCCGGTACGGGCTGGGTCGCCGTGACGCTGTCCGAACCGGTCGCCGTCGTCGCGTACGCGCTGACCACGGCCAACGACGCCGCCGGTCGCGACCCGAAGGACTGGACGTTCCAGGGATCCGCCGACGGTACACAGTGGACGGACCTGGACCGGCAGACCGGGCAGAGCTTCGACCGCCGCTTCCAGCTGCGCGAGTACGCGTTCACGAACACGACCGCCTACCGGCACTACCGGCTGTCCATCAGCGCCAGCAACGGCGACGACCTGCTCCAGCTTGCCGAGCTGCAACTGTCCAACGGGGACGGTACGCCGCCGCCCGCCGAGGACATGAAGACGTTCGTCGCCGCCGGACCCGTCAACGGTCCGAACATGTTGCCGCACGCGGGATTCACCGGCGTCCGATCCCTGGAGTACTCCGGGCAGCACACCGCCGACGGCCGCGGCTACGCGTACAACAAGCTGTACGACGTGGACATCACGGTCGGCGCCGACTTCGAGCTGACGTACAAGGTGTTCCCGGAACTGACCGCCGGCGACCTCAGCTACCCCAGCACGTACGTCGCGGTGGACCTCGCGTTCGCCGACGGCAGCTACCTGTCCGAACTGGACGGTGTCGACATCCACGGCGTCCCGCTGAGCCCGAGCGGCCAGGGCACCGGCAAGATCCTCTACGCCGACCAGTGGAACTCGGTCGTGTGCCGGATCGGCACGGTGGCCAAGGGAAAGACCATCAAGCGCGTCCTGTTCGGCTACGACAACCCGCACGGGCCGGCGCTGTTCCACGGCTGGATCGACGACGTCACGATCGGCAGTCCGGTACCGGACAAGCGATCCCGGCCCTCCGAGTACGTCGTGACGACCCGCGGGACGAACGCGTCGGGCGGCTTCTCCCGCGGCAACAACATCCCCGCCACCGCGGTACCCAACGGCTTCAACTTCTGGATACCGGTCACCGACGCCGGCTCCACCAGCTGGCTCTACCGGTACCAGGCGTCGAACGACGCGCAGAACCGGCCGCGGCTGCAAGCGTTTGCCGTCAGTCACGAGCCGAGCCCGTGGATGGGGGAGCGGCAGACGTTCCAGGTGATGCCGTCGGCGGCGAGCGGCACCCCGGACGCGTCCCGTACCGCACGGGCGCTGCCGTTCTCGCACGACCACGAGACCGCGCGGGCGCACACGTACGCCGTGACGTTCGACAACGGCATCGTCGCCGAACTCGCGCCCACCGACCACGCCGCGCTGTTCCGCTTCACGTACCCGGGCGCCGACGCCGCGCTGGTGTTCGACAACGCCAACAACAACGGCGGGCTCACCCTGGACGCCGACGGCCGCAGCCTCACCGGCTACTCCGATGTCCACAGTGGAGGGTCGGCCGGCGCCACCCGCCTGTTCGTGTACGCCGAGTTCGACCGCGCGGTGACCGCCGGCGGCATGCTGCCCGGCGGCGGCGGGGACAAGGTGACCGGCTGGTTCCGTTTCGCCGCAGGCGATTCCCGCACCGTCACGATGCGGATCGCGACCTCGCTGATCTCCGTCGACCAGGCGAAGCACAACCTCGCCCTGGAGATCTCCGCCGGCGACAGCCTCGAATCGGTACGCGGGCGCGCGCAACGCCAGTGGGACGACCGGCTCGGCGTGATCGAGGTCGAGGGCGCCACCACCGACCAGCTCACCACCCTCTACTCCAACCTGTACCGGCTCAACCTCTACCCCAACTCCGGTCACGAGAACACCGGCAGTGCCCGCCGCCCCGTCTGGCAGTACGCCTCGCCGGTGTCGAAGGCGGTCGGTGACCCGACGCCGACGCGGACCGGCGCGAAGATCGTCACCGGCACGATCTACGTCAACAACGGTTTCTGGGACACCTACCGCACCGTGTGGCCGGCGTACGCGCTGTTCTACCCGACCGTCGCCGGGCAGCTCGTCCGCGGCTTCGTCCAGCAGTACGTCGACGGCGGCTGGGTGTCGCGCTGGTCGTCGCCCGGTTACGCCGACCAGATGACCGGCACCAGCTCCGACGTGGCCTTCGCCGACGCGTACCTCAAGGGCGTCACCGGATTCGACCCCGCCACCGCGTACGACGCGGCCGTGCGCAACGGCACCGTCGCCTCCACCGACAAGTCCGTCGGACGCAAGGGACTGACCACGTCACTGTTCCTCGGCTACACGCCGACCAGTACCGGGGAAAGCGTTTCCTGGGCGCTGGAGGGGTACGTCAACGACTTCGGCATCGGCAACATGGCCGCCGCACTCGCCCGCCGCGCCAAGCCCGGCAGCGCGGAAGCCAAGCGGTACACCGAAGAAAGCGCCTACTACCTCAGCCGCGCCCGCAACTACGTGCACCTGTTCGACGACGCAATCGGTTTCTTCCAGGGCTACGACGCCGACCACAAGCCACGACTCACCCCGGCCCAGTACGACCCGCGCGTCTGGGGCAACGAGTACACCGAGACCGACGGGTGGAACTTCGCCTTCCACGTACCCCACGACGGGAACGGCCTCGCCAACCTCTACGGCGGGCGCGACAAGCTCGCCACGAAGCTCGACACGTTCTTCGCCACCCCGGAAACCGCGCAGTATCCCGGTTCCTACGGCGGCACCATCCACGAGATGCTCGAAGCCCGCGACGTCCGCATGGGCCAGTACGGCCACAGCAACCAGCCCTCGCACCACATCTGCTACATGTACGACTACGTCGGCCAACCGTGGAAGACCCAGGCCGCGGTACGCGAAGTGCTGCGCCGGCTGTACACCGGCAGCGACATCGGCCAGGGCTACCCCGGCGACGAGGACAACGGCGAGATGTCCGCCTGGTGGCTGTTCTCCGCGCTCGGCCTCTACCCCCTCCAGGTCGGCAGCCCGCGCTACGCCATCGGCTCGCCACTGTTCCGCAAGGCCACCGTGCACCTCGACAGCGGCCACGACCTCGTCATCACCGCCCCCGGCAACACCACCGACACCGTGTACGTCCAGGGACTGCGCCGCAACGGGCGCCCACACGACCGCGCGTACCTGGAACACGCGGAGATCGTCGGCGGCGCCCGGCTCGACTTCACCATGGGAACCACGCCGTCACGCTGGGCCAGCGACCCCGCCGCCGCGCCGCCCTCGCTGACCACCGGCAGCGCCGTCGCGCGCCCCCTCGTCGACCGCACCGCACCCGGCCACGGCACCCCGACCGCCTCCGACGGCAGCGACGTCGCCCACCTGTTCGACAACACCTCCGCCACCCAGGTGACGTTCACCACCGCCACACCGAGCATCACGTACACCTTCGACCAGCCCGTCACCGCCACGTACTACACGCTCACTTCCGGCAGCGTCCCCGGCGACGCCACCGCCTGGACCCTCAGCGGCAGTACCGACGGCACCACCTGGACCACGCTCGACACCCGCACCGCCGAGACGTTCCCCTGGCGTACGCAGACGCGGCCGTTCGCGGTGGCGCACGCCGGCGCGTACACGAGGTACCGGCTCGCCGTGACCGCCTCGTCCGGCGACGCGCTCACGCTCGCCCAGATCGAGCTCCTCGCCCCCTGAGAAAACCGACAAACTGCGCGAAGGGTGCCTCGGTTGCGTCGTTGCCGCCCGCAACCGGGGTATCGGTTTCCGCCCCCCGCCAGCCCCGTGCTAAGTTCTTACCCGTTGCGCCGCTAGCTCAACTGGCAGAGCAGCTGACTCTTAATCAGCGGGTTCGGGGTTCGAGTCCCTGGCGGCGCACCAGGCAAAACAAAGGGGCGGCCCGATGGCCGCCCCTTTTTTGACCCCCACGGTTGACCCCAACCGGCTCAGCCGTCCTGCCCGCCACCCTCGTCCTCGAACAGGTGGCCCAGCTTGTCCACGGCGCCCCGCTGGACCCGCCGCGACACATCCACGTAGATCGTCTTCGTGATCGTCGGGGAACTGTGACCCAGAACATCCTGAATGTTCTCGATCGGCACCCCCTGCTCGTACAGCAGCGTCGCGCACGATGCTGCAGGTCATGGAACCGGATCCGCCGCACCCCTGCCAGCTCGGTCAGTCGTACGAACTGCCGGTTCACGTCGCGCGGCTCGATCGGGGTGCCGTGACCGGTCGTGAACACCAGCCCGAGGTCGTGCCACCGGGTGCCAGCCGCCTCCTTCTCCGCCTCCTGGGCGTCCCGGTGCGCGGCGAGCGCGACCAGGCACGGGCGGGGGGAGCGCGACCGGACGTTCCGAGCCGTCCGACTTCAACAGAGCGCGTTGGGCTAGAGGTAGCTACGGAGAGTGTCGTCGTCCCAGCCGGCCTGCCGGAGGATCGACCGCAAGGTGCCGATGGCGATCTCCCGATGCATCGGCACGATGGCCGTGTGCCCGTCGTGATCGCGGTACTTGTGGTGGCTACCCCTGGACGAGACGAACTCGAATCCTCCGCGTTGCAGCGCCCGCGCTATCGCCTCACCGGACAGGCCACGCGGCAGCGACGAGGGCGTCACGCGACATCGAGGCGGATCGGCGCCGTCATCACCTCGTGCAGTTCAGGCACCGGCTGATCCTCGAAGTACAGCTCCAACGCCTCACGCAGGTTGGCCAGAGCCGCTTCCACCGTCTCGCCTTGGCTGGTGACCTCCACGTCGAGGCACCGGGCCACGTACCAGTCGTCCTCGTGCGTGATCGCAGCCGTCAAGTACAGCGACATGCCCTCAGTGTACGAGCCGCCCACGGTGCCACGACCCCAGCGAGGCAGCGGCAGCCAGCGATGGTGCCTTGTGCCACCTGGTGCGCGACGGAAGCGTGCAAGCTCATGTGTGACAGAGCGCAGGCCAGGGTCGAGCAGCGAGACTTGGGCCGCAAGGACATGGCCCGCTTGCTCGGCCAACCGGTCAGGGGTAGGCGAACTCGATCGGAGCGCTCGGCTGGTAGTGATTGGTAACGTCGCCGACCAGGCCGTCGACCGAGAGGTCGAGGCGGGACGTGCGAGTGAAGTCCAGCTCGTCCAGGCGGGTCCAGACAATGTTCGGGTGGAACGTGGACTCGAACGCGTACACCCGGTTGGAGAGGTCGGTCAGGGTGCGCCAGATCGTCATGGAGATGTTCGGGCGCTCCGGATCGGGCGTGCCGAACGGCTGCGCGGCGTTGCGCATCACGCTCAGCAGTGCGGCGTAGCCGGCCTCGGTGCTGGCCGCCGGCGGTAGCCGGTCGGCGTAGTAGCTGGCCCGCACGAACCGGTCGGCGGCCTCGGTGGTGCCCGGCAGCGGCGCGGTGCCGCCGAAACCCTCGTACTGGCGCAGGTGCGCGAGCTGCTCGTCGAACGGCGGTGAGTTGGTCATCACCCGGTACTCGCGGCCGTGGTGCACGTGCGGCGTGCCGTCCAGGTACTCGATGATCGCGGAGTCGCCGATCGCGTCGTCCAGCGCCAGGTGCACGGTGGAGAAGCTGCCGGAGTGCGACTCGGTCTGTGGCCGCACCTGCACGGGGTGTGCGGACAGTTCCTCGACGGCCTCGGCGACCGTCGCGACGGTGTCCAGGAACCACTGCGCCCACAGCGACACGGCCAGCGCCGGCAACGCCGGGTCGCGTTCGCCGAAGTCGGCTTCGGCCAGCCACAGCAGGTGAACGCCGAGGCCGGCCTCGTTGACGCCGTCGGTGCTGGCCCTGTCGTAGGCTGTGGCCACCACGCTGCCGTACCGGGCCGTCCAGCGCAGCGGGTTCGGATCCCGGCCGTGGGCACCGAAGCGCTCGGCGCCGCGCGGCAAGGACCACAGGTTCGTGTCGAGGCTGCTGCGCCAGTCCATGTTCCGGCCCACCAGGACGATCTGGCCGTTCGTCGGCCACAACACCCGCGTGCACATGACAGCAGGCTAGGCCGCGCCTACTCGGAAATCCGGCGAATCGGAAATCGCTGGCACCTCCCCAACCGCCGGGCACCGAACCACAATCAACCGCGCACCTCGACAAGCGCCATGGTCGAGACAGCCGTGTCGCAGATCAATTGGCGCACCCCGGCCGCACATAGGTGGTACAGGACAGGCAGCCAGCGATGGTGACTGCCGAATAGCTCTCTACT
>NZ_BOMB01000034.1 GCF_016861975.1 Actinocatenispora rupis | reverse complement strand
CCGCCCGCCTACGGAATCCGATGGTGCACGCAGCCCGACCCGCCCGGCGGTGGAGGCCCCGGTGGCGGCACCCCACCAACCGGCGGTCTGCCGGGCGGCCCCCCACCCGTACAGGACCTCACCGCCGCACTACACGCGGCATTCGCCGCCAGCACCATCGCCCGAACCGCGCTCAGCACGACGGCAGCAAACCAGCGCGGCGGCAGCCAGCGGCTCGGCGACGGCATCGACGTCGACATCAACTCCGCCTTCGACGACATCGTCGGCCGCATCACCGACAGCAACACCAAGATCGATGAAGACCCTGGGAACGACGACAAGGGCCGCCCCTGGCCCGCGCCGGACCCCAACGGCGGGAAGAAGCCGCCCACAGAAGAGGACGAGAGCGCCAGGAAGTGTCTGGAAGGCGGAAAGAGCTGGATCCGCAACGGCGCCCTCGACTCAAGTGGTCGGGCAACTCTCGGCGAAGCCTGCTATGCAAATGGGCACATCCCGCAGAAGGGCCAATACGCATCCAAGCGGACGCCTGTTGGATGGCAGGCCGGGTCCGGGATGGCGCGTGGGCATCTCATCGGGCGAGCACTCGGCGGTTCGAACGCGGATGAAAACATTGTGCCTCTTTATCAGGTCACAGCCAACAAGCCGATGTACGACCGGATAGAGGCAGATGTCCGAAAGCGTCTTCTGAAGAACCACGAAACCGTCTACTATCGCGTCGTACCGATCTACGGGCCGGATAGCGACGTGCCAACGCGCCTCGATATCTTCTACGTCAGCAGCGCGGACGGCGAGCACCACTGCTACGTCAAGAACAGTCCAACAACGAAGGACGTCGATTGCGACCGGTGAGGGGTAGAGCGTGAGCGACCTTGATCGGCTTGAGAAGCTCGTCGGGCGTCAGCGGCCAGCGCACCAGTCTATTGATTGGGACGTTATCGAACACGGCCTCGATCTACGTCTCCCGTCCGATTACAAGGCTTACCTTGCCGCCTTTCCTCCAGGTGCATTCCAAGACGAGCTCATCACTGTCACTCATCCCGCGGCGTCACCCTCGGCCGAAGCATTTGTTACCGAGATGAACGAATTCTGCCGTGAAATCGAAGAGACCAAGGACTCCCTTGAAGTAAATGGCACCTACAGGATGAGGCCGACCCAAGGCGGATTGCTACCGTGGGGTTTCGTCGGTGAGGATCTGGTCCTCTGCTGGGAAACCGCTAGTCCGCCTGAACAGTGGAACTCCGTCATTGCGACTCCATACTTCGACGATGTTTGGTCCTATCCCAAGGGGATGCTCGCCACGCTCATCGATCTCATAAGTGGGAGCACGGGAATTGATTCCCTGAGCTTCATAGCGGGCGAGCCGAACTTCGTAAAGAGAACCGGATACTAACGTCAAGGTATGCCGGAAGACCTGCCATGGGTCTCACGAGGGCGTATGTACCAACTCGCCGTAAGGTCTGTTCGCTGCCAGTTCCTCTCTAGCTCTGTCACGGTTCGTCCCAGCGGAACGGGGGCACGTCGAAGGGGCTGAGGTCGAGCCGGGCGCGGAGTGCTCGGGGGTTGTGGCGCCATCGGCCATGTTCGTATGCGCGGTCGGCAGAGACCTCGACGACGAGGGTGGGGTCGGTTTGTCGGTAGGGCAGCGGGTCGGCTTGGCCGCCCCATCGGCCGAGCCAGCCAGCGGGCAGCGGCTGCGGCCAGGGGTGCTGGATGTGTTGCCGGCCAACGGATGGCGGGTGCAGCAGCGGTGCGATCTCGGCGGCGACCGCTGCGGGCAGGTGGGTGGTCTGGCCGGCCAGGCGGAGGCGGCCGTCGAGGTCGAGTCGGCCGAGCAGCAGCGTGTCCGGCCGGGCGCGGCTGCCGGTGAGGCCGCCGACGATCGCCTCGGACGTTGTGACAGCACGCCATTTTCGCCAGCCGGAGCGGCGTCCCGCCCGGTACGGACTGCCGGCGGGTTTGATGACCAGTCCTTCGATGCCGAGCGGGCCCATCGCGTCGACCCAGGTCTGTGCTTCGGTGATACTGGTGGTCTGCGGGCACAGCACCAGCCGGTCGGGTGCGCCGTCGAGCAGGTCGACCAGCCGCCGGCGCCGCTCCCGCAGCGGCAGCGGGCGCAGATCGTCGCCGGCGAGGGTGAGCAGGTCGAACGCGACGAGCACGGCCGGGAACTCGACTGCGATGCTGTTGAGGCTGTGGCCGGCGACCAGACGCCGTTGCAGCGCCCCGAAGTCCGTGCGTTCCCGCTCGGCCGACCACGCGACCACTTCGCCGTCCAGGCACGTGCCGTCCGGGAGCGCCGGCTGCACGACGCGTGCAAGGTCTGGCAGGTAGCGCTCCAGCCGGCGGCCGGCCCGGGACCGCACGGTCAGCCGACCCTCGTCGACGATCGCGCGGGTGCGCCAGCCGTCCCACTTCGGTTCGTACACGCACCGGCCGGCGCACGAGGTCGGGGCCGGTAACTCGTTCACCGGCACGGCCACCGCCACCTCGACCGGCACCGCCAACGCCCTGCACCCCCGCACCGTCCAGTGAAACAGGCAGGAGTGTCGAGAGCGGGCGTTTTTGCAGGTCATACCCTCGGCGGTGGATCACAACCGCTGGCGATCATGTCGAACATACGTTCTAATCACAGGGTATGGGTGGTAGACCGGTTGATCTTGCGGAGCTGACCCGGCGGGGTCTGATCCGGCCGGCCTCCGCGACGCGTCGTACCGCCACGATCGATCAGATGCTGCCCGTCGACCCGCTCCTCGCCCCGCTGCTGCGCCACCCCGGGCTGGTACCCGGTGACGTGGTGAGCGTGGCGACCACCGGCGGCGGTACTTCCCTGCTGCTCGCGTTGGCCGCCGCCGCGGCCCGCACCGGCGCCTACGTCGCAGCGATCGGCACCCCGATCCTGACGCTGGCAGCCGTCGCGATGGGTATTCCGTCGGAGCATCTACCGCTGATCCCGCACCCGGGCCCGGATCCGCTGGCGATCGTGGCCGTCGCGGCGGAAGGCGTCCCGGTGGTGATCGCGGCGGGGCTGGGCCGGGTACCGGCTGCCCGCGCCGCGCGGCTGGTGCAGCGGTTGCGGGACCATCACGCCGTTCTGCTGGTCCACGGCGAGGGTTGGCCGCGGCCGAGCGCGGCGCTGCGCACCGAGCCGATCGCCTGGCACGGCATCACCGGCCCCGGCCGCGGCCGGCTCCGGTCCCGCACCGTCGTCATCGAGTCCCGCCTGCACGGCGACCCCCGGCCGCGTCGCATCACCGTGCAGCTACCCGACCCGACGGGCCGGATCGCCGCCGCGCCAACAGACACCGTCCGCCAGCCCGCGCCGGCTGCCGTCGTCGAACTGACCGGGTGAGCCGGGTGGGCGACGATCCAGGCGGGTGGGAGGCGCGGACGCACCGCCGTTTCACCGAACCGGTCCCCGTGACCGTGCAGCTCGCCGTCGTCTTCCCCGATCGGGCGGCGTCGGTGCGAACGTTCCAGGGGGTGCCGTTGCGGGTCCGGTCGCTCGGGATCGATCTGTCGGGCACCGTGCCGGGGTCACTGCGGGGGTGGCACCGGATGGCGAGCGGGTCCTGGTGGGGCCTGTGCGATTTCACCGTCCGCTCGCGCAACGGACGGCTGCGCCTGGACCTGCACCAACTCGTGCCGGCCGCCGCACTGTCCCCACGCCACACCGGACCCGACCAGTAGCGCTGAGGGACGGAGAGCGGCCCGCACCACAGAAGACTCGGTGCGGGCCGCTCGATGCATCACGCTTGAGTGGGCGACGATGCGACTGCCAGGCTACCGGTCCTGCGTCCACCCCCGACCGTGCAGGTCACGGGACGCTGGGAGTCGTTACGCCGTCTGAGCGAACCTCAGCCGTCGACAGTTCCGACCGCCACCCCGTGCTGGCTACGGTTCCGGCACACGGCGGCCCCCCAACGCCCATCACCGTGGCGAGAGGGGATTGTCATGTCTGCCAACGGATCTGTTGCCGTGACCGGGGTGACCGGCCAGCTCGGTGGCCGCGTCGCCCGCCGGCTGGCCGCAGCCGGCATCACGCAGACGATGATCGCCCGCCACCCACGCCGCGCGCCGCGGCTGCCTCGCGCCCGGGTGATGCCCGGCAACTACGGGGATCGGACGGCGATGCGCCGTGCGCTGACCGGTGTCGAGCGGGTGCTGCTGGTGTCGGCAACCGCCACCCCGGATCGTGTTGCCCAGCAAGGCGAGTTCCTGCGCGCCGCACAGGATGCCGGCGTCGGACTGGTGGTGTACGTGTCGTTCTGCACGCCGTGGCCCGAGGCGACGTTCGTGCACGGGCGGGATCACTGGTGGACCGAGCAGCACCTCGCCGGCTCCGGCATCCCGCACATCATCCTGCGCAACAACTTCTACGCCGAGTTCGTCGGGCGCGACCTGACCGACGGCCGCGCCGCCATCCGCGGCCCCGCGGAGGACGGGAGGGTGGCGGCCGTCGCGTTGGACGACATCGCTGAGGCGGCCACCAACATCCTCACCGGCGTCAGCGGACAGGCCGGCGCAACCTACACACTGACCGGCCCGGCCGCGGTGGGGCTCGACGAGGTTGCCGACGCCGCCTCCACCGCCTGCGGCCGACGCGTGAGCTACCGGCCGGAGACGCTCCGGCAGGCGTACCGGGCGCGGGACGGTGCGGGTCCGGCTCGGCAGGTCGAGGCGTGGGTGTCCACCTACCGGGCGATCGCCGCCGGTGAGATGGCCGCGGTCACCGATCATGTCGCCCGCCTGACCGGCCGGCCGGCGACACCACTTGCCGAGGCCGTGAGTTGCCTGGCTGCGTAGGTGGGAGCATGGCGGCCGGTTGGTTGATCGGTGTTGCGGCCGGAGCGGGCGCTGCGGCCGGGGTGCCGCTGGCGGGCGTGGCCTGGTCGGTGCCGCCCAGCGGCCGGATCCGGCTGTCTGCCCGCTGGTGGGCCGGGGCGCCCGCACCGTTACTGGTCCGCGTGCTGGTGTGCGGTGTGGGTGCGGGGCTCGCCCTCGCGGTCGCGATCGTTGTCGGCGGGACCGCCATCGTCGCTGCCTGTTGGGTGCTGGCGGTGCTGGCTGGGCCGTTGGCGATCAGTGACCTGCGGCGGCATCGGCTGCCCGACGTATTCGTTGTGACGCTGGCGGGGGCTGTGCTGGTGTGTGCGGGGATCGCGTGGGCGGCGGGAACACCGGGCGCCCGAGCGGGCATAGCGCGGCTCCTGATCGCCGCGGGCGCGATCCTCGTCGCAGGAACGGTGCTGGTGCTCGCCACCGGCACGACTGGGTACGGCGATGTGAAGCTGCTTGCGGTGACCGGAGGGCTGAGCGCCTGGTTCAGCTGGGATCGCGTCATCCTTGGGCTGCTGCTCGCATACGGCATCGCTGCCGCCGCCGCTGTCGGGCTGGTCCTGGCCGGTCGAGCAAGGCGGAGCACGGGTATCGGGATTGGGCCTGCTCTGCTGGCGGGTGCGCTCGTCGCCATGCTCATCTGACCGGCCGCAGAACGTGCCGCAGCAACCAGGTCAGCCGTACAGGGCCGGGCGAGGTCACGGGGATCGGTCCGCTGCCGGTCGTTCGTCGTAGCTGGCCTCAACCAGGCGGACGTCGTCGCGGGCGTCGCCACCGTCGTCACCGTCGTGCTATCGGAGCCCTCAGCCGGGTTGTGGCCGGGCGACGAGTCAGCGATGTCACCGCGGGCGCGGAGGATCTTGTCGATGGAGCGCACCGCGGCAGGGCTCGGCGTGGTGATGGCGGCTTGGCCGTGGTCCGCGGCAGCTGTGCCGGTAGCAAACAGAGGGATGGGTGAGGTGTAGTCGAGGGCATTGCGGTAGGTCTCTGGAGTAAGAGGTTCTAACAAAATTGATCTTGGGTTCTGGACTGTGTTGTTGATCTTGGTCGGTACGACAGGCATGCGCGCAGGGGTCAACAGCCGCGGTGGATCGTCTCCGGCCAGTTGTGGGAACGTATCGAGCCATTGCTGTCGATGCCGTGGCGTCGGTCGGGTGGGTGTGGCTGGCCACGGGTGGAGGACCGGAAGGTGCTGTAGTGGGGGGTAGCTGCTGGCATTTCCGATCAGGAGATTGAGTTCTCCTAATCAGCGGGTTCGGGGTTCGAGTCCCTGGCGGCGCACCATCAAGACCAGGTTAGGCACCGCGTCTGACCTGGTCTCTTGCTTGTTCGGAGATCATCTTCTTGGCCTCTGGCTGTTCGATGATCACCGAGGAAGCGCCCGAGGTACGAGGCGTCGCGGGCCGGCTTGCGCTGCTGATGCGTGAGGGTCTTGCGTTCTCTGTTGCGCTGCTCCGATTGTGTGGCCGAGCGTCGGCCGAGTTCGCAGCCGCAGATGATGGCGGCTGCTGGACGCTCGCCGAGGCGCACTGTGTTCGAGTCGGTTCGACGCTCCGGCGCCGTTCGTGTCCCCGGCTCCTTCGGCGCATCTCCGCCGCTGCCCGCACACCGGCCGCTTGCCATAGGGCTGGTTGTGGACGCGACGCGTGCCGCCGTCCGGAGGGCTCGACGGTCAGGGGTGGCGGAGTCGGCCGGCGTACGTGCCGGCGAGCGCCAGGAACACCACGGACAGCGCGGCGAAGAGGAGATGGATGCCGAGCCCGATCTCCCCGGCCGCCATCTGGAGAAGCACGCCGACGCCGACCGCCGCCCAGCTCGCACCGAGCCCGACCGCGAGCCCGACGGGCCGCACCCGGGGCGCGAGGACAACCAGCGCGGCGGCACCCACCACCACCGGCAGGTCGTACGGCCAGTAGCCGAGCGGCAGGTACGCCACGGCCATGGCCAGCCCCGTCACCGTCACCGCCGCCGCCAGCCGCGGGTGGGCGGGGCGGTGCAGCCCCGTCGCCCGGACCTGCCGGACGATGGCGACCGCCGCGATGACTCCGGCCGCGTACAGCGCGATGTGACAGACGAGCATCCACGGCGGGATCTGAAAGGCCGCTGCCCCGGTCGGAAGTGTGGCGAGCAGATCGAACCCCGCGTATCCGACGAGCAGGCCGAGGCCCGCCCAGCGACGGCGACTCAGCGCGAGGATCCCGGCCGCGAGGTACAGCGCCAACACCAGTGCCAGCGGCACCGTCGGCATGAGGGCCAGCCGCCAGCCGTCGTACGCGATGCCGGCGGCGATCGCCGTCCAGCCCGCGGCGGTGGCGAGCCGTCGCTCGGTGCGTCCGGTGCGCGGATCGGCCACCGGCGTTCCGGTGGCGGTCGCCGGCGGCCCGTACGACACGCCGATAGGTGCCTCGGATCTGTTGTGGGACACCGGATCTGCCGGCAGCGGAGTATCGTCCGGCGCGGCGCCGGACGTGCGCGTCGACTCGACCAGGTCGATCGCCCGCGGCGGTATGGCGTGCGCTCCCGCCTCCGGGCCGGAACCGAATCCGGCTGCGCCGGTAGCCGACGCGGCAGCGGTGGGACGGGAGGAGGACGCCGGTGCGGTGGCCGTCAGAGCGGCGGGCGGGGTGAGCGGCGGCATCGGAACACCGGCCGCGGACGGGACGGTGTGGGCGCCGGTGGCGACGACCAGTTCCGGTTGGTCGAGCACCGTCGGTGCGATCCCGAGCGTGCGGTGCAGCAGGCTTGCCGCGAGTGGGACGCGGCTGGCGCCACCGACGAGGAACACACCGGCGACCGACTCGCGGCCGATGCGCGCGGCGCGCAGCGTCGCCATGGTCTGCTCGACCGTACGGTCGAGCAGCGGCCGGGCGAGCGTCTCGAACTCGTCGCGGGTCAGGTGCACGTCCGTTTCGGCGAGCGGGACGTGCAGCTCGGCGCGTGAGTGGCGGGTGAGCTGCTCCTTCGCCGCGCGCGCGTCCTGCCAGAGCAGCCGACGCGCACGGCGGTCGGCGGGGGAGTCGGGCCAGTCGAGGCGGCTCCAGCTGTCCGTGCCGACGACCGACCGCAGGTGGCCGACGATCGCCGCGTCGAGGTCCAGACCGCCGACGTCCGGCAGGCCGGCAGCGGCCAGCACCTCGAAACCGGTGTCGCCGCGGCGTACGACCGCGGCGTCGAACGTTCCGCCGCCGAGGTCGTACACGATGATGCAGCGACCGACGGGCACCTGGTGACCGAGCACGGTCACGAAGTACGCGGCGGCGGCGACCGGCTCGGGGACCAGTCGTACGTCGGGCAGGCCGGCCGTGTGGGCGGCCTCGGTGAGCACCGCCAGCCGCGGGCGCGACCACTGCGCGGGGTGGGTGAGGATCGCCTCGGTGACCGAGGCGCCGGCCACCCGGCCCGCCTCGTCGACCGCGCGCCGCACCACCGCCGCGATGGCGTCAGCGACGGGCAGTTCTCGGTCACCGAGCCACAACGTACCGTCGTCGATCCGCCGCTTCGGGTTGGGTTCCAGGCGCTCCGGCGCCACGCCCGCCGAACGCTCGGCGTCCCGACCCACCAACAGTTCCCCGTCGTCCGGCAGGTACACCGCGGACGGCAGCAACGGTGAGCCCTCGAACAGCAGCGGCGTACGCCCCGTCGGGTGCGTCAGGACGGCGGCGGTGTTGGACGTGCCGAAGTCGACGGTGAGGCGGGGGGAGTGCATGCCGCGAGTCTAGGGTCCGCCGCGCCGGGCCGGATGGCGTCGCGTGGTGGCGGTCGACGCCGAGAACAAGCGCGGTGGCGATCCGGGGTGGGAGGCCGCTTCCCGAACGGTGGCCTTCCACGATTCTCGTTCCGAGCGTAGCCAGAGGCCGTAGTCCAGGACCACGTCACTCCGGCCGGCAAGCTGGGCGGCCAGCTGCCCGCGTACCTGATCGACGACTGGTCGTTGACGTTGGACGTACTCGTGCTCGGGGCAGTCGACGCCGTATCTGCTGTGCAGCCTGTGGAGGTCCTCATCCGCGGAGAGGCGCACGAAGCCGCGCCGGGTGAGGGCTTGGGAGAGGACCGTCTTCCGGATCCTGTCATCCCGATCAGCAAGACAGCACGAGGTGGCACTGGGCCAGTATCCACATCGACCGTCTGGACACCGCCGAGACCGGCCGCGCTCTTCACCGCGCTGTAACCTCGCCGAACCACTCGGTGTTGCGATAACCGCCGGAAACTAGCCGCGCCACAGGCGAACAGCCAGCCGCGAGGTACAGCAGCCAGGGGCGACAACGAGTCGCCCAGGCTCGCCGTCCCCTGTCACTGCACCGCTTTCCGGGCCCGCTCCCGGTAGGTCCTGTCGTCGTAACGGGTGAGCCCTCGATCCTCCAGGGCCTCGGCCTCGCTCTCGGCCACTTCCTGAGCGAAGCGGTCCGCGACGCGCTGGCGCCACTGGCGCGCCTCTTCCTGCCGGCCCTGGTCGTCCAGCAGGACCGCCAGGTTGAGGCGCGGCCCGACGCAGCGGTCCTGAGCGCCGGCGCGTCGGAACCACTGCTCGGCCTCGCCGGTGTCGCCCCAATGGACCAGCAGAACGCCCAGCCAGTTCATCGCGACCGGGCGACCGCTGGCGGCCGCGCGCCGGTACCGCGGCTCACCCGCGTCGCGGTCGTCCCATGCGGCAAGGACCTGCTCCAGCCGGCACGCACGGTCGGTCTCGTCCAGCTCGTCGTCCGCATCGTCGTCGTCCGACTCGGTCTCCCGCGGGGCCTCCGCACGCAGCAGCTCCGCCAGCTCGGACACGGCTGGCAGGTAACCATGCCGGGCAGCGGTCCAGTAGCACCGCGTGCCCTCCTTGCGGTAGCCCCGCGCGATCAGCAGCGACCCCAGCGTGCGTCCCGCCTCCGGATCGCGCTCCCGGGCGGCGTGCACCAAGGGCATGACCTGCGCCAGCGGCAGCCTGTCGAGCGCGGCCCTGATCTCGTCGACTGGGTCGTCGTCCTTCTCCTTGTCCCAGGCGAAGGCAATCGAGTCGTCGGCAAGCATCGACCCCAGCCGGAACATCGCGTCCTCCTCGCGGGCGCCGATCGCGCAGCGGTACCACCACTCGGCTCCCTCGGCAACACTGCGCCGGGCCAGCAGGTCGGCCAGTTCCGGCATCGCTTCCGTCGCACCGGCCTCGATCGCACGCCGGTACCACCGCTCAGCCCCGTGCGTGTCGTCGGCCCTGCGGAGCAGGTCTCCCAGCTTCCGCATCGCGTCGACGTCGCCGACGTCGGCCGCGCGCCGGTACCACTGCTGGGCCTCCTGCGGTTCGTCGGCCCTGCACAGCGTGTCTCCCAGACGGACCATCGCGCTCACGCCACCGGCGTCGGCATCCCGCCGGAAGCGGCGCTGGTACCACTGGAGAGCCTCTGACCTGTCGCCCCGGATGTCCAACAGGACCGCCAAGCGGTGCATGGCGTCCAGGTCACCGCCCTCGGCCGCGGCCCGGTACCAGCGCTCGGCTTCACCGTCCAAGCCGTGCCCTTCACGGCGCAACCCCAGCAGGTACATCGTCTCCGCGGGCAGATCACCCGTGTCGGCGGCGCGCCGGAAGCACCGCTCGGCCTCGTCCGTACGGCCGGCATTCTCGTAGCTGACGGCCAGCGCGAGCGCCGCGTGCGTGTGGCCGGTGTCGATCGCGCGCCGGTACCACGGCTCGGCCGCCCGAAACTCGTCGCGGTCATCCAGCAGTGAAGCCAGTCGGCACATGGCCTGCCCATGCCCGGCCACCGCGGCGCGCCGGAACCAGCGCTCGGCCTCGTCGGAATCACCCTGCTCCTCGGTCAGGATCCCCAATCCGCACATGGCATCCAGGTCACCGGTCTCGGCCGCGGTACGCAGGTCCGTGTCGGTGCGGGCGGGCTCTGTCGACGACATCGGGGGCCTCCGATCACAACGAAAGGAACACCCTATGAGCCGCCTACGACATCATCGCCCGACATGCTCGTCATACGACATCGGACCACGACAGATCGCCAACGACGACCAGCCGTTTCACCTGTTCAGCAGCGGACGGCCCTGATCCGGGCAACGACCCGGGTCACTTAAGTCGCCCGGAGCCGACGGCGATGCGGAACTGAGGAGCTTGTCGCCATGACAGCCGACCCATCCGGCACAGAGCTGAGCCCTGGGGTCTGCGGACTGTCGCTGGTGGCACTGGAAGAGGCCCACGGGTAGGACAGCAGTCTCGGCGTCGTAGGCGCGGAGCCGCTCGTACTCATCGTGTGCCCAGATGCCTGACGGGACGTCCTGGCGGTACGGTCAGGACTCGCAGGGCCGGGGTGCCGGACCGCCCATCGTCTGCGTCACGGCCTCATCATGCAGGATCCAAGGCCACCTGTGCGACGGCGCGATGCTCGCGGGGTCGGAGCGAGATGCTGCCGCGCACGGCCTTCACCTCCCGGAAGGTCGCCCACCTGTCTGGTTGGCTACCCCTGGACCCGGCTCGCCGACAAACTCCGGCGTCGACCCGAAGAACATGACCCGCACGTACGGCGCCGCCGTCCGCGACGACCAGCGCCGCGCCGCCGGGCACCCCAGACCAGGAGCAGGAGAACTGAACCATGGCCGAGACACCGGACGCCTTCCAACGCGCCCTCCGCGTACGGTGGCGACTCACTGCCCGGGCCGAATCGATGCGCACCAGCAAGGAGCTGACGTGAACCAGTCGTTGGAGATGCAGCGCGCCGAGGTCATCGGAGCAGTCATCGCACAGACCGTCGGTGACTACCGGGGCGGTGCTGTCGACGCGCAAGCCGCCGATCTGGCGGCCCGCCTCACAGGCGGCACGGACCCGCTGGACACCATCTTCGAATGGACGATCGAGCAGACCGGGCCGCTCACCCATCCGGGCGAGCACGACGCGGCACGGACTGCCGCGGAGCGGCTGCTCCGGACACTCCAGGAAGCGGATCTGCTCGGCGGGAAGGCGCGCTGACATGGCCGCTTTCGAGTTCTGCGGGCCGTCCACCGCCACCGGCCCCGAGCTATTCGGACACCGCCCACCAGCCGCACTCTTCACCGCGCTGTTAACCTCGCCGAACCACCCGGGGTCGCGATGACCGCTGGAAACCACCCTGGCTCCGTCCCGGAGTGACTTGGTGCACCGCAGAGTCGGCAGCACCATTGCGTCCGGCCTGTCGTCGGCGGGCCGGTGTGCTTTGTTCTGGTGACGGATGTCGTGGGTGCTGAGGTCGGTGGGGATAATGGTCGGGTTATCGATCCCCGGCCCCGTGGTACGGCGGTGAGCGGGAGACAGGAGTACTGCTCGATGCGTAGCAGGGTTCAGAAGATCACCCCGGAGAAGGCCGCAACGCTGTTGAAGGCCAACACGAGCAACCGGCCGTTGTCGGCGTCGCTGGTGCGCACGTTCGCGGAGGCGATGCGGCGTGGGGACTGGCAGGTGACGCATCAGGGCATCGCGGTCGGCGCCGACGGCCGTCTGGTCGACGGGCAGCATCGGCTTGCCGCGGTGGTGGAGGCCGGTGTGCCGGTGGAGATGCTGGTGTTCACCGACGTGGACGCTGACACGTTCGACGTGCTGGACACCGGCCGGCGCCGTAACGCCGCAGACGTGTTGGCGATCGAGGGGGAGAAGTCGACCGTCCAGTTGGCGTCGATGGTGCGCACCGTGTGGCTGTACGACAACCGTCCCGACGGTGCCTGGTCGGGTGGTAGCGCTGCGGTCACGAACCATCAGATCCTGGAAACCCTCGCCGCGAATCCGGGGCTGCGGGATGCGGTCGCGGTGGGGGATCAGATCGCGGCGGCAACCGGCATGATCAAGAGCGCGGCCGGGGCGGCGAGTTACCTGCTGGGGCGGGTGAACAAGCCGAAGCGGCTGGAGCCGTGGTTCGACGGGATTATTGACGGTGCCGGGCTGGCGCGTGCCGATCCGCGGTTGAGGTTCCGGAACCTGATGTTGACGATGGCCCGCAAGCAGGCCGGTCAGGTCCAACGCCGACGTGACACGCGGGAACACGTGGCGTTGTATGTGAAGGCGTTCAACGCCTGGGCGAGCGGCGAACCACTGGCCCAGCTGCGGTACGCGCCGCGCGAGGCGCTGCCGCCGATCGCTGTCGCACGCTGAGTCCCGGCGATCGACGCCACCACAAGGAGGTACCACACCCACCGCACAAGGCAGTTCCCTCCAGTCCTGTGTGGACGGTCGTGGATCGGCGGTGGTCAGTACTTCGGCCAGAACTCGTGCCAGAGCGGGCCGGGCGGGTAGTCGGCCATGTTCGGATCGCCCGCCGCGGTGGCGATCATGTCCGCGACAACGTGGGGCGACTCGTCGGCCACGCGGGCGATCTCGCGGACCGGCACGCCCTGCTGATGCAGCCGGTAGATGGCGACGTCGCGCTCGCAGCGCACGCCCTGCCATGCCTCGGTCAGACGCTCCAGGCGTCGCTGCCAGTAGGCCCGCTCCTCCTCGGTGCCGACGGCCGCGGCGGACGCAGTGCCCTCGGCCGGGACATCGGTGGTGCGACACGGAACCGAGGGCTGCTGTTCCGGGTCGGCCGAGGCGTGGCCGGCGTCGAGCGGTGAGCTGGTGAGGGTGGTGTCGGGAAGGGTGACGGTCACGGCGGCGGTCCTTTCGCTGCGGTGGTGGGAACGGTCAGCGGTGATCCGGCAGGCCGCGGAGCGTGCCGCGGCGGGTCGGTCACGGCCGACGCCGTGGGGGCCCGTGCGTGCGGCGCGGGTCGGCGTCGGCCGTGGTGAGAACAGTGGATCGTGCCGGGCCCGACACGGCGACCGCGTTGCGGTGACGGTTGGGACGCTTGCCGTAGTCTTCGTGGCGTCCCAGCCGTCCTCGCCGCATGGAGGAGTGGTGGCAGCCAACGAACGTCTACGTGCCGCCATGAATCAGGCCGGTATCGGCGTCGAACGTCTGGCGCAGGCTGCCGAGGTCGATCCCAAGACCGTGTATCGATGGCTGTCGCGTGGACGGCCACCGAAGAGGCCAGAGACCAGGCGGCTGGTGGCGGGACTCCTGCAGCAAGACGACAGCTGGTTGTGGCCGACGATCGGCCGGGCCCCTGCCGCGGCGCCGGTCGATGCCGAGATCGTCGCCGCCTACACCTACCGCTCCGATCTGCCGACCCAGCGATGGTGGGATCTGATCAGTCGCGCCAGCGACCGGATCGATCTGCTCGGCTACACCCTCTACTTCCTTGCTCTGCAACACCCGGAGCTGGTTGAGACGCTGCGGTCGAAGTGCGAGGACGGGTGCCGGATCCGTGCGGTGATCGCCGACCCGGACTCTGAGCATGTCCGGTACCGGGATGCCGAGGAGGGCACGCCGCTGACATTGGTGGTGCGGATCAACACCACGCTGAGCATGCTCGATGGCCTGTTCGGCTGCCCTGGCTTCGAGTTGCGGTTCCAGGACACCCCGCTGTACAACTCGATCTTCCGGTTCGATGATCAGATGCTCGTCACCCCGCACCTGTACGCGACGACCGGCGCGAAAGCCCCGCTGCTGCATCTGCGCAAGGTGCGGCCCGGAGGGTTGTTCGGCCAGTTCGCCGGTCACTTCGACAGCATCTGGCAGCACGCCACTCCGGCGTCGGTCGACCAGTCGCGACCGCAGGATCGGGACAGCGCGTGAGCCGGATCGACTACTACAACGACCCGGCGGCGCCGGCCGCGAACTCGCTGGTCCCGGCGGCCTCCGCGGTGGTCGCCGGCGAAGACGGCCGCATCCTGCTGCAGCGCAGGGTCGACAACGACCTGTGGGCGCTGCCCGGCGGCGGCATGGAACTCGGTGAGTCGATCGCGCAGACCGTGATGCGGGAAGTCCGCGAGGAGACCGGCCTGCAGGTCACGCCCCGCTACGTGATCGGCGTCTACACCGACCCCGGCCACGTGTTCGCCTATAGCGACGGGGAGGTCCGGCAGGAGTTCTCCGTCTGTGTCGCCGCCCGCCCGGTCGGCGGCAGCCTGCAGGTCAGCAGCGAATCGCACGAGGTCGGCTGGTTCAGCCCCGAGCAGATCGGATCGCTGGCCATGCACCCCCGCATCCGGGCCCGCATCGACGACTACCTCGCCGGCGTCACCGCCGCGCTGCGCTAACCCAGCCGCACGCCCACCTGCGCGGCGCGCTGCTGCACCGCGTGGATCGCGGCTCGGATCTCCGGCGCCGCCGCCGCGATCGCCCGCGGCACGGTGTGATCGGCGCCGTAGCGTTGCCGGATCTCACAAAGCCGCGCCTCGAAACTCAGCTCCGCCCCGGCAGGGCCGGTGGTCATGTCGCAGAACCACAACCCGTCGCGGGCCTGCCCGGGCTCGTCACGAAACTCGGCAAGCTCTGCTCCCAGGCCACGCAGCTGCGCCTCATGCCGGGCACCCGAGTGATGCGCCACCAGGCCACACAACTGCTCGCTGGCACCCCACCGGCGCAACGCGCGCGCACCGTCAACGGGATGGAAGCCGGTGTCGTGCAGCTGCGGCGCGTAGCCGATGTCGTGCACCCAACACGCCGCGTGCAACAGGTCCGCCGAGCCGCCGGCCACCGGCCGCAGCCGTTCACCCTTTGCCGCTACTGCCTGCACATGCCGCCACCGCCGCTCGGTGAACTCCGGCGTCGTGAGATACCGACGCGCGATTCCCGCCGCCCAGCCCACAAGGTCGTCCATGGCAGGTCACCGTAGGCAGACCACGCCGGACGGCGGTACCACACCCGCGGGACGCCTACGCGTCTCAAGCGTCCCCGACCCCCCGGGGAGCGTGGGTGCGTGATAGATGCGGATCGGCGAACTGCGGCTGGATGGGCAGGCGGTGACCGCTCGATCCGGTCTGGTCGACGAGTCGTTACGGCGCTGTGGTCGGCAGGCGCCAGGCCAGGGCGGTGTTGGCGAGGCGGATGTGTTGGTGGTTGCCGGTGGCCGTGAGGGTGAAGCGTTCGCGGTTGGGGTGACCGAGCCGATCCCATTGGCGACGCGTGCGTTCGACGATGGCCCAGATGTCGCGCGGGCCGCCCTGGGTGACTTTCCCGTCGGCCAGACGAGCCCAGGATCCGTCGGGGTGGGTGACGATCGCGGTCTGTTGTGCGGGGTCGCTGGTGAGCAGTCGTAGCCCGGGAAGGGTAGCGGCGAGCAGGAACCGGAATGCGTTGTCGAACCACACATCGGCGCCGAGTGTCGTTGCGCGTGCCGGGAGGGTGGGGTCGGCTGCGACGGCCAGGATCGTGTCGACCGCGGCGGGTTCGTCGGCGCCGCGGAGCGGCATGAAGTACGCCGAGATCGCGAGGAACGGTCCGTCCGCTCCGCCGGGCCGGGTAACGGTGAGTGCGGCGATTCCGGTGGCGATCGGGACGATGATCCGGCCGCCGGAGCGGACCTGTTCCAGCCAGGCCGGTGGGATGGTGTCGACCGCGCAGGTTGCGATCAGCCGGTCATAGGGGGCGCCGTCGGCCCAGCCCGCCGCGCCGTCGCCGACCGCGACGGTCGGACGGTATCCGGCCTCGGAGAGCCGAACGCGAACGTCGGTGACCAGTTCGGGGTTGATGTCGACGGTGGTGACGTTCTGGCCGCCGAGCCGGTGACACAGCAGGGCGGCGTTGTACCCGGACCCGGTACCGATCTCCAAGACCCGCTGCCCGTCGGTGACGTCCAGGGCCTCCAGCATCACGGCCATGAGACTCGGCACGGTAGACGACGAGCCGCCGTCGGGCCGGATCATCAGGACCCGGTCGTCGTAGACGCCGGTCAGCCAGGCGTCTGCTGTGTGCGCGCCGACATGCTGCTGGCCGCCTGGGCCCTGCTGCCAGAACTCGGGCACAAACACGTGGCGGGGCACGACGGTGAACGCCGCCTGCCACTCGGGGCTGACCAGGTCACCGGAGGCGAGCAGGGCGTCCACCATCCGGCGCCGAAGTTGTGAGGCACGCTGTTCCACAGGCATGTGGTTGGCGTCGGTGGTGGTCACGTGATGCTGCCCCTTTCCAGCAGGTCGGCCAGCGCGCTGCTGATCGATAGTCCGGCGGACTGTTCGGTCCAGGCCCATTGGCCGTTGGGGTCCAGTTCGAGGCACACCCACTGTCCGTCGGGCCGGACCAGGAAGTCCGGTGCGTCGCAGGATCGTCAGCAGACCTGATAGATCGTGGCAGATCGTCGCGCCGGGTAGCTGCCAGCTGTCGGGTCCTGGTCGCCGTCGTGGATCGGCGGTCGTCAGTACTTCGGCCAGAACTCGTGCCAGAGCGGGCCGGGCTGGTAGTCGGCCATGTTGGGATCGCCCGCCGCGGCGGCGATGGTGTCTGCGACAACGTGGGAAGACTCGTCTGCCAGTCGGGCGATCTCACGCACCGGCATGCCGTGCTGGTGCAGCCGGTAGATGGCAAGGTCACGCTCGCAGCGCACGCCCAGCCATGCCTCGGTCAGGCACTCAAGGCGTCGTTGCCAGTAGGCCCGGTCTTCCTCGGATGGGGCGACGTCGGCGCGAGCGGTGTCTTCGGTCGGGACATCGACAAGCTTGATCATGGGCGCTGATGCCTGCCTCTCTGTGGTTGTGGAAGGCGATGGCGCTGGGTGGGCCGGCGTGCTGACCGACTCGCTGTTCATGGAGGCACTGGTCCGGAGGCTCGGTGTTGGCCATGGCGGGGCAGGCTCGAAGCCGGGGACGGCGCCCGCCTGGTTGGTGGATCGGCCGCGGGCGGCCGTGCGGCGGCATGCGCTGACGCCGATGACGGCGTCGGGCCGGTTACCGGGCCGGGTGTTTGTCAGCGGCTCCGCGCCGCCTATCAGGCGACTCTCGGGTGTTTGTGCAGTTCGGGTGGTCATGCCGGGCTCCCCACTGTGACGGGCGAGATGTGTTGAGTCACCATGAAGGGTGTGTGAGGTGCCCTGGGCCATGCGACGGTTTGGTTCGGTCCCTTTTGCGACCGCTACCGGACCAAAGGCGGACCTCTGTTGCTTCGGGGGGTCTGGGGCGCGACAGTCGGTCGTGACCGTGGAGGAAGGGGGCCGATGTGGCAGGTCGCAGCAACCGGACCCGGAAGCCTCGGACGGTGCTGGAGTATCTGCTGTGGCAGCGGCAGGAGGACACCTACGACGACATCGTTCGTAGCTTCGAGGCCACTGCCCGGGAGCTGAACACCGACGTCACGCTTGGTGCCCGGCATCTGAGCCGGCTCGCGTCTGGGCAGCGTCGCACCGTGTCGGCGCCGACCCGGCGGGTTCTGCAGCGCATGTTCGGTGTGTCAGTCGATCAGCTGCTTCAGCCCTACACCGACGAGATCGTTCACGGCGCTCTGACTACCCTCCCCCAGACCAACCCTGCCCCAGGCCCTGCCATAGCTGGCGCCGGAGCAGAGAAAGCGATGGTCAGCATGGCGGCCCAACGCGCACGGAAGTTCTCGACCCTGAACAACGGCGCGCTGCCGGCGGAGACGATGGAACAGATCCTCGACGATCTACGCCGTCTCGCCCTCGACTACCAGGTCCAGCCCCTCCATGTGATCCTCGGTGATCTGGTCGATCTTCAGGACACCATCTTCACGCTGCTCGAACAGCGGCAGCGACCGCAGGACGCCCGGCAACTGTTTCTGGCTGGCGGCGTCGTCGGTGGGCTGCTGGCCAAGGCGTCACACGATGTGGCCGAACCGCACGCCGCAGCGACCCAGGCCCGTACGGCCTACGTGTGCGCAGACAGCGCTGACCACCATGGATTGCGGGCGTGGCTGCGCGGCATGCAGGCATTGATCGCCTATTGGGCGGGCCGGCACCACGAAGCGATCCGCTACGCCCAGCACGGCCAACAGAATGCTGCACTCAGCCGCGGTTCCGCCTCGGTGTGGCTGCCGGTCAGTGAAGCGCGAAGCTGGGCTGCGCTCGGAAACGCCGAGGCCGCCAAGGGCGCGATCCAACGTGCTGAGGAAGCAGCCAACCGCGTGCAGGCCGACGAGCTGGACGAGCTGGGGGGCATCTGCACCTTTGGCCGGGCGCGGCAGCTGTACTACACCGCCGACGCCTACGCATGGCTACCGGCCGAAGAGGCATCCGCCGAGCACTACGGCACCGAGGCGGTCGCGGCGTACCGCGAGCACCCGCAGGAATGGGCGTTCGGCGACTCGGCGGGAAGCGCCACCGACCTTGCTGTTGCGCGGATCCAGGGCGCACGACCCGATCTGGAGGGCGCGGCAGACGCGCTTGCCCCCGTGCTGGAACTGCCCCCAGCCCAGCGGATCAACGGGATCGTGCGCTCCGTGTACCGCGTCCACGATGCCTTGTCCCGTTCCCCCCATGCGGCCGATCCACTCGCCCAGCAACTGCAAGAGCAAATCGAAACGTTCACTCGTGTGGTCGCCGCCTCCAGCCACAGCCGATAGGAGACGCCGTGGACCCGATCAGGCTTGTCGGCGAATCCGTCATTCTGCGAGAGTTTGCCCTCACCGATGTTGACGCTGTGCACCGCATCATCGGCGACCACCGGGTGACGACCTGGCTGTCGTTCGACAGCAGAAACCGTGCCCAGGCCGAGGCCATGATCCGTGGCGCCCTCGACCGGGCGCAGAGCCCGGATCGAGTCGAGTACTACTTCGCCGTGGACGTCGCCAATGAGCTGGTCGGATTTGTGCGGCTCGGCCTGGCCGGCGTGCGTGCTGCGAAGCTGGGCTACGCGATCGGCGCCAAGTACTGGGGCTGTGGCTACGCCACCGACGCAGCCCGAACTGCGATCCGGTTCGGCTTTGGTCACCTGAACCTACGACGCATCAGCGCCGCCATCGGACCGGACAACCGCGCGTCGGTCGCGGTCGTCAAACACCTGGGCTTCACCTACGAGGGCCGCCTCCGCGACCACGTCTTCACCAACGGCGCATGGCGTGACAGCTTGCTCTACTCACTCATTGCCCCCGAGTGGCGAGAAACCCAGGCTGCATCGTCCGGTGTTGAGGGGTAGCGACGAGGCGGGGCGCGGTACACGTCCCAGCGCCCGCGGCCAACCGCGCTGCCCTCCTCACCGCCGTCGCGTTGAGCACCTCCGCGGCACATCGGCGTCGGCAGGGCCCAGAGATGCCCGTCGGATGAACCCTACGCGGCGGGCTGCCCCACGGTTTGCCCCTGACCGCGTGGTGCGGGCGATCCGCGCCGCTGCCGAACGCTGCCACGTCCAGCGGTGCCAGCCACGCCCACCGCGTCCGCGCCGGTGTTCCGGCCGGACTGGCTCTTCCAGAAGGAAGGCCGTTGTGCCCATCCCGGTTCCCCACGATCGGAGTACGACGTGCACGTACTGACCCCCACCTGCGACCCGCTGTCCACGGTCACCGATGAGTTCCCGCTCGGTCGCCCGGCGCTGCCGCTTGGCGACAACGAGATGCCAACGGCTGCCCGGCCGTTCGGTGTCACGCTGGCCGTCGAGCCGACGACGGTCGAACCGATTGACGTCAACGCGCTGAGCTACGACACCCACCGGCAGGTCGGGATGATCCGTGACGGTGAGGAGCTGGTGCCGCTGGCGCGGCATACGGACGGCCGGACGAGTACCACGACGGCCAGCCGGGACGGCACGCCACAGGACGGCGACGAAGACACGCGGGAGGACTGACGATGGGGTCTCCCGGGACGGTTCTGGTGCTCACCCAGTGGTTCGACCCGACCGCCGACATGGTGGTCGACGAGCTGAACCGGCGCGGCGTACCGGTCTTCCGCTGCGACCCGGGAGACCTCCCCCAACGGCTCACACTGAACGCGGAGCTTGGCATGGGCTGGGCCGGCAATCTTCGCCTCGACACCGGCCGCACGCTCGACTTGGCCGAAGTGAGCTGTGCGTACTACCGGCGGCCGGCCCGGTTCCGGTACCCGGCAGGGCTCACCGACGCAGACCAGCGATGGGCCAGTCGTGAAAGCCTGCGCGGGCTTGGTGGTGTGCTGCACCTGATCCCGCGGTGGCTGAATCACCCAGCCGCGATCGGCCGCGCCGAGTACAAGCCGATCCAGCTCGACACCGCGCGCCGGGTTGGACTCGACGTGCCGCGAACGCTGATCACCAACGACCACAAGCGAGCTGCGACCTTCGCTGCCGAACTGGGCGGCCGGGTGATGTACAAGTCGCTGTCCACCAGCATCATCCGCGGCCCTGACGGCGACGCGCCCCGCATCCTGTACAGCACGCCCGTCGCGGCCGAGCAGCTCGACCCGGCCGGCGTCCGGCTCGCCGCACACCTGTTCCAGGAGCCCGTGTCGAAGTCTCACGAGCTGCGCGTCACCTACGTCGACGGCCGCATGTACACCGCGCAAATCGATGCCACGAGCGACACCGGCCGTACCGACTGGCGCGCCGACTACGAGAACCTCACCTACAGCGTGACCGAACTGCCCCCGCCCGTCGCCGCCGCGGTGTGCCGTCTCATGGACGCGTTGAACCTGCGGTTCGGCGCGCTCGACCTGGTCGTTACCCCCGACGGCCGGCACGTGTTCTTGGAGGTGAACCCCAACGGCCAGTGGGGTTGGATCGAAGACGCCACCGGCCTTCCGATCGCCGCGGCCATCGCGGACGCCTTGACCGTCGAGCAAGAACGAGGACATCATGACTGACCCGGCAGCCGCGCACACCCGGATGGTCGACCAGCTCATCGACGCCGGCAACCTCCGCACCGCGCCATGGATCCACGCGTTCCGTACGGTGCCCCGGCACCCGTTCCTGCCCCGGTTCTACTGGCCGACCCCGACGGGGAAGTGGGCCGCCGTCGACGCCAGCGATTCCGAGTGGATCGACCGGGTGTACACGGTGACCAGCGTCGTCACGCAGCTCGACAACGACCCTGCCGCCTGGGGCCACGCCCGGCACGCGCCGCGCCCGGGTACGCCGACCTCGTCGAGTTCCGACCCGGGTCTGATGGCTACGATGCTCGAAGCTCTCGACGTCCACGACGGGCAGCGGGTGTTGGAGATCGGCGCAGGCACGGGGTACAACGCCGCTCTCCTGGCCGAGCGGCTCGGCGATGATCTGGTGACCAGCGTCGAGGTCGACCCTGTCCTCGCCGACCAGGCCCGCGCCGCGGTCGCCGCGGTCGGCCGCGCGCCGACGATCGTGACCGGCGACGGCCGCGACGGCGTGCCCGACCGGGCGCGATACGACAGGATCATCGCCACGGTCAGCGCGCCTACCGTCCCGCCCGCGTGGATCCGACAGACCCGCACCGGTGGCCGGATCCTGCTCAACCTCTACGCCGAACTCGGCGGCGGCGCCCTGGCCCTGCTCGACGTTGACGGCGACCGCGCCCACGGGCACTTCCTCGCCGACTACGGCGACTTCATGCCGACCCGCGACGAACAACCCGACCGCACCACCCAAGAACGGTTCGACGCCGCGCTCCACGCCCCTGCCGGCGACCGCGGCCACGTCGACGTGACCTCCCGCACGCTCGGCGACCTCGACTTCGCGATGCTCGCCGCGCTGCTTGTCCCCGACGTCGGATGGATCACCTTCACCCCCGACGGCGCACCCGAACAGCTCTGGCTGGTTGGCGCCGACGGCTCATGGGCCCTGATCGATGCGAACGGCGACACCGAGCAACGGGGCACGCGCCGCATCGCGGACGAACTCACCGCCGCACACCGCACCTGGCGCCGGCTCGGCCAACCCACCCGCGACCGGCTCGGCCTCACCGTCGACACCAGCGGCAACCACGCCCTCTGGCTCGATCACCCACACCAACCCATACATTCGACGACACGGTCACCACGATGACGCGGGTTGTTGATCAGCATTGACGGGCCTGCCGGGGTCGGCAGACCACCATCTCCAGCATCTCGCGCAGCTCCGGACCGAGGCCAGCATGCACATCTCTACGACCGCACAGCCCTCGACCGGGCCAATACCAGCTCGCCTGCTCCGAGGCCGACTGCGCGGACGGGCGCAGGCTTGCCTGCCTGTTCGCCGCCGAGATGGATCGCGGGCTGGGGTCGCGAGCTGACACGCAGAAAGGAACCTCTGTGAGTACCGGCAGCCTGCCCGATGTCGCGACCACTCTCGTCGGCGTGGTCCGCACCATCATCCCTGAGATCCGGCCCCGGCTGATCTCTTCGGCGTTGTCCGGCAGCCACGGCGAACGCGAGAACCAGCGCCACGAGGACAACTTCTTGTCCTCGCACGATCTCTGGCTCCACGACCGATACAAGGAGCTACTGCGCGCGCAGCTGCCCGGGTTCGTCTACGCCTCGGAGGAGGCGGACCCGGAGATCGTCGGCAGCGACCCGGATCCCGACCTGGTCGTGTTGGTCGATCCGTTGGACACCAGCGAACTCGCAGTCCGCGGGATCCTCGGCTACACCCACGTCATGGCGTACTCGCGGTTCCTGGCCCGACCGGTCGCGGCCGTCGTCGGCGACCTGTTCCACCACATCCAGCTCTACATCGCCGCGCGCGACGCCCACGGCGACGACCACGCCTACGTCGCGACAGACGGCGGCCAGCCGCAAGGCGTTGCCGTGCACCACGGCACGGCACTATCGGATGCGCTCGTCACGAACTACCTGATGCGCCCGACCGAGCGCCTGCTTCCACTCGCCAACCAGACTCGGCTTATCGAGGCACTCGGCACACGACCACCGGGTGCGAAGAGCCGCGGGCGCGTTGGCGTCGACTTCGGATCGGTGAGCCTGTGTCACGTCGCCACCGGGGCCACCGACGCCACCATCGAGTTCGCGAAAGGCTTCGCCCTCTGGGACCTCGCCCCCGGCCACTACATCCTGCACGCCGCCGGCGGCACCGTCATCGACCTCGACGGCATACCACTCCCACTCGACCACCAGCTCAACTCGATGGCAGACATCGCCGAGGCCATGAACCGCCGACAGACATTCATCGCCGCCTCGACTCCCGAACTGGCACGCAGCATCCTGAACGTGCTTGACCTCCTGTAGCCCTTCCCGGAGGACCATCGCCGCGTTCGTCGATCACCAACGAGGCTTGCCCAACACATCATTCAGACCGAGAGGGCGAGGACTGCCTTCCGGAACCACGGACCCCCAGCACCTTGCGCAACCACGACCGCCATCCGTCCAGACAGCCATTCGATGGCCTCAGAGTGCCCACTGCATCACTGCCCGGCTTCTGCGACCGCCAGACGATGAGGAGATCCGAGTGCCGTTTCAGGTTGCCGTGTGCGGACCCCGCGATGCCACGCCCGACGACCATGTCAACGCTGAGCGTGTTGGGAGGCTCCTCGCTGAGGCCGGGTCTGTGGTGCTGTGCGGTGGCGGCACCGGCGTCATGGCCTCAGCAGCATCCGGCGCACGCTCCGCCAACGGACTTGTCATCGGGGTGCGGCCGAACGCCGACCGCAGCGGCGCCTCGCCGGACCTGTCGGCAGTAATCGTCACCAACATGGGCGAGGCCCGCAACGCGATCCTGATCTGGAGCGCCGACGCGGTGATCGTCGTCGGCGGCTCGTGGGGCACGCTCAGCGAGGTGGCTCTCGCCAAGCGGCGCGGAGGGGTGCCGGTCATCTGTCTTGGTGGATGGCGAGTGCAGGACGCAGATGGTGACGAGATCGCCGGCTTGGAGCATGTCGACACCGCAGATCAGGCTGTCCGGGCCGCGTTGCGCACGGCGCAGACAGGCTGATCGCACGCGCCGGCGCCCGGCCCAGCTGCCCTGCCGACCGTGTCCGCGCACCGCCAGGCGCCCACACCGAAGGTGGCTGGCGCAGAGGATCGGCTGGATCGGCGTCGCCGCGTACGCCGGATCGTTGAGTTGCTGTTGGTGGCTGGATTCGGGTCTTGACCAGGGTCCTATGCTCGTGCGGCGTGTGTAACTTTTCCGTGTTGGAGGGGTAGTGGCGGGTTCCGATGTGATCGGCGCGGCGCAGCAGTCGTTGGTTGCACCGGTCAGGCCGCTGGCCGACGCGCGTGTGGCGCTGCAGGCCGCGGTGGGCGGTGCTGAGCAGATCAGTCTGCAGGCTCAAAGGTTGGGTAATGCTCAGGTCTTCGCGCAGGCCAGTCAGATCCATGGCCAGTTGAAGGCCGCGTACAGCAAGCTGGACGCGGCGAATACGACGCTGCAGTCCGCGGCGGGCAAAGCCAGCGCGGCGGCAGCCGCCGACAACACCGACGGCATCCAGCAGCACCTTGTTCAGGCGAAGTCCCATGCCGAGCGGGCAAGCACGACGGTCGCTGCGGTGCACGCGGAGCTGAAGCCGCTGCCGGCCGTGGTCCAACGGGTGCTGCGCAACGCTAGCCCTGGGCCGCTGGCTGCTGCGATCAACACCGCCTCCTCGCACTTGCCGACCGTGCTGGGGTTGATCGGGCAGGCGACCCAGAAGGTCGATGAGACGATCACGCAGACCCGCCAGACAGGAAATTTTTGACCGCGGGCGGCGGCAGATCCACGCCGCCGCCCGGAACGTCCCCTGGCACCCTGCCGGCGGCTGCCAGGTCAGAAGGTCCACCTCCCATCGAGCCTGAGTCAAAAGGTCCACCTCTCATCGAGCCTGAGCTAGCTGCGATGCTGGCCGGAGGGAACGGGCGGGCCTCCGAGCTTGAGAAGTGGGCACTGGCACAGGGATGGACCCGTGAGCAGGCCGAGGGCGGGCCGCCGAGGTTCATAGACAAGAATGGTGAGGCCCGGATGACGATCAAAAAGGGAAGTGCTCGCACACCGGGAAGCGAGCACCCACATGTCGAGCTGCGTAATGCCGCCGGGAGGCGGATCGACGCATCCGGGAACCTCGTATCACGCAGGAGCCCCGGCAACCACACACCGATCCATTGGGACTTGCCATGACCGATGCAACGCCAACGCCATACACCGACTTGCCTGGACTCGCCGACCTGCTGCTTGAGGAATCCTGGGTGCTGGACATCGCAGCACACCCCGGTCGCATCACTCTGCGGGCGGAGCTTGTCCTTACGCCTGAGCATCCGGAGTACGCACCACCCGGGCCGCAGGAGCAGTTCTGCACACGGTTCGGCACCCTCACCCTGCCCGAGGTTGTGACCTTGACCTGGACGGGCCAAGGAGCACGGCCAATCGTGGACCCCGACGGATCCATTGACTACGGCAACATCGACGTGTTCGTGCGGTCCGGGCGCACGACGCGAATCGACGGCGAGTTCGGCTCGCTCCTCGTCGAGTCCGATGCACCGAAGGTGGAGCTCGATCCCCTTCCCGCGAGCCCAGGGAACTAGCGTCGACAGGGGAGCAACCCGGGGAACCCGGTCACTCAGCCGCTGACCTGCCGCTGGGTGTGGCGCCGAGATTTGAACCGCACGCCGATCCACTGGGACCTGCCATGACTGACGCCACGCCGTACACGGAGCTGCCGGGATTCGGCGATCTGCTGCTCGAAGAGTCCTACGTCCTCGACGTTGTGGCCCACCCTGCCGTGGTCACGATCCGGGCCGACCTTGTGCTCACTGCCGAGCATCCTGAGTACCGGTCACCGGCAGACCAAGAGCCGTATTGCTGGCGCAGGGGCACGATCACTCTGCCGGGTGTATCTGCGCTGACGTGGACCGGCCAAGGCACGCCGCCCTCCACTGACGCAAGCGGCACGATCGACTACGGCAACATCGACGAACTCGTGCGCACCGGCGAAACGACACGGATCGAGGGCGACTTCGGCACCATCACCGTCGAGGGTTCCGAGCCCCAGGTGCAACTCGATCCCGGTCCCGCGCCCTCCGAGGGTTGACCGCGCCACTCCCGTCGGCGAAGAGGTGGAGAAGTGAACGAGCTCGATGTTGTTCTTCTGACAGAGGATCTGCCCGAAGATCGGCTGAGTGCTGGTAGCGAGGGCACCATCGTGCACGTCTTCCACGCGCCTGACACGGCGTACGAGGTGGAGTTCACCGACGAGCGTGGGGACGATATCCAAGTCACCTTGCATCCGCATCAGCTGACGCCCAGTACTGGTGGCGAAGCAGGCAACACCCAAGCGGGCAGTTGCCGGACCGGGCTCTGATGGCCGACGCCACGGTGTTACCGACCCACCGGGATTCGCCGACCTGCTGTTCGAAGAGCCTTGGGTCCTCGACATCACAGCTCACCTCGGCCGCCTCACGATGGGGAGTTCGGAGTAGGAGCAACATCGCGGGTGCCGGTGACCAGGCGCGGGACTTGCCGCTGCTCGTTGGCGCCAGCGCGGAAGTCGATGCATGAGCTCGGTCTGGTCGAACACGCGGAGACACGCCGAGAGCCATGACGCAGCGACTATCTGACAGTTCCGTTGCTGCAGGTGCGTGACGCCGCTACGGTCGCGGTCACCAGGTCGCCCACTGGACATGAGGTGTCATGACCGACTCCAGCATCGCATCTTGGTCTGCGGAGGACTTCAAGACCACTGCGGCTCAGCTTCCGCCCGACACGCAGCCGCATGAGGTGACGATCGCCGTGCGTACCGACAGTGATCCCGGCGTTGTGGACCTGCTCCTCCAGATGCCCGGGATCGCTCGTGCTTGGCAGGATGCCGACCTGGAGCGTCGCCCACTCCACGACCTTGGCAGGTTGCTGGTCGCGGTTCATCACAGCATCCGGTCGCTGCGTGATCTGGAGAACCGGGTGATCGACGCGGTGAATGAGCAACCGCGGTTCGACGACGCCGACAACGTCCTCGACTCCATGGCATCGCTGCTGGCCAATTCTCAGCCGGCTGACCTGCATGGCCTCAACCACAAGGACCCGGCGAGTCTCGTGTGGGAGCAGCCGGCAGAGTAGCCCAGGCTGGTGGTCCAGCTCGACGCGCCAACCCGATGCCGGCCTGCCGCTGCAGAGGTCGCCGCGATGCCTATCTGCGGGGGTTGCTCTGTCATTGCGTGCGCGGCATGTGCGGGTTGAGGGCGGCGAGGCGTTTGGTGAAGTCGGGGGCTGGGCGGTTGGGGGTGAACTCGCCGGTCTCGGGGTCGAGGTAGCCCCATCGGCCACGTTCGATCGCGGGTCCGGTGATCATCAGGGTGATGGTGGGTCCGGGTTCCAGGTCGACGACTTCGTGGAAGGTGGCCAGGTCGACGGTGTTGGTGTCGCGGTATCGGTGGGTGGCGTCTTCAACGGTGATGTGGTCGTTGATGCGCTGGTAGCGCTGTTCGGTGTAGCCGCCGAGCAGGATGTGGGACTGGAACTGCCAGGGGTGGCTGTGGGGCGTTGCGGTGTTGGAGCGCCGGTCGGGTAGCAACCATGCGTGGAGGGTGATCATCTGTCCGTCGGGGCGGATGGCGAGTCGTCGTTCGGCCTTGTACGCGCGGGGCTGTGGTCCGGGATCGGGGATCAGGCGCCAGTCGGTGGGGTCGAGGAACTGCGCCCAGGTCAAGGCATGGCCAGGGGCGTGAGCGGTGAGGCCGGCGGCGGCGGCTTCGTACATGGTGTGGTCGAGGCTCAGTCCGGGCAGGATCTGGTGTCTCATAGCTGATCCCTCTCGTTGGGGCGGTGGGGCTAGAGGCTCTGCGGCGGTTGGTGGGTGCTTGACGGTTACTCGGCGTCGGGTGTTCCGGTGGGACCAGTCGACGTCGGTGCCTCCGCGCGCCGTCAGCGCGTCTTCTGCACGTACGGGGGACCGCCGACGAGGGCGTAGCGTGTCGTGGATTGTTTCGGCTACCAGGAACGGGATGTCCGTGCCGGCTAATCGTCTCCGACCGGTTCGGTCGTAATCACGGCGACGTGTCGCACGGGGCGTGCTGGGCGACGTCTAGGGCCTGCCGCTGCGCCTGCTGCGCGCCGCGCCGGGGGTAGCCGGCTTCGTCGAGCAGATTGGTCACGGTTGTTGCGGCGATCTCGCATCGTTCCGCGATGGTCTGCGGGGTGGCTCCTTCGTGGGAGAGGATCACCACGTTCGCGCGGAGCAGGACCCGGTCGGTGCCGGTGTAGCGGCCGAGGCCGGTGCCGCGTTTGGCGCGCGGGGTGACACCGGCCGCGATCAGCGTGTCCCACATCCGCATCCAGGTGCAGTCGTACTCGGCGGCGAGCGTGTTGACGGTGGCGCCGTTCTCGTACCGGCGGGCCAGCTCGCGCCGTTGCTTGACGGTCAGCCGGAGGCCGGAGGCCATGGCGCCGCGTACTGGTGTGGTGGTCTGTTCCCGTAGGAAACGGCGAACGGTGCGGGGATCCCAGCCGGTCTCGTTGGCGATCTTGTCCACTGACCAGCGGCATTGGTGATGCAGGACGGGTAGTGCGGCGGCCAGGGTGTCGCGCTGCTGGGCGGTGAGCAGCGGCGCCGGCCGCCGGCGGTGAGCGGTGTGCGGTGTGTCGGGCATGGGACTCCTGACGCCACGGGCGGTGTGGGTGGTGGGCTGTGTCGGCATCGGCGATCAGAACGGTGCGGCGAACGCCACGGTGCCGACAGCCAGTGCTGCCACGAGCAGGGCGGTGCCGAGCGCTCCCAGCACGGTGCGCCGTCGACCGGTCCGTTCGGCGGTGATCCACTGCATGCCGGCCCAGAGCGATGCCGCCAGCAGCAGCAGGGCCACGACAACGAGGGCTGCCTTCACCCCTCGCTCCTTCTGTGTTGCGCCGGTGTGTGCTGGCGGTGTGATGTCCGAGGTGTCACGGGCGGGATCTCCTTCCGTGGTGGGTGATGTTGGGGCTCAGTGGCGCGGTGTGGTCGGTGCGAGGGTGGTGACCCTGGCGAGGAGGGCCTTGGCGGTGGTGACCGCGGCGGTGGCTTTGGGGGATGACGACCGTCTGGGCGTGTTGCGCGGCAACCTTCAGCGGTTGGGAGATGGGGAGGTCGCGGGCCACGGATTCGATCGCTGCCAACAGGATCGTCAACGCGGCGGCTGTTGCGGTGAGGTGCATGCCGGGCGCCTCGACATGGCGGTCACTCATCCGGCGTGGAACCCTGACGGCTGAGGATCGGTCACCATGGCTCCACCGATCCGCGGTGCCTGCGCGGGGATGCGATGCATGCGTTGGTCTCCGAGGGGTTGTTGGGTGCCGGTGGCGCGTCGCGCGCGCCACCGGCCATGTGCACGGGTCAGGGCGCGGTGGCGAGTGACTTACCGGCGGTGGGTGCGCCGGCCGGCAGGTGATAGATGGTGCGGATCATCCATGCGAGGTAGCGCGGGTTCGACAGGTCGGTGTAGACGTTGGGCACGCCGCAGCGTTCGCCGCCCAACCGGCTGGTCGATCCGATCACACCCCAGGAGCGGCCGATCCTCTGCAGTGCAGGGGATCCGGAGTCGCCCAGGCAGACACCGCCATCACTTGCCGGGACGCCGAGGCACAGTTCCCCGGCGCCGATCCCGGCTTCCGCGCACGCCGAGGCCGGGGCGAGCGGGGCGTCGATCTGCGACAGCGTGGCCGGCGACGGCGTGTTCTCGTCCCACTGGTCGGGTTGAGTGGTGATGCCCCAGCCGATCTCCCGCGCCGGCATGGTGGTGCGGGCGGGCAGGATCGGTGCGGGCCGCACCGTGGTGACCGGACGGTCGAGCTGGAGCAGGGCCAGGTCGCCGATCTCGCCCCACGGCCCGGGCTGGCCCCATGCCCAGCTGGGGTAGGTGACGATGCGGGTGACGTGTCGTACCACGCCGCCGTGCAGCCGGTCGGTTGAGCCGAGCCGGAGATGGTAGATCGACGGGTCCGACAGATCGATGGCGTGCGGAGCCGCGTTGGCCCACGCGGCGAACCGGGTGCTCGTGGCGGCTTCGGTACCGGCCGGCATGTTGTCCACGCAGTGGGCGTTCGTCGCGACAAACCTTGCCGCGACCAGGGTTCCACCGCAGGTGTGCCAGTTGGGGTCATCCCGGTTCAGGATCTGCAGCGACGTGGAGAACCCGTACCCGGTGGCGGGGGCACCGCCGATGATCTGCGGTGCCACGGCGTTGCTGGCCGACGCGGGTGTGGCGATCAGGGCCGCCGCGGCGGTGATCGCGGCAGCGATGCCGGCCAGCGTGTGACGGTGTTTCACGTACGAAACCTCCAGGTGGTGTGGGTGTGCGGATGTCGGCGCCGGGTGGCGCCGATGCGGCGAACGTTGGCGTTGCCGCGTCCTCAGACGGTCACGTGCCGAGGAGTGTGAGAGGTGAACCGGGCGAGGGAACGCCAGGTCCACTGTGGACACAGACGATGCTTGCCGGGGTCGACGTCACGTGGGATGGCTGCTGCAGCAGGCGTCTCCGGTGCGCAGTTCGGTCAGCAGCCCGTGCAGTTGCTCGGGTTCTGGGGTCAGCAGGCCGTGCCGCACATCGCGCAACGTCGAGCGGAAGGTCGGTCGGGGCGGCGCGGCGGCGCACGTCTCGGTCGGGATGACCACCGGGATGCGGAGGACCCGGCCGAGCGGGGGAAGCCAGTACTCCGCGGCCGGCTGCACAACGATGCGCTCGTCGCTGTCGTGTGTGACCCCGTCGGCCAGATCGCATCGCAGCACCCGCGGGGCGATCCAGTTGCGGCGGACGCCGATCAGAACGCTGCCGCAGTGGACATGATGCCCACCGGGCACGGCGTCCATTGCTGACTCGATCTGCCGAAACAGTGCGCGTTGCTGCTTCTCGTTGTGGCGATCCACCACGGTCACCAGCGCGAGGAAGACGACGACAGGAACACTGACCGCGATCGCCGCTACCCACTGCACGACCGATCCGAACGCGGCGAACGCGAACCACGCGACGAGGCCCGGAGCCCCGCCTACGGCTACTCGGCCGAGCGCCAGGACGAGCGCCATGATGTGACGCGACCGCAGAGTGATAGGCGGCGGGCCATGACGCGACGCGGACGCCGCGACACCTGCGGGCGGGCTGTTGGTGGTGTGGTGTTCGCTCATCGGACCGGTTCCCGCCCGGTGTCGCCGTGTCGCAGCATCGCCAGGCCCATGTCGCGGCCGAGTACCGCCACGAGCGGCACCGGGGCCCGATGCGTGGCCCCGCCTCGCGAACGGCGCCCGGTTGTCGAGCGATGAGCCGATCCCGGGGGATCGGATGCACCCCGACCACCCGGGCCACAGCCGGCCGGACAACCCCACGAGGCCGCCGCGAATGCCGGAGGCGCCGTGTGCGGCACCAACGACGCAGCCGAAGCCGCTTCCTCGGTCAGCAGCGCCGCCGCCAATCCGTTGACATCGGGCAGATCCAGCGCGTGCCGAGGCCGTTCGGCCGTCTCGGCCGCCATCACTCGGCCACCGCCAGCCGCGCCGCCACCTCGACGACCTCCACCACCCGCAGCGGACTCAGCGCGTTCAGGGCGCAACGCCACAGCGCGACGGGCGTGCCGGTATCGCCGCGCGCCGCAGCCACATCGCCCAAGTCCCGGTGAGCCAGGCCGATTTCGAGCCGATTGTGCGCAGTCTGAGCCATCGCCGCGGCCAGCTTGTAGGCGGTCACCGCCTCGCGTTCTCTGCCAGCCACCCGGTACGCGTCGCCCAACGCCCGACCGGCACGCGCACACAAGACCGGGCGGGCGGCACGCTCGGCAAGATCCCGCGCCCGCTCCAGATCCTCGATCGCGCGCTGCTTCCGACCGCGGGCCAGAGCATGGACACCGTGCCTGTAGGCACTCTCCCAGTGAAAGTGCGGCATGGCGATGCCCTCGTCCATCACCAGCCTCCCTGTGCCCAAGACGCCTGCGCACGGGCAGCGCCGGGAGAGGGTGTTCCGGAGAACTGCGGCACAGGCATGGGCGGGATCCTTTCCAGCACAGGGAACTACGCGATGGCAGCGGAGAAATCGATGAACGTGCGGCAGGGGCCGCGGCGGCGTGCGGTCATGGCACGAGCCAGGAGCACCGACGCGTTTCCGGTCGGGCACGGCGAGTTCGACGGGTGCCACGCCGAGCTCGAAGGCCCTCGCCAGCTGGAGTACGGGCGGCATTCGCGATCTCCGACACCGTGCCAGGGCTCGCACCCGTCAAGCCGCGGCGGGCAGTCGGGATCGCCGCTCCGCCAGCCGATCCCGTCGAGGGGCTCTGTGTTCGCCCGTCTCAGCGAGGTCGGTGGCGTGCTAGATCAGGCGACCGGTCTTAAGCCGCTTTCCCTCACGCATTGCGCGTTGAGACGCCACGGGCCGCCGAGGTGAGACGCGAGGCGACGTAGCGGGCGGGCCGGACTACCCGGACCACGGTCAGCGGGAGTTCCTGATCGGCGGGACGGCGCAGTGGTCGGCAGTTGCGACGCTGCTGCTGATCGGCGCATGGGAGTGACCCTTCCCCTGGGGCGAGTGCCTGGCCCGCGGCGCACATCTAACCATGCTGGGTCGGAAGCGTCATGTCGGGGTGAGTGAGGGACGGCGCGTGGTGGTCAGCAGCCTTGTTGCGTAACGGGCATCTGGTCTCAGAAGCGGCAGTAGCCAACTCCGACGTGCAGAGTTGGCTACTTACCGTGGGTCGGTCTAGCGGGTAGTGACCGCCCTCGGTCATGATGTCTGGTGGGTTAGGAACCTTGTGGCCCTGGATCCGGCCTCCTTCCACAGGCCGGATCCGGGGTCATGAGTTCAGTGAGCCTGCCTTCACCTGTCGGACGAACGCAGTCCAGGACTCGGGTGCGAAGGTCATCTTCGGGCCCTCGGGGTCCTTCGAGTCGCGTACTCCGACGACGCCCTCGGTCGCCATGAGGTTCGGTGCGTACTCGATGCAGTTGCCCTGGTTGCCGCTGCGAGACGACTTGATCCAGATAGCCTCAGCGAGGTTGCTCATGTCTCCTCGAACTCCTTTACTGCTCGGGCGATTAATTCCTTGGTTGTTTCTTCGTCCAAGGAACGCTTGACGAGATCATCTTGAACGGTCTTGTACTGCATGACGTCCTGCTCCTTGGTGAGATACGCCGCGCCGTTCAGTGCCTCGTGGAATACTGTTTCGGGTTCGGAAGACTCTTGCGGGAAGCGAAGAAGAACCCACTCTCCGCCATTCATGCCGCCGTGTTGACCGGCGGAGAATGGGAAGATTCGCATGGTGACGTTGGGTAGGGCTCCGAACTGGAGCAAGGCCCTCAGTTGCTCCGCCATCACGCTCGCTCCGCCGACAGGCCGTCGGATCACGGCTTCGTTGAGGACGACATGGAGCGCGGGCGGGTCTGGTGCGAGGCGTGTGAGTGCCGCCTGGCGTTGGACCCGCACCTTGGCGCGCCGGGTGAGCTCGTTCGAATCCTCGGCTCCGCCAGCGGTATTGAAGACCACCCTCGCGTAGTTGTCGGTCTGGAGTAGGCCAGGGACAAGCTCGGCGGTGTACCAGTCGATACTTGTCGCTGCTTCTTCGAGGCTGAGGTAGACGTTGAACCATCGAGGGATCACTTCGCTGAAGGACTGCCACCAGTCTCCAGTCTTTGCCTTTTCGCACAGGCCAATGAGCGCCTCGGTGAGCGAGTCGGCTGCGCCGTAGACCTTGCACATGTTCTGGACGTCCCAGGTGCGCAGGACCTCCTGTGTGCCCTTTTCGATGCGCCAGATCTTCTGGCGGTTCCATTCCATCTCTGCGCCCGCTTGATCGGCCGTCATGCCGCTCTGCTCGCGCAACTTCCTCAGCTCCGCGCCGAGGCGTCGAAGCCAGAACGTCGAACCAGCGTGCTCCCTGGGCTTGGCCGGCACCGCTCACCTCCAGATGTTCGGAAACGGACGCAATCGCGTCCATTAGATAACACCGCTCCGGAGTGGGCAAACGCGATCGGACGTCCGCATCGGTACGACCATCATGAGTGGTCCACTCCGTAACGTTGTCAGGTGGACGATCATATGGTTCACTCCGTCCATGGTCGTTACCTCCGGCATGTCGGCATGTGGAGGGCAAATCCCCCGTGCTGTGGCGGTGGCGACCTGGATCCGGCGCTGACCGACTCCGGCGCCCAGCTCGCCGGGCTGGGCGCCGCACAGGAGTTGGTTTGGTGGATCGGCCACGCCTGGCCCGCAGATCCCACCTCGCCGGATCCACCACACGTAGCAGGAGGGCGGCATGACAGGTTCGGCTGAACTCGCATCACAAGACCCACGGTCGGTCCATGTCGAGAACCATCGCGAGGCACTGGCGTGGGAGCTACTCAGGAACGCCTCGCCGGTCCCGTTCCCCTTGCTCGCTCGGGCCGCTGAGGTTCCCCCAGCAACCGCGGCATGGCTGCTCGACGGGTTCGCGAGTCGTGGCTGGATAGCGCGGCGACTGCCGGTCGGGCCCGCACCTCGCAATGATCTCGACGAGGTCGCGCTGACCGCCGCCGGCCGGGCGGCCGTGCGCGCACAGTTTGGGGCTCCGCCCATTCCGCCTCCCGGTATCTCGCGACGCCTGCCCTCCTGGCGTCGATTCCGTCGATGCCAGGAGTGGTGACCATGGCTCTGCTGGCGAAGCACGAGCTGAGCAACGGGACGCTCACCCCGTGGGCCGTCGCGGAAGTCTTGATCGAAGCCCGAGATGGCGAGTGGCGTAAGGGGATGGGGACCGCACACCGAAGGCAGATTCGGGACGGTCGACAGGCTGTCGGCCGCCCCGTCCGCCGCCGGCCACAACGGCGGCGGGACCGCCATCAGATTCCGCCGAGCGGCCAAGACCGCTCACCGGTCGGATACCCACTGACCGAACGCGGCCGGCCAACCGCACTGGACACGCCGGAGCGTGCCGACGGTGAGTCGCCTGTTCCTGGCGGACTACCCACCAGAGTCTCAGCAGGTGGTAGCCACGATGGCTGAATATCGCAGCGGATCCAGCGGTCAGCATCAGCAGCCCGAGGCTGCCCATCTGCCCCCGTCGCCGCACCACCGTCATCGCGAGCGCGTCGATCCGGGCGACGCGATGCGGTGGTCTGACGGGCTCTCAGAGTTCCTGTCGCAGCAGGCCGTGTATCAGCTGGGGCCTGCAGGCGATCAGTTCTTCCGGCTGGCGACCGATCCCTACGACGGTCGTACCTACAAGTCGCGTCAGGCGACGTCGATCGGCTGCGCAGGGGCGTTGCTGTTTGAGCTTCTGCATACCGCGGCGCACGTCGATGGTCGGGAGCGCTCGCTTCTGGTGGTGGCGGCGGGGCAGGACGGCCGGATGCGGGCCTTTCCCGACGCCCGGGCGTTGCGTGACAAGCCGCCCGATGATCCGCTGCTGCATCAGCTGCTGGCGCAACTCGTCGACGACACGCACGACGCAGCCCGGCCAGTCGGGCCGCGACACCGGACGGTGCACGAGGTCGTGGAGTGGCTGGCCAAGGACGCCTATGCGCGGGTGGCGGATCGGCTGGTCACCAAGCGCACGATGGTCGAGGGTTCTCGCCGGCCGTGGCCGTTGGGCCGTGCCGAACAGGTGTGGGTGGTCGCGCAGTCGAACGACCGCACCGCGTCCATCAACCTGATGATGCGGCTGCCGCGGGTCGTACACGACGCACAGGCCGCGACACTGACCGACCGGTTCCTGCTCGGCCTGATCGACGCGATCGATCTGACCGACCGCGTGCTGCACGAGTACGGAGACAAGCCCCGCGCCCGCCGTGGGCGGCGCCGGCAGCCCGGCGTTGGCAGTGGTTGGTCGTGGCCGACCTTGGCGGATCTGCGGCTCCCCCCGGCTGAGGAGGCGGTGGTGCTGGCCGTCGATCACGTGCGTGCAGCCGCTGCCCGCGGCTACGGCCGCTAGCACGACCCGAAGGTGTTGACCCTCTGACGAAAGGGTTCGTGGTGATGGACGATCAGAGCGCGGTGAGTAGATCCCTGGCCCGCAACCGCCTCGGTTGGCTTCTGCTCGGTGGGCTGATGCTGGCCTCGGCCGCACCGCTCACCGTGGTCGGCGGCGGGGTCACGACCGGGTGGGCGGTGACCGGGCTGCTGGGCATCCCGGCGGCGTACGTGCTCGGTGCAGCGCTGTTGACGTTGTTCGCGGTGGGCTACACCACGATGGCTTCCCGGCTGCCGAACGCGGGCGCGTTCTACACGCTGCAGACCGCCGGGTTGGGCCGGCCTGCCGGGGTCGCCGCGGGCTGGGTGGCGTTGGCGTCGTACTGCGCGATGCAGATCGGCCTCTACGGCGGGCTGGGCGTGGTCGGCTCCGATGCGATGGCTCAGGTACTTGGCGTGCAGGTCCCGTGGTACGCGGTGGCGGCGGCCGGCTGGGCGGTGATCGCGATCTGCGGCGTGTTGAAGGTCGACTTCAACGGCCTGGTCCTGCTCGTGCTGCTGGTGGTCGAGATCGCTGTGGTGCTGGTCTTCGACGTCGTCCAGCTGGCGCATCCGCATGCCGGTGCGGTGTCAGCCGCAGCAATGAACCCGTCGACGCTGACCTCCGGCGGGGCGAGTGGACTGGTCGCCGTCGTCATTGCCCTGACCGGCTTCGTCGGTTTCGAGGACGCCCCCAACTACGCCGAAGAAGCCAAGGCAGGCGCCACGACCAAGGCGGTGTTCGTATCGCTGGCGATCACCGCCGTGCTCTACAGCGTGTCGTCGTTCGCGATGACGGTGGCGGCCGGGCCGGGCAACGTGATCGCCGGCAGCACAACCTACGGCACCGAGTTCCTGTTCCATCTGGCCGGCCCGTACGTGCCGCACATCCTGATCGATGTGGGGCGTCTGCTGTTCGTCACGAGCCTGTTCGCCGCCGGACTGGCCTTCCACGGAACGTTCAACCGGTACGCGTTCGCGATGGGCCGTGACCGTGTGCTGCCCGCTCGCCTGTCTCGCACCTGGGGCCGCACCCGCTCACCCGCGTACGCCTCGCTGACCCAGTCGACGATCGCCGCGCTGGTGCTGATCGCCGTCGCTGTCTCGGGTGCGGACCCGCAGGTCGTGTTGTTCTTCGACGGCACCGTGTGGGCCGGGTTCGGGGTTCTGCTCCTACTCACCGCATGCTGTGTTGCGCAACTGCGGTACTTCGCCCGCCACGGCGGCGCCACCATCTGGCAGCGGGTCATCTGCCCGAGCCTGGCGGGGCTGGGCCTGGCCGTGGTGGTCGTCGTGTCGGCAACCTCCTTCGGAACACTGATGGGCGTCCCGGACGACTCGCTGCAGGCGCGGCTGATGCTCGCCGCGTTCGCGGCCATCATCGCCGCCGCCGTGTTCTGGGCACTGGTACGCCGTCGCCTCGCTCCGGACGCCTACGACCTGATCGGCCGCACCGGCGACGACGTCTACCTCGCCGCAACCGGCCGCACCGGCACCGCCGGCCGCACCGGAACACCGGACCCGATCGTGCTCGGCGGTGAAGTATGACCGCCTCCGCGACCATCCGCGCCGCCACCTCCGACGACGCGCGGGACCTGACCCGGCTGCTGACGGATGCGTTCCTGGCCGGGCAGCTCGCCGATCATCTCGTGCCGAGTCTCCCGCACCGGCAACGGATCTACCCGGCCTACTGGTCGATCATCGTCGCGCACGCACTGGACCCCGACACCAGCGCACTGGTCGAGGTCACCGACGACGGCCACGCCGCAGCGATCTGGTACCCAACACTGGCCGGGCAGCTCCCCGACCTCGCCCCAGTCGACTACGACACCCGGCTCGCCGCCGCGACCGGCCCCTACCTGGAGCGCTTCGTCGAGCTCGACCACGTGATGCATCAGGCGTTGCCGATCCTCCACACCGACTGGGCCTACCTCGGATTCCTCGCCACCCACCCCACCGCACAAAGCGAAGGCCGTGGCGCTGCACTGCTCGAATCGCATCACCAGCGGCTCGACGCCACCCGAACACCGGGCTTCCTGATCGCCTCCACCGGCCGATCCCGCCGCCTGTATGCGCGGCACGGCTACCTCGACCACGGCGACCCGATCCGCGCCGGACGCGGCGTCCTGATGTATCCGATGCTCCGGCCCGCCCGGCCGTAGACATGAACGGCCGGACCCACGCTGCAATCGCGGGTCCGGCCCAACCAGGAAGGAGCACGCTTCCCGTGACCGCGACTATCCCACACCACCGAAGCCACCTGCCAGAGACCAACCTGTCGGCAACCCGAGACTGGGCGCCGCTGTCCATGACCATGCGCGGCAGCCGCCGCTACGTGGTCCTGCTACGGCCCGGCGGGTTCTGGGGCGGCCCCGAACAGCCATCCTCCATGTTCGACTGCCTCGCCCAACCCCACCTACACACCCGCCAGCTCAGTCCGGCGCCGGTCGCGACCTTCCCCGACTTCGGAACCGCCTGGACGGCCTGGGAAACCTGGTACGCCACCGGGCAGGCCACCCACCACAAGTGGACGGTCGACTACCTGCCCCTGGCATCCATCCCAGCAGCGCAATGGACCGGCATCCCACCCATCGCGCCCCGCTTCGCCCTGTCCGCCACCGACAAGCAGCGCCTGTGCCGCACGAGGTCCGCGGCGCCGGGCCGTGCATGAAGGCTTACACGCAGGACACGATCCGATGACGCGACGACCCGCGGCGGGGGCTCACGCCCGCCCCGGCGCCTGGGCGGTGACCGGGTGAGTCCGAGGGCGCCGTCGACGGTCCGGACACGGACCCAGGCTGCCGCCGAACTAGCGGCGGCGCGACGTGCGTTGGCCGATGCGCTGGAAGCCCACGCGACCGTGACCCTCGCACAGGCCCAGTTCGTCAGGACCTGCGCACGGCCGGGCGTCCGTCTCGACGAGGAGGTCGGTGCGGCGTTCGCCATCGCGAACACCACCGTGGTGACGGCCGTCGAACGCTACCGGCACGCCTACGACCGGATGCTGGCCGCCGACTGGCCGATCCCCTTCGCCGCACTCGACACCGCCGGGCATCAGCCGCCGCTGCGCATCGACACGATGCCGGGCATGTTCGTCCTCTACCGACACCAGGACGGCAAGGCACAGTCCGGCACCGGGGTCGTTGCGGTGGGCTTCGTGCTGCCGGAACGGCCGAACGGCGACACCTTCACCTGCTGGCGCCCGGCCGCCGCCGAAGCCGCCAGCACGCCGGCAGCGTGGAGCCTGACCCTCTGGGACTCCTTCGACCACGTCCTGGGCGTCCATGGCCACGCCAGCGGCCCTGACGGGCCCGACACCGACCTGGTCTGGCTGATCCAACCCGCCGGACCCGCCTACACCACTACTCCGGAAAGGCTGTGACAGCGATGCCACTCCGACGATTCGAGTATCGCCGCGGAGAGCCCACCGCCCGGACCGCGCTGTCGAGACGAGGCAGACGATGAGCAGAGCACTCGACCATGCTGCCTTCGCTCTCGGGACCGTGGTCGGCGCTGCGGCGGCATCACCCGTCGCCTACGCGTTCGCCGTGGCTCAACGCGCAGCCCGCGACCACGCCGGTGCGAAAGCCGGCGTCAAAGCCGCCTGGGCCGCCCGCGTGCGGTCGGTGAAGAAACTGGCGATCGCCGCGCTGGGCTGCGCCGTCGTGGCCGGCGTGATCGGCATCTACACCGGAACCCACATCACCTAACACCGACAGCCGTTCCCGAACCGCGATCCCTGCGCCAGCACCGCCGCAGCATCTCGCCGACGCTGGACATCGGCGTCTCATCATCGATCCCGTACGGTCCTGTATCCGGCCCCGGCACCCGGCGTGCTTGATGGGCACCGCCTGTCTCGTCCCGTGACCACCCGGATGCGTTGCGCGCCAAGCGCAAGCACTCGATCTGAACCGCAGAGGACACCTGCTCGGTACGCCCGTCCGGCCGACGCAACGCCGCGACCGTGTTCGACGTACCCAGGTCGATCGCCAGCGCCGCGTCCGTCACGTCCGCAACCTACCAACGAGCCGCACCGTACCCGGTATCTGCCGGCTCCGGCTTCCGAGGCGATGCTTACCGCCAGCGGGCGCCGCGGACACGCTAGCGCCGTCGCCCCGCGATGGGCGTGGTGCCGCCGGGAAGCGGGGCGGTGACGGAGGTCCGACGATGCGGGAGGCGACAGCGGCCGGGCACCATGAGTGCTGATACCCGATCGCCCCGCCGACGCGGGCGGAAGCCTGCGCGCTCATCGCTCCGCGTGAGTCGTGACCGTTCCGCCCAACGGCGCGGTCTCTGGTCCTGCAGTGTGCTGGCTCGGAGTGCTGGCTCGGATCAGGGTTCGGTCGGGGGCGAGTCCGCGTTAGCGGTGGGTTGGTTGAGGTGGTGGGGTTGCAGCTCGGTGCGGTTCTGTAGGCCGAGTTGGCGCAGGATGTTCGCGACGTGGGTTTCGACGGTGCGGACACCGATGCCGAGTTCGGTGGCGATGTCGCGGTCGCTGCGGCGGTGGCCGTCGGCGGTGGGCAGCATGAGGGTGGCGACGTCGCGTTGGCGGCGGGTCAGGGTGTCTGTGGGGGATGGTCTGCGGGAGAGCCGGTCGTCGAGGGCGTACTCGACGGCGTCGGTGTGTCGGCGTCGTCCGTCGGTCAGTGCCCGGTCGAAGGTGGCTGGGTCGAGGATGCCGGCGACGCGGGTCAGGATCCGGTGGTGGAGCGCGGCCATGGGCGCGAGTCCTTCGATGCGGACACCGATCGTGTCGCGGCGTTGTTCGGCGGCGGCGGCGAGCCAGGCTGCCCGTTTGGCTTGGCGTTTGTTGGGGTTGGCCGGGTCGAGGCTGTCTGCGCTGATCGCGGCGGACATCAGCAGCGCCCAGGTCAGTCCCCACTGGTCGCCGATACTCGCCATCAGAGCGAGGGCACGCCGGCACCGGTCGTTGGCATCGTCGTAGTGTCCGCCGACGAGTGCCGCGTACGCGCCGTCCCAGTCGGCCCACGCTTCGGTCCACGGAGCGCCGCCCGCGTGCGCGTCGTCGAGGAACGCCGCCGCGGCGTCCTCCGCGTCGGGGGAACCGTTGGCGCTGACCGACATCGACCAGATCATGGTGACCATGAGACGGTCACCGCGCAGCATCGGGTCGCCGCCGAATGCATTGCGGGCAGCGGTGAGAAGCTCCACGGCGCGCGGATCGGGATCCGGCACGCCGAGCGCGAGTACGGCTCCTTCGGCGAACAGCAGCGGTGGGGAGGGAGACAGCTGCCACTGCTTGTGCAGGTGGTGGCAGTCGGCGATCAGCGCACGTGCCCGGCCCGGGTATCCCTGTGTGAGGGTGATCCAGGCATCGGCGGCCATGACTGCGCCGAGTTGCAGCGCCTCGTCGGCGGTGGTGACGGTGTCGAGTCCGCCGGCGTCGAGCACGCGGTCGGTCAGGCTCCGCGCGTCGCCGAGCCACCCGTGCAGGAACGGCGCCCTGGTGCGGGTGATGTTGGTGACCATGTCGCGCGCTGTAGTCAGGTCCGCGTCGGTGATGGCGTAGTCGATCGCGGTCCTGATGTGGTCGAGCTTTTCGTTGACGTCGCGCAGGATGGCGATCTCGTCAGGTGCGGCGTAGGTGGCTGCGGCGTGGGCGAGCAGGGCGCGGTAGTGGCTGCAGTAAGCGGCGCGTGCGGTCACGTCGTGGCCGGAGGCGAGGAGTTGCTCGGCGCCGTAGGCGCGTGCGGTGGCCAGAAGGCCGAGCCGCGGGGTGCCGGTGTGGTCGAGGTCGGCGGCGAGGATCCGCTTGTCGCGCAGGCCCGCGACGGCCCGGGCGATGGCGAGCCGATCGACTTGGCTGGCCGCGCACACCTCGACAATCGTCGACTGATCAGTCGCTTTCGGGAACAGGCTGATCCACTGCCACAGGATTCTCTCTTCGTCACTGCACAGCCGCCAGGACCAGTCGTAGATGCGGCGCAAAGTGCTGTGGCGGCCGTCGCTGCTGGGATCGATGTCGACGACCACCCACGGGTTGTCCGTGACGGAGTCGGTCAGTTCGTCCAGCGGCAGGGTGGCCGCCCACCGGCTGATGATCTCCACCGCCAGTGGCAGTCCATCGACAGCATTCACCAGCATCGCGATCTGGCGGCGGTCCAGCCCGTTCGATGCGGTGGACTCCTGCCCAGGTTGACGAGCGTCTGGGACCAGGTGCTGCGTGGCGCCTCCGGCGTGGGCGTAGGCGAGGAACGCGGCCACCGCATCGTCCGTGCTCAACGGAGCCAGATCGAGGACGTGTTCACCAGCCTCGGGCAGGTGCAGAGGCTGGCGACTAGTGGCAAGGACCCGCAGCGTTGGCACGGCGGCGAGCAGCGCGGTGACCGCCTCGCGCACCGGTGCGAGGAGGTGCTCGCAGTTGTCCAGCACCAGCAGCGAGGGATGATCGCGCAGGTGTCGCGCGACGACATCAAGCCCCGACTGGTGGGAGTACAGGTGCACGCTGCGGGCGATGGTGGTCCACAGCTGCTCAAGGGCCGTCTGCGGTGGCAGGCCCGCCAGTTCCACCATCCACGCCCCGCCCGGCATCGACTCCGCGACCCGGCTGGCAATCCGTATCGCCAGCCGCGTTTTGCCGACCCCACCGGTGCCGGTCAGCGTGACCAGCCGGCTCCGGGACAGCATGCTGACGGCCCGCTGCTCCTCCTGTGTCCGGCCGATCAGCGGGCCGTAGTCCAGCGGTAGGCCAACCGAACGGCCAATATCAGACACAGAGTTGACTATAAACCACCCTATCGTCACTTTGTGCGATCTCGATATGGTTCAAAGCGGGTAAATCGGGTCGTGGAGGTCGGGGTTCTGTCGGCGGGTACGGACCTGATTCGTCGTTCTCTCCGTACAAGCCCCTCAGCTCTCCGTACTGCGGCGGTACGGAGGCGGTACGGAGAGCCGCCTGTACGGATGCGCCGATCCACGTGCGCCCGGTACAACCGACGCGAGTCTCATATCGGAGCACCGTGGCCATCGAGGCAATGAACAGGGCAAGCGGTGGCCGTGCAATGTCGTCCGAGCTGGGGATGAGGCGAGCACGATGAGCACGAACGTCGACGACCTGACGGGTACCTCGCGGGTTGAGCGGGTCGCTGAGCACAACCGGCGCCAGCAGGAGGCGTTCGCCGGGTCGCGGCTGTGCCGGCTGCTGGCCGACGACACCACCGATCCGGCAACCAAGGCGGCGGTCACGACCTACCTGCAGCCGTGGTCGGATGCGTTCCAACGCATGATCACCGTGCGGGTCGAGCACGAGACGGACCCGTCGCTACGGGCGCTGGCCATCGACCATCGCGACGACGAGACCGGCCACAACAAGCTCCTGGCCGCCAGCCGAGCCCACCACGGTGTCGATGCGCCTGTGGTCTGGGACCCGGTCATCGAGATGGGTGCCGCCTGGATCGTGGACGCCCTCCGGACCCTGCCCGGCGTGCTGCGCGCGGTGCTGGCACACCTGGCCGTGGAGTCCGCCGCACTGACCTTCTTCACCCGCGTCGCAAGCACCTTCCCCGACGACATCTACTTCCAGCACCACAACGACGTCGACGCCGAGCACGTCGAGATGGGCTACCAGGTGCTGCGCGAGCGCACCGACTGGACCGAAGACGAGGTCGTCACCCTTCTCGACCACGCCTGGCAGGTGATGACGATCGTGGCCGACCGGATCGCCGAGCGCGCCGTCGCCGATGCCGCTGGGGGCACGTCTGCCGCGCTCGCGCCAGCACGCCATCGGCGCTGAAGGGATCGGCGGATGGCGTCGCTGTCCGCCCACGTCAGGTCCCAAGCGGCAGCGCTGATGACCGTGGCCGGCTACGACGACACGACTGCCGTGAACGACATACTCGCCGATCTGCTCGCCACCGGCGCAGCGTGCGATGCGACGACGCCGCCCTGGCCCTCGGACATCTCTGACGACCATTCCCCGGTCGAGTTCTCCGTCGCGCTCGACCACGGCCAGCGCCCCACAGTCCGGATTCTCGGCGAGGCCGTGGCAGACGACCCCGGCTGTGAGGCCAACCTTGCTGCCGCGCAACGACTCCTGCAGCGGTGGTCCCGCCGCTACAACCTGGACCTGTCGCGCTATGAGAAGATCGCCGACCTGTTCCTCAGCACACCCCCGGTCAGCCCCTTCGCGCTCTGGTTCTCCCTGGTGTTCCGACACCAGCACCCGCCACAGATCAAGGTCTACCTCAACCCGCAGTGCCGCGACGCCCACCACAGTTGGCACCTGGTCGCCGAGGCGATGCAACGACTCGGCCTCGGCGCCGCCCACCGAACCCTGGCCTCTGCCGCGCGCCGCCCGGGAGCCGGATTCAGCTTCGTCGCACTCGACCTGCACCACGGCGCCCGGTCCCGGATCAAGATCTACCTCTCGCACACCCCCACCGCCACCGCCGAAGACGCCGTCGCCGCAGCCGTAGCGGTGCCGGGCATCGACCTCGACGAGGTGGCGCAGTTCTGCCGCCTCGCCGCCGGCGACAGCATCGGCCACGGCGCCCGCCCACTCGTGTCGGGCTTCACCTTCGTCCAGAGCGACACCGACCAGCCCAGCGGATACAGCCTGTACGTGCCGATCCGCTGCCACGTCACCGACGACGCACAGGCCCGCGACCGGGCCCTCACCCTGGCCCACCGCTACGGGCACGACGCCGGCCTGATTGACCGCGCCATCGCCGGCGTGGCCCGCCGCGACCTGGCAGACGGGGTCGGACTGATCCCGCACGTGTCGCTGCGGCTCGGCGCGCATCCCCCAGGACTGACGGTGTATCTGTCCTCGGAGGCGTACCACGCCACAGCACCGCGTCCGGGCTTCACCACGGCCTGACCAGCCCCGGACCTCGATCGGCCGGCCGAGCGGGTGAGGTGTCATCCGAACGTGCGACACCTCGTCGCCGACGCCCGCCCTCGTCACAGCCGGTGATATCCCGCCAGCTTCGGTCACGCTGCGTCGATGCAGTACGGAGTTTGGGGCGGAGTGTACGGAGGTTACGCGCGACTCGCGACACCGGTACGGACCCGATCGATACCGGAACCCTCGCGGCACGGTACGGAGACCGGGCACTGTCCGTACCTCTACGGATGTGCTCACGGTCATCGTCGGTGACGCTCAGCAGGCAGGCATCAGCCGTTCGGACACACCTTCGCGGCCCGCACGGACACGCCGACCGGCACCGCGGAAAGGGGAAACCTCGATGACCACCACAGCCCGGCCACTCCGTTTGGTCCCCGACGATCACCCCCAGCGGGGACCAGGGCGGCGCCTGCCCACCCCCGGCGATCTGACCCGCGCCCTGCCGCTCGACCCTCGCCAGGCCCGCACCGTGCGCGCCGGCCGGCTGCAGACCATCGAGGCCCTCACCGGGGCTGACGACCGGCTGCTGGTGGTCGTCGGACCGTGCTCGCTGCACGACCCGGCCGCCGCGCTGGAGTACGCCCACCGGCTCGCCGCCCTGGCCGACCAGCTGTCCGGCGACCTGCTGGTGGTGATGCGGGCGTTCGTCGACAAGCCGCGGACGGCGTTGGGGTGGGCGGGAATGGTGCGTGATCCCGGCCTGACCGGCACGGCGGATGTGGCCAGCGGGCTGCTGCTGGCGCGTTCGACGCTGCGATCGCTGCTGTCGGCGGGGATGCCGGTCGCGGTCGAGTGGTGCGATCCGCTGATCGCCGCCTACCTGCAGGACCTCGTCTCCGACGCCACGATCGGCGCCCGCACCGTGGAGACCCCGATCCTGCGGCAACTCGCCGCCACGCTGCCCATGCCGATCGGCATGAAGAACAGGCTGGACGGGGCGATCCTGCCCGCGGTCAACGCCATCGCCTGCGCGACGGCCACCCAGTCCACCCTCGGTGTCGACGCTGCGGGGGATCTGGTGCAGGTGATGACCTCCGGCAACACTTACACCCACCTGATCCTGCGCGGCGGCGAACGCGGCCCCAACTACGACCATGACCATGTCGTAGCTGCCGCGGATCTGCTGCGCGCTAGGGGATTGCCCGACACGGTCGTGGTCGACGCCGCGCACGGCAACTCCGGCAAGGACCACCATGAGCAGAACCGCGTCATCGCCCAGATCGCCGACGAACTCCGCGACCCGACCTACCATGTTCGCGGCGTGATGATCGAATCGCACCTACTGTCCGGCCGCCAGAACCTCGACCCGCAACACCCGCACCAGCTGACCTACGGGCAGTCGATCACCGACGCGTGCATCGGCTGGGACGACACCCGCAAGGCACTCACCAGCCTCGCGTTCGCAGCCAGCGTCCGACGCCACCGCATCCGTACCCGCCGCACCCCGCCCCGCCCCGTGCACTCCGCACCGCGTGCCACGAGCACCGAAGGGTCGTCGACATGCGTGTCCTAAGTGTTGCGGCTCGTCTTCCCGGCGCCCCCGTGCTGCTGCCGCTGGCCGCAGGAGCAGTCGTCGGCACATGGCGACCCGCGGGCGGCGGGATGGGTCCGTTCACCGGGGCGGTCACCGGCGGCGCCTACGCCTACATCACCATCCTGCTGATCTGTGTCGGCGCCCAGATCACCCCCGCCAGCCTGCGACCGGTCGCCGGCCGCGTCGGGATCATCCTCACCGGCGCCACCGTCGTCACCGGCGCCGCCGTGCTCGCCTACGGCGTGGCCGCCGGGCCGGACGGCATCGCGCACGTGTCTCCGCTCGCGGTCGCCGCGGTCGCGGTATCGACCTCACCGGCCATGTGGCTGGCCATCGCCCGCCGCCACGGCACTGCACCGGACGGCTGGGCCGGATCGGTCGCCTCCACCCTCAACTCCGCCCCCGTCGTGCCGATCCTGCTGCTGCTGGCAATCAGCCACCACACCGGCACCGTCGCCTGGCGGTCTGTGCTCGATGCGACGCTCCCGCTCGCCATCGGTGCAGCCGCCGGCCACCTGGCCCCCGGATGCCGGACCATGCTGCGGGCACCGATACCGGTACTGGTCGTACTCGTCGCGTTCAGCCTCGGCTGCCGCCTCGACCTACACTTCATCGCCCGGCAGACGCCAACCGGCCTCGTGCTCGGTGTGGTTGCCGGCCTGGTCTCGGGCGGTCTGGTGGTTACCGGCTGGCGGCTGTTCCTGCATCAGCCGGGCACGGTCGGCTGGGCGGCCACCGCCTGCACCATCACCGCACCCCTGCTCCCCGCGATCGCCGCCACCACCGACCCCACCTGGACCCCCTACGTCCCCGCCGCCACCGCCCAAGCCGGCGTCGCCCTGATCGTCACCACCCTCGCCGCACCGGCCCTCACCGCCTTCTCCGCCCGCCACCACGCGAGGAGGCAACACCACCTTGACCCTGGCGGCGCGGGGTCAGCGGCTCAGCCGGTGACTGAGCGGGCTCGACTCGCCACGCTCACCGCGGTAGACCAATCCCCGTAAACACCGACACACCCACCCACTCGTTGACCCACCACCGACCACCCGCGGGCAAGGAGATCACGATGGCCCACCAGCACCCCCACCGCACCGGGGCCGGCCGATACCCGAACCTGGCCGCCCTCGGCCACGTCGTCCTCGCCGCGGGGATGCTGTGCACAGGTCTGACCGCCTGCAGCAGCCCCGACCGTGGGCATGCTGCCGACCCGACACCGTCTGCCAGTCGGCCCTCGCCCACGCAGTCGGTGACTGCACGAGCGAAGGCGGAGCGGGAAGCGCTCGTTGCCTACCGCGGCATGTGGAACGCGTTCGTGCACGCGAGCAGGACGTCGGATGTCCGCGATCCCTTGATCGCCCGGTACACGGCGGGTAAGGCGCGCAAGACCATCACCGACTCGCTGGCGCGGGATAAGGCAGCGATGCAGGTGAGTAAGGGCAATGTCGTCCTGAAGCCCACCGTGACCGGTGCCAAGCCGGCCATGACGCCTGCCGAGGTGGACGTTCAGGACTGCGCTGATGCCTCCCACTGGCTCGTGTACCACGCGGAGGGTGGATTGATCGACGATGAGCCCGGTGGAAAGCACCTCGTCGTCGCGGTCGTCGAGAACGTGCCTGGGCTGGGCTGGCGCGTCACGGACTTTGCAGCCCATGAGGTGGGGTCATGCACCTGACACGACGGACACTCATCGGTGCGGCTCTGGCTGCGGTCGTCGCCATAGTGGCCGCAGGTCCGGTCGCTGCCCACGACCGCATCGGTGGCGTTGACTGCGATCGCCACCCAGCAGCGTGTCGGGTCTCGGCGGGTACTGCTGGCAAGTCGGGGTCAAGGGGCAGACAAGGGCCACGGCAGCAGGCGTCGGGTCACGGCGCCACCCCGCGGGCGTGTCGCAACCCATCAGGACGAGTGATCCCTTGCGATGACCCGAGCTTGGGTTCGGTGGGTGGCGATGGCTGCTACTACAAGCCGACGAAGCGTCCGGCGGGCAGGAAGCAGCCGAAGGGCCGGGGTGGCTGGTACGAGCGGGTGTGCACGAACTCCGGCAACGGCTGGAACACGCAGTTCGGTGGCCCGCAATGGATCCCGGGCAATCCGCCGAAGAAGATTGAACTGTCGCCGCAGGAGTTGGCGGCGATCGCGGTGGAGCAGCTGGCGATTCCGGCGCCGCGGGTGGTGATGAATCCGCGGGCGGTGACGTTGGTGGGTGTGCCGGTGTGGTGGTGGGTCACGGCGTGGGCGCCGGTGTCAAAGACGGCGTCGGCGGGTGGGGTGCGTGTGACGGCGACGGCGTCGCCGGTGCGGGTGGTGTGGTCGTCGAGCGACGGCGCCCAGATCACCTGTACCGGACCGGGAACACCGTGGCGCGCCGGCACCGATCCAACCGCCGCGAGTCCGGACTGCGGGCACACGTTCACCCGCTCGTCGGCAACCCAGCCGGGCCGGCGGTTCACGGTGACCGCGACGATGGTGTGGCAGGTGCGTTGGCGCGGCGCCGGACACTCGGGAACCGTCAACGATCTGTCCACATCGGACAGTACGCGGATACGAGTTCTGGAATCTCAAGCGATCAACACCTCGTGACGTAGCTCCATTGTGGACAGGCTGGTTGGCCTGTCTGGTCTGAGAAGCCGATAACGAGTCAAAGGAGTGGGGCGATGGCTACCACGGCGGTACCTGCTACCCAAAAACAGCTCAACGACGCGTCGCCCGCCGGCCCGGCGATGCAGCGAGCGAGTGCGCCGCGGCGGTGGCTGCGCCGCCACGGTCTGCGGCTGGCAGGTGCGGTGTTGGCGATCGGCGCCGGTGCCGGGATCGCGGCCGGTGTCGCGGCAGCGACCAACCCGCGCACCGATGTGGTGGTCGTGTCTCGCCCGATCGTCAGCGGCCGGACGGTGTCCGCGGCGGACCTACGGTCGGCGAAGGTTGCGGTGGATGACTCGGTGCCGACGGTGTCGTGGGATCAGCGCGACACCGTGATCGGTCAACGGGCGTCGGTGCCGCTGGCAGCGGGCGCGGTGTTCGCCGAGTGGATGGTCGGGCCGCAGCGCTGGCCAGGCCCGGGTCAGGCGGTGGCGGCGGTGACGCTCAAGCCTGGCCAGTTCCCGCCGTCCATCGCGGCCGGCTCCCCGGTCGACGTGCTATTCGTGCCGGGTCCGAACACCGGCAGCGGCGCCCGTGACTCGGGCACCGCACCGGACGTGGCCGGAGTGGTCCTGTCGCTGCGATCGTCGGGTGCGGGCGACGGGTCCACGGTCGTGGAGCTGGTGGTCCCGCTGGCCGGGGCACAGGCGATCGCCTCCGCACCCGCGGTGACGCTACTCGCCACGCACTGACAGCGGCCTCGATCAACCGCACGGGGGGTGCGATGAACATCGTGGTGTGCCGGGCGAAGACCGGCGGATGGACAACAACGACCGCGGTCGCGGTGGCGGCCTGTTGGCCGGACCCACGCTGGACACCGGTCGTCGAGGCTGACCCGTCGGGCGGGTCGCTGGCGGCCCGGTTCCGGCTGCCGGCAGGGCCCGGACTGGTCGAGTTGGCCGCCTCGGCCGGATCCGGTACCGCCGACGCGGCGGTGTTGCGGTCGTGTGTGCGGCGGGTGCCCGGCTGCGGGGTGGACGTGGTGGCGGCGCCGGTGTCGCCTCGGCAGGCGAGCGCGGCGGTGACAGCGGTGGCCGCCGCGCCGCAGCGGGTCGACGCCGCAGCTGGGCTCGCGCTGTTGGATGTGGGGCACCTGGCGCCCGGTTCGGTGGCGTGGCCGTTGGCTGCGGCTGCGGCCGGGGTGCTGGTGTGTGCTCCGCCGACACTGGACGGGCTGGCGGCCGGGATCGGGTTGCTGGACGAGCTGCGGGACGCGGCTGGGGTGTCACGGCGCTGGCTGGTCGTGTGCGGGGAGGGGCCGTATCGGCTGCGGGATGTGCAGCAGACCGTCGACCCGGTCCCGGTGATCGGACACGTCCCGTTCGAGCTGCGTGCGGTGCGGGTGCTGGCCACCGGCGCGGGCCTTCCCCCACGAAGCGCTCTGACACGCGGCGTCCGTCAGATAGCCGAGCATCTGGCCCGGGAACTGCCCATGCCCTCGGCGCGCCCCGACGCCCAGACCACGACGACATCGGTACTCGCCCGGTCCGCGGTGTCGTCGGGCGGGTCGCGGCCCGCCGCGCCGGCCTATCTGGAGATGTATGACCCGCCCGACGAGGGGGCGTTGTCGAGCAACGGACACGGCCACCGACAGGGAGGTCGGGCATGAACACCCCGAGCACTCCGAACATCCACCGTGGCCGTGTCAACGGCGCGGCGATCGCGGCGACTCCGGCCCTGGCCGCGGTCCTGGATCCGGATCTGGTCGCGCGAGTACACGCCGAGGCCACAGCCCTGCTGACCGACCAACTCCGGACAGGCGAGGCGACAGGACCCGCCGAGCACGACACCGCGGTCCGGCAGGCGATCGAGGCGGCGGTGGACGCGCAGTCCGGTCGCCAGCTGGCCGCCGGCAGCCGCCCTCTGGACCAGGACACGCGGGGTCGGCTGGTCGAGGCGGTGCGGGCGCGGTTGACCGGGCTGGGGCCGATGCATGCGTTGTTGGCGGATGAACGGATCGAGTCGATCAACGTCAACGGCTGCGACAACGTGCACGTCCGCTACGCCGACGGGACCAGCGCCCAGGTCGCGCCCGTGGCGGCATCCGATCAGGAGTTGGTGGATTGGGTGCGGCAGACGGTCGCCTCGGCGGGCGGGGAGGAACGGCGTTTCGACCGCGGCTCGCCGACGGTCAGCGCGCAGTTGCCGGACGGCTCACGGCTGTTCGCCGTGATGGCACTGAGCAGGCGGGTGTGCGTGAGCCTGCGCCGGTTCCGTCTCGCCCGGACCTCGCTGGCGTCGCTGCAGGAGTTGGGGACGGTGGATGCGGGGTTGCGGGCGTTCCTGGCCGCGGCGGTCCGGGCTCGCCGCAACATTCTGATCTCCGGGGGCACTGCGCTGGGCAAGACGACCCTGCTGCGGGCGTTGGCCGCCGAGATCCCGGACGCTGAGCGGCTGATCACTGTCGAGGACGCTCTGGAGCTTGGCTTGGACCGGACTCGGGCGGATGTGGTGGCGTTGCAGGCGCGGGAGCCCAACATCGAGGGCCAGGGAGAAGTACCCGCGGCGGCGTTGGTGCGGGCGGCGCTGCGGATGTCGCCGGACCGGGTGATCGTCGGTGAGGTCCGCGGCGACGAGGTCATCCCGATGCTGAACGCGATGTCGCAGGGCTGTGACGGGTCGATGGGCACCGTGCACGCCTCCACCTCCGCCGGCGCGCTGCTCAAGCTCGCCGCGTACGCGGCGCAGGGCCAGGAGCGGTTGCCGTTGGACGCCTCCGCGCTGCTGATCGGAGTCGCCGTGCACCTGGTGGTGCATCTGGAGTTCGCGCCGGATCGGGCCACCCGGGTCGTGTCCTCGATCCGGGAAGTGGTCGGCGCCGACGGGCAGCAGGTGATCAGCAACGAGGTCTACCGCCCCGGCCCCGACCGGCGCGCCCGGCCGGCCGGCGGCGCACTGTCGAACGACCTGCGAGACCGGTTGACCGCCGCAGGGTTCGATCCGGCCGCGTTGGATGCCCCCGACGGGTGGTGGACGTGATGAACACTCCTGCTGTCGCGGGTCTGGCGGGTGGGCTGATTGCTGCTGGCGTGGTGCTGGTTCTGCCGATCTGGCAGGCCCAACCCGACTCCGGTGCCGACGTCAGGCGCAGTCGCGTGATGGGCTGGTGGGGGCGCATTCGGCAGGACCGCCGTGCCCGGTGGCGGATCGCGGGTGCGTTCGTCACAGGTGCGCTGGCGTGGGTGGTGACCGGGTGGCCGGCCGCGGCGTTGCTGGCCGGGGCGGGGGTGTGGTGGCTGCCGCGCCTGCTGGGGCCGGACCGGGCTGGTGTGGCGGCGCGGGAGCGCACGGAGGCAGTCGCGACGTGGGTGGAGTCGCTGCGCGACACCCTGTCGGCCGCCGCCGGCCTGCGGCAGGCGATCCAAGCCACCGCGCCTGCCGCACCCGACCCGATCGCGACTCCGGTGACCACTCTCGCTATCCGGCTGCGGGACGGGCGGCGTATGTCGGAGGCGCTGCGCGCGTTCGCGGCCGAGGTCAACGACCCGGTGGCCGATCTGGCCGCAGCGGCGTTGATCCACGCCGCCGACAACGAAGCACGCCACCTCAGCCAGGTCCTGTCCGGGCTGGCCGACACCGCACGGGCCCGCGCCGCGGCCGGACTACGGGTCGCGACCAGCCGGGCGCATGCGCACACCACGGTACGGATCATCACCGCCACGGTGCTGGCCGCCACGGTCGGGCTGATCCTGACCGACCGGCCGTTCCTCGCCCCGTACCACAGCGCCGCCGGACAGGTCGTGCTGCTGGTTGTCGGCGGTGTCTATGGCCTGGGTTTGTGGTGGCTGAACAGACTCGCCACCCCCGACCCGTCTCCGCGGGTGCTGGCGCCCGCAGTCGCCGAATCGGAGGCCGTGTCATGACTGCCGTCGCGGGTGTGGGAATGGTGGCCGGTGGGCTGATCGGCGCCGGCGTCGCGATGGCAGCCCTGACGCTGCGGCCCGCCCCGCGGTCACTGGCCGACGACCTCGCAGCCCTCACCCAACCCGCCGCCGCGCCGGGCCGGCCGCTGGCAGCGGCCGGATCCCGGTGGGTGGTGCGACTCGGCACACCGGCCGTGTCGCTGCTGACCCGGCTGGGCCTACCGCGCCCGGTCGTGCGCCGCGACCTGGCGCTGCTGAATGCCGACGTAGCCGCGCACCTCGCCGAACAGGCCACCCTCACGATCGCTGGACTGGTGCTGGCGCCGCTACTCGCCACCCTGGCCGGGCTGGGCGTGACCGTCAGCGTCATCGCCGCTGTCGCCGGCGCAGCGGGCGGGTTCCTTTTGGTTGACCGGCAGGCCCGGCAACGGGCTGGTTCCCGCCGGCGGGAGCTGCGCAGCACCCTGTCGGCGTATCTGGACCTGGTGGTGTTGGCCGCGGATGGAGGGGCGGGTGTTGATCAGGCGCTCACCGACTCCGCGGACGTGTGTCGCGGCTGGGCCGCCGGCCAGATCCGCGCCGCGCTCAACACTGCCCGGCTGACCCGTACGAGCCCGTGGAGCGCGCTGCACGAGCTGGGGCAGCGGGTCGGGGTGCCGGAACTGGTGGAGCTGGCCGCCACGACGGCGCTGGCGGGCACGGAAGGTGCGCGGGTTCGGACGTCGCTGTCGGCCCGCGCCGCAGCACTCCGCACTCGGCAGCTTGCCGACGCCGAGCAGGTGGCCAACCGGGCCACCGAACGCATGACCCTGCCGATGTTCCTGCTCGCCGCGGGATTCGTGCTGCTGATCGCGTTTCCCGCCTTGGCCGGCATCGCCGGTATCGGCACCGGGCTGCCCTGATCGCGACCGACATCGACATCGAGTAGGGACACCATCGGCAGTTGCCATCAACCAACGGGGGTTCTCATGGCACAGCATCGAGCACACCGCGCCTCGACTCGCATCGCGATCGGCATGTGGGCGGCGCTGACGGCCGCTCTGGCCGCCCGGATCGCTCGGCTGCGTGCTCATCCGGACCAAGGGGCGGAGACCGCCGAGATCGTCGTCGGCATCGCCCTCGCGGCTGGCGTGGCGATCGCGGTGTGGAAGTTCCTCGGCCCGGAGCTACACCGGATCGCCTCCGCCGCCCTGTCGGCCCTCTGACCGGGGGAGGTGAGTGCCGTGGTCGTGAGATTGATCCGACGCTGCCACCGGGGCCAGCTGGGCGGCGATCGCGGGTCGTCGACGGTGGAGACGGTGATCTGGATGCCGGTGCTGCTGCTCGGGATCGTGCTGATCGCCCAGGTGTCGGTGTGGCTGCTGGCGCAGCACACCGCGCAGGCCGCCGCGAGCGCGGCGCTGGACTCCGCACGTGTGGACGGCGGCAGCGCCGCCTCCGGCCGCGCGGCCGGCCAGCAGTTGCTGCAGGGCGGCGGGCTGGGCCGGATCCGCGACCCCCGGTTGGAGGTGCAGCGCGGCACCGACACGGTCACCGTGACCGTCGAGGGGCGCGTCCCGACGCTGCTGCCGCTACTGGACCTGCACATCGCGCGCCGGGCCACAGCCCCGGTCGAGCGATACACGCCGGACGGTGCGCGATGAAAACGAAGACTCTTCGGGCGAGGCTGCGCGGCGACAGTGGTGCGACCACGATCGAGGCCATCTACGCCGTGGTCATCCTCTTGGTGCTGCTCGGCATCGTCGTCGCGTTTGGCCGCGCCACCGGAGCATCCACCATGCTGACCAGCGCCGCACACGAGGCGGCGCGCGCGGCGAGCCTGGCCCGCAGCCCCGGTTCGGCCCGGGCCGACGCGCAGCGCAGCGCCACCGCATCGGTGCGGCAGGGCCACGCGGCCTGCCCTCGGCTGCACACCGCGGTGGACACCAGCCGGTTTCTGCCCGGCGGTCAGGTCACCGTCATTCTCACCTGCCACATCCGGCTGGCGGATCTGCCGGCCGCCCGAGCGCTTCCCGGAACGATCACCGCCTCATCCACGAGCCCGGTCGACAGATTTCGCGGAGTCTCCCCATGACCGGCCGTCCAATCCGCGGCAGGCGTTGGCGCCGCCTGCGTGATGACTCCGGTCAGGCGACGGTGTTCGTCCTGGCCCTACTGCCGCTGCTGCTCGTCTTCGGCGGGCTGGTGTTCGACGGCGGCGCTTACCTGACCGCCCACACCCGCGCGGTCGACCTCGCGCAGTCCGCCGCCCGCACCGGAGCCCAGCAACTCGACCTGACCGCCCTACGCGCCCACGACACCACCCGAGCTCCGATCGACCCGGCCGCGGCCCGCGCCGCCGCGCTGCGGGTCATCCGCAGCAACGGGCTGTCGGGCACGGCGACCGCGACCCCCACGCGGGTGCGGGTGCAGGTGACCGGCACCGGCCACACCCGCCTGCTCGGCGTCATCGGCATCGACACCTTCACCGTGCGCGCGGCCGGCGCCGCGACCGCCCAACAACAACCCTGACGTCCTCATCTACGCAGCCTGACCGCGGAGGTGGATTGCGATGAGCTTCGACCCCTACCGGCACGCCCGGCAGACCCAGCCGTGGCTCTACCAGCCGGCACCCACGATGGGTGAGCGGGTCCGCAACGCGCTGGCCGACATCGGCGCGCTGCTGCTGCTCGGCGCGTTCCTGGTCGGGATCCCGGTCCTCATGCTGCACCTGGCCAGCTGGCCGCCGGTGACGATCCCGCACCACATCGACACGGTCGAAGTCCGGTACTACTTCACCTCCGGCGCCTGGAACGACCCGCACTTCTTCCTGGAGATCTCCGCGGTGGTCTGCTGGATCGCCTGGGCGATCCTCGTTCTGGACACCCTGTGGACCATCGGCGCCGTCATCGTCGGCGCCGTCCGCCGGATCCCGCTGGAGGTCACCGACAGCCCCACCCGCGCCGCCACCCGCATCCTGCTGGCATTCCTGATCGGCACCATCCTCGCGATCACCACCCGCCTCGGCGGCGCGGCGAAAGCCTCCGCCGGGCCGCCCAGCCCCGCCCCGGCGGCCGTCGCGTTGGCGAACCCGCATGATCTGCTCGACGACACCGGCCCGCTCACCCTGCGGCCAGTGCAGTACACGGCCAGCGCGCCAGTGCACACTGACCCCACCGGTGCCCGCCACAGCCAAGCCGCTGAACGGGAGTATGTCGTGCGCCAAGGCGACACGCTGTGGGGCATCGCCGAGCGCATGACTGGCGACCCGCTGAACTGGCGGCAGATCTGGCAGGCCAACCGCGGCACCATTCAACCCGGCGGCGGCATGCTCACCGACGCGAACCGGCTGATGCCGGGCTGGCGGCTGCAGCTGCCCGTCGCCCAGACCAGCACACCGCCGCAGCACACCCAGCCGGAGCCGCATCGGCGGGACCACAGGACCGGCCCCGCGCACCGCTCGACACCGCCGGAAGGGGGCGGCTCGACGGCCACTCCACACGCCGGGCACGGCCAGCGCGGTACGCAGCGCCGGGATGAGCCGGTGTTTCTCCCGGGTGGTGGCACGATCACGATAGGGCTGGCGGGCCTGCTGGTCGCTGCGGTGACCACGGCGGCGGTGCTGCGCTGGCGGCGCAGCTACCGGCCCCGGCCGTGGCGCGCCGAACCCGGTGAACTGTCCCGGGACCTTGCCGATGCCCGATCGGCGTCGCCGGAGGGGCCGGTCGTGCCGGAGATTGTCGGCGAGCTCCGCGAGCAGCTGCTCGACCAGCCCTCCACCAGCCCACCCGGTCCGGACAGCGGCGAGACGGGTGCAGGCTGGCGGGACCGGCCGCTGCTGGTCCTGGCCGGCCCCGGCGCACCGGATGCGACACGGGGGGAGTTGGTGCGGCGCTTGGTCGAGCATGCCGGCAGTACCCATGTGGTGGCGGTCGCCGACCATCTCCGTCACCTGCTGCAGACCGGAGCGGACGAGACGGTGCCGGAGGCACGGAATCTGACCGTGGTGGACGGTGTCGCCGAGGCGTTGACGGTGCTCGATGTCGACCTGATGCGCCGGGCCGAGCACGACGACGACGATCACGCTGGCGGGCTTCCGGCGGTCGGGGCACGCAGTGTGCTGTTCTGCGACCGGATCCCGGCCGAGCACTGGCAGCGGTGCGTGGCGCTGCTCGCCCAGCCCGGCATGTTCACGGTGACCGGCCTGCACGGCGCGACCACCGCCGGCGCGATCGACATCGATGTCGACGGGACGGTCGACGACACCGACGACTGCGCGGAGTTGGTGAGCGCCGAGGACGCCCGCACGATCCTCGCCGCGCTGTCGATGGCCCCCGACCAGCCCATGGACAGCCCACCCGACGAATCCGCCGATGCCAGCGCCTCGACCCGTCCGGAGCGCGTGGCCCGGCCGCGCCTCCACGTGGTCCCACCCGGCCCCGCACCCACGAGCCCGGAACAGCCCGATCGCGAGAACCCGAAACCGGCACACGGGCCGGCGTCACCGACCACCCGGCCCGACAGCGACACCCACACCGGCCTCGCCGCCGAGGCGATCACAGGCACCGACACCGACGTCGGCCCCGGCCCCGGCCCCGACACCGACGTCGACACCAGCCCCGGCCCCGGCATCGACACCGGCACCGATCCAGCTGCGGCCAGGGACCCAGGAGCATCGCGGCAGCCGGCCCCCGACCTGTCGACACCGGATGCTGCGAGCTCGGCGCCCGGCCCGGCCACACCGGTGCAGCCTCCGGTCGACCTGCCGGCCGTTGGGGCCGCGGACAGCCCGGACACGCCGGGGAGCGAGGGGCAGCAGGATGATGTGCTGAGCTTGGCGATTCCGCCGCGGGCGGGTCACGCCCGGGTGCGGCTGCTGGGTGTCCCGGCGGTCGTCGGCCAGGACGGCCGGGTGGTCGCGGTGGAGCGGGCCCGGGCGTTGACGATCGTGGCGTGGTTGGCGACGCGTCGCCGGACCGGTTCCACCTCCGATGAGATTCGGGCCCACACGATGGGCGCTGACCAACACCGCGGCGGCGGTGATCAGAAACGCGCCACCGACCTGGCCAGCCTGCGCAAGGCGCTGGCGACCTCGGCCGCGGTCACCGACAGCGTCGCAGGCGCCTGGGTGGTGCTGAACCGGGCCAGCGGCCGGTATCGGATCGACACCGCCTGTGTCGATGTGGACCTGTGGCACCTGCAGGACGAGTTGGACGCCGCGGCGGGCTGCGCCGATCCGGGGGAACGGGCCCGGCAGTGGGAGACGGCGTTGGCCGGGTTCGACGGGCAGGTACTCACCGGCATGGACGAGCTGTGGGCACAGGAACAGCGCGAGGCGGTGTTGACCGCCGCGCTCGATGCGGCGATGAGCGTGGCCGATCACTACGCGCAGACCGATCCGCAGCGGGCGCTGCGGATGCTGGCTGATGCGATCGGCTGGGCGCCGTTCACCGAGGCCCTGTACCAGCGGCGGATGCGTATCCACGCCGCGCTCGGCGACGCCGACGCCGTCCGCGCCGCCGAACGGGCCCTGACCCGCCAGCTCGCCTCGCTGAACACCCAGCCGAGTCGCGAGACCCGCCACCTGGTCGAGCATCTGCTGCATCCCGATCGGGCGCCGCAACCGGCCACCCGCCCCTGACCCGACGATGGCCGGCGGGGCGCCCGGGGCGGCCGGGGGATCACGCCGCACGGGGCAGCGGCCCCGTCGACGCGGCGTGGCGGTGCGGGCCGACAAGCCGCGCGGACCGACGGCCGTGCTGGGGATCAGCCGGGCGCATCGAGAGTCTGCGGCCGGACTGCGCCGGTGACGGCCAGACCGGGTCGTGTCCTGCCGCGGTCGGGGACAACGGGAACGCTCGACGCCGCAGCCGTCGGATCCTGCCTGCTCGTGTCGCCGGTCCCGGGCCGCTCGGCGGTGCAGGCGGCTGCCCGAACCACCCGCACCATTCCGACACCCCGCTCGTGCGTGGCACCCCGATCGGCTGTGGCGCCGACAGAACCGGCCGCCGCACGCTCGGCATCGGCGTGTGACGCGCGGTCGTCGAGTGGCGCGACGGCGACGGCGGCCGACCCGCTGCTGCCGCTGGTGGTGTAGGTGTTTGGCGGGGTGCGCGTCGTGGCGCGGGTCCGGTTGCCTGGGCCAGGCGCAGAGCGCGCATCGCCAGGGCAGCTGGCCGACACGAGTAGCAGGGTGCGCCGGTGCACTGCAGATTCCCGCAGCGGCCGGTGCGGTCGCGCTGGTGCGCGGCCAACACCCCCGCCGCCAGATTGGCTAACAGCCGGTCGCTGACCTCCGGCGGCGGCGACGGCGGCCTGCGCACCGTGCCTGGGCTCATCGTGGCATCCATGCGCGGGCGCGGGCGGGGCATCGGCGCGGTCAGCGTTGTGGTCATGGCATGCCCTTCCGGTGTGACGACAGCGATCGGGGCCGCACCGCGTCCCTCCCGGGCGTGTGCGGGGGCTCGATGCTCGCGCCGATCCCCAGCCCGGGTCCAGCTCGGGCCCGAGGGATGGGCCCGAGACGCCCGAGGATCGGGACCAGCGCGGTACGCCACTGGCTCGGCGCCGGCGACCGCGGCGTATTCGGGCACGAGAAAAGGACTCGTCGCGCGCAGTCGAGGATCGATGACACTTCGATCGGGGGCACCGACGCCGCGGGCGGCGGCGGCCGGTTGCCGGTCGCGCTGGGGTGGGTCTGCTGGAACCCAGCAGACCCACCCCAGGCCAATCCGGCTACCGGGGCACGCTCAGACGCTTGCCGGTGAGGCCTTCTCGTCGAGTGGCAGGCTCACCGGTCCGGGCAACTCGGCGGTGTAGGCAAGCACACGCGGAAGGGGCTGAGGGTCGAGGACCATCAGCCACCCGCCGACGGTGTCGAGGAACCTGTCGACGGTGAGGGTGAACGGGCCGCTGTCCTCCCGCATCCGGACCCCGACGCCGCACACGGGGATGTCCTCGGGCCGTGGCGGGTCGAGCTGTGTCGGAGTGTCGGGATCGAGGTAGAGCCATCCCGGTCCGGTGAACAGAACCTCCAGCATGCGGTCGAGGTCTCGGCTGAACGTGTGGGCCCAGATCTGGCGTAGGGCCGGCACGACCGCGCCCGGGACCCCGTCGAAGTGCAGACACGTCGCTGTCAGCGCGTTGTGCCCGGCGTGCATGCCCAGCAGGGCGGACGTTCCCATGAGTGTGGTCCTTTCGCAAACAGGGCGCGGCACGTGCCACCGAGGCGGCGGCACGGGCCGCGCAGGGACATGCGGGCGCGGGTCAGACAGCCGAGTCGGTGCCCCATGCCGGGCTCCGGTCGAGCAGCGGCGGAGTGGCGGTGGCGATCAGCAGCGCGATCTGCTCGTCGGTGGGATCCGCGTCGAAGGACTCGTCGTCGGTCAGGCACCGCGGACCGTCGTACACGTCGACGCTGACCCTGCCGTCGGCCACTGCAGCACGACCACGGTGACCGTCACTCCGGCCACCGCGCGGGTCCGCCACGCGACCTCGCGGGGTTCGCGGCGCGCGACCAGGCCCTCGCCGTGCGGTGCCACATCGAAACCCGCATTCGGGCGACGCATCGGACGGTGTCATGCCGACCCCTGCGCGGCGGCGTCGGCGAGCAGGGTGTCGTAGTCCCGGTCGCTGACCATCAGCAGCCGGTCGTCGATGGCGAGGGTGCCGTTGACCGGTTCCGGGAGCCGCCGCCCGTCGCGCATCAGCTGTCCAATGTGGACAACAGCTTCGGCCCACCGCTGCCAGGTCCGGCCGTCGGCCTTCTGCGCGATACGCCGCAGCGCGTCGTACTGGGACCGGGCGGACTCGTCGAGCTGGTCGTAGAGACCGGTCAGTTGAAGCCACGCGTCGGTGGCCGGTCGCGGGTCGTAGACGCTGAGCTTCACGTGCTGCACGTGGGTGTTGGCGTCGAGGTAGAGCAGGACCTGTTCGCCGTAGGTCCCGGCGTGCGGGGTGTTCCACCGGTGCCCGCGGTTGGGGTTGGTGGTCTGGTAGACGAACCGTTGTCGGCCGCGGTGCGCGCCCTGTGTCGGGGTCTCGACCCAGTACCGGATCTGGCACCGGGCCACGCGGCCGTACGGGTAGTCGTCGACCTTGTGGGCGGTGTCGGGGCTGGTGTGCCCGGCCAGCAGTCGCAGCTGGGGCAGGGAGAAGTCGGTCACGGTCGATGTCCTTTCACTGTGTGCAGCGCGGGCGCCGCGGATGGTGGGATGAAGGCACGTGGTGCAGCGGCAGACGGGGGACCGCGGCACCGCCAGCGGCCGTGCACGGCGACTCAGTCGGCGAGGCCGGCCGCCTGACGCGCCGTGTCGTCGGGCGACGGGGCGGTGCGGCGGCGGGCGGGTGTGCGGATCCACCAGCGGAAGGCCGATCGGCGCGACTCCCACTCCGGCAGGTAGGTCCGCTCCGGGCCGCCCCGGCGGCGCAGGTGACCGATCATGCGTTCGCTGTACTCGGCGGCCCGTGTGTACAGCTCGGTGCGGCCCTCGATCAGCTCGAAGCCGGCGGGCAGCAGCGGGTTGTCCTGCCGCGTGCGGATCAGGTAGCGGACGCCCGGCTCGGCGGCCGACAGCGTCAGCTCGTACCGGTAGCTGAGATCACCCCAGTCGTCCGGGGAGGCGAACCAGCCCGCCTGGGTGATGTCCTCGTCCGGCAGACCGGGATGCCTGATGCCCCACGCCAAGACGTTGGCGACGGTCAGGTCCCGGCCGTGCTGGTCGAGGTGACGCACCATCTCGGCGACCAGCGGTACCTGAAACTGCGGGCTGGCCCAGGCGGCGTAGAGCCGGCGACTGGCGCCGATGTCGTCGCAGATGTGGAGCACCGCGCGGTTCGACATGGGGGTT
>NZ_BOMB01000033.1 GCF_016861975.1 Actinocatenispora rupis | reverse complement strand
CGAGATCCCGTCGCGGTTGGACGTGGCGCGGGTCGTGGTCACCCGTGAGGTCGTGCTGGAGAACGTGAACCCGACCATCGTCCCGCGGGACGCGCGGGAGTCGCAGGGTCGTGAGCGCCGGGAGAAGTCGGCCTGACAGGCCCGGAGTCGTACTTGACGACGGCGGGGCACCGGTGACGGTGTCCCGCCGTTTCGTGTGTTGGACGTGACCGTTCGGCGGGTCGTACGGGCTGGCGCTCTGGCACTACCTTCCTGATCATGAGCTACGTTCCCGCGACCGCTTATCCGACCGGAGGCGAGCGCCCACCGAACGTGACACCCGCGGCGATCGGGCTGATCATCGCCGGTGCGGTCAGCTTCGTGTCCGGCGCGATCTGGATGGCGGCCGGCCTGTCGGTCATCAACGACGAGGCGAACAAGGGTACGCAGCTGGGCGGTTCCGACGCCGTCGCGTACATGATGGTGTTGTCGCCGGTGTTGTCGGTGTTCCTGGCGCCGGCGACGATCATCGGCGGGGTGCAGATGCTCCGGCGACGGACCCGCAACCTGGCCGTACTGGGGGCGATCTTCGCGGTGGTCCCGTTCACCGGGTGCTGCTTCCTCGCGGGCATCCCGGTGGGGATCTGGGCGCTGCTGACGTTGCGCCGGCCGGACGTGGCGGCCTGGTACGCGGGGCGTCCGGTGGCCGCGCCGCCGCAACCCCCGCCGTACGGGCCGCCGCCGCAGTACTGGTGAGGTGCGGGCGCCCTCCGACGTAGCAGCGTGACGGCGGCTCCGTAGACTCGTTGGGGTGACCGTGACTCCGCAGACCGCCGCCGCGACCGAACTCCCCGCCCAGTACCAGCCCGGTGAGGTAGAGACCCGCCGGTACGAGCGGTGGGCGGCGGACGGGCTCTTCGGTGTCGACCCGGCTTCGGACCGCCCGGCGTACAGCATCGTCATCCCCCCGCCGAACGTGACGGGGTCGCTGCACATGGGCCACGCGCTCGACCACACGATGCAGGACGCGCTGATCCGGCGCCGCCGCATGCAGGGGTACGAGGCGCTGTGGATGCCCGGCATGGACCACGCCGGCATCGCCACGCAGAACGTGGTGGAGCGACAGCTGGCCGAGCAGGACGGCAAGTCCCGGCACGACCTGGGCCGGGACGCGTTCGTCCGGCGGGTCTGGCAGTGGAAGGACGAGTACGGGGGCCGCATCCTCGGGCAGATGCGCCGGCTCGGCGACTCCGTCGACTGGTCCCGCGAGCGGTTCACCATGGACGCGGGCCTGTCCAGCGCGGTCGGCACGATCTTCAAGCGGCTGTACGACGACGGCCTGATCTACCGCGCCGAGCGCATCATCAACTGGTGCCCGCGCTGCCTGACCGCGCTGAGCGACATCGAGGTCGAGCACTCCGACGACGAGGGCGAGCTCGTCTCCATCCGGTACGGGGAGGGCGACTCCGCGATCGTGGTGGCGACGACCCGGGCCGAGACGATGCTGGGCGACACGGCGGTGGCCGTACACCCGGAGGACGCGCGCTATGCCCACCTCGTCGGTACGGAGGTGGAGCTGCCGTTCACCGGCCGGCGGATCCCGGTGGTGCCGGACGCGCACGTGGACCCGTCCTTCGGTACCGGGGCGGTGAAGGTGACGCCGGCGCACGACCCGAACGACTTCGAGATCGGGCAGCGGCACGACCTGCCGTCGATCACGGTGCTGGACGAGCACGGCGTGATCACGGCGCACGGGCCGTTCGAGGGGCTGGACCGGTTCGAGGCGCGGCCGGCGATCGTGGCGGCGCTGCGCGAGCAGGGGCGCATCGTCGCCGAGAAGCGGCCGTACGTGCACGCCGTCGGGCACTGTTCGCGCTGCAACACCACGGTCGAGCCGCGGCTGTCGAAGCAGTGGTTCGTGAAGGTGGAGCCGCTGGCGAAGGCGGCCGGTGACGCGGTGCGCGACGGGCGCGTCGCGATCCACCCGCCAGAGCAGGAGAAGCGCTACTTCGCCTGGGTCGACAACATGCACGACTGGTGCATCTCGCGCCAGCTGTGGTGGGGCCACCGCATCCCCATCTGGTACGGGCCGGCCGGCGAGATGGTGTGCGTCGGGCCGGACGAGGAGCCGCCGTCCGGCGAGGGCTGGACGCAGGACGCCGACGTGCTCGACACGTGGTTCTCGTCGGCGCTGTGGCCGTTCTCCACGCTGGGCTGGCCGGAGCGGACCCCCGAACTGGCGAAGTTCTACCCGACCAGCGTGCTGGTCACCGGGTACGACATCCTGTTCTTCTGGGTCGTCCGGATGATGATGTTCGGGCTGTACGCGATGGCCGGGCGGCAGCCGTTCGACCAGGTGGTGCTGCACGGGCTGGTGCGCGACCAGTTCGGGAAGAAGATGTCGAAGTCGCGCGGCAACGTGGTCGACCCGCTGGAGTGGATGGACCGGTTCGGCGCCGACGCGACCCGGTTCACGCTGGCCCGGGGCGTCAACCCGGGCGCGGACGTGGCGGTCAGCGAGGAGTGGGCGCAGGGTTCGCGCAACTTCTGCAACAAGCTGTGGAACGCGACGCGCTTCGCGCTGCTCAACGGCGCGACCGTGGCGGGCCCGCTGCCGACCGAGCTGTCCACTGTGGACCGTTGGGTACTGTCCCGGCTGCACGCGACGGTCGCCGAGGTGGACCGCCTGTTCGAGGAGTACGAGTTCGCGAAGCTCTGCGACACGCTCTACCACTTCGCCTGGGACGACGTCTGCGACTGGTACCTGGAGCTGTCGAAGCCGGTGCTCGCCGCCGGCGGCCCCGCGGCCGACGCGACCCGCCGGGTGCTCGGTGAGGTGCTCGACGTCCTGCTGCGGCTGCTGCACCCGGTGATGCCGTTCGTCACCGACGAGCTGTGGGAGGCGCTGACCGGGCCGGGCGCGGGCCGTTCGGTGATGGTGGCGGAGTGGCCGACCCCGGACGACGCGCGCCGGGACGCCGCCGCCGAGAACCGGATCGCCGTACTCCAGCGGATCGTCACCGAGGTCCGCCGGTTCCGTTCGGACCAGGGGCTCAAGCCGGGGCAGAAGGTGGCGGCGCGGCTGGTGTTCCCGGCCGACGACGCGGGCGTCGCCGCGCACGAGCCGCTGATCCGGTCGCTGGCCCGGCTGGCGGACGCGGGCGACGGTTTCGAGCCGACCGCGTCGCTGACCGTGGCGGACGTCGAGGTCGCGCTGGACACCCGCGGGTCGATCGACGTGGCGGCGGAGCGGGCCCGGCTGGAGAAGGACCTGACCGCGGCGCGCAAGGAGCGCGACGGCTGCGCCGCGAAGCTCGGTAACGAGGCGTTCCTGGCGAAGGCGCCGGAGCCGGTGGTCGGGAAGATCCGGGGCCGGCTGGCAGCCGCCGAGGCGGACATCGCCCGGCTGACCGACGCGTTGGAGGGTCTGACCGGCCGTGGCTGAGAGCAGCGAGTTCGCGGCGGTCGACAAGGAACTGCTGGACCGCGGCTTCACCCGGATGGTGTTCGAGCCGGAGCGCATCGTCCGGCTGCTCGACCTGCTCGGGACGCCGCAGCGCGCGTTCCAGTCGATCCACCTGACCGGTACGAACGGCAAGACGTCGACGGCCCGCATGATCGACGCGTTGCTGCGCGCGCACGGCGTCCGCACCGGGCGGTACACGAGCCCGCACCTGGAGACGGTGCGCGAGCGCATCTCGCTGGACGGTGAGCCGATCGGCGAGCGCCGCTTCGTCGAGGTGTACGAGGAGATCGCCCCGCTGGTGGCGATGGTGGACGCCGAGTACCCCGAGCCGGTGACGTACTTCGAGGTCACGACGGCGATGGCGTTCGCGGCGTTCGCCGACACGCCGGTGGACGTGGCGGTGGTCGAGGTGGGTCTCGGCGGCGCCACCGACGCGACGAACGTGCTGCACGCCCCGGTCTGCGTGCTCACCCCGGTCGGCCTGGACCACTCGGAGTGGCTGGGCGACACGATCGGCGAGATCGCCACGCAGAAGATGGGCATCGTGCACCAGGGCGCGACGCTGATCAGCGCCGCGCAGCCGGAGGAGGCCGTCCGCCCCATCCTCGAACGCTGCGCCGAGGTCGACGCGACACTCGCCCGCGAGGGCGTCGAGTTCGGCGTGCTGCGCCGGCAGGTGGCGATCGGCGGCCAGCTGCTCAACCTCCAGGGCCTCGGCGAGACGTACGAGGACGTGTTCGTGCCGCTGCACGGCGCGCACCAGGCGCAGAACGCGGCGATGGCGCTGGCCGCGGTGGAGGCCCTGCTCGGCGCCGGCGCCGGCCGTGCCCTCTCCGCCGATCTGGTACGCGAGGGCTTCGCGCAGGTCACGTCGCCGGGCCGGCTGGAACGGGTGCGTACGTCGCCGACGGTGTTGCTGGACGCGGCGCACAACCCGGCCGGGATGGCGGCGACGGTCGCCGCGCTGGAGGAGGAGTTCGAGTTCCGGCGGCTGGTCGTACTGGTCGCGGCGTTGGGCGACAAGGACGTCACGACCATGCTGGAACTGCTCGAACCGGTGGCCGCCGAGATCGTGGTCAGCCGCAACTCGTCGCCGCGGTCGATGCCGGTGGCGGAGCTGGCCGAGCTGGCGCGCTCGATCTTCGGCGCCGACCGGGTACACGTGGAGCCGGACCTGCCGGACGCGATCCAGGAGGCGGTCGGGCTGGCCGAGCACGGTGAGGACATCGCGCTCGGCGGCCTCGGCGTACTGGTCACCGGCTCGGTGGTGACGGTCGCGGACGCCCGGAAGCTGCTGGTCCGATGACCACCCCGGACCCCGACCACCCCGCGGACGGCACCACGCCGGACGCCGAGCGCGGCGGCGACGCCGAGCGGGCCGACGACACGGCCACGGCGGACGGGGCCACCGAGGACGGGGCGACGGGTCCGGAGGACGGCGCGGGACCGGATGCGACCGGTACCGGAGAGGTGGACGGGGCGCCACGCTCGGGGCTGCGCAACCCGCCGGCGGCGATGCGGGGTGCGGGTGCGGCGACGCTGGTCATCGAGGCGCTGGTACTGCTGCTCGCGCTGCTTCCGCTGAGGATGCTCGGTACTCCCGGTTGGGGGATCGGGCTGGTGGCGGGCCTGCCGGTGCTGTGCCTGGTCCTCACCGGACTGCTGCGGTTCCGCTGGTCCTGGTTCGTCGGGATCGGCCTGCAGGTACTCGTGGTCGCGAGTGGCGTGGTCGTGCACTGGTCGGTGGGGTTCATCGGCCTGGTGTTCGGCGCAATCTGGATCTACATGCTGCGGCTCCGGCGTACGGTGCTGGGCCGGATCTGACCGCGGTCAGCGGATGCGGGCGACGGACAGCCACAGTCCGGCGAGCCCGACGAGGATCATCACCGGGTACCAGGCGGCGCCGAGCGGCCAGGTGCCCTCTTCCACCGCCCACGGCTGGCTGGGCGCTTCCGGGTCGATGACGACGTCGATGGCCCGTCCCACGTCGAGGCCCTGGTTGGAAACCAGGTTGGCCAGCGGGCCCTCGTGTCGTCGGCCGTCGACGAGGTACCGGACGACGGGGCGCAGGGCGGCGCCCTTGCCGGGGGCGAGGGTTTCGGGGGCGTTGTCGATCACCTGTGCGGACAGCCGGGTGCCCGTCCGGCGGAGCCGGATGAGCTGCACGGCGGGCAGGATCACCTGGCGTACCAGGAGAACCACGCCGGCGAGCAGGAGCACGGCGAAGAGTGCGAGGGGCAGCACGACACCGGAGCGTACGCCGGTGTTCTGGGTGGTTGTGCCCGGGCGGACTTTCGTTCAAGATGTCAAAAGTTAGGACCGAACATGGGAGAAGCTGTGGCCGACAGCCTGGCGTACCGGGTGCTGTGCCTGCTCCGGGAGCACGGCGCGCTGTCCCGGGCGGAGCTCGCGGACCGGCTCGCCGTGCCGCGCGCCCGGCTGCTCGGCGAGCTGGGCCGGCTCACCGCCGCCGACCAGGTACGCGAGGCCGGGCCGGCGGCGTCCCGTGGTGGGCGGCGCTCGACGCTGATCGAGCTGTCCCCGGCGTACCGGTTCGGTGCGGTGGACCTGGGCGCGACCTCGGTACGGGTGGAGGTGTGCGACCGGGGGCTGGAGCCGCTGGCCGCGGTCGAGCAGGCGGTCGACATCCGGTCCGGCCCGCGCCCGGTACTGAAGGTGGTCAGTGAACTGCTCGGCAAACTGCGCGCGGACGGCGCGTTCCGGCAGCTGGACGGGCTGGGTGTCGGGCTGCCCGGCCCGGTGAGCTTCCGCGACGGGGTGCCGGTGTCGCCGCCGATCATGCCCGGCTGGGACGGCTTCCCGGTCCGCGAACTGCTCGCGCACGAGCACAACTGCCCGGTCGTGGTGGACAACGACGTGAACATCATGGCCATCGGCGAGGGGTACGGCGGGGTCGCCCGGTCGGTCGAGGACTTCCTCTACCTGAAGCTCGGTACGGGCATCGGCTGCGGCATCCATCTCGGCGGCCGGGTGTTCCGCGGCAAGGACGGCTGCGCCGGCGACATCGGGCACATCCAGGTCGACCCGAACGGTCCGGTCTGCGCGTGCGGCAACACCGGGTGCCTGGAGGCGGTGTTCGGCGGTGCCGCGCTGGCCCGGGACGCCACGGCCGCGGCGCGCGCCGGCCGCTCCCCGGTACTCGCGGAGCGGCTGGCGGCGGCCGGCGCGCTCTCGGCGTACGACGTGGGGCAGGCCGCCGCGGCGGGTGACCCGACGGCGATCGGCCTGATCCGGGCCGGTGGTACGGCGCTGGGCACGGTGCTGGCCGGCCTGGTCAGCTTCGCGAACCCGTCGATGATCGTGATCGGCGGCGGCCTCGCCGGGCTGGGGCACCGGCTGCTCGCCGAGGTCCGCGCCGTCGTGTACAGCCGGTCGTTGCCGCTGGCGACGGGGAACCTGCCGCTGGTGCTGTCCGAGCTGGGCGACCGGGCGGGGACGCTCGGCGCGGCCCGGCTGGCCAGCGATCTCGTGTTCCATCAGGCCTAGGTGAGGAGAACCGCACAGTGTCCACAGTGGACGAAGTCGGCATCGGCATGGTGGGCACCGCGTTCATGGGCGCCGCGCACTCCCAGGCGTGGCGTACCGTCGGCCGGGTCTTCGACCTTCCGGTACGCCCGCGCATGGTCGCGGTCTGCGGCCGGGACGAGGCGCGTACGGCGGCGGCCGCCGACCGGCTCGGCTGGTCGTCGTACGAGACGGACTGGCGGGCGCTGATCGCCCGCGACGACGTACAGCTGGTGGACGTGTGCACGCCCGGGGACAGCCACGCGGAGATCGCGATTGCCGCGCTGCGCGCCGGCAAGCACGTCCTGTGCGAGAAGCCGCTGGCGAACACGGTCGCCGAGGCCGAGGCGATGGCCGCGGCGGCGCGCGAGGCGGGCACCGTGGCGATGACCGGCTTCACGTACCGGCGGGTGCCGGCGCTGGCGCTGATGGCGGAGATGGTGGCGGCGGGCCGGATCGGCGACGTACGGCACGTGCGCGCGGCGTACCTGCAGGACTGGTTGGTGGATCCGGCGTCGCCGCTGACCTGGCGGCTGCAGGCCGAACACGCCGGCTCGGGCGCGCTCGGCGACCTCGGCGCGCACATCGTCGACGCCACGCGGTACCTGACGGGGCTGGAGTTCACGGCGGTCAGCGCGTTGACGGAGACGTTCGTGACCGAGCGGCCGACGGGCGACGGCGGGACCGGCGCGGTCACGGTGGACGACACGGCGCTGTTCCTGGCCCGGTTGAGCGGCGGCGCCGTCGGCACGTTCGAGGCCACCCGGTACGCGACGGGCCGCAAGAACGGCCTGCGCATCGAACTGAACGGCACCCGCGGCACGCTCGCGTTCGACCTGGAACGGCTCAACGAACTGGAGTTCCACGACGGGACGCGGCCGCAGGCGGAGGCCGGCTTCACCCGGATCCTCGTCACCGAGCCGATCCACCCGTACCTGTCGGCGTGGTGGCCGCCGGGGCACCTGCTCGGGTACGAGCACGCGTTCACCCACCAGGCGCGGGACCTGCTCACCGCGATCGCCGCCGGGGCTGACGATTCCGCTGCACGACCGGCCCACGCGTCGTTCGACGACGGCCTCGCCGTGCAGCGGGTACTCGACGCGGTGGCGTCGAGCGCGGCGGACGGCACCTGGACCACTCTCTAGAGAGGGACGTACGAAGATGGCGCGACCGATCACGTTGTTCACCGGCCAGTGGGCCGACCTGCCGTTCGTCGAGGTGTGCAAGCTGGCGTCGGGCTGGGGGTACGACGGGCTGGAGATCGCCTGCTGGGGCGACCACTTCGAGGTCGACAAGGCGCTCGCCGATCCGTCCTATGTGGAGGGACGCCGGCGGATCCTGGCCGACCACGGCCTTTCCGTGTACGCGATCTCGAACCACCTGGTCGGCCAGGCGGTCTGCGACTTCCCGATCGACGAGCGGCACCAGGCGATCGTGCCGCCGGCCGTGTGGGGCGACGGCGACGCCGAGGGCGTACGCCGGCGTGCCGCCGAACGGATGAAGGACACCGCCCGCGCCGCCGCCCTGATCGGCGTGGACACCGTGGTCGGCTTCACCGGCTCGTCCATCTGGTACACGCTGGCGATGTTCCCGCCGACCCCGGACTCCATGATCGAGCGCGGCTACCAGGACTTCGCCGACCGCTGGAACCCGATCCTCGACGTGTTCGACGCCGAGGGCGTACGGTTCGCGCACGAGGTGCACCCCACCGAGATCGCGTACGACTACTGGACGACGGCGAAGGCGCTGGACGCGATCGGCCACCGCCCCGCGTTCGGGCTGAACTTCGACCCGTCGCACTTCATCTGGCAGGACCTCGACCCGGTCGGCTTCCTGTGGGACTTCCAGGACCGCATCTACCACGTGGACTGCAAGGAGTCGAAGAAGCAGTTCAACGGGCGCAACACCCGGCTCGGCTCGCACCTGCCGTGGGGCGACCCGCGCCGCGGCTGGGACTTCGTGTCCACCGGGCACGGCGACGTGCCGTGGGAGTCCTGCTTCCGCACCCTCAACGCGATCTCCTACGACGGGCCGATCTCGATCGAGTGGGAGGACGCCGGCATGGACCGGCTCACCGGCGCGCCCGAGGCGCTGGCGTTCATCCGGAAGCTCGCCGCGATCGAGCCGCCGTCCGCGTCCTTCGACGCCGCGTTCAGCTCGAACTCCTGACCCTCGTACGGCATGCTGGGCGGATGACGGACGCACCGGCGGATCTGGCGCGGAGTACCGCGCGGCGGCTCGGCACCGACGAGACCGTCGCGCGGTGCGTCACGCTCCTGGCGCACGGGGATCCGTTCGCCGAGACCGATTTCCTCGTCTCGCTGTCCGGAGCAGCCGCGGCGAGCGAGATGAGCCGGCGCACCCCGGACGACGACCCCACCCTCCTGTACTGGCCGCGCGTGTGGGCCGCGCGTGCGCTGGTGTACGTGTGGTCCGAGGACGCCGTACCGGCGGTGGTGGCGGCGCTCGGTGACGACGCCTGGCGGGTACGGGAGATGGCGGCGAAGGTGGTCGTGGCGCACGAGGTCGGCGCCGCCGGCGACGCGCTCGTCCCGCTGCTGACAGACCCCGTCCCCCGGGTACGGTCCGCCGCGGCCCGCGCGCTCGGTACCGTCGGCGAGGCCGAACACGCGCCGGCACTCCGGGCGGCGGCCGGCGACGACGACCCCGACGTACGGCGGCGGGTGGCGGCGGCGCTCACCGCCCTGTCGCGCCGCCTCGACCGCCCACTCTGACCGCGCCCCACGACCGTCCACTCCCGACCGTCCACTCGGGACTGTCCACTCCGGACCGTCCACCCGCTTGTCCGGGACCGTCTGGCCCAGGCCGCGCTGCCCGAACCGTCCACTCCGGTCAGCGGGTCAGGGCGGCGAGGGCGCGGTGGAAGTCCGGGCAGGTGGCGATGTCCTCGGCGGGACACTCGACGGCGCAGTTCAGCAGGTCGTGCCGGGCCTGCAACTCGGCGATCCGCGCGCGCAGGTCGGCCTGGTGCGCGGCGAGCCGGGCCCGCCGGTCCGCGCCCGACGGTGCCGCGAACAGGTCCCGGATCGCGTCCAGCGACAGCCCGGCCTGCTTGGCGCGCAGGATCGCGCCGACCCGGGTCGCGTCGCCCGCGTCGTACCGTCGGCGGCCGGCGGGGTCGCGTGCCGGGGCGAGCAGCCCCACGTCCTCCCAGTGCCGCAGTACGTGCGTGGCCACCCCGTACTGCGCGGCCAGCTCGCCGATTGACTTCAGGTCGGCCTGAACTCGCATGCTGTCCAGCATGACGGACGAGACGCCGCCGGCGTACCTGGCGGCCCTGGACAGGTTCGAGACGCTGCCGACGGCGGTGGCGCTGCGGGCGCGCATCACCGACCTGCTGGCAGTACCGGCGGGTGGTGGAGTGGTGGACGTGGGGTGCGGGGCCGGTCGCGCGGTCGACGAGCTGGCTGCCGCCGGGCTCGCCCCGTGCGGCGTGGACGCCGATCCGGCGATGGTACGGATCGCGCGTTCCCGGTACGGGCACGACTTCCGGGTGGCGGACGCGACGGCGCTGCCGCTGGCGGACGCTTCGGTCGCCGGGTACCGCGCGGAGAAGGTGTTCCACGAGCTGCCGGACCCGGGCGCGGCGCTGGCCGAGGCGTACCGGGTGGTGGTGCCGGGCGGGCGCGCGGTGCTGGCCTCGCAGGACTGGGACCTGATCGGGGTGGCCGCGGACGATGTCGCCGCGACGCGGGCGAAGGTGCACGCGCTGGCGGACCGGCTGCCGGGCGGTTCGGTGGCCCGCCGCTTCCCGGAACTGTTGGCACGCAACGGATTCGGTGACGTACGGGTGGTCGCCTCGGCCGGCGTGTTCACCGGGTACGAGATGGTCGAGCCGGTGCTGACCGCGCTCGCCGGCGGCGACGACGGCTGGCTCGCCGAGCAGCGGCGCCGGTCGGCCGAGGGCACGCTGCTGGTCGTCGTGCCGCTGCTGGTGGCCGTCGGAGTACGCCGCTGACCCGACCGACGCCGGGCACCTCGGGGGCGCCCGGCGTCGTGGAGAGACGGGTCAGAGCGTCGCGGCGTACGGGTCGAAGTCGGTGGGCAGCGGCTCCGGCGCCGTGGCCGTCGTGGACAGCGACGTGAAGCTGCCGGCCGCGGCCGACTCGGTGATCGCGGTCATCAGGTCGAGGACGTGCAGCGCCAGGTCGCCCGACGCCCGGTGCGGCGCGCCGGTACGCAGTGCCCGGGCCATGTCGAGTACGCCGACGCCGCGGCTGGCCGTCGCGCCCTGGCAGGGTACGACGGTCCAGTCGTCGTCGCTCGCCGTCCGCAGCCGGATGTCGCCGTCGAAGTTGTTCGGGTCGGGCAGCGCGATCGTCGCGCCGGTGCCGGTGATCTCCAGGAACCCGGCCCGCGGCAGCGGCGAGTCGAAGCTGAGCACGCTGGTGGCCGCCTGCCCGCCGGCGAACTCGACGAGCGCCGACACGTGCGTCGGTACCTCGACGGGGAACTCGGTGCCCGCCAGCGGCCCCGACCCGACCGTACGGGTGGCGCGGGCCTTGCGGGCGACGGCGCCGACCCGGCTCGCCGGTCCGAACGCGGCGACGAGCGCGGTCAGGTAGTACGGGCCGAGGTCGAACAGCGGGCCCGCCCCGTACTGGTAGAGGAACGCCGGGTTGGGGTGCCACGACTCCGGCCCCGGCACCTGGAACAGGGTGAGCGCGGTGAGCGGCGTACCGATCGCGCCGTCGGCGATCAACCGGTACGCCGTCTGGAGTCCCGCGCCGAGGAACGTGTCCGGCGCGTTGCCGACCCGTAGCCCGGCGGCGGTGGCGTCGGCGAGCAGCGCCGCGCCGGCCTCGCGTTCCAGGGCGAGGGGCTTCTCCGAGTACACGTGGCGGCCGGCGGCGACGGCCTTCGCGGCGACCTCGGTGTGCGCCGCCGGGATGGTCAGGTTGACGACCAGCTCGACGTCCGGGTGCGCGACCACGGTGTCGGTGTCCCCGACCACCGGCACGCCGTACTTCTCCGCCGTGGCCCGCGCGCGGTCCTGGTCCAGGTCGGCCACCGCGACGACGGCCACGTCCGGGAACGCCGACAGGTTCGTCAGGTACTGGTCGGAGATCGTGCCGCAGCCGACGACGCCGACGCCGACCGGCCCGCTGCCCGCGCTCACGCGGACAGTCCCGTCAGGTAGCGGTGGCTTTCGGCGAGCGCGTCGAACATGTCGGTCGCGCACTCGTCCAGCTCCACCACGCGGTACGCCGTGGGCGCGGCGGCGAGGATGTCCGTGATCGGTACGGTGCCCGCGCCGACCGCGGTCATCGGCGCGTCCCTGACCGCCGGCCCGTCCTTCACGTGCAGGTACCTCACCCGGTCGCCGAGGCGGCCGAGCAGGTCGGCGGTGACCTCGCCGCCGACGGTCGACCAGTACACGTCGACTTCGAGGATGACCTCGGGGGCGAGCTTGTCGGCGAGCGCTTCGAGCGCGGACCGGCCGTCGATCCGGCTCTCCAGCTCCCACCAGTGGTTGTGGTAGCCGATGCGGAGGCCGCGGTCGGCGGCGCGCGCGGCCGTGTCGTTGAGCTGGTCGGCGATGCGGGCGACCCCGTCGGCGTCGGCCCACTGTTCGGGCGCGACGGCCGGCACGATCACCGCGTCCAGCCCGAGTACGCCGGCAGCGTCGAGGATGTCGTCGCGGCGCTCACCGAGTACGGGGGCGTGGGTGGACCAGACGGTGAGGCCGAGGTCGTCGGCGACGGCGCGGAAGCCGGCCGGGTCGTTGAGCGGATCGTACGGCTCGACGGCGCCGAAACCGATGTCGGCGATGCGCCGGAGGGTGGCGTCCCGATCCCGGGACAGGTCGTCGCGGACCGAGTACAGCTGGACACCGAGCATGGTGAACTCCCGGGAGGACGGAAGCGGATGCGGTAAAGCTAGGCGACTTTCGTACCTGCGGTCAACGACTTTTGACTATTTCAACAGAAGTCACGGTACGTCGATCCACGCCGTGTCTCCCGACGCGTCCACCCCGCTCACCGCGAACCCCAGGTCGGCGAGCTGTCTCGTCACCGGTACGTCCGTGCTGCCCTCGTGCCGGTAGTGGCTGACGAGCAGCCGGCCGCCCGGCTCGACCAGCGCCAACCCGTGCCGTACCAGCTCGTGCCGGCGGTGCGGCGGCACCAGGTCCAACAACAGGTGCACGTACGTGAAGCGCCGGTCGGGGCACCGATCCAGCGCGTTGCCGACGGTGATGCGGTCCGCCCAGTACGGCAGGCGCCGGCGGGCCAGCGCGACGAGCCCCGGCGACAGGTCCACCCCGTACGGCTCGATGTCGAGGCCGCGCTCCGCCGCCCACGTCCGCGCCGACTCCATCAGCAGCCCGTTCGCGCAGCCCAGGTCGAGGAACGTGCCGGAGCGGCACATCCCGGCGACGACACCGATCCGCCGCGCCCGCCAGTCCGCCGCCGTACCGCCGAAGCCGGAGCCGGCCTCGACCGTCTCGGCCCGCAGGTACGCCGGCTCCAGCAGCCGTACGGTGTCGGCGAACCAGCTCGCATCACCCTGCGCGGCGAACGACTCGGCCGCGTCACCGACCGCCCGCGCCTCGTCCGGCCGGTCCGCCAGCAGCCGTACGAGCGTCGCCGGGTCGCCCGACACCAGCTCGACCACCCGGTGCGGGCGGCGCCCCCGGTAGCGGTCGCCGTCGAGCCACAGGTACAGGTGGTCGCCGTCGAGGGCGACCGGGTGCGCGCGCTGGAACCGGTACCCGGCCTGTTCCAGCGGGATCCGCAGGCACGTGTCGAGCAGGTAGTGCTCGCCGGGGAGTACCGGACCGGACGGGAGTCGTACCGGATCGGGGATCGCGGCGCAGGCACCGCCCGGCAGGAACGGCACGAACGTGACGCGCCGGACCGCCGCGGGGTCCGGGTCGCCGTCGATCCTCCGGTACGTCACCAGCCCAGACTGCCAGCGCCGCGCCCGGCCCGCCCGTACTCCACCGGCACGATCGTCCAGGTGGCGGCCGGGTCCGACCGCCCGTCGCTAGCGGATCTCGCCGGTGTGGGCGATGTTGGCCCGGTCCTCCGGTTCGGCGCTGGGCGCTCCGGCCAGCCAGGCGTCCAGGATCTCGCCCAGCAGCGGCGCGGACACCACCCGCAGGCTGAGCGCCAGGACGTTCGCGTCGTTCCACCGCCGCGCCCCGTCCGCCGTGTACGCATCCGCGCACAGCGCGGCACGTACGCCGGGGACCTTGTTGGCGGCGATGGACGCGCCGGTGCCGGTCCAGCAGCAGACGACCGCCTGGTCGGCCCGGCCGTCCGCCACGTCCCGGGCCGCCGCCTCGGCGCACCAGGCCCAGTCGGCCCGGTCGTCCGCCCGGAGCGCCCCGTACGGCCGGACCTGGTGGCCGCGCCGGGTGAGCTCGTCGACGAGTACCGCGGCGATCCCGTCGGGGGAGTCCGCCGCCACCGCAATCCGCATACGACGACCCTACGACGCCCCGGTGGAACAGCAAGAACGGTCAGGCGCCGGGCCCCGCGGCTGCCGATGATGGGGACATGGCCGAACGCGACAGGTTGCGGGACATGCTCGACGTGGTGATGGCGAGCGTCGAGGACCCGACGTGCGACGGTGCCGAACTGGCCCACCGGGCGTACCTGTCGCGCTACCACTTCGACCGGCTGGTCGCCGCCGCCGTGGGGGAGCCGACCGGCGCGTTCCGGCGGCGGCTGCTGATGGAACGCGCCGCGTACCGGTTGCGGGACGGGGCGTCGGTCACCGACGTCGCGTTCGACGCCGGGTACGGCTCGCCCGAGGCGTTCACGCGGGCGTTCCGCCGGTCGTACGGGCGGGTGCCGTCGGCGCTGCGGGGCGACCCGGGCGCTCGCGTACGGCTGCCCGCCCCGAACGGGATCCACTTCTGTCCGCCCGGCGCCCTGCGGCTGCCGGCCGACTCCGGGGAGACGACGATGGACGTCACCACGACGCTGCTGGCGCACGACAACTGGCTGGTCGGCGAGATCCTCGACCGCGCCGCCCGGCTGCCGGACGAGACGCTCGACCGGCCCATCACGATGAGCGTGGACGCGCTGGACGCCGGCGGCAGCATGCGCGACCTGCTGCACACCCTGGTGAGTACGAAGGAGCGGTGGACGGCGGCGGTGGCGGGGGACCGGCCGCCCGGTGGCGACCCGCTCGGCTCCGAACTGCCCGCCGAGGCGCGCACCGTCGACGCGCTCCGCCGCCGGTACGACAGCGCCGGCCCCGCGTTCCTCGCGCTCGCCAACCGGATCCGGGAACGCGGCGAGGAGGGCGTCACGTTCATCGACGCGACCTGCACGCCACCGCAGACGTTCAGCTACGGCGGCATGATCGCGCACGTCCTGAACTTCTCCGCGTACCGGCGGACGCTGGCGGTCGCCGCGCTGCGCGAGTACGGGATCGACGATCTGGGGTTCGGCGACCCGGCCCGCTACGACGGCTGACACTCCACTGTGGAGCGTCGTACGCGGAGGCGCGAAGCGGCCGGGCACAACGGTTCAGGTGGGGGTCGATCCACTGTGGACGGGCGCCACCGGGTCGGACCCGGTGGCGCCCGGTCGTCAGGACACGTCGGCCGCGACGTCGTCGATGAGGAACGACGTCGGTACCGAGGAGTCCTCGGTGCCGGTGAAGCTGAGCGTCACCGTGGTGTCGGCCAGCCCGGTCAGGGTGAACGTGCGCAGCACGTACCCGTCGGACGCGTCGGCGTTGGAGTACGTCGCCAGCGTCGTCGAGTTGGCCTTGACCGTGAGCGTGTCGTACGGCGAGGCGGACTTCTCCTCGGTCGTCACCCGCAACTGGAACGAGACGGTGAACGTCCCGCACCGGTGCGGTACCTGCACCGACTGGGTGAGCGTGTCGGTGTGCGTGGTGCCGTACCCGTCGAGCCAGGCGTACGCGGAGCCGGAGTGGGCGGCGTTGTCGACGCCGTCCGGTGCCACCACGCCCGGGCCGGTCGTCCAGCCGGTCGCGCCGTTCTCGAAGCCCGGGTTGGTGAGCAGCTGACCCGCGGCGCAGACGTTCGTCCGCACCGTCCACGAGAACGACGTGCTGGCGGTACGCCCGCCGGCGTCGCGCGCGGTCACCGTCACCGTCGAGGTGCCGACGGTGGTGGGACTGCCGGTGATCTTCCCGGCCGCCGAGATCGACAGCCCGGCCGGCAGGTTGCTCGCCGACCACGTGTACGGCCCGGCGCCGCCGGACGCGGACAGCTGGACGCCGACCGTGTCCGCCACGTCGTTGGCCTGCGTACCCGGGTTCTTCACGGTCACGGTGCTCGGCGCGAACGCCGCCGTGCCGTTCGGGGTGCCCAGGCCCGTCGGCCCGTCCCAGCCGGTACGCGCGGTGCACATCGGCGCGCCGCAGCTGCCGTTGCTGCCGCTCGTCACGTCGAACAGCTTCGACGCGTGCGCGTACGGGTACGCCGCCGGGTAGTCGGCCGTGGTCGTCTTCCCCGCCAGCGCGTACACACTGGCGATGATCGGCGCCGAGGCGCTGGTCCCGCCGTACACGTACCAGCCGGAGCCGCCGTACGTCTGGTACACGGCGACGCCGGTGTTCGGGTCGGCGACCGCGGCCACGTCGGCCTCGGCTCGCTTCCCGCACCCGGTGGAGACGGTCTGCCACGCCGGCTTCGCGTCGTACGCCGAGCAGCCCGAACCGGCGCCGCTCCACGCCGTCTCGCTCCAGCCCCGGGAGTTCGTCGACTTCTTCAGCGACGTACCCCCGACCGCCGTCACGTACTTCGACGTCGCCGGGTACGACGCGCCCGTGCCGTAGTCGCCGGTACTGGCGGTGATGGCCACCCCGGGGTGGTTGAGGTGCGAGTCGAGGGACGTCTGCGAGGAGTCCTCGCCGCCACCCCAGGACAGCGACACGTACTTCGCGCCGAGCCGTACCGCGGTGTCGACCGCGGCGAACAGGTCGGTGTCGTAGTTCGAGTCGGCCTCGACCAGGATGATGTTGGCCTTCGGCGCCACCGCCGACACCATGTCCAGGTCCAGCGAGATCTCGCCGGCCCAGCCCTCGTCGGCCGCCGGCAGCGGGCTGGTCCCGCCGGTCTGGTTGACCTTCCGGAACTGGCCCGACGCGAGCGCCGGCAGCCCGTAGTACGACCGGTACTTGGCGAGGTCGCTCGCCGCGTGCGGATCGTCGTACGCGTCCACGATCGCGATCGTGGCACCGGCACCGCCACCCGACGGCAACTTGTACGCGCCGCGCAGGTCCGCCGGACCGTACGCGATGGTGGCGGCGGGCTGGATGCCGGTACGCCGCACCGCGAGGCACGAACGGGCGTGCGCCCCGGACGGGGTGTCGCACACGCGCTGCGTGGTCGGTGCCGCGGCGGCCGGCGTCGCCGTACCGAACGCGGCCAGGCCCGTCGCGGTCGCGACGGTGGCCGTGATCAGGGCACGGCGCAAGGGGTTACCCATAGGCGGTCCTCTCGCTGAGGGGATCCGGCGACGTTCGCCGGAGAGGACGCCACGAGCATGGAGTAGGGGACCGGCACGGGCGCCAGTAAGGATCTACCGGACCGCGGCGGGGCACACCACCGGACGTTCGGTTGATGTCGGGACACGAAACGGCAGACGCCCCCGACCGGTCGCCGGGGGCGCCTGTTGTCCACAAAGGACGGTCAGGACACGTTGACCGCCGTGTCGTCCAGCAGGAACGACGTGGCGAGCACCGAGTCCTCCGTACCGGTGAAGCTGAACGTCACCGTGCTGCCGGCCGCGCCGGTCAGCGTGTACGAGTGCTTGAGGTAGCTGCCGGTCGTGCTGGCGTTGGAGAACGTCGCGACCGTGGTCGAGTTCGCCTTCACCGTCAGCTTGTCGTACGCGGTGCTGCCGGACTCCTGGGTGCTGACGTACAGGTAGAACGAGAACGTTACCGAGGAGCAGCCGGACGGGATCGTCACCGACTGGCTGACCGTGTCGGTGTGGGTGGTGCCGTACCCGTCGAGCCAGGCGTAGTACGAGCCGGTGTGCGCGACGCCGCCGTCCGCGTTCGACGACACGACGCCGGACGAGGCCGACCACGGCGCCGCCGACCCGGTCTCGAAGCCCGGGTTGCCGAGCAGCTGACCGGCCGTGCAGGTGCCGCTCGATCCGACCGTCCAGGTGAACGACGTCGAACCGGTCAGGCCGGTGGCGTCCTTCGCGGTCGCGGTCACGGTGTACGTGCCGTTCGCGCTCGGGCTGCCGGTGATCGCGCCGGACGACGAGATCGACAGGCCGGTCGGCAGGCCGGTCGCCGACCACGTGTACGGCGCGGTGCCGCCGGACGCGGACAGCTGCAGGTTGACCGAGTCACCGGTCTTGTTCGACTGGCTGCCCGGGTTCGCCACGTTCACCGATCCGGTACTGCCGCCCGCGGCGAACGCGGCCGTCCCGTTCGGCGTACCGAGGCCGGTCGGGCCGTCCCAGCCGGTGCCCGCGGTGCACCAGACCGACGTGGAGCACGAGCCGTTGTTGCCGCTCGTCACGTCGTGCAGGTTCGACTGGTGCGAGTACGGGTACGCGGCCGGGTAGTCGCTGCTGCCCGGGGTGCCGGCCAGGGCGTACACGCTGGCGATGATCGGCGCGGACGCCGAGGTGCCACCGTAGACCGCCCAACCGGACCCGCCGTACGTCTGGTACACCGCCACGCCGGTCGCCGGGTCGGCGACGGCCGACACGTCGGCCTCCGCGCGCTTCGAGCAGTTCGTGGTGACGGTCTGCCAGGTCGGCTTCGCGTCGTACGCCGAGCAGCCCGAACCGGTGCCCTCGGTGGAGTTGGTGTTCCACACCTTCTCCGACCAGCCACGCGCCGAACTGTCCTTGGTCAGCGACGTACCGCCGACCGCGGTGACGTACTTCGACGTCGCCGGGTACTCGGCGCCGTAGTTGCTGTCGCCGGCCGAGACGGTGATCGCCACGCCCGGGTGGTTGAAGTGCGCGTCGTCGCTGGTCTGCGTGGACGACTCGCTGCCGCCCCACGAGTTCGACACGAACTTCGCGCCGAGCGTGACGGCCTCGTCCTCCGCGGTGTACAGGTCGGAGTCGGTCGCCGAGTTGGCCTCCACCAGGATGATGTTGGCCTTCGGCGCCACCGCCGACACCATGTCCAGGTCCAGCGAGATCTCGCCGGCCCAGCCGGTGTCACCGGTCGGCAGCGGGCTGGTCTGCCCGTTCTGGTTGACCTTCTTGAACTGACCGGACGCGAGCGCCGGCAACCCGTACGCGGACCGGTAGGCGGCCAGGTCGCTCGCCGCGTTCGGGTCGTCGTACGCGTCGACGATGGCGATCGTCTGGCCGGCGCCGCCGTTGGCCGGCAGGCTGTACGCGCTCTGCAGGTCGGACGGCCCGTACCCGGACGGCAGGTCCGGGTGCATGCCGGTACGGCGCAGCGCCAGGCAGGACATCACGTGCGGCCGGTCGGGCTGCGCGCAGACCTGCTGGACGTCGGATCCGGTGACGCCTGCCGGGGCCGCCCAGGCGGACTGGGCGAGGCCGGCCGAGGCCAGCGCCGTCGCGGAGAACGCGACGAACGTCGTGGCCAGGGCACGGCGCAGGGGTGTACCCATGGCTGTTCCTCTCGGAATGAGGAATGAGGGGAAACCGGTGTCGAGGGAAACACCGGGTGATAGAGGGACGGAACCTCCTTTACCAGCGGCGGACAGGGTGAACCGCACTGGCGCGCCATAAGGCGCTTTTAAGGATTTACACGAAGATCGCTGCCAGGCATAGGGGTAAATTTGACGGATCTTGCCGTCAAACCCGCCACCTGCGGATACGCCCGCAATCCGGTCGATCAGTCGGTGCGGTAGTAGCTCTTCGGGTCCGTCGGCACCACCAGCGGGTACTCCCCGGACGGTCCCGCGTAACGCTTCCCGTCCGGGTACGGCCACGGCTGCGCCGTACACCCGTGCAGCCCCAGCGTCTGCTGCTCCATCGTCGGCGCCGGCCGCCCCTTGCCCGGGCACAGCTCGTGCCCGTGCCCCAGCCGGTGCCCCACCTCATGACTGATCGCGTACTCCCGGTACCCGGTGAGGTCGCCCGCGTAGTAGGGGACGGCGTGCACCCAGCGGGACACGTTGACGACGACGGAGTTGCCGTTCTGGCAGGACGTGTACCGGTCGAACACGGTGCCGCACAGGACGTCCCGCGTCGCCGGCGTCACCAGGTACACCGTGAAGTCGTACGGCCGGCCCGGACCGACGCGTTGCAGCCGTACGTCGCCGCCCGCGGTCCAGCCGCGCCGGTCGCCGAGGATCGTCACCACGTCGTCGGCGAACGTGGCCGCCGGCAGGTTGTCGATCCCGTGCTCCACCGCCACCCGGAACCGCAGCAGCGACCCGGAACGGCCCAGTACGGCGCTGTCGCCCGCGGCCACCGAGTACGTTCCGCTGCCGCGGAGCGGGTACGTGACCGGTGTCGGCGACGGGCTCGGCGACGGGCTGCTGGCGTTCGGACTCGGTGCCGCCGTCGCCCGGTGGCTCGCCGACGGATCCGCCTCCGTCGGCCCGCCGGAGCAGCCGGCCAGCACCGAGACCGCCGCCAGCGCACCACACATCGCCCACCCGAGCCGCCGCATCCGGTCAGGCTACGCGGCCAGCCGGCACCGTCGTGGCAGGTGCCCGGACGCGGCCGGTCACGGCGCGGGGAGCGTGACGCGGATCCGGCAGCCCGGCCCCGGACCGACCACGCCGATCGTGCCGCCGTGCAGGTCGACCGCCCAGCGGGCGATGGCGAGCCCCAGCCCCGTACCGCCGTCACCGCGGGCCGGCGCGCCCCGGATGAACCGTTCGAAGACGCGTTCCCGGTCCTCGGTACGGATGCCCGGTCCCTCGTCGCGTACCTCCAGGGCGACGCCGTCGTCGGTGCGCGCCGCGGACAGGCTGACCAGGCCGCCGGGCGGGCCGTGCCGGCAGGCGTTGTCGACCAGGTTGGCGAGGACCTGGTGCAGCCGCTGCGGATCCGCGTACATGGTCAGATCCGGTGGTACGACACGGATCTCGAAGCGTGCCGGGGCGCCGTCGGCGGCCGGCGTACCACCGGACTGCGCGACCACGTCGGCGAGGAACACCTCCGCGTCGAGCAGCTCCCGCCGCAGCGGTACGACACCGGCGTCGAGCCGGGACATGTCCAGCAGCTCGGAGACGAGCCGGCCGAGCCGTTCGGTCTGGGCCAGCGCCGTACGCAGCTCGGACGGGTCGCTGACGCCGTCCACCACGTTCTCCAGTACGGCCTGGAGGGCGGAGATCGGGGTCCGCAGCTCGTGCGAGACGTTCGCGATCAGTTCGCGCCGCTGCCGGTCGGCGACGGCCAGATCGTCGGCCATCCGGTTGAACGCGCGGGCCAGCTCGCCGACCTCGTCCCGCGACGACGCCCGTACCCGGCGGGTGTAGTCGCCGCGGGCCATCGCGCCGGCCGCCGCCGTCATGTCCCGCAGCGGCGAGGTCATGCCGTGCGCCAGTACCTGCGTGACGACCAGCGCGACGGCGATCGCCAGCACGGCCAGCAGCATGCCGAGCTGGTTGGTACCGATGCCCAGCCAGAACACCGCGGACGCGGCGCAGATCGCGGCCGTGACCAGGACGCCGATCTTCAGCTTGATGGACCCGATCCGGTCCAGCGGGCGGATCACCGCTCCGCCCCGACGTCCAGCGCGTACCCGACGCCGTGCACGGTACGGATCAGTCCCGGGCCGAGCTTGCGGCGCAGCGCCTTGATGTGGCTGTCGACCGTACGGGTGCCGGAGCCGTTGGCCCAGCCCCACACCTCGGCGAGCAGTTGGTCCCGGGACAGCACCGCCCGCGGCCGCTCCGCCAGGCGTACCAGCAGGTCGAACTCGGTGGGGGTGAGGTGGATGTCGGCGCCGGCCCGGCCGACCCGGCGCTCCGCCCGGTTGATCTCCAGGTCGCCGAGCGCCACCACCTCGCCCGCCGCCCGGGACGCCCGCTCCACCCGGCGCAGCAGCGCCTGCACCCGGGCGCACAGCACCCGCATGCTGAACGGTTTCGTCAGGTAGTCGTCGGCGCCGACGCCCAGCCCGACCAGGTGGTCCGTCTCGGAGTCCCGCGCGGTCAGCATCAGTACGGGCACCGGGCGGTCCGCCTGGATCCGCCGGCACACCTCCAGCCCGTCGAACCCCGGCAGCATCACGTCCAGTACGACCAGGTCCGGCGGCTCCGCCCCGTGGGCGGCGGCGACTGCGGCCGGCCCGTCCGCGGCCAGCTGGACCAGGTACCCCTCGGCCCGCAGCCGCGCCGCGATCGACTCGGCGATGGTCGGCTCGTCCTCGACGACCAGTACGCGTCGCTGGTTCATGACCGGAATGTATGTGGACCGTGTGGAGGCGCACCGCGCGCGTGGTGAAGATGTTGTGCGGGCCCCAATCAGTCGTACTGGCGCAACCGGTCGCGTACCCGGTCGGCGGCGCGGGCACCGACCTCCCGGTACAGGCGGAGGGCCTCCTGGAGGGCGGCGCGGGCACCGTCCGGCGGCAGCAGCTCGCCGAGGGTGACCAGGGCGCCGGCCTCGCCGGCCCGGTCCCCGGCGAGCCGGCTGAGCTGCCGGCCCCGTACCGCGGCCTGCCGCGCCGCCTCGGTGTCGCCGAGCAGCGTCAACGCCTCCGCGAGGTTCGAGTGCAGCAGGTGCAGGGTGTCGGTGACGCCGGACCGTTCGGACAGCGCGATGCCCTCGCGCAGCGTGTCGGCGGCCTCGGTGACCAGGCCGTCGGCGCCCTGCGCGATGCCCAGGTTGTTCAGCGCCAGTACCTGGTGCCGCACGTCGCCCGCGGCGTACGCCAGCCGCAGCGCGGTCCGGCTGTGCTCCCGGGCCGCCGCGTACGCACCGGCGTTGAAGTACGTGAGGCCGAGGTTGGTCTCGTCGCTCAGCTCACCGGCGGCGTCGCCGGCCGCGCGGTGCCGCCGCAGCGCCTCCGTCAGGTGCTCGAACGCCTCCTCGCCCGGTCGTACGTTGCCCAGCGCGGTGCCGAGCGCCCGGTGCCGCGCCGCGATCACCAGCTCGTCGCCGCACTCCTTCGCGGCGGCCAGCCCCAGCCGCTCCAGCGCCACCCACGCGTCGTACCGGCCGCGCAGCTCCTGGTACCGGAACTGGGCGTGCACCAGCCGCCAGCACAGGTCCGGCCAGCCGTGCGCGGCGCAGCGTTCGACCAGCTCGGCGAGGGTTTCGCGCTCGGTGTCCAGCCAGTCCAGGGCCGCGCCCCGGGACGCGAACGGCGCCGGCTCCGGCTCGTCCGGCAGCGGGGCGTCGAGCCGTTGCGGGCCGCCGATCGCCGCCCGCGCCGCCGTCAGCACCCCCAGGTACGCCACGGCCAGCCGGCGCAGCGCCGCGTCCCGGTCGGCCGCCGGCTCGTCCGCGTCCAGCCGCTGCCGCGCGTACGCCCGGATCAGGTCGTGCATCCCGTACCGCGCGTCGGCCAGCGGCAGCACCAGGTTCGCGACCGTCAACTCGGACAGCAGCGTACGGGCCTCGGCGACGTCCAGCCCGGCCAGCGCCGCCGCCGCGTACGCCGGGACCGCGGTGCCGGGTGCCAGGCACAGCAACCGGAACAGCCGAGCCGCCGGCCCCGGCAGCGCCCGGTACGACCCGGCGAACGCCTCCGCGACGCTCACGTCCGTACCGAGTCGCAGCGCGTCGAGCCGGTGCTCCGCGTTCGCCAGGTCCGCGACCAGCGAGGCCGGTGTACAGGCCGGGTCGACGGCGAGCCGGCCGGCCGCGATCCGCAGCGCCAACGGCAGCCCGTCGCACAACCGGGCCAGCTCCGCCGCGGCCGCGTCGTCCGCGCCGAGCGCGTCGGCGAGCAGCGCGGCCGCCGCCGTACCGTCCAGCGGGTCGAGGGACAGCAGGCGCGCGCCGTCGGTCGCGACCAGCCCGCCGAGCCGGTCCCGGCTGGTGACCAGCACGGTGCAGCCCGGCGCCGTCGGCAGCAGCGGACGCACCTGCGCCGCGGAGCCCGCGTTGTCGAGTACCACCAGGATCCGGCGGTCGGCCACCATGCTCCGGTACAGGTCGGTGCGGGCCTGCGGGTCGGCCGGCACGCTCGGCCCCGGTACGCCCAGCGCCCGCAGGAACCGGTCGAGTACGGCGCCCGGGTCGACGGGTCCGCCGTCGGAGTGGCCGCGCAGGTCGGCGTGCAGCGTGCCGTCCGGGTACCGGTCGGCGGCGGTGTGCGCCCACCGGACCGCCAACGCCGTCTTGCCGACCCCGCCCACCCCCGACACCACCACCGGTACTCCCGCGTCGACGAGCGCGTCCAGCCGGGCCAGTTCGGCGGTGCGGCCGGTGAACCCGGCCGGTACGGGCGGCAGCTGCGCGGGGCTCGGCGGCTCCCAGCCGGACGTGACCGGGTCCGGGTCGGCCCGCAGGACGGCCTCGTGCAGGGTGCGCAGCTCGGGCACCGGGTCCAGCCCCAGCTCGTCGGCCAGCCGTACGCGCAGCCGGTGGTACACGGCGAGGGCGTCGTCCTGCTGGCCGTTGCGGTACAGCGCGAGCATCAGCTGCCCGACGAGCCGTTGCCGCAGCGGCTGTTCGGCGACCCGGTCGCGCAGTTCGGCGAGCAGCGTGGCGTGCCGGCCGAGGTGGAGTTCCGCGTCGTACCAGTCCTCGCGGGCCCGCCAGTGCTGCTCGGTCAGCCCCGCGCACAGCCGGTCCCGTACGCCGGGGTCGGTGACGTCGGCGAGCGCCGGCCCGTGCCACAGCCCGAGCGCGTCGCCCAGCAGCCGGGCCCGGTGCGCGGTCGAGTCGCTGCGCCCCGCCCGCTCCACCAGCGCCCGGAACCGGTGCAGGTCGACCCGTTCCGGCGCCACCTCCACCAGGTACCCGGGGCCCTGCGTGACCAGCCGTACGCCGTGGCGGTCGGCGTCGGCGGCGGCGAGCGCCGCGCGCAGCCGGGACACCAGCACCTGCACCGCGGTACGCGCGTTGCGCGGCTGCGCCTCGCCCCAGAGCAGCTCGTACAGCCGGTGCACGGGGACGATGCGGCCCGGTTCGAGCAGCAGGACGGCGAGCAGGAGCCGCTGCTTGGGCGGCCCGAGCGGCACGACCCGACCGTCGAGCCGCGCCTCGACCGGCCCCAGCAACGAGAACTCCACGCAGGCCACTGTGACCGCCCGGCGCCACCCCGCCGGTGCGTACTCAGCGGAGCAGGGCGACGACCATGTCGAGCATCAGCAGGCTCATCACGAGCTGGCAGGCCGCGGTGGCGCGCGGTGCCGGTGCGAGCAGCGGCAGGGTGGCCGGGCGCAGCGGCGCGAGGCTCAGGACGGCGAGCGCGGCGGTGCCCGCGACGTACCCGAGGACGACCAGGTCGGCGGCCAGCAGCAGCGCCGACAGCGCCGGCGTACCGGGGTCGGCCATGCGGTGCCCGGCCATCACCATGCCGCCCGGCAGGTGCGCCACCACCAGCAGGTACGCCATGGCCAGGCCGGCGCCGACGTGGTGCAGCCGGTGCGCGCGGTGCCGGTCGGCCGCGCAGCGGTACCGGAGGCGGGCGGTGGACCAGGCGCAGGCGGCGACCACCACGACGGGCCACACCCACCAGGGCGTACCGGGCGGCGGCACCGCCATCGCGACCATGCCGCCGGCCATGCCGGTACGCGCGAGTTCCACGTCCCGGCCGGTCGGCGGCACGAGGGCCAGCCGTACCAGGGCGAAGACCAGCAGCGCGGCGGACGCCGCGGCGACGATGCCGGCCGGTACGGCCACGGTGGACATCAGCCGCCGCAGTGCCCGCCGCACTTGCACTTGCCGCCGGACTGGCAGCCGCAGCGGCAGCCGGACGGGCAGTTGCACCTCGTGGCGGTCGGTTCGGTACTGGTCGGGGTGCTGACCTGCTCGGACATGTGCGCCTCCCTGGTTCGCCGAACACCCTCAGTCTCGGTCCGGGTGCCGGGCGAATTCTCCCGAGATGACGTCGAATAGTGACAGATCAATGACAGCTTGTCGCCAGCCGGTACGGTATGGCTCCGCGTGTCGAAGGAGGTCCGGGTGTGCACGCTCGTCGTGGACGTCGCGCCGGAGCGGCCGTGCCCGGTGGTGCTCGCCGCCGTGCGGGACGAGTTCCTCGGCCGGCCGTGGCAGCCGCCCGCGCGGCACTGGCCGGCGTACCCGGGGCTGGTCGGCGGGCGCGACGAGCTGGCCGGCGGCACCTGGCTGGCGTACGAGCCGGTGGCGGGGCGGGTCGCCTGCGTCCTCAACGCGACGGGGCGCGCCGCCGACCCGGACCACCGGCGCAGCCGCGGTGAGCTGCCGTTGGCCGCGGCGGCCGGCGCCCCACCCCCCGGCGACCCCACCGGGTACGACCCGTTCCACCTGGTCACGGTGGATGCGACCGGGCTCGATGTGCTGACGTGGAACGGGTTCCAGCCGCACGCGTACCGGCTGGGCGCGGGCACGCACGTGTTCGCGAACCGGGGACGCTGGCTCGGCCCCGCCGACCGTCGTACGCCGCGGGCGTCGTGGTTCGGGCCACGGTTCGCCGCGGCTCGGCCGGATCCGGTGCCCGGCGTACCGGTGGGGGAGGCGTGGGCGCCGTGGCTGGACCTGATCGACGGGCCGGACGTGCCGGCGCCGGAGGACCCGCGGGCGCTGGTGGCGCTGGCGGAGGCGGGCGAGAGCCGCTGGGGTACGAGTTCGGTCACGCTGCTGGGTTTCGGGCCGGCCGGCCCGGTGCGGTACGACTTCCGCGCCGGTCCCGGCAGGCATCCGTGGTCGGCGGTCGTGACCTGACCGGGCACGTCAGCGGCGCCGGCGCCGGACAACGAGGACCGCGAGCAGCACGACGACGACCACCACGCCCAGGCAACACAGGTACGACATGCCGCCGCCGTGGTAGCCGCCGTAGTAGTGGTGGAACCGGGGCCGGTAGCGGAAGGCAACACCGTGCGCGTGCAGCGCACCCAGCAGTCGCATGGCTCGCAGGGTATCCGGCGGGGGCACGTCTCCGGCGGGCAGCGGCCGACCGCGGCGTACGGACCGGAGTGTGCGGTGTGGGGCAACGGTGTGGCGACGCCGCGCGGCACACCCCCCAGCCGCCGCGCGACGCCACCGCCGCCCGCACCGGGTGCGGTGCGGAGCCCTTCGATCCGGTCAACGCCACCGCCCGGTACTGGTGACGGCACCATGATCAACATTCACCCTCTGGGGTTATCGGGCAAGTACACATCGTGACGGCTTGGGCTGTCGATCACCCACAAAGGTGAGAATTCTCCGGCCCAACGGCCCATTGCGTACGGCCCGGTCGACGTGCTGTCACCGCCCGCCGGCGCGGCGCCGTCGCGTTCCGCAGTCATGCCGGGAGCAGGCCGATCGCCTCCTTCGCCGCGCGTACCTTGGCGCCGGCCAGGTCCCGGGCCCGCGCCGCGCCCGCCCGCAGCACGTCCCGCACGTACGTCGGGTCGGCGGCGAGGTCGGCGTAGCGCTCGCGTACCGGGGCGAGGGTGGCGACGACCGAGTCGGCCACCGCCCGCTTCAGCTCGCCGTACGAGGTGAACAGCGGGGCGAGTACGCGGGGGTCGTCGGCGGTGCAGGCGGCCAGGATGTCGAGCAGGTTCGACACGCCGGGACGGTGGTCCGGGTCGTACACGACGTCGGTGCCGGTGTCGGTGACCGCGCGCATCACCTTGCGCCGCAACGCATCCGGCTCGTCCAGCAGCCGCAGCGCGCCGGCCGCCGACGACGTCGACTTGCTCATCTTGTCCGTCGGCGAGGTCAGGTCCATGATGCGCGCGGCGACCGGCGGGTGCACCGCCCGCGGCACCACGAACGTCCGCCCGTACCGGGTGTTGAACCGGTACGCGACGTCGCGCGCCAGCTCGACGTGCTGGCTCTGGTCCCCGCCGACCGGCACCTCGTCGGCGTCGTACAGGAGGATGTCGGCGGCCATCAGGATCGGGTACGTCAGCAGCGACACCCGGATCTGCTCCTGCCGCCGCGACTTCTCCCGGAACTGGATCATCCGCTGCGCCTCGCCGTACCCGGTGGCGCACTCCAGCAGGTAGTGCAGCTCCGCGTGCTCCGGTACGTGGGACTGCACGAGGAACAGGCAGCGGTCCGGGTCCGCACCGGCGGCGAGCAGCAGCGTGGCGAACTCGACCGTGCGCCGGCGTACCAGGGCGGGGTCGTGCTCGATGGTCAGCGCGTGCAGGTCGGAGATGAACACGACGGTGTCGGTGTCGTCCACGCCGTCGACGATCGGCCGGATCGCGCCGAGGTAGTTGCCGAGGTGGAGGACGCCGGACGGGGTGAACCCGGTCAGCCGGCGGGTCGCCCGGTCGGCCGACGGTGCGTCGTCACGCCGGGGCAGAGCGGTGGTGGTCATCGGGGCTCCTTCGTGGGAAAGGGGCCGCCACGCCGGGACACCGCCCGCGGGGATGCGAAACGGCCGCCCGGACAGGGCGGCCGCGAAAAGGGAACGCGGAAGTGGTGCCGCCCGTCAGGGGCGCCACCAGCCGAGGTGCCGAAGGCTCGTCCGCATACCGCGACCGTACCACCGCCGGCGCCGGGCGCCACGTACGACGGCGGGGTGGAGGCGGGTCGATGCGATAGGGTCGCAACCCGCCACAGGCGACGGGGTGCGGGAGGTCGGGTGGCCAGCGTACGGGCGGTGTTCGGGCGGGCGGTGGCCGCGCACCGCGAGGCGGTCGCCCAGGTACGGGCGGCACAGCGGGACCTGGAGCGGCACGCCGCCGACACCGGTCCCGTGGACACGTCGGCGGTCGAGCAGACCCGGCTCGGGCAGCGGCTGGCCGCGGCGGCGCGCGCGCTGATCCCCGGCTGGCTCGGTACGGGCTGGGATGCGGCGGTGCTGGAGCTGCCGGTCGGCCGGGACGCCGCCGCCACCGGCCCGGTGTACGTGCCGGTCGGCTCGGCGCGCGCCGGGGACGCCACGTTCCCGGCGGTGGTGCCGTTGCTCGGCGTCGGGCATCTCACCGTCGACGCGGATGCCCGCCGGCCCGAGGTCGCCGGCCTGGTCCGCGGCGTACTGCTGCGGCTGCTGGCCGCGTGCCCGGCCGGACTCGTGCGGGTGCGTACCGTCGACGGGGGTGCGGTGGGCGCCACGTTCACGGCGTTCCGGCCGCTGGTGGAGGCGGGCGTGATGCCGGAGCCGGCGACGGACCGGGCCGGGTTCCGCGCCGTACTCGACGAGGCCGAGCGGCACGTACGGCAGGTGCAGCAGGCGGTCAGCGCCGGCCGCGACGAGTCCGCGGTGCCGTACCTGCTGGTCGTGGTGGGGTCGCTGGTGCCGGATGCCGGCCCCGAACTGGCCCGGTTGCGGGCGCTCGCGCACGCCGGCCCGGCCGCGCGGCTGCACCTCGTGGTCGCCGGATACCCGCCCGCGAAAGGCTTTCCGGACCCGGAGGAGCCGCTCTCCCACGCCGTCGCGGTACGCGTCGGCGAGCGCGGCTGCCGGCTCACCGACCCGCCCGGCGCCGCGCCGTACTCGGCGGGTGGGCTCGACGTGCCGGTGGCGCTGGCGGCCGGGCCGCCGGAGAAGCTGGTCGGCGCGGTGAGCGGCCGGCTCGCGGGGGCGCTGCGCGCGGCCGGCACGATGACGTTCGCGGACCTGATGACGGACCGCCGCTGGCCGGACTCGTCGGAGCACGGGCTGCATACCGTCGTCGGCCGCGACGGGATGGCGCCGGTGGAGCTGGCGTTCGACGACGCGACGCCGCACTGGCTGGTCGGCGGGCGTACCGGGTCGGGCAAGACGGTGTTCCTGCTCGACGTGCTGTACGGGCTGGCCGCCCGCTACTCGCCGGACGAGCTGGCCATGTACCTCCTGGACTTCAAGGAGGGCGTGTCGTTCACCGAGTTCACGCCGACCGGCAGCGACCCGTCGTGGATCCCGCACGCCCGCGCGGTCGGCGTCGAGTCGGACCGGGAGTACGGGGTGGCGGTGCTGGCGGAGCTGGCCGCCGAGATGGGCCGGCGGTCGGTCGCGATGAAGCGCGCCGGCGTGACGAAGCTGGCCGACCTGCGGTCCACTGTGGACATTGCGATGCCGCGGATCCTGGCCGTGGTCGACGAGTTCCACGTGCTGTTCGCCGGCAACGACGCGCTGGCCCGGCGGGCGGCGGCGCTGCTGGAGGAACTCGCCCGCAAGGGCCGGTCGTACGGGGTGCACCTGGTGCTCGCGTCGCAGACCACCAGCGGCGTCGAGGCGCTGTACACCAAGACCGAGTCGATCTTCGGCCAGTTCCCGCTGCGGATCGCGCTGGCCGGTGCGACCGGCGTACTGGATCCGCTCAACACGGCGGCGGACGGGCTGCCGATCGGTACCGCGGTGGTGAACGACGCGGGCGGGATCCCTGGGCACAACCGGCTGGTCCGGTTCCCCGACGCGCACGCCGACTCGGCCCGGCTGGCGTGGCTGCGGCACGAGCTGTGGCAGGCCCGGATCCCGGGCAGCGCACCGCCTTCCGTCTTCGCCGGGTACGCGGAGCAGTCGCTCGCCGGCGACCCCACGTACCGGGCGCTGCGGCCGCGGGCGCGCCGGCTCGCGCTGGTGGGCCGCAACGTGGACGTACCGTCGTCGACGGCGTCGTTCGCGCTGGACGCGAGCCCCGGCCGGCACCTGGGGGTGCTGGGGCCGAGCCCGGTCGGCGCCGACGTACTGGCCGCCGCGGCCGCCGGCCTGGCCCCGCAGTACGAGGCGGGTGCGGTGGAGTTCGTGCTGGCGCCGCTGGTGGCCGCGGCCGACGCGGTGGCCGAGCGGGCCGCGGCGCGCATCGCCGCCGCCGGGCACAAAGTGTCCACTGTGGACGCTCTCGGACTGCGGGAGACGTTGCGGCGCCTGGCCGACGGCGTACGGGAGGTGCGCGGCACGCCGACGCCGACGTACCTGGTGGTGTTCGGGATGGACGCGGCGGGCGGGCTGCTCGGCGAGCTGGACGCGCAGTCGCGCACCGGGATCGACGACCTGCGGGTGGTGCTGCGGCAGGGACCGGCGCGCGGCGTACACCTGCTGGGGTGGTGGCGCGGGCTCGGCCGGTTCAGCGAGGACGTGGGCGGGTCGGCCGGCCGGGAGGACGTGGCGTGCCTGGTCGCGCTGAACGTGCCGGGTTCCGAGCTGGGCATGTTCCTCGGCATGCTCGACCTGGACTGGCATCCGCGGCCGAACCGGGCGCTGCTGGTCGACCGGCACGAGGACCGCGTCGGGCTGATCGTGCCGTTCACCGAGCCGCGCCCGGAGGGGGAGTGACGATGCCCGAGGACACCGGCTGGTCGGCGTACGCGGCGGCGGCGGGGAGGCTCGCCGCGATCCGGGCCGCGGAGCGGGACCGGGCCGGCGGCCGGCGCCGGGACGCCGAGTCCGCCACCGCCGAGCTGTCCGAGGTGTCCGACCAGCTCGTCGCGCAGCAGGCCGACCTGATCGAACTCGCGCGTACGCTGCGGCTGCCCGCGCCGACGTTCCCGCCGGCCGACCGTACCGAGATCGCCGGCCTGGCCGAGGAGGTGGCGCCGGCGGAGCGGTTGGCGCGCGCCCGGCAACGGCTGCACGACTCGAACGTGGCGGCCGACGCCGCCGAGGAGCTGGGCGACGCGCCGCTGCTGCTGCCCGGCTGGCGGCCCCGCGCCCGCGTCGCCGTCGTGTACGCGGGGTGTTCGGTCGGCGCCCTGATCGGCCAGCTCGTCATGATCGGCCTGTACTCGAACAGGGCGGTCACCGACCAGATCGGCACGTACGCCTGGACCTGTTGCGGGTTCCCGGCGCTGGCGTTCTTCGCCGGCTACCTGCTGGTGGGCCTGCTGTGCCGGCCGCGCTCGTCGACGAAGCCGGTCGACCGGTTCCCGCGGATGGGCGCCGCGCTGTGCGTCGCCTCGCTCCCGGTGTACGCGCTGGTTCTCGCCGCGGTCGGCGCCCTGTTCTAAGAGGTCCTGGCAGAAAGGACTGTCGGCGCCTTTCTGTCAGGACCTCTGAGGCACCCCGCCCGGCCGGGAAGCCGGGCGGGGCCGGATCAGCCGGCGGTCACCTCGGCCGCCGAGACGAACTCGCCGCCGTAGCCCTTCGTGCCGGTGAGCCGCACGTACCGGGCGTCGACGGCGGGGAACGTGGCGGTCTTGAGCCGGGCGTCGCCAGCCCAGTCACCGCTCGCGACCGTGGTGAAGGTGGCGCCGTCGGTACTGACCGACACCTGGTACGACAGGATCGTGCCGTTGAGGTTCCCGTCGAACCGCGGCTGGTACGTCAGGTTGGTGACGTTCTTCGTCGCGCCGAGGTTGAGCGTGATCGACTGCGGCAGCGGCGTCACCGGCTGGTACTCGGAGTGCCAGATGGTGGCGATGTCGCCGTCGACCGCGTTCTCGGGCGGGGTTCCGGGGTGGAAGCTCGTCGCGTACGCGGGGGGTTCGGTGCAGGTCTCCGGCACGCGCACGGGCACCCGGACCGTTGTCTGTCCTATATGGACGGTGAGCTGGTAGGTGCCGGTCGGGGTGTCCGCGCGGGGCGCGGTGAGGTGCACGACGAGCGAACCGCCCTGGTGCGCCGGCACGTCCAGGGTGCCGCTCGCGGGCGTCGCGGTCAGCGGCGCCGGCGCGTCCACCGACACCGGCTCCGAGCTGGCCGCGTCGCCGTTGTCCACGGTGCGCGCCACCACGTCCGCGGTACGGTCGGCCAACCGGCACCGGTCCATCACCACCGTCGACGGCACCACCGAGCGCTGCACCGCCTCGCCCACCGCCAGTTCGGCCCACGAGAACGGCTTGTCCGCGTAGTACGTGCCGCGGCAGGCGGCGGGGGCCGACGCCGAGCGGCCCGCGTCGTACGCCGGCTTGCAGGACGGGTCCGGCGCGTACCCGGTGTCCACGGCGGACCGTACCGGCTTTCCCCGGGCGAACAGGTACGTGCTGTACGGGTGGCGTTCCGCCCCGGACGTCTCGTACGTGGCGTCGGTGAAGCCGCGCGCCCCGGTCAGGCCCGCCCAGTACGCGGCGGGATCGCAGCCGGCGGGCTGGTCGTCGCCGGAGACCGCGCACCGGCCGACCCGGAAGTCGCCGCCCAGTACGGTGATCCGGTCGGCCGCGGCCGGGAACGTCGAGTCCACGAACGAGCCCAGCGCGCTCGCCGCGGCGGCCGGATCGCCCGCCGGGTGCGCGGCGACCAGCGGCACCGTCACCGCCGACCCGCGCCGCTCCGCCAGCACGTACGCCTGGTCCTCGTCCTGTACGCGGTGGAAGCCGGCCGTGTCGGTGGCGCGCATCGTGTCGGTGTTGAGCAGGATCGCGTTCTCCCGCACCGAGCCGTCGGGCCGGAACGCGGTGTCGCCGCCGGCCACCGCCACCGTGTACCGGTGACCGGTCGTGGCGGACAGCCGGGACGCGACGCGTTCGGCGCCGGGGCCGAGGATCTCGGTCAGCAGCACCGCATCCGGCGCGTACGGGGTGGCGCTGGCGAGGCGGGCGGCGAACGTGTCCAGGTCGGCGGTGTCGCGCGCGTCGGCCGGTCGTACGGCGTCCTGGAGGTTGGCCTCGGCCACCAGGATCCGGGGCGTACCACTGTCCGATGTGGACAGTCCATGGTGGACGGCGGCGACGCCGGCCGTGGCGAGCAGGGCACCGACGGCCACCGCCGCGGTCGGGAGCAGACTGCGGACACGCATCACGCCTCCTGGATGCCGGGCCGGCCGGACTCGACGACGAACGAGCGCCGGACCGACGCGGTACCACCGGGCGTGGTCACCTTGTCGAGTACCACGTAGTCGGCGCGGAACTGCGCCGGCTCCACGCGGCAGCGCACGTACCCGCGCTGGGAGTTGACGAAGCGCAGGTGCGGGTTGGCGGCCAGCCACTCCTTCCCGGCCGCCGTCAGGTCGGAGCCGTCCCCACCCGAGGAGATCGACGTACCCAGGAACTCGGCGCCGATCGTCGCGGAGTCCGGGTCGGCGAAGTCCGCCTTCAGGTCCGCGGCGCAGTGCACGTGCGCGTCGCCGCTCAGTACGACGGGATTGCGTACCTTCCGCTCCGCCAGGCCGGCGAACAGCCGGCCGCGGGCCGCGGCGTACCCGTCCCAGCTGTCCGGGTTGAGCTGCTGGAGCCCCGGGTCGGTGAGCCGGTCGAGCTGGAACATCATCGTCTGGTTCGCCATCAGCTGCCAGGTCGCGCCCGAGCCGGCGAGCGCGTCCAGCAGCCACCGCTCCTGCGCGTCGCCGAGCATCGTCCGGCCCGGGTCGTCCCGCTTCCCGATGTTCTCCGGGCTCCGGTACTGCCGCTCGTCCAGGACGAAGAACGTGGCCAGCCGCCCGTACGGCAGGGCCCGGTACAGGCGCATGTCCGGTCCGGTCGGCAGCGACGACGGCCGCAGCGGCACGTGCTCGTAGTACGCGCGGAACGCGGCGGCGCGGCGGCGCAGGAAGTCCTCCGGCGTGGTACCCATCGGCGAGGTGACGCCGGCCCAGTTGTCCTCGACGTCGTGGTCGTCGACGGTCGCCACGAACGGTGCGCTCGCCCGCGCCGCCACGAAGTCCGGGTCGGAGGCGACCAGCGCGTGCCGCAACCGGTACTGGGTGAGCGTCATCGTGGTCTGGTTGTGCACCGCCGGCAGCGGGGTGGCCAGGTTGCGCTTGCCGCCGGTCGCGGCGATCGGGTTCTCGTAGATCCAGTCGCCGAGGTGGTGCACCACGTCCACGTACTGCGCCGCGAGATCCCGGTACGCGGTGTAGAAGCCGGCGTCCCACTGCTGGCAGGACACGAACGCGAAGGTCACCGGCGTCGGGTCGGTCGCGCCGGGTGCCGTCCGGGTACGGCCGACGGGGCTCTCGTCGGTGCCGGTGCCGAACCGGTACCAGTAGTCGCGGCCGGGGCGCAGGCCGTCGACCTCGACGTGTACCGAGTGCGCCAGGTCGGGTTGGGCGACGGCGGTGCCCTGCGCGACGATCCGGCGCATCGACTCGTCCTCGGCGACTTCCCAGCGCACCGGTACGGCGCGGCGGGGCATGCCGCCGAACCCGTCCTCGGCGAGCGGTACGGGCGCGAGCCGGGTCCACAGGACGACGCCGTCGGGGCGGGGGTCGCCGGACGCGACGCCGAGGGTGAACGGGTGACCGGGCAGCGCGGGGGCGGCGGCGGCCCGGTCGGCGGGCAGCCGGCTGGCGGCCAGCAGGCCGGCTCCGGCGATCCCGGCACCGAGCACGAACAGCCGGCGCCGGGACAGCGGGGATCGGGGCACTGTGTCCTCCCATCGGTACGGATGAGGGCGCGAGTCGCCCAAGTCTTCCGACGGCGGACAGCACTGTCAACGATAAGTACTAAAAAATGGAAACTTCTCGGGTGGCTCCGGGGTGACCGATGGGTGGGGTGTGGCGCTGGAGGGTGCGCGGCATGATGACCTGATGTCCTCACTGACTCAGGCCGAGGCGCGGGCGCGGGCCCGGGTGCTGACCGTCGACACGTACCTGGTGGAGCTGGACCTGACCCGGGGCGTCGAGCGGTTCGGCTCGCGGACGACGGTCCGGTTTCGGTGCGCCGAGCCGGGTGCCGGCACGTTCGCCGAGATCGCGGCGGAGCCGACCGCCGCGGTACTGAACGGCGCGCCGCTGCCGACCGCGGTGACCGGCAACCGGCTGAGGCTGCCGGCGCTGGCCGCGGACAACGAGCTGGTCGTCACCGCTGACCTGCCGTACTCGAACAGCGGCGAGGGGATGCACCTGCTCGTCGACCCGTCCGACGGCGAGACGTACCTGTGCGCCACGTCGGCGCTGGACAGCGCGTCGCGCACGTTCGCGTGCTTCGACCAGCCGGACCTGAAGGCACGGATCACGCTGCGGGTCACCGCCCCGGCGTACTGGACGGTGCTGGCAAACGCGGAGGGCCGCCGGGTCGACGACGGCACGGCGGACGTCGCGGTGTGGGAGTTCGACGAGTGCGGGCCGATGTCGACGTACCTGTTCACGGTGTGCGCGGGTCCGTACCACTCGGTGTTCCGGGAGCACGCGGGGCGGCGGCTCGGCTGGCACTGCCGGGCGTCGCTGGCCGAGCACCTGGACCGGCAGGCCGACGAGCTGTTCGAGCTGACCGGCCAGTGCCTCGACTGGTACGAGCGCACGTTCGGGATGCGCTACCCGTTCGGCGACAAGTACGACCAGGTGTTCGTGCCGGAGTTCCTGCACGGGGCGATGGAGAACATCGGCTGCGTGACGTTCCGGGACGAGCTGCTGTACCGGTCGGCGGTGACCGACGCGGAGCGCGAGCTGCGCGCGATGATCATCGCGCACGAGATGGCGCACATGTGGTTCGGCGACCTCGTCACCCTGCGCTGGTGGGACGACCTGTGGCTGAACGAGTCGTTCGCCGAGTACCTGGGGTTCCGGGTGGCGTCGGAGGCGACCCGGTTCCGGCACGCGTGGGCGTCGTTCGGCGTCACCCGCAAGCTCGTCGGGTACGAGAAGGACCAGGGGCCGTCGACGCACCCGGTGGCGCCGGCGGACGTACCGGACGTGGCGCACGGCGCGCTCAACGTCGACGCCATCTCGTACCCGAAGGGCGCGTCGGCGTTGCGCCAGCTCGCGACGCTGCTCGGCGACGACACGTTCTGGGCCGGGCTGCGCCGCTACTTCCAGCGCTTCGCGTACGCGAACGCGGACCTGTCCGACCTGATCGGCACGATGGCCGAGGTGAGCGGGCGGGACCTGCGCGACTGGTCGGCCCGCTGGCTGCGGACCACCGGCGTCGACCTGCTGACCCCGGACGTGACGGTCGCCGACGGGGCGTACACCGGGTTCGCGGTGCGGCAGGACGCGCCGCAACGCCGGCCGCACCGGATCCGGATCGGTTGCTACGACGCCGAAGGCGGCCGGCGCACTGCCGACGTCGACCTCGACGCGGACCGTATCGTCGCAGGCTCCTCAACTTCGTCTACCGGGGTGCCGGAGCTGGTCGGTACGCCGGCCGCGGAGCTGGTCGTGCTCAACGACGAGGACCTGACGTTCGCGCGGACCCGGTTCGCGCCGGGCGACACCGACCGGCTCGGCCGGCTGCTGCCGCGGCTCGCCGACCCCGTCACCCGCACCGTCGTGTGGACGAACCTGTGGGACATGGTGCGCTCGGGCGACGCGCCGCCGGAGTCGTTCGTGGACCTGGCCGCCGCCGTACTCCCGGCCGAGGACGTACCGGCGGTCCAGTCGACGGTGCTGCGGCTCTGCCAGCGCGTCGCCGATGCGTACGTGGCGTCGCCCGCGGACACGCTGGCGCGGCTCGCCGACCTGGGCGGGCGACTGCTGGCCGCCGGCGACCCGGCGCACCGGCTCGTCGGCGCGCGGCTCGTCGCGTCGTCGGCCGCCACGGACGCGCAGGTCGCCCGGCTGCACGGCTGGCTGCGCGGCGCGGGCGTACCGGAGGGTGTGGCGATGGACGCCGACCTGCGCTGGTCGGTGCTGTTCCGGCTGGTCACGGTGGGTGCGGCGGGCGCGGACGAGATCGCCGCCGAACTCGCCGCGGACCGTACCGCGAGCGGGGAGGTGGCGGCGACGAAGGCGCGCGCCGCGCTGCCGGACGCGGCCGCGAAACGGGTGGCGTGGGAGCGGCTGATGACCGACCGGTCGCTGTCCAACCGGCACCTGGAGGCACTCGGGCACGGGTTCTGGAGGCCCGAGCACGCCGCGCTGACCGGGGAGTACGTGCCGCGGTTCTTCACCGAACTGCCGGCGACCGCGGCGTTCCGCAGCCCGGCGATGCTGATGCTGACCGCGCGCGACGCGTACCCGGTGAGCGCGGTGACGGAGCGGACGGTGGAGCTGGCGGCGGCGCTGCTCGCCGACGACGACCTGCACCCGGTCCTCCGCCGCTACGTGACCGACCAGGACCACGAGGTACGCGTGGCGCTCGCGGTGCGCCGCCGACCGGCCGGAGGTGCCGCGTGACCAGCCTGACGCACGCCGAGGCGCGGGAGCGTGCCCGCCTCCTCACCGTCCACTCGTACGCGGTGGAGCTGGACCTGTCCGCGGCGCGGGAGTCGGGCGGCACGTTCGGTTCGGTGTCGCGGATCCGGTTCCGTTGTACGGATCCGGGTGCGGCCACGTTCGCGGAGCTGCGCGGCCGGGTGCTGTCCGCCACGCTGAACGGCCGGGAGCTGCCCACCGCGCTGTCCGGCAACCGGCTGCCGCTGCCGGATCTGGCCGCCGACAACGAACTCGTGGTCCGCGCGGCCTGCGACTGGTCGCACACCGGCGAGGGCCTGCACCGGTTCGTCGACCCCGCCGACGGCGAGACGTACGTCTACGCGATGACGTTCCTGGACCACGCGCAGCGGGTGTTCGCCTGCTTCGACCAGCCGGACCTCAAGGCGCCGCTGACGCTGACGGTGACCGTACCGGACGACTGGACCGTCGTCGCCAACGAGCGCGGCGAGCGGGTGTCCGGCGCGGCCGGCCGCGGCGTGTGGGAGTTCGCCACCACCCGCCCCCTCGCGCCGTACTTCATGACCGTGTGCGCCGGGCCGTACCACTCGGTCTACCGGTCGCACCGGGACCTGCGCGGGCCGGAGTCGATCCGCGGCGACGTCCGGTACGGGCTGCACTGCCGGCGCTCGCTCGCCGAGCACCTGGACGCGGACGCCGACGAGCTGTTCGACCTGAGCGCGAGCTGCCTCGACGCGTACCACCAGCTGTTCGGGGTGCGGTACCCGTTCGGCGACACGTACGACCAGGTGTTCGTGCCGGAGTTCAACATGGGCGCGATGGAGAACCCGGGCTGCGTGACGTTCCGCGACGAGCTGGTGTTCCGCGGCGCGGTGACCGAGGCGGAACGGGAGGAGCGGGCCTCGATCGTCGCGCACGAGATGGCGCACATGTGGTTCGGCGACCTCGTCACGATGCGCTGGTGGGACGACCTGTGGCTGAACGAGTCGTTCGCGACGTACCTGTCGCTGCGGGTGCTGCCGACCGCGACCCGCTACCGCTCGGCCCCGGCCACCTTCGCCGCCGGCGCCAAGCTCAACGGCTACCAGGCCGACCAGTCGAGCTGGACGCACCCGGTCGCCCCCGCCGAGGTGCCCGACGCGGCCGGCGCCCTCGTCAACTTCGACGCCATCTCGTACCCGAAGGGCGCGTCGGTGCTGCGGCAGCTCGCCGCCTGGCTGGGCGACGAGGCGTTCGTGACGGGACTGCGCCGGCACTTCGAGCGGCACGCGTACGGCAACGCGGACCTCGCCGACCTGGTCGACTCGCTCGCCGCCGCCAGCGGGCAGGACGTCGCCGGCTGGGCCGAGCTGTGGCTGCGTACCGCGGGGGTCGACCGGCTCGTCCCCGAGACCGAGGTCACCGACGGCCGGTACACGACCGTCCACGTACGACAGTCCGGTGTGGACGGTGCGCCGGAACGCCCGCACCGCATCGGGATCGGCCTCTACCGCGACGGCCGCCGCTACCACCGCACCGAGCTGACCGTCCACGGTGGACGGACCGAGGTACCGCAGCTCGCCGGGCTGCCCGCCGCGGACCTGTTGCTGCTCAACGACGGCGACCTCACCTTCGCCACCGTACGGCTGCCCGACGGCGCCGCCGACCGCCTCGACACGCTGCTGCCCGCGGTGACCGACCCGCTCACCCGCGCCCTGCTCTGGGGTACCGCCTGGGATTCGGTACGAGCCGGTGAACTGGCGCCGACCGCGTTCGTCCGGCTCGTCGCCGGTGCCGTCGCCTCCGAACCGCAGGTACCGGTGGTCGCGTCGATGCTCGACAAGGCCCGTACCCGGGTCGCCGACCGGTACGTGGACCCGGCGGACCGGCCCGCCGCGCTGGCCGCCCTGGCCGCCGCGTGCGAGGACCTGCTGGTGTCCGCGCCGCTCGCCGGGGGCCGTCGGCTCGCCGCGTTCCGCGGGCTGGTCGACTCCTGCGTCGACACCGACCGGCTCGCCGGCTGGCTCGCCGGCGACACCCTGCCCGACGGCGTACGGGTCGATCCCGAACTGCGCTGGCGCCTCCTGACCCGACTGGTCGTCCTCGGCGCCGCCGGTACCGCCGAGATCGACGCCGAGGCAGCCCGGGACGCCACCGCGCAGGGCGCCGTGTACGCGCTCCGGTGCCGCGCCGCCCGGCCGGACCCGGACGCCAAGGCCGCCGCCTGGACCGCCCTGCTCACCGACACCGACCTGCCGAACCGGCACAGCGAGGCGCTCGCCCGCGGCTTCTGGCAGCCCGAACAGGCCGACCTGACCGCACCGTACGTGGCGCGGTTCTTCGCCGAGATCGTCCCCGCCGCCGCCCCGCGTACCACCGAGATGGGGTGGCGGCTCGTCGCCGACAGCTTCCCCCGGTACGCGGTCGCGCCGGACACCGTCGCCGCCACCGAGGCGCTGCTCGCCGGTGACCTGACCGCCGGGGTACGCCGGGGGCTGACCGAGCACCGGGACGAGCTGGTCGTCGCCGTACGCGCCCGGGCGGCCGCGCCGGTGGCATGATCTGTCGCATCGACGGCGGCGCCGGGCGGACACCGGCCCGGCCCGCCGCACCGATGCGTACGCATCGCCCGGCACCGTCCACTCCGCGGAGGCGGCATGATTCTGGACCCGGCGGAGACGATGTCGGTCGACGCGCGCACCGCGCTCCAGCAGCGGCGGCTGCGCAAGCTCGTCGACCGGCTGCTCGCCGCGGGCGGTCTCCAGGCCGAACGGCTGCGCGCGGCCGGCGTCGACGCCGGCGCCGGCCTCACCCTGGCCGACCTGCCGCGGCTGCCCACGCTCGGCAAGGACGACCTGTGGCGGCACTACCCGTTCGGGCTGCTCGCCGTCGACCGCACCGAACTCGCCGCCGTGCACGGTTCGTCCGGCACGTCGGGCCGCCCCACGATCGTCGGGTACACGGAGGCCGACCTGCGGCTGTGGGGGCACGTGATGGCCCGGTCGCTGGCCGGTGCGGGCGCCACCCCGCGCTCCACCATCCACAACGCGTACGGGTACGGCCTGTTCACCGGCGGTCTCGGCGTCCACCACGGCGCCCGTACGCTCGGGGCCACGGTCGTCCCGGTGTCGGCCGGCATGACCCAACGCCAGGTACGGCTCATCACCGACCTCGCCCCCGACGTCCTCACCTGTACCCCGTCGTACGCGGTGTACCTGGGGGAGGCGTTCGCCGCGGCCGGCGTGGGACCGGACGAGATCAGCCTGCGCGTCGGCGTACACGGGGCGGAGCCATGGACGGACGCGATGCGCGACAAGATCGAGGCGCTGCTGGGCATCCGTGCCCTCGACATCTACGGGCTGAGCGAGATCATCGGCCCCGGTGTCGCCTGCGAGACGCTCGACTCGGCCGGCTGGCTGCACGTCCAGGAGGACCACTTCCACGTCGAGGCGCTCGACCCGGCCACCGGCGACCCGGTCCCCGACGGCGAGATCGGCGAGCTGACCTTCACCACGTACACCAAGCAGGCGTTGCCGCTGCTCCGGTACCGCACCGGGGATCTGGCCCGGCTCGACCGCACGCCGAGCCCGGACGGGCGTACCACGGTGAAGATGAGCCGGATCGTCGGCCGCCGCGACGACATGCTCGTGGTCCGCGGCGTCAACGTGTACCCCAGCGAGATCGAGGCCGTCGTCCTGGCCGACCCGGCGGTCGCCCCGCAGTACCTGCTGGTGTTGGACACGCGGACGGCGCAGACCCGGCTCGTGGTGTGCGCGGAGGCCGCCGGCGCCGGCGATCCCGCGCCCGTCGCCGACCGCCTCGCCGGCACCCTGTACGAGAGGCTCGGCCTGCGCTGCGACGTCCGCGTACTGGCGCCCGGTGCGCTGCCGCGTACCGAGGTCGGCAAGGCGGTCCGGCTGCGCCGCTGGGAAACCGGCGAGGCGCCCCTCCCCGGCCTGGACTGACGGGATCGGGTCGGGTGTCCGGTTCGCCGGACGTGGCTGTGGTGATCAGCACGAAGAGTGACCGTCGGCGGCCGGGATCTGCCTAGGATGCGCGGATGCGGCAGGAGAACCCGCGGCGGCGGGTCGGGATCATGGGCGGCACGTTCGACCCGATCCACCACGGCCACCTGGTCGCGGCGAGCGAGGTGCAGGACCGCTTCGGCCTCGACGAGGTGATCTTCGTACCGACCGGGCAGCCCTGGCAGAAGGGCCACACGTACGTGAGCCCGCCGGAGGACCGGTACCTGATGACGGTGATCGCCACGGCCTCGAACCCGCGGTTCGCGACGAGCCGGGTCGACATCGACCGCCCTGGCCCCACGTACACCGTGGACACGCTGCACGACCTGCGCGCCTCGTACGGGGTGGACGTGGAGCTGTTCTTCATCACCGGGGCCGACGCGCTCTCCGCGATCCTGTCGTGGAAGGACGCCGACCAGGTGTTCGACCTGGCCACGTTCGTCGGCGTCACACGCCCCGGGTACGAGCTGTCCGACGCGCACCTGCCGCGCGACGCCGTACGCCTGGTCGAGGTGCCGGCGATGGCGATCTCGTCCAGCGCCTGCCGGGACCGGGTCCGCGGCGGCAAACCCGTCTGGTACCTGGTGCCCGACGGGGTCGTGCAGTACATCGCGAAGCGCGGCCTGTACCGCAACGGCCCGGTGGAGCCGCCCCGCTGAACCGGGGGTGTGAGAACCTGGAGGCTCACGTACCTGGAAGGGAACCCGTGCCCGCTACCGAACACGCCCGTGAGCTGGCCCTGGCCGCCGCGTCCGCCGCCGCCGACAAGAAGGCGGAGAACATCGTCCTCATCGACGTCAGCGAGCAGTTGGTGATCACCGACGTGTTCCTGCTGGCCTCGGCGCCGAACGAGCGTCAGGTCAAGTCGATCGTCGACGCGGTCGAGGAGCGGCTGCACGCCGCCGGGGAGAAGCCGATCCGGCGCGAGGGCCACCGTGACGGGCGTTGGGTCCTGCTCGACTACGCCGACCTGGTCGTCCACGTGCAGCACAACGAGGAGCGCACGTTCTACGAGCTGGACCGGTTGTGGCGGGACTGCCCCGTCATCCCGTTCACCGACCCGGCCGAGGCGGCGGCCGCCGAGTCCGGCGCCGAGGGCGGCCGGTGACCCGGCTGCTCGTCTGCCGGCACGGCCAGACCCTGTGGAACGCCACGGGGCGCATCCAGGGCCAGACCGACATCGACCTCGACGAGGTGGGCCGCGCGCAGGCCGAGCAGGCCGCGGTGCTGCTCGCCGCGCAGCGCCCGGACGTCCTGGTCGCCAGCGACCTGCGGCGGGCCCAGGACACCGCCGCCGCCGTCGCCGGTACGACGGGCCTGCCCGTGCACACCGATCCGCGGCTCCGCGAGCGCGGGTACGGGCCGTGGGAGGGCCGCACCGACGACGAGCTGGCGGAGACGTACCCGGAGGAGTTCCGGCGGTGGCGTGCCGGGCAGCCGGTCCGCGTCGACGGCGTCGAGGACCTCGCCGACGTGTCGAAGCGGATGACCGAGGGGCTGCTCGCCGCGGCCGAGCGGGCACCCGGCGGCACGGTCCTCGTGATCACGCACGGCGGGGCGGCCCGCCGCGGCATCGGCGCCCTGCTGGGCTGGCCCGACGAGATCGTGCACACCCTCGGCGCGCTGTCCAACTGCCACTGGTCCGAGCTGCGCAGCGGCCGGTACGGGTGGCGTCTGCACGGCCACAACCTCGGTACCTGACCCGCGCCGGGGGTAGCCACGCGTCACTCTCGGTACGTCGGGAATCACCGGGAACCGCCCGGCCGTGCGGCGCGTCTGACCGGTATGAGTGTTGACGCGAGTGAACGGTCCAGGGCATCGGCGCCCACCACCGGTCAACCGCACCGGCGGTACCGCGTGGTCGGCGGAGTGTTGCTGGCTGGGGCGCTGAGCGCGGCCCTGCTGGCCGGCTGCAAGCAGTCCGGCGACAACAACCAGGCGGCAGGGTCCGCCCGACCCTCCACATCCGCCTCCCCGTCGGCCTCGGCGTCCCCGTCGGGCAGCCCGTCGGCAGCCGGCTCCCCGTCGGCGTCGACCGGCGCGCCGCGGCGATCGGCGGCGCCGCCGACGACGAAGCCCGGCGGTGACCTGGAGACCCACACCGGCACGGTGACCCGCGGTGTCGAGCCCGGCTGCACGATCCTCAAGGCCAGCGACGGCAACTACGAGCTGGTCGGCGCGGACGCCACGGCGAAGCACGCGCTCCAACCGGACGCGCGCGTCGTGGTCCGCGGATACCAGGAGCACGGCGTGATGAGCCACTGCATGCAGGGCAAGATGCTCAAGGTCGTCTCCGCGCACGCCGCGAACTGACGTCCCCCGCCCGAAGCCGGTCCGTCGGGTCCGGCTTCGAGTCCTGCTCCCGCCGTCACATCCCTTGGTACGCACGGCATCCAGCTCGGGTTTCGTCCGGTTTTGCGGTGCTTCCATAGCAGGATGGGTCGACATTCGACCGGGTTGTCCACAGCCCCACGGGTTGTCCACAGAACGGCCGTTCGCGCCGACGCGGGCCGGTCCGTCCGGCCTAGTGTCGCCGCGTGATCGCCACCCGCCGCATCGTCCCCGCCACCGTGTACCGCCGGCTCAGCGAGATCCTGCCGCCCGGCCGCCGCCGTCCCCGTACCGCGTCGTCGGTTCCCCCGGACGACGGCCCACCCGACCCGCTCGGTACTCCCGCCCCGCCGTTGCGGTCCGCGGTGTGGGACGGGAGGCTGTCGCGTCCGCTGGCGGACCTGTCGGCGCCGGGGTGGCGCCCGCCGGTCGAGCCGTACGATGGCGTGGATCCGTTGGCAGAGCTGCGATCCCGCGCCGCGCCCGGCATGCCGCCTGCCGGGCCGGACGCCGTCCCGGACCGGGCGCTGGGCCGGCGGGCTGTCGCCGCTGATCCCGATGAGCCACCTCTGTCCACAGTGGACGATGGTGTCGGCGTTCCGGAACGGCATGGGGCGGCGCCGCGGGGCGGACCGGCGCACCCGCCGCGCGCCGAGGTCGGTCGGTCGGCGGAATCTGCCCCGGACCGTGCCATGGCATCCGCGCCCGGCCCGGACGACACCGCGACGGTCGTCGAGTGGGACACGCGTACGGCGACGGGCGACGATCCGGCGCCGGAGGACGGCTGGCCCGGCCGTACGGCGCGGTTGCTCGGGGTCCGGCGGGCGCTGCTGGATCCGGGGCGGCGGGGGCTTCGCGCGCTCGTGGTCGTCGCGCTGTTGGCGGTCGCGGTGGCGGCCGGGATCGCGTGGTGGCTGCGACCCGCGGCGGAGACGGTACCGCCACCGGCGGTGCCGACCGAGACGGCGGCGGCCGCCCACGCCACCGCGGACCGGTCGATGGTGGTCTCGGTGATCGGCCGGGTCCGCCACCCCGGGCTCGTACGCCTGCCGGCCGGCGCCCGGGTCGCCGACGCGCTGCGCGCCGCCGGCGGCCCGTTGCCCGGCACCAACCTGACCGCGCTCAACCTCGCGCGCAAGGTGGCCGACGGGGAGCAGATCGCCGTCGGCGTGACCGTACCGCCGGCCGCCGCCGGCCAGGGCGCCGATCCCCCCGACGGCACCGGCAAGATCAACCTGAACACCGCGTCCGCCGAGGAACTGGACAAGCTGCCGGGCATCGGTCCCTCCCTCGCGCAGCGCATCGTCACCTACCGCACCGAACACGGCGGCTTCCGGTCGATCGACGAGCTGAAGCAGGTCAGCGGCATCGGCGACAGCCGGTTCGCCGACCTCAAGGACCTGGTGACGGTGTGAACGAGCGCGCGGCCGGGCCGGACCTGCGGCTGCTCGGACTCGCCGCGGGCGCCTGGCTCGCCGTCCTGGCCGCGATCCGGGTACGCCCGTCGTCGGCCCTCCTGCTGGGCGCCGTGGCGCTCGGCCTCGCCGCGCTGACCGCCGCGTGCCGCCGGCTGTTCGCCGCCCGTACCGCCTGGTTCGGCGTCGCGGTCCGGGTCGCCCTTCCGGTACTTCTCGGCGCGGGCACCGGCGCGTGCGCCACCGTCGCGTACACGACACCCGCGTACGACGGGCCTGTCGCGCGGCTCGCCGCGGACCGCGCGCTGGTTCGCGCCGAGCTGGTACTCGACCGGGATCCGACCCCGGTGCGGGGCGGTGCCACCGGCGCGAGCTGGCTGCTCCCCGTCACGCTGCACCGGGTACGGCCCGTCGGAGCGACCACCGGCGCCGTCGACACGCGCGTCTCCGTGGTGGCCTTCGGCACCGGTGACCGCTGGTCGCACCTGCTGCCCGGCCAGCCGCTGACCGTGACCGCACGCCTGTCGCCGCCGACCCGGCGCGACGGCACCGCCGCGACCCTCTCCGTACGCGGACCGCCGGTGCTCGCCGGCCGCCCACCCTGGTACCAGCGCGCCGCGGGCCACCTGCGCGCCGGCCTGCGTACCGTCTGCCGGGGTCTGCCGGACGCGCCCGGCGGACTGCTGCCCGGCCTGGTGGACGGCGACACGAGCACGCTGGATCCGGTGGTGTCGGCGGACTTCCGGACCGCAGGCATGACCCACCTGACCGCGGTCTCCGGCTCCAACCTCGCGATCGTGCTCGGGTTCGTCCTGTTGCTGGCCCGGTGGGGCCGCGCCGGTCCACGTCTCGCCGCCGTACTCGGTGCGTTCGGCACGATCGGCTTCGTCGTCCTGGTGCGGCCGGATCCGAGCGTGCTGCGCGCCGCGCTGATGGGCGGGCTCGGGCTGCTCGCGATGGCGCTGCACCGACCGCGTGCGGCGGTGCCCGGACTGGCCGCGACCAGCTTCCTGCTCGTGGTGACGGACCCGCCGCTCGCCGCCGAACTCGGCTTCGTGCTGTCCGTACTGGCGACCCTGGGGCTCCTGCTGTTCGCGCCGCCGTGGCGGGACGCGCTGCGGCGGCGCCGGATCCCGCGCGGCGTCGCCGAAGTGGTGGCCGTGTCGCTCGCGGCGCACGTGGCGTGCGTGCCGGTCATCGCCGGATACACCGGCACGGTGGGGATCGCCGCGGTGCCCGCCAACGTGCTCGCCGAACCGGCCGTCGCCCCCGCCACCGTGCTCGGACTCGGCGCGGCGCTGCTGGCACCCGTCAGCACCACCCTTGCGTACGCGGTGGCCTGGCTCGCGTCCTGGCCCTGCCGCTGGCTCGTACTCGTCGCGCACACCGCGGCGAGCGCCCCCGCCGCCGTACTGCCCTGGCCCGGTGGCGTCGTCGGCGGTCTGCTGCTCGCCGCCGTACTGCTCGCGTTCGCCGCGCTCGCCGGCCACCGCACCGCCCGCCGGGTCGTACTGGTGCTCGCGGTCTGCGTGGTGGTCGGGGTTGCCCCGGTCCGGTGGCTCGCCGCCGGCTGGCCGCCCGCGGGCTGGGTGTTCGTGGCGTGTGACGTCGGTCAGGGCGACGGCCTCGTCGTACACGCGGCGCCCGGCCAGGCCGTCGTCGTCGACACCGGCCCCGAGCCGACGGCGATCGACCGGTGCCTGCGCCAGCTCGGTGTCCGCGCCGTACCGCTGCTGGTGCTCACCCACGACGACGCCGACCACGTCGGCGGCATCACCGGCGTCTTCGAACGGCGCCGCGTCGGCGCGGTCGCCGTGTCCCGGGTCCGCGGTACCGTCGGCGGCCGGGAGGTGGTGGAGCGGGTGGCCGCCGCGCACGGCCTCGTGCCGTTCCCCGCGCCGCCCGGCTGGCGGTACCACGCCGGCGCCGCGGAGCTGACCGTCCTGGCCCCGCCCGAACCGCTGACCGGCACCGAGTCCGACACCAACAACAACTGCATCGTGCTGCGCGTCGCGACCGCCGGCGTCACGCTGCTGCTCACCGGCGACGCTGGCCCCGAACTCCAGGCCGAGCTGCGCCGCGACGGCGCCCCGCTCCACGCCGACGTGCTGAAAGTCGCGCACCACGGCAGTGCCCACCAGGATCCGGGCTTCACCGCCGCCGTACGCCCCCGGGTCGCCGTGGTCTCCGTCGGGGCGCACAACGACTACGGCCAACCCAATCCCGCCGTACTCCGCGGGCTCGTCCGGGCCGGCGTCCGCGTCGCCCGTACGGATCAGGACGGCGATGTCGCCGTCGTCGTCACCGCGCGTGGCCTGGCGGTGTCCCGGCACGGGCCGGCGCCGGGCCGGGGACCGCCGTGAGCGGCCACGGCGTGCCGCACCGACGGTCGGGCCCGGTCGGGGATGCCGGGCCCGGCTGTCGGGGGCGCGTGCCAGGATGGTCGGGTGAGCGCCACACCACCCCCGGTCCTGTTGGTACTCGGCGACGAGGAGCTGCTCGCCGCCCGAGCGGTGGCCGCCGTCGGCGCCGCCGTCAAGAAGGCCGAACCCGGCGCGGAGGTACGGGAGTGTGAGGCGTCGTCGCTGACCGCCGGTGAGCTGGCGACCCTGACCAGCCCGTCGCTGTTCGGTGGCCGGCAGGCGGTCGTCGTCCGCAACGCGCAGGACGCCAAGAAGGACCTGGCCGCCGCACTCCTCGCGTACGCCGCGGCGCCCGCACCGGACGTCTGCCTCGTGCTGACCCACGCGGGCGGCAACAAGGGCAAGGCGCTCGCCGACGGGCTGCAGAAGGCCGGCGTCGAGGTGACCCGGGCCGCCAAGATAACCAAGCCGCGGGAACGCGTCGCGTTCGTCCGGGACGAGGTGCGTTCGCTCGGCGGGCGGTGCCCGGAGGACGCGGCCGACGCGCTGGTCGGGGCGATCGGCAACGACCTGCGCGAGCTGGCCTCGGCCTGCGCGCAGCTCGTCGCCGACACCGACGGCCGGCTCACCGTCGAGGTCGTCAACCGCTACTACCAGGGCCGGGCGGAGGTGAGCGGGTTCACGGTCGCGGACGCGGCCATGGTCGGTGACGTACCGGGTGCGCTGGAGGCGCTGCGCTGGGCACTGTCCATCGGCGTCGACCCGGTCCCGATCGCCGACGCCCTCGCCGACGGCGTACGCACCGTCTCGCGGGTGGCGGGCACCCGGGGCAATCCGTACCAGCTGGCGTCGAAGCTCGGCATGCCCGCGTGGAAGATCGAGCGCGCGCAACGCATGGCCCGCGGCTGGTCACCGGACGGGCTCGCGGTCGCCATGCACGCCGCCGCGACCGCCAACGCCGAGGTGAAGGGCGGTGCCGAGGACCGCGGGTACGCCCTCGAACGCGCCATCCTCACCGTCGCCCGCGCCCGCCGCTAGCCACGCGCCACGGGTGCCGCGCCCCCGAACGCACCCGTCTTCAGACGCGCCCGCCGCTAGCCCTGCGCCGAGGGCGGCGCCCCAGCGCGCGCCGTTTTCAGGGACAGCCGCGGGCCAGTACGCCGAGATCAACGCCATGAGCTCCGAACTGGGGGATCATGGCAGTCATGCCCGGCATGACCGAACCCGAATGGCGCGCCTTCGTGCTCGCCGGTACGCGGACCGCGAAGGTCGCCACGGTGCGGCGGGACGGTCGCCCGCACGTCACGCCGATCTGGTTCGACCTGGACGGGCCCGAGCTGGTGTTCACCACCTGGCACGAGTCCGTCAAGGCGCGCAGCCTGCGACGCGATCCGCGGCTGGCGCTGGTGGTGGACGACCAGGAGCCGCCGTACTCGTACGTGATCGTCGAGGGGACGGCGCGGTTCGTCGAGGACCCCACCGAGCTTCGGGCGTGGGCGACACGCATCGGCGGCCGGTACATGGGGCCGGAGCGGGCGGAGGAGTACGGGTCGCGGAACAGTGTCCCGGGCGAGCTCCTGGTGCGGGTCAGCATCGAGAAGGTCATCGCCGAACGCGACATCGCAGACTGAACCCGCACACCCACCGGGCGGCACGATCGGCAGCGGCTCCGCCCCGACCCCGTAGGCGCGCCGGTGCAGCCGGCAGGCGCGACACCGGTACCTCGCGAGGCGGTGCCACGGGTGGTCCGTGGGGCATGGGAGCGGCGAGCCCTACAGAGGCTGATGCGTGGCAGATCCGGGTACGACGAAAGCGGGGTCGGCGTCGTCATGGACGAGTCGACCCCGCTCGACGAATCGGCGGGCCGTCGGCGCGGACCGGACCGGAAGCGGTGCTTCCGGGTGGGTCAGGCGGACAGCGCCTGGAACTGCTTGGCGATCGCGGACTTGCGGTTCGCCGCCTGGTTCTTGTGGATGATGCCCTTGCTCACGGCCTTGTCCAGCTTGCGGGACGCCTCGCGCAGCGCGATGCCGGCCTTCTCCGCGTCACCGGCGGCGGCCGCCTCACGGAACGAGCGAACCGTCGTCTTCAGCGACGACTTGACCGCCTTGTTGCGCAGGCGGCGCTTCTCGTTCTGCCGGTTGCGCTTGATCTGGGACTTGATGTTCGCCACGCGACAGCCTTCAGTCTTGGTCGGGTTGGATCGGGTCCTGCCTTTCGGCAGGTAGTGCGCGCATCCACGGGGACGCGACGGCACACACGAGGTGTCAGGCTACCAGCCGGCCGGGACGCTCTCCAAAACGGCGTGCCCCACCGCACCGCCCTCCTGCGGGCCTCCACGGTACGCGCCGCCGGGAGCACCGCGCGGTGGCGGACAACCAGGGCGATACGGGGTGAGTGCCGCGGAGGGGTACGACCGGGTGTGGACCACGCCGGAGGGTCGATGCGCCGGTCGGGGCCGCGAGAATCCTGGACGCGGCGGTACGGCCGGGCGTGGGAGCATAGACGTCGCCGGTCCTGCCGGCGTACCCGACGACGTGCCCTGACAGATCGGACCCCGCGTGCCCGCCCAGCTCGATCCCGGTGCCACGGATCCGCAGCGGATCCGCAACTTCTGCATCATCGCGCACATCGACCACGGCAAGTCGACCCTGGCCGACCGGATGCTGCAACTGACCGGCGTGGTCGAGGAGCGCCAGATGCGCGCTCAGTACCTGGACCGGATGGACATCGAGCGTGAGCGCGGCATCACGATCAAGAGTCAGGCGGTCCGGCTGCCGTGGACGGTGCGCGAGGGTGACCTCGCCGGCGAGTCGTACGTGTTGAACATGATCGACACGCCCGGCCACGTCGACTTCAGCTACGAGGTGTCGCGCAGTCTCGCCGCCTGCGAGGGCGCGATCCTGCTGGTCGACGCGGCGCAGGGGATCGAGGCGCAGACGCTGGCCAACCTGTACCTGGCGCTGGAGAACGACCTCCACATCATCCCGGTACTCAACAAGATCGACCTGCCGGCCGCGCAGCCCGACAAGTACGCGGAGGAGTTGGCGCACCTGATCGGCGGGAAGCCGGAGGAGTGCCTGCGGGTGTCGGGCAAGACCGGGTCGGGGGTGGCCGAGCTGCTGGACGAGATCGTCCGCCAGTTCCAGCCGCCGAGCGGCGATCCGGCCGCCCCGCCGCGCGCGTTGATCTTCGACTCGGTGTACGACATCTACCGCGGCGTCGTGACGTACGTGCGGATGATGGACGGGCGGATCGAGGCGCGCGACCGGCTGACGATGATGTCCACCGGCGCCACGCACGAGCTGCTGGAGCTGGGCGTCATCTCGCCGGAGCCGACCAAGTCGCCGGCGCTCGGGGTCGGCGAGGTGGGCTACCTGATCACCGGCGTGAAGGACGTCCGGCAGTCGAAGGTCGGTGACACGGTCACGGCGCTGCACCGGCCGGCCGACGAACCGCTCGGCGGCTACTCCGACCCGAAGCCGATGGTCTACTCCGGGCTCTACCCGATCGACGGCTCCGACTATCCGGACCTGCGGGACGCGCTCGACAAGCTGAAACTCAACGACGCCGCCCTCGTGTACGAGCCGGAGACGTCCGCGGCGCTGGGCTTCGGCTTCCGCTGCGGGTTCCTCGGCCTGCTGCACCTGGAGATCATCCGGGAACGGCTGGAGCGCGAGTTCAACCTCGACCTGATCTCCACCGCGCCGAACGTGGTGTACCGGGTCGAGCTGGAGGACAACACCGAGCACGTCGTCACCAACCCGAGCGAGTACCCCACGGGCAAGGTCGCCTCGGTGTACGAGCCGGTGGTGCGCGCCACGGTGCTGACTCCGAACGACTTCGTCGGCGCCGTCATGGAGATCTGCCAGTCGCGGCGCGGCAAGCTGCTCGGCATGGACTACCTGTCCGCCGACCGGGTCGAACTGCGGTACACGCTGCCGCTCGCCGAGATCATCTTCGACTTCTTCGACCAGTTGAAGTCCCGCACCCGCGGGTACGCGTCGCTCGACTACGAGCCGTCCGGCGAGCAGGCCGCCGACCTGGTCAAGGTCGACATCCTGCTGCACGGCGAGCCGGTCGACGCGTTCTCCGCGATCGTGCACAAGGACAAGGCGTACGCGTACGGCGTGCAGCTGACCACCAAGCTGCGCAAACTGATCCCGCGGCAGCAGTTCGAGGTACCGATCCAGGCCGCGATCGGTACGAAGATCATCGCCCGGGAGAACATCCGCGCCATGCGCAAGGACGTACTCGCCAAGTGCTACGGCGGTGACATCACGCGGAAGCGCAAGCTGCTGGAGAAGCAGAAGGAAGGCAAGAAGCGCATGAAGATGGTGGGCCGCGTGGAGGTGCCGCAGGAGGCGTTCATCGCGGCGCTGTCGACGTCGGATGCGCCGGAGCAGCCGAAGAAGTGACCGTGTCGCGCTGTCGACGCCGGACGCGCCTTGGCAGCCGAAGAACCGACCGGGTCGCGGGGCGTTCGTCGTGGGGCTGTCGGCGTCGGACGCGCCGGGAACAGAGGCGCACGACGTGATCGCGCCACAGTTGTCCACAGGGGTACCGGTTGTCCACAGGCACCGGTTCCGGGTGCGGCTGCGGACGTAGGATTGTGCCGGGGTCGCCCCCCAGGGTGGGTGGGGGTATCGACGCCGATCGCTCCGCACAGTAACCCCACGATCCACGGATCGCTTGGTACGGGCCGGATCCACTGCGGCGCACGCCTCGCCGTACGCGGGCAACGCTTGTCGGCTTTTCCTTCGTCGGTACGCTGTGTGTCCGACCGTCGAGGACACGGCGCCACCCCCGGCGCCGGCGGCGGTCACCGCCGAATCGCCCGTGCGGCGAGCCGGGGACCCGAGCAACCGGGGTGAATCCGCCAGCGCGGTAGGGCTTCTTCCGGGCCCGAACCCGACAGCTAACCCGGTAGGCGGCGGACGGAAGGACGACCATGTTCGCCGGTAGGTCCCGGATGCGCGGCACGCTGCTGCTGGGTGCGCTCGTCGCCCTGGCCGCGCTGCTCGGCGCGGTCCCCGCCACGACAGCCGGCGCCGCGCCGGACGAGGGCGGCAGCGCGTCGGTGTACAAGAAGCTCGACACCGCCGCGCGCAACTACAACAACGCCAAGGCGAAGCTGGACGCGACGGCGAAGAAGCAGAAGGCGCTGGCGAAGCAGATCGCGGCCGGCGAGAAGAAGGTCGACGCGCTGACGGAGGACGTGGGGCGCATCGCCGCGGCGAAGTACCGGGGCGGCGGCACGAGCCTGATGACACTCGCGCTCTCCGGCGAGTCGGGCGACAACATCCTGGCGATGGCCAACACCCTGACGTACCTGGGGGAGAAGGACGCCGGCAAGCTGCGCGCGCTGAAGGAGGCGCGGCAGCGGCAGGACGCGCAGAAGCGTGACCTGGCGGCGACGGCGGCGAAGCAGAAGAAGCAGGCGGCCACGCTGAAGAAGCGCCGGGACGAGGCGCAGAAGGCGGTCGACCAGGTCAGCGGTGGTTCGAGCGGCGGCTATTCGGGGACGGCGTCGGCGACGCCGGCGCCGCGCAACCCGGACGGCAGCTGGCCGTCGGAGTCCTGCAACGTCGACGATCCGACCACCGACGGCTGCATCACGCCGCGGATGCTCCACGCCTACCAGGAGGTACGCAAGGCCGGCTACACGCGCTACACCGCGTGCTACCGGTCGGCGGAGGACGGCGGTGAGCATCCGCGCGGCCGGGCCTGCGACTTCTCGGTGAGCGTGGGCGGTTTCGGGGGCGAGGCCAGCGGCGGCGACCGGACGTACGGCAACAACCTGGCGGGCTGGCTCACCGCCAACTCCGAGCGCCTCGCCGTGCTGTACGTCATCTGGTTCCGCCAGATCTGGATGCCGGGCGTCGGCTGGTCGTCGTACAGCGGCTCGGGGTCGCCGTCGGCGGAGCACACCAACCACGTGCACCTGTCGGTCCAGTAGCGCACCGTTTCGCGTCCGGCGCGCGCTCGGAAGGTTCCGGCCGAGCGCGCGCCGTCGTCGGTCCCCGGTCGGTGCGCGCCCCCTCAGCGTCACCCGGCCGAGCGCGCCGTCGTCGGTACCCGGTGGTGACGCGCCCGGTCGGCGTCACCACCGCCGAGCGTGCCGTCGTCAGGGGCGGATCGCGCGGAGCTGGTCCCGGCCGCCGCGTTCGAGCCAGGTGTCGAGGGTCATCAGCCCGGGGTACCGGCGGCGCAGTGCGGGGATGTCGGCCTGCCACCCGCCGAACGACGTGCCGGCGCCGACCCGTACGGGGGTTGGGATGGGGTCGGTGCGGAAGTCCCGGCCGAGCGCGGTACGCAGGGCCGCGGTGAGCCGGGCACCGGTGAGTTCGTCGCCGGCGATCTCCAGTTCGATCCCCAGGTACTCGTCGGGTCGGGTGAAGGCGAGTGCGGCGAACGCGCCGATGTCGTCGGCGGCGATGAGTTGCACGGTGGAGTCGGGCGGGATCATCCGGACCAGGGCCGTGTCGCCGAACACGCCGTACGTCGAGCGGCTGGCGTGGTTCTCCATGAACATGACCGGCCGCAACACCGTGTACGGCAGGCCGAGCGCCCGGATGTGTTCCTCGATCTGCCATTTGGTGGTCCAGTGGCTGATGCCGGTGTCGCGTTCGGCGCCGCCGACCGACGCGTACACGAGGTGTCGTACGCCGGCGGCCGCGGCGGCGTCGGCGACGGCCCGGCCCATGTCGACCTCGCGGGGTTCGTGGTGGGGCGGGGCGTCGGCGGGCTGCACGCTGAACACCCCGTACGCGCCGGTGACGGCGCGGTCGAGGCTGGCCCGGTCGGTCATGTCGCCGGGGGCGAGTTCGGCGCCGGCGGCGGCGAGCGCGGTGGCGGCGGGGCTGGTGGGGTCGCGGACGAGGGCGCGGACGGGCCAGCCGGCGGCGAGCAGGTGGCGTGCGGTGGCGCCGCCCTGCTGTCCGGTGGCGCCGGTGACCAGGACGAGGTTGTCGGGCACGGTGTCCTCCACGGTTAAAATGGAGCAGCGCTCCGATCGGAGCGGCGCTCCGAATAATACGGAGCACTGCTCCGGTTGTCTACGTGGAAGGCTGGCCGGCATGACCGAGTCGAAGCGGGCCGACGCCCGCCGCAACCGCGACCAGGTGATCGCGGTCGCCCGCGAGGCGTTCGCCGAGTACGGCACCGCGACGTCGCTGCGCGAGGTGGCCCGGCGCGCCGGCGTCGGCATCGGCACCCTGTACCGGCACTTCCCGACGCGCGAGGCGCTGCTCGAAGCCGTACTCGCGGACCGGTTCGAGAAGCTGCGGCGGGACGCGCTCGACCTTGCCGACGCGGACGACCCGCGAGCCGCCCTCGGACAGTGGCTGGGTCAGCTCGCGGCCGGCTCCGGCACGTACCGGGGGCTGCCGGAGTCGGTGCTGACCGCCTTGCGCGACAAGGAATCCCGGCTGCACGCCGCCTGCGACGCGATGCGTTCCGCCGGCGGTGACCTGGTACGCCGCGCGCAGGACGCCGGAGTCGTACGACAGGAGGTGGTGGTCGAGGACCTGCTCGCCGCCGCCGCGGGCATCGCCTGGGCCGGCGAACGCGCCGAGGACCCGACGGCCCTCGTCGACCGTCTGCTCGACTACCTGATGGCCGGCGTCGCCACCAGGCCGACCACCTGACCGGCTAGTTGGACTTCTTCTTCGCCGCGTAGACGGTGGCCTCGACCGGGGCGGGCGTGTCGCTCGCGGCCTGCCCGGACTTGACGGTGCGCCACTCGCCGGACTCGACGGTCCACTGCTTCGCCCCGTACCGGACGCGGTCGACGCCGGTGTCCGCGGCGTGCGCGACGAGCCAGTGCGCGAACTGCCACCCCGACCGCTGCCCGTCCGTCGGTACGGTCAGGCCGGTGCTGCCCGAGTCCCGGGTGATGAGCGACGTGCCCCAGTCCAGCCGCATCGCCTTGGCGAGCGCGTCGCGTGCGGTGGTGCCGCGGCGGGGCGGCCCGTCGTGCAGGGAGCACGACACCGCGCCGCCGGGCGAACCGACCATGGCGGTGCCCACGGTCTCCGCCTCCGCCGCCCACTTCTGGTACTCGTCGGGATGCGCGCTGCGCTGTACGGCCTGCGCCGCCTCGGTGACCGACATGTCCTGCCAGCCGTCGACGCGCATCAGGTGGTCGTAGAAGGCACCCGCGGCGTACCGCGGGTCGCTGAGCTGCTTCGGCTCGCCCCAGCCCTGGCTGGGGCGTTGCTGGAAGAGGCCGATCGAGTCGCGGTCGCCGCCGGCCAGGTTGGTGAGCTTCGACTCCTGCAGCGCGGTGGCGATCGCGACGACGACGGCCCGGTCGGGCAGCTGACGGCGGATGGCGACCGCGGCGATGGTCGCGGCGTTGGCGGCCTGGTCGGGGTTGAGCTGCACGTCGTTGTCGCTGGTCTTGACCTCGCACGAGGACAGCAGCGGCTCGTGGAAACTGCTGTGCCCGCCACTGCAGGCGCCGACCAGGCCGGTGACGGCGAGGGCGGCGACGCCCACCACGACACGACCGCGCACGCGGGTCCTCCTCACGTACCGCCGTGGTCGACCGCGCATCGGTGGCCGACCAACCGGCGGTGCCGCCGGCCCCTACAGAGTGTAGGACGACGGTGTCGCGGTCGGTTCAGCCACGCACCCCGGGCACCCAGTACGGATCGCGCTTCTCGCGGAACGCCGCGACGCCCTCCCGCCCCTCCGTGGAGAGGAAGTATCCGGCGGACAGCGCGGCCAGCTCGTCCAGCTCGGCGCGGATCGGCGGCTCGCCGCGGCGCAGCAGCAGCTTGGCGCCGGCGAGCGCGCCGGGTGCGCCGCGCAGCAGCCCGTCGACGTACCCGCGGACGGCGCCGGTCAGCTCGCCGGCCGGTACGGCGGCGGTGAGCAGGCCCAGGTCGGCGGCCCGCCGCGCGTCGAACGTCGTACCGGTGAGGTAGAGCTCGGCGGCGGCGCGGGACGGCAGCCGGCGCAGCACGGGGGCGGAGATCACGGCGGGGATCACCCCGAGGCGTACCTCGGTGAACGCAAAGGTGGCGTCGTCGGCGGCGACCGCCACGTCGCAGGCGGCGACGAGGCCGAGCCCGCCGGCCCGCGCCGGCCCGCCGACCTGCGCGACCACCGGTTTCGGCGCGTCCCAGATCTCGGCGAGCAGTTCGGGCAGGTCACTGGCCGGTACCTGGCCGGCCTCGCGCGCCGCGGCCGTCTCGGCGAGATCGGCGCCGGCGCAGAACACCCGGCCCACGTGGTCGAGCACGACGACCCGTACGGCGGGGTCGGCGACGGCGGCGCGCAGCCCGGCGAGCAGCTCGGCGACGAGCCGGCGCGACAGCGCGTTGCGGTTGCGGTCGCTGTCGAGGGTGAGCGTGGCCACACCGTCGGCGTGCGCGTACCGGACCAGGGGCGGGGCGTCGTCGGTCACCGCGTCAGACTAGACGGGTGCCTTCAGCCCTGCCCGACGGCGAAGCCGTACCGTCCGACGGTGCCCTGCCCGACACCGCGCTGACCTCCGTCGGCGCCCACGGTTTCGGTGTGTACGTGCATGTCCCGTTCTGCGCCAGCCGGTGCGGTTACTGCGACTTCAACACGTACACGGCGACCGAGCTGCCGGGAGTGGACCGCTCGTCGTACCCGGATCTGGTGGTGGCGGAGCTGGCGCTGGCCGCCCGCGTCCTCGGCGGTACGGCGCCGCCGGTGCGTACCGTCTTCTTCGGTGGCGGTACGCCGACGCTGCTTCCGCCGGACGACCTGGCGCGGATCCTGGACGGGATCGCCGACACGTTCGGGCTGGAACCGGACGCCGAGGTGACCACGGAGGCGAACCCGGAGTCGGTGTCGCCGGCGTCGCTGCGGGCGCTGCGCCGGGCCGGGTTCACGCGGATCTCGCTGGGGATGCAGTCGGCGGTCGGGCACGTGCTGGCGCTGCTGGACCGGAAGCACACGCCGGGCCGGGCGACGGTGGCCGCGGCCGAGGCCGCCGAGGCCGGCTTCGACCACGTCAACCTGGACCTCATCTACGGCACGCCGGGCGAGTCCGCGGACGACTGGGCGGCGAGCCTCGACACGGTGCTCGGTTCGGTCGCCGCCGGCGCCGCCGACCACGTCTCGGCGTACTCGCTGATCGTGGAGGACGGTACCCGGCTCGCCGGCCGGATCCGGCGCGGTGAGCTGCCGATGCCGTCGGACGACACCGCCGCCGACCGGTACCTGGCGGCCGAGGAGCGGCTCACCGCCGCCGGCCTCTCCTGGTACGAGGTGTCGAACTGGGCCGCCGACGAGGCCGCCCGCTGCCGCCACAACCTCCTGTACTGGTCGGGCGGCGACTGGTGGGGTCTCGGCCCCGGCGCGCACAGCCACGTCGGCGGCGTCCGCTGGTGGAACGTCAAGCACCCCAGCCGGTACGCGGAGCGCCTGGCCACGGGTTCGCCCGGCGCCGGGCGGGAGATCCTCACCGCGGACGAGCGGCACACCGAGGACGTGCTGCTGCGTACCCGGTTGTCGTCGGGGTTGCCGCTGGACGTGCTGGACGACGCGGGGCGGGCGAGCGCCGACCGCGCGGTGCTGGCCGGCCTGCTCGACCCGACCGCGGTCGCCGCCGGCCGGGCCGTGCTGACGTTGCGGGGCCGGCTGCTCGCCGACGCCGTCGTCCGCGACCTGCTCGGCTGACCTACTTCACCACCGGGTACGACAGCGGGTGCCGGTACTGGACGCCGTCGTTCGCCTTGACCGCGGCGATGACGTTGAACACGATCGGCACCACGAACACGACGTACAGCAGCCAGCCGGGGAAGCCGAACAGGCCGAGGCAGTTGCTCAGGACCACGACGACCAGGTCGATGGCCGCCCACGTGATGTTGAAGTTGAGGGCGCTGACCGCGTGCGCGCGCAAAGTCGGCGACTGGTTCCCCTTCGTCGCGTACGTCACCAGCGGCATCACCCAGCCGGCCATCCCGGAGAAGAACACCCCCACCGCGGCCAGTACGTGCGTGAGCACCGCCCAGTTCCGCTCCTCGGTGTCGGCGTACCCGGGCGGCGTGGTGGGTTCGGTCATGCGTACACGGTAAGGGGGTGGCTCGGCGCTACTCGACCCCGAGTCCGGTCCCGACGTGGCCGGTGTGACGATCCGGTACGAGCGGACGGGGCGGGCCGGGACGTAGACTGGCACTCGTTGTTGTGGAGTGCCAGGATTCCCGGGGCGTACCGCGAGGGAGGTGGTCGGTGTGAGTCTCGACGAGCGCAAGCTGGACGTACTTCGTGCCGTTGTCGAGGACTACATCGCCACCCAGGAGCCGGTCGGCAGCAAGAGCCTCGTCGAGCGCCACCAGTTGCGCGTGTCGTCCGCCACGGTGCGTAACGACATGGCCGTGCTGGAGGAGGAGGGGTACATCCACCAGCCGCACACGAGCGCCGGCCGGGTTCCCACCGACAAGGGGTACCGGTTGTTCGTGGACCGGCTGTCCCGGGTGAAGCCGCTGTCGCCGGCCGAGCGCCGGGCGATCCAGCGGCTGCTGTCCGGCGCGGTCGACCTGGACGACATCGTGCACCGCACGGTGCGGCTGCTGGCGCAGCTGACCCGGCAGGTCGCGGTCGTGCAGTACCCGTCGCTGGCCCGGAGCACGGTCCGGCACCTGGAGCTGGTGACGCTGGCGCCGGGCCGGCTGATGCTGGTCATGATCACCAACACCGGCCGGGTGGAGCAGCGGCTCGTCGACATGCCCGGCCCGGTCGGCGAGGAGGACGTCCTCGACCTGCGGTCCCGGATCAACGAGAAGCTGTCCGGGCACCGGCTCAGCGACAGCCCGACGCTGATCGCGACGCTGGTCGACGAGGCGCCCGCGCAGCTGCGGCCGGCCATGACGACGCTGTCCAGCGTGCTGCTGGAGACGCTGGTCGAGCGGCAGGAGGAGCGCCTCTCCCTGGCCGGTACGGCGAACCTGGCGCGCGGCACCGCACTCGACTTCCCCGGCTCCTTCCGTGGCGTACTGGAGGCGTTGGAGGAGGAGGTGGTGCTGCTCAAGCTCATCGGCGAGGTCGAGTCGCCGACCACCCTGCGCATCCGGATCGGCGACGAGAACGAGTACGAGGGGCTGCGCACCACCTCGGTGGTCAGCACGGGGTACGGGCCGGGCTCCGTCGTGGTCGGTGGGCTCGGTGTGCTCGGGCCGACCAGGATGGACTACCCCGGCACGATCGCCGCCGTCCGCGCCGTGGCACGCTACGTGGGCGAGCTGCTGGCGCAGAACTAGGCATCCGACCACCACACCTCCGGTACGGGCGGGCCGTGCCGCAGATCGATTCGACACGAAGGACATGGACACCGCAGTGGCCAAGGACTACTACGCGATCCTCGGCGTCAGCCGCGAGGCCACGCCGGACGAGATCAAGCGGGCGTACCGGAAGCTGGCGCGCCAGTTCCATCCGGACGTGAACTCGGCGCCGGACGCGCAGGAGCGGTTCAAGGAGATCAACGCCGCGTACGAGGTGTTGTCCGACCCGCAGAAGCGGCAGCTGGTCGACATGGGCGCGGATCCGCTGGCGCCCGGCGGCGGTGGCCCCGGGCCCGGTGGACCGGGCGGGCCGTTCGTCGGGTTCCAGGACATCATGGACGCGTTCTTCGGCGGCGCGACCGGCGGCACCCGCGGCCCGCGCCCGCGTACCCGGCCGGGTGCGGACGCGCTGATCCGGCTGGACCTGGACCTGGAGGAGACGGCGTTCGGCATCGAGGCGCCGCTCACGGTCGACACCGCGACGGTCTGCAACACCTGTCACGGCGCCGGCACCGCCCCCGGGACGCATCCGGCGACCTGCGACATGTGCGGCGGCCGCGGCGAGGTGCAGAGCGTGCAGCGCACGTTCCTGGGTCAGGTCATGACGACCCGCCCGTGCGGCAACTGCCAGGGTTTCGGCACGGTCATCCCGAACCCGTGCCCGACCTGCGGCGGCGACGGACGCGTGCAGACCCGGCGTACGGTCACGGTCAAGATCCCGGCCGGGGTCGAGGACGGCATGCGCATCCGGCTGGCCGGGCAGGGCGAGGTCGGCCCCGGCGGCGGCCCGCCCGGCGACCTGTACGTGGAGATCCACGAGCGGGTGCACGACGTGTTCAGCCGCAAGGGCGAGGACCTGCACTGCCGGGTCGTCCTGCCGATGACGGCGGCGGCGCTGGGCACCTCGATGACCCTCAAGTCCCTGGACGGCGAGGAGAACGTCGAGGTCAAGCCCGGCACCCAGCCCGGAAGTACGATCAAGATCAAGGGCAAGGGCGTGCCGCGGCTGCGTGGCGGTGGGCGCGGTGACCTGTTCGTCCACCTGGACGTGAAGACGCCGACGAAGCTGGACCCGGAGCAGGAGCGGCTGCTCAAGGAGCTGTCCCGGCTGCGCGGCGAGGAGACGATCGAGCCGACCCGGCCGGGCGGCGGGTTCTTCTCCCGGATGCGCGACGCGTTCAACGGTCACGCGTGAGCCTGGCGCTGTTCCTGGTCGACGTCCTGCCGGCCACCGGAGCGTACCGGTTGGCCGGCGCGGAGGGGCACCACGCCGCGGACGTACAGCGGCTGCGGGTCGGGGAACGGCTGCTGCTCGGTGACGGGGCCGGCGGGGTGGCGGAGTGTGTCGTCGACGCCGCCGGCAAGGGTTTCCTGGACCTGCGCGTCGAGTCGACCGTGCGTACGCCCACGCCCGCGCCGGCGCTCGTCGTGGCGCAGGGCCTGGCGAAGGGCGAGCGCAGCGAGCTGGCCGTCCAGGCGATGACCGAGGTCGGCGTGGACGCGGTGGTGCCGTGGCAGGCCACGCGTTCGGTGGTCCGGTGGCGCGGTGAGCGCGGCGAGAAGGCCCGGCAGCGCTGGGTGTCGGTGGCTCGGGAGGCGGCGAAGCAGTCCCGCCGGGCGTACCTGCCGGAGGTGGCGGGGTGCGTGGACACGCCGGCGCTGGCGGCGCGGCTGGGGTCGGCGGCGGCCGGGTTCGTGCTGCACGAGGAGGCGACGGTGCCGCTGACCGCGGTGGACCTGCCGGCCGCGGGTGAGGTGCTGCTGGTGGTCGGCCCGGAGGGCGGTATCGATCCGGCGGAGCTGGCGGCGTTCACGGCTGCGGGCGCGGTCCCGGTGCGCCTGGGCACCGCCGTCCTGCGTACGTCGACCGCGGGGGTCGCGGCGCTCGCCGTACTCAACGCGCGTACGGGTCGCTGGTCCTGACCCGGGCCGGTCCGGCGGCGATCCGCCCCGACCGGCCGGTACGGTCCGCGCCGACGGACACGCCGGCGGACGGCTCGGCCGGCACGGCGCCTACGATCGGGGTGTGACCGAGTGCCTGTTCTGCGGAATCGTCGCCGGGGAGATCCCGGCGACGGTCGTCCGCGACGAGGAGCGCGTCCTGGCGTTCGCGGACATCCAGCCGCAGGCGCCGACGCACGTACTGGTGATCACCAAGGACCATCACCGGACGGCCGCCGACGCCGCCGCGGCCGATCCGACGCTGCTCGGCGAGGTCGTCGCCGCGGCGCACCAGGTGGCGGAGAAGGCCGGCATCGCGGCGTCCGGCTATCGCCTGGTGTTCAACACCGGGCCGGACGCGAACCAGACGGTGCCGCACGTGCACTGCCACGTCCTCGGTGGGCGCGACATGACGTGGCCGCCGGGCTGAGGCCGCCCCCCACCCCACCATTCCCTCGTACGTGACTGGAGCGAGCGTGTCCGACAGTGCTGTTCCCGACGGTGCCCGGCTGCACTACGAGCGGCTGGTGCGCCGCGCGCAGCGCAGCGCCCGCGTCCCCGCGGTCCAGGTGGCGGTCCACCGCGCTGACCGTCCACTGTGGACGTTCGAGGTGGGCGACGCCGGCGGCGGGGTCGAACTCGGGCCGGAGACGCAGTTCCGGATCGGGTCGATCACCAAGACGTTCACCGCGGTCCTGGTCATGCAGTGCCGCGACGACGGCCTGCTCGACCTCGACGACCCGGTCTCCGCGCACCTGGACGTACCGGAGCCGCACCGGGAGCTGACCGTACGGCGGCTGCTCACGCACACCGCCGGACTCCAGCGCGAGCCGTACGGGGACATCTGGGACACGCTGGCCGTGCCGAGCCTGGACGAGACGCTCGCCGGGCTGGCACACGCGGAGCGGATCCTGCCGTCCGGCCGCCGCTTCCACTACTCGAACCTCGGCTTCGCGCTGCTCGGCCACCTGGTCGCGGCGCGCCGCGGGGCGCCCTGGGCCGAGGTACTGGCCGACAGGATCCTTACCCCGCTCGACCTGCACCTCACCCTCCAGCCGGGGGAGAACGCCGCGACCGGCTACCTGGTCGACGCGTGGTCCGACCACGCCCGGCCGGAGCCGCGCACCGACCTCGGCGGCATCGCGCCCGCCGCGCAACTCTGGGGTACCGCCGCGGAACTGGCCCGGTGGGGCTCGTTCCTGGCCGACCCGGTCCACCAGGACCCCAAGGGCGCGGTACTCGCCGCGGACACGCTGGCCGAGATGCGGCACCCGCAGGCGCTGCGCGACGACCGGGTGTGGAAGGCCGGCTGGGGCCTCGGGCTGATCGTCCGGCCGGGCGCGGACCGCGCGGTCGACGTGGGGCACGGCGGCGCGATGCCCGGCTTCCTCGCCGAGGCGTACGGGCGGGTGCCGGGCGCGGAGGACGTGCCGCCCGGCCTGGCCGCCGCCGTACTGCTGTCGTCGGGCACCGCGGACGGCGCGCTCGGGCTGTCGTTCGACCTGATGGAGGCGGCGGTCGAGCGGGATCCGGCGGACATCGAGCCGTGGCACGTGGGCGAGCCGGCCCCGCCGGAGCTGCGCAGCGTGCTCGGCCACTGGTGGGGCGAGGGCTTCGAGTACGTGTTCCGCTGGCGCGCCGGGCACCTGGAGGCGTCCGGCGTCGGCGAGCCGGTCGGTACGCCGCCGGCGGTGTTCGCGGTGGAGAGCGCCGACCTGCTGCGGTCGGTGGCGGGCCGGGAGATCGGCGAGCAGCTGCGGCTGACCCGCGACGCCGACGGCCGGGTCGTACGGCTGCACTGGGCCACGTACCGGTTCACGCGGGAGCAGCAGACGTTCGACGGGGTGTGGTCGAGCCAGCCGTGAGCCGGTCGGTGGACACTGGTCGGGTCGACCGTGCGTCGACCGTGCCGTCACGGGGGACATGGGACGCGTCCGGGTGGATAGCACGCGGAGCGCGCCGGAAACGATCGGCGACACCGGCCGTACGCCGGATACGATGGTGACCTGTTGCCGACGAGATCACGTGGAGGTATGGCCGCCACCGGCCGACCCATGACCAGTAGTCCAGCCGACCTGCGGCACGTTCGGGTGCAGACCAAGATCACGGTTCCCGACCCGCACACCATGGTGAGCCTGCTCGGCACCCGTGACGAGCTGCTCAAGCTGGTGGAGCGCTCCGTACGGAGCGAGGTCCACGTCCGCGGCAACGAGATCACTTTGACCGGCGAGCCCGCCGACAACGCGCTCGCCGAGCGGCTCTTCGCGGAGCTGCTGGAACTCATCGAGAAAGGCGAGACGCTGACCGAGGACGCGGTCCGCCGCACCGTCGGCATGCTCGAAGAGGGCACCGAGGAGCGCCCGGCGGAGGTACTGACTCTCAACATCCTGTCCCGGCGTGGTCGGACGATCCGACCGAAGACGCTCGGCCAGAAGCGGTACGTGGACGCCATCGACGGCCACACGATCGTGTTCGGCATCGGCCCGGCCGGTACCGGCAAGACGTACCTGGCGATGGCGAAGGCCGTGCAGGCGTTGCAGGCCAAGCAGGTGAACCGGATCATCCTGACCCGACCGGCGGTCGAGGCCGGCGAGCGTCTCGGATTCCTGCCCGGCACGCTGTACGACAAGATCGACCCGTACCTGCGCCCGCTGTACGACGCGCTGCACGACATGATCGACCCCGACTCGATCCCGCGGCTCACCACCAACGGCACGATCGAGGTCGCGCCGCTGGCGTACATGCGGGGGCGGACGTTGAATGATGCGTTCATCATCCTGGACGAGGCGCAGAACACGACGCCCGAGCAGATGAAGATGTTCCTGACCCGGCTCGGGTTCGGCTCGCGCGTGGTGGTCACCGGCGACGTCACCCAGGTCGACCTGCCGGGCGGCACGCACAGCGGCCTGCGCGTGGTGCGCGACATCCTGGGCGAGCTGGACGACGTGCACTTCGCGACGCTCGGCTCGGCGGACGTGGTGCGGCACAAGCTGGTCAGCCAGATCGTCGACGCGTACGAGAAGTGGGACGCCGAGCATCCCGACGAGGACAGCCACGGCCCGCGCAACGGTCGCCGGCCGCGGCACTGACCGGGCCGTCACGAGGAACGAAGAGGACGCAGGTGTCCATCGAGATCAGCAACGAGTCCGGGGTCGAGGTCGACACCCAGGCGGTGCTCGACGTCGCCCGCTACACGCTGGACCAGATGCAGGTCAACCCGCTGGCCGAGCTGTCGGTGCTGCTCGTCGACGTGGCGTACATGACGGAGTTGAACCACCGCTGGATGGGCGGCGACGGGCCGACCGACGTGCTGGCGTTCCCGATGGACGAGGTGGGCGCGGGCATCGACCGCGGGCCGACGGCACCGGGCGTCGAGGTGAGCGAGCCGGCGATGCTCGGCGACATCGTGCTGTGCCCGGAGGTGGCGGGGAAGCAGGCCGCCACCGCGGGGCATTCCGCTGCCGACGAGATGCACCTGTTGACCGTGCACGGCGTGCTGCACATCCTGGGGTACGACCACGCCGAGCCGGACGAGGAGCGGGAGATGTTCGCGCTGCAGAACAAGCTGCTCGCGCAGTGGCGGGAGCGCGGCCGGGTGGAGCCGGAGGGCTCCTGATGAACCCCCGACATACCGCGCCGGCCGGACGCTGAGCCGTGGGCGCCTCGGTGCTGTTCGCCGCCGCCGCCCTGGTGGTGCTGGCCGGCCTGTTCGCGATGACGGACGCGGCGCTGTCCCGCGTCTCGAAGGCCCGCGCCGCCGAGATGGTACGGGAGGGTGCGCGTGGTGCCCGCGCGCTCGTGGCGGTCGCCGGTGACCTGCCCCGGCACCTGAACCTGTTGCTGTTGCTGCGCCTGGTGTGCGAGTTGGCGGCGACGACGATCGTGGCGTTCGTGACCGTCGACGCCTGGGGTACGGACTGGGCGGCGGCGCTGGTGACGGCCGGCGCGATGACCGTGGTGAGTTTCGTGATCGTGGGCGTGGGGCCGCGCACGGTCGGCCGGCAGCACGCGTACCCGGTGGCGTTGGTGGCGGCGCCGGTGGTGCGTTGGCTGGGGCGGGCGTTGGGTCCGTTGGCGAGCCTGCTGATCCTGGTGGGCAACGCGATGACGCCGGGCAAGGGGTTCCGGGAGGGGCCGTTCACCACGCAGGTGGAGCTGCGGGAGCTGGTCGACCTGGCGGAGCAGCGCGGTGTGGTGGAGCACGACGAGCGCGAGATGCTGCATTCGGTGTTCACGTTCGGGGACCGGATCGTACGCGAGGTGATGGTGCCGCGTACCGAGATGGTGTGGATCGAGGGTGGCAAGACGGCGCGGCAGGCGCTGGCGTTGGCGCTGCGGTCGGGTTTCTCGCGCATCCCGGTGATCGGGGAGAACGTCGACGACGTGCTCGGCGTGGCGTACCTGAAGGATCTGGTGCGGCGCTCGCAGGGCGGCGGCGCGTCGGTGCCGGTGTCGGAGCTGATGCGGCCGGCGGAGTTCATCCCGGAGTCGAAGCCGGTGGACGACCTGCTGAGCCAGATGCAGGCGCAGCGGATCCACATTGCGATCGTGGTCGACGAGTACGGCGGGACCGCCGGGCTGGTCACGATCGAGGACATCCTGGAGGAGATCGTCGGCGAGATCACCGACGAGTACGACGTGGAGCGGCCGCCGGTGGAGCACCTGGCGGACGGCTCGGTACGGGTGAGCGCCCGGCTGCCGGTGGAGGACCTGGGCGAGCTGTTCGGGGTGGAGCTGCCGGACGGCGAGGTGGAGACGGTGGCGGGCCTGCTGGCGCAGGAGCTGGGCCGGGTGCCGATCCCGGGCGCGGCGGCGACGGTCGCCGGGCTGGAGCTGACCGCGGAGGGTACGACGGGCCGCCGCAACCACATCGATACCGTGCTGGTGCGGCAGCTCGCCGTACCGGAGCAGGACGACGACCGTAAGGAACAGACCGCAGATGCCTGAGACGTTGAGTCCCGCCGCCGCCGACGACCCCGAGGACGCGAAGCTCGTGACGCTGGGCCGCGCGGCCCGCGGTCGTACCGGGGCGGCGGAGGGCGCTGCGGTCCGCGACACCGACGGAAGGACGTACGCGGCGGCCACGGTGGCGCTGCCGTCGCTGGCGCTGTCGGCGTTGCAGGCGGCGGTGGCGCAGGCGGCGTCGGCGGGTGCGCCGGGGCTGGAGGCGGCGGCGGTGGTCGGCGGCACCGAGGTGGACGCCGCGAGCCTGGCGGCGGTGCGTGACCTGGCGCCCGGGGCGCCGGTGTTCCTGGCGGGGCCGGACGGCACGGTGCTCGGCGCGTACCGTGGCTGAGCCCGCGTTCCGTTCCGGGTTCGCCTGCTTCGTGGGGCGGCCGAACGCCGGCAAGTCGACCCTGACCAACGCGCTGGTCGGCGAGAAGATCGCGATCACCAGCAACCGGCCGCAGACCACCCGGCGCGCGATCCGCGGCATCGTCAACCGCGATCACGCCCAGCTGGTACTGGTGGACACCCCCGGCCTGCACCGCCCGCGTACGTTGCTCGGCGAGCGGCTGAACGACCTGGTCCGGGAGACCTGGTCGGACGTGGACGTGATCGGCCTGTGCATCCCCGCCAACGAGAAGATCGGCCCCGGTGACCGGTTCATCGTCGGCGAGCTGAAGGCCCTGAAGGCCACCCTGATCGCGGTCGTCACCAAGACCGACCTGGTCGACCGGCCGACCCTGACGCAGCAGCTGGTCGCGGTGTCCGAGCTGGCCGACTTCGCCGACGTGGTACCGGTGAGCGCGGTGTCGGGGGAGCAGGTGTCGCTGCTGGCCGACCTGATGATCGGGCACCTGCCGGCGGCGCCGATGCTCTACCCGGACGACGTGACGACGGACGAGCCGGAACGGGTCCGGATCGCCGAGTACATCCGGGAGGCGGCGCTGGAGGGCGTGCGGGACGAGCTGCCGCACTCGATCGCCGTCCTGGTCGAGGAGATGTCCACCGAGACCACCCGCGGCGGCGAGCCCCTCACCCGCATCTACGCCGACCTGTACGTGGAGCGGCAGAGCCAGAAGGCGATCGTCATCGGCAAGGGCGGCGCCCGGCTGCGTACGGTCGGGGCGACGGCGCGCGCGCAGATCGAGGAGCTGCTCGGTACGAGGGTGTTCCTGGATCTGCACGTCAGGATCGCCAAGGAGTGGCAGCGCGATCCCCGGCAGTTGCGGAAGCTAGGATTCTGACCACGCCCCGTGCTGCCACGGTGTACCGGTCGTCATGCGGCTGCCGCGGGGCTGGGACCCGTGGGCCGTTGCTCGTATCATCCGTCATGAATGTCTTCCGTGGGATCGGTCGATCCCTGCACCGCTGACCCGCCCGAGCCAGGGCGACCTGCTGTTCGAGCGGGGAGGAGCTTCGAGGATGAGACGTGGCGGCACGGGCGAACCGCGGGCACACCGCACGGGTCCGTCCCGGCGGTCGGGCGGGTTCATCTCGATCGGGCTGGTGCTGGCCCTGTCCGTGGGGCTCGTCGGCACGGTGCTGGGGGTCGGCGCGACCAGCCGGTCGCTCGACGTCGCGGACGGCAACATCTGGCTCTGGAGCAGCAAACCGGCCCAGGTGAGCCGGGTCAACGCGAACTCCGGTCGGGTCGACGTGAACCAGCCGCTGCTCGACTCCCGCGGGCACCACGTCGAGGTCACGCAGAACGACAAGTACCTGCTGCTGCACGACCTGGACGCGGGGAAGGTCACCTCGGTCGACCTGACCCGGATGGGTTTCACCGGAAGCCTTCAGGTACCGAAGGGTGCCGGGGTGCGGGTGGCGCTGTCCGGTGACAAGGCGGCGCTGATCGACCAGGCGAAGGGGCAGGTGCGCGGGTTCGACCCGGCGACGCTGCGGACGACGCAGGCGACGGTGCAGCTGCCGGCGCCGCTGGCGGGCGGCGACTTCGACTCGTCCGGGCACCTGTGGCTGGGCGTACCGTCGCAGGGCACGGTGGTGAGTGTCACGGTGTCGGCGGCCTCCGCGCGGGTGGCCCGGACGGAGTCGGTGACGGCGCCGGACCATCCGATGGTGGTGACCGTGCTCGACCACGGCGTACTGGCGGCGGACACGTCCGGCCGGGACATCGCCGTGGTGACGGACACGGTGACGACGTTGACCGCGCCGCAGCCGCTGACCGGGGTCACCGCCCCGGGCCGTACGGTGGGCGATCTGGCGGTGCTGACGCAGCCGAGGACGGGCCGGGTCATGCCGGTGTCGCTGGGCAAGGGCGCGAAGCCGGCGGTGTTCGCGCTGCCGTCTGGCGTGTCGCCGGGCGCGGCCACCCCGTTCGCCGGCCGGATCTACGTGCCGGACGCCAAGCGCCACCTGGTGTACGTGTTCGACTCCCGCGGCAAGTCGCTCGGCACGCTCGGCCTGGCCGGTGCCACCGGCCCGCTGGAGCTGGAGGTACGCGAGGGTCACCTGATGATCAACGCGCCGGACTCGTCGGTCGCGCGGGTGGTGGACGACGACGGCGTGACGCGCATCGTCGACAAGTACCGGAGCGACGTGCCGGGTGGTGACGGTGACCTGTCGGTGATCGCCGCGCCGGCGCCGGGCAACCAGGGCAAGGACACCAAGAAGCCGTCGCCGGGCGACCAGGGCAAGGCGCAGGACGGGCCGCCCGGGCCGCCGATCCCGGTGACCGCGCTCGCCGCGAGCCACCGGGTCACGCTGTCGTGGCCGCAGCCGGCGGAGAACGGCGCCCCCGTCCAGCGGTACGACGTGTCGTGGGACGGCGGGCACCGGCGGGTGGCCGCGGGTACCCGGTCGCTGGTGGTGACGGGCCTGCACAACGGCCGGACGTACTCGTTCGGCGTGACGGCGACGAACAAGTTCGGCACCGGGCCGACGGCGCTGTCCGACCAGGTGACGCCGGGCGGCAAGACCCCGGACGTACCGCAGGGCGTGCGCGCGGTGGTGAACAAGGACGGCACCGTCGGCGTGTCGTGGGGCGCGGCCGACCAGGCCCGCGACTACGTGGTGCAGCCGTCGAACGGCGGCCAGGCCGCCACGGTCACCGGCACGTCGGCGACGTTCGACACGCTGACCGGCGGCCAGTCGTACACGTTCACGGTGGTGGCGCGGAGTTCGGGCGGGATCGCGAGCCGGCCGAGCGCGCCGAGCAACGCGGTCACCCCGTTCACGGCGCCGGGTGCGCCGGCCGTGTCGGTCGGCAACACCACGAAGGACAGCATCACCGTGAACTGGCAGGCCGCGCCGGACAACGGCAGCCCGGTCACCCGGTACTACGCGCAGCTGAACAACGGTACGCCGGCGAAGGCGAACGGCACGTCGCACACGTTCACCGGGCTGCAGCCGGCGACGCAGTACACGATCACGGTGTGGGCGGAGAACAAGGCGGGCCCGGGCGAGAAGCAGACGGTGACCGCGACGTCCGGCAAGCCGGCGCCGCCGACCGTGTCGGTGTCGGTGACCGGCCGGGACACGACGTCGATCACGGTGAGCGTGCAGGCCAGCCAGTCGGCGACGAACTGCACGGTGGCGGTGCAGGGCGGGGCGAGCCAGGCGTGCGCGGCGGGTACCAGCTCGCACACGTTCTCCGGGCTGGCGCCGTCGTCGGACTACGCGTTCACCGCGACGGTGACCGACGCGTACCAGCAGCAGGCCAGCGGCTCGGCGAACGGCAGCACCCAGGTCGTGTCGACCAGCAACGCCTGCACGAACGCCGCGGACGGCTGCACCGTCGGCATCTACTCCGGCCCCTGGCAGAACCAGAACGGGTCGAGCAAGGTCGGCGAGTGGGCGCAGGGCGCGTCGGTGAACATCCAGTGCCGGACCACCGGGCAGAGCATCTACGCGTACAACCAGAACGGGTACCGGCGCAGTGACGTGTGGCTGAAGATCCCGGGGCGCGGATACGTGCCGTGGTCGTACTCGGACATGAGCGAGGGCACCAGGGACTCGCTGCCGACGTGCTGACAGACGATCAGGAGAGCGTGAGTTGAGTTTCCCGCAACAGGGGGGCCCGCCGGACCAGAGCGAGGTCGCCGGGTTCGTGGCGGCGTTCCAGCGCCTCCAGCAGAACGTCGAGCAGGTCGTACTCGGCAAGCCGGAGGTGGTGCGGCTCGCGCTGACGGCGCTGTTCTCCGGCGGGCACGTGCTCGTCGAGGACGTGCCCGGTACCGGCAAGACGACGCTGGCGCGGGCGATGGCGGCGAGCCTGCGCGGGGAGTGGCGCCGGGTGCAGTTCACGCCGGACCTGCTGCCCTCCGACGTCACCGGCGTGACGATCTTCAACCAGTCCACCAAGGAGTTCGAGTTCCATCCGGGTCCGGTGTTCGCGAACATCGTGATCGCCGACGAGATCAACCGGGCCTCGCCGAAGACGCAGTCCGCGCTGCTGGAGGTCATGGAGGAGCGGTACGTCACGGTCGACGGCGTGCGGCATCCGGTGCCGGGCCCGTTCCAGGTGGTGGCCACGCAGAACCCGGTCGAGATGGACGGCACGTACCGGCTGCCGGAGGCGCAGCTCGACCGGTTCCTGATGAAGCTGTCGGTGGGCTACCCGGACGAGCGCACCGAGATCGAGGTACTGCGCGGCGGCGCGGTCCGGCGTTCACCGGAGGACCTGCCGGCGGTCACCGACACGGGCACGGTGGCCCGGCTGGCGGCGCTCACCCACCGGGTCTACCTGCACGACGCCCTCTACCGGTACGCGGTGCAGATCGCGAACGCCACCCGCGCGCACCCGGACGTACGGCTCGGGTTGTCGCCGCGTGGCGCGATCGCGCTGACCCGGGCCGCCCAGGCGTACGCGTTGGCCGAGTCCCGGGGTTACGTGCTGCCGGAGGACTTCAAGGCGCTGGCCGTCGCGGTCATCGGGCACCGGCTGGTGCTGACGCCGGACGCGCAGCTGCGCGGGCGTACGCCGGACGAGGTGATCGGGCAGGTCCTGGCCGAGGTGCCGGTGCCGCAGCCGGGTGCGGCGGCGCCGGCGCTCGGGCACCGCTGAGCATGCCGACCCGTCGCGGCATCGCGGTCGGTACGGCCGGCGTCGTGCTGCTGGTCGCCGGCCTCGTCGCCGGCTACCGGGAGCTGGTGGCGCTCGGCGCCGTCGCCGTACTGGCGCTGCTGGTGGCTCTGCTGTGGGCGGGCTGGCCGCCGCGGCTGGTGGTGCGCCGGGGTGTCGACCCGGACCGGGTGACCCGCGGCGACGACTGCCGCGCCACGGTGGATCTGCGGTCGACGGCGCGGTGGCGGGCGCAGACGCTGTCCGCGGTGGAGTACCTGTCGACGGGCGGCACGGTCCCGGTCCCGACCGTACGGCTGCGCGCCGGTGCGCACACCACCACCGGGTACGTGCTGCCGACGGAGCGGCGCGGGGTGCTGGACGTGGGGCCGCTGGAGGTGTCGCGGCAGGATCCGCTCGGTCTCGTCGCCGCGACCCGGCGGTACGGCGGGACCACGCGGCTGTGGGTGCACCCGCGGTCGCACCGGCTGAGCCGGGTGCCGGTCGGCGCGGCCCGCAGCCTCGACGGCGTGGTCGACGCCGTGCAGTACGGCAGCATCACGTTCCACGCGCTCCGGGAGTACGTGCCGGGCGACGACCTGCGGCACGTGCACTGGCGTACGTCGGCGCGGGTGGGTGAGCTGATGGTGCGCGAGCACGTGGACACCAGCCTGCCGCGCATCGTGGTGCTGGTCGACGACCGGGCCTCGGCGCACACCGCCGCGTCGTTCGAGGAGACCGCCGAGGCCGCCGCCTCCGTACTGCTGGCCGCGCTGCGCGCGGAGCTGACCGCGGAGCTGCACCTGGCCAGTGGCCGCAGCGTCGCGGGCGGCAGCGGCGGGGACGGACCGGGCCGGGCCCGGCCGTACCTGGATCTGTTGGCGGAGTTGACGACCAGCGCGGACGCCTCGCTGCCGCGCGCGGTGCGGACGTTGCGGCAGCGGCACCGGGGCGACACGCTCGTCCTGCTGACCGGCGCCGACGCGGTCGCCGACCTGGACTCGGTGGGCCTGCTGCGCGACGTGTACCCGACGGTCGTGGTGGGCGTGCTCGGCGGCACCGGCACCGGCGCCGACGGGCCGTCCGGCCGGTCGCTGCCCGGCGTGATCACGTTGACGGCGCGGACGGCGGAGGAGTTCGCGGGCCGCTGGGACGGGGTGTCGACATGGTGACCGTGACCCGCGCCGAGCCGGTGACCGCGGCGCGCGGCTGGCGGATGCGGCCGGTACCGGTGGGCTGCGCGCTGCTGGCCGTGGCGGCGGCGACGCTGGTCGCCGGCCTGTCCGTGACCCCGATCTACTCGGGCACCCAGCTCCCGGTACTCCTGACCGGCGCGGCCGTCGGTGCGGTGGCGCTGACCGTACTGCTGCGGCTGGTGCGGGCCCCGGCCGTGCTGGCCGTACTCGGTTCGCTGGTCGGGCTGGTCGCCTGCCTGGTCGGGGCGACCGCGGCGCTGCGCGACCCGGCGGCCGGCGGGCTCGGCACGGTGCTGTTCGACGCGGTCCGCAACTCCGGCGCCCGCATCCTGACCAGTGCGATCCCGGTGCAGCCGGCGCCGGACACCGTACTGCTGCCGATCGCGGCGACGTGGCTGGCCGGCGCGATCGGCACCGTACTGCTCGGCCCGCTGCGCGCCGACGGTGCGCCGGCCCGGCGGCGTGCCGCGGCGTCCGCCGTACCGCCGGTGCTGCTCCTGATCGGCGCGCTGGTTCTGGTCGGCCCCAACGGATCCCCGTCGTACGTGCTGCTCGCGGTGTTCGTGCTGGCGCTGGCGTTGCTGCTGGCCGCGGCGAGCCGGCCGTGGTCGGTGCCGGCCGCGACCCCGGCCGTACGGCGCGATCTCGGTAGCCTGCGCCGGCTGGCCGCCGCCGTCGTCGTCCTCGCCGTACTCGCCGGTGCGGCGGTGACCGCGGGCCCGGCGCTGGCCGGGCTGGTGCACCGCCAGCCGGTCGACCCGCGCAGTTACGTGGTGCCGCCGCAGAAGCAGCTCGACCAGCTCAACCCGCTCGGCATGCTGGCGGCGTGGGCGCTGGACCCGAAGCAGGACCTGCTGTCGGTCCGGACCGACCGGCCGGAGCGGATCCAGTGGGCGACGCTGTCGGAGTACGACGGGATCACGTGGCAGCCGGACCGCACGTACCGGGCGGCGGGTTCGGTACTGCCGGAGCCACCGACGACCAGCGACCAGCGGACGACGGTCCGGCAGCGGGTCACCGTGGCCGGGCTGCGCGGCGGCTGGTTGCCCGCGGTCGCCGCGGTCCGCGAGGTGCACGGCGTCCGCGTCGGCTACGACTCCGGTTCCGGCACCGTACTCACCCCCGACGGGCTGTCCACCGGGCTGTCGTACCAGACGGTTTCGCTTGTGCCGCAACAGGATCCGGGCGCGCTGTCGGCGGCGACCGTGCCCGCCGGCACCTCCCAGCGGTACCTGACGGTGCCGGCCGGGGTGCCCGACGGGATCGTCACGCTCGCCCAACGCACGGCCGGCACCGGCTCGCCGTACCGGAAGGCGTTGCTGCTGGAACAGTTGCTGCGCACCAAGTACCAGTTCTGGTCGAAGGCGCCCAGCGGCAACGGGTACGTGACGCTCCGGCACTTCCTGCTGACGAAGCCGGCGGCGGGCGGCGCCCGGGGCACGTCCGAACAGTTCGCGACGTCGTTCGCGCTGATGGCGCGGATCGTGGGGCTGCCGACCCGGGTCGTGGTCGGCTTCCACGCGGGGCAGCGCACCGGTGCCGGCACGTACCGGGTGACGTCCGGGGACGCGTTCGCGTGGCCGGAGGTGAAGCTCGCCGGGCACGGCTGGGTCGCGTTCGACCCGACGCCCGCGGCCGGGAAGGGCAGCACGCCGCCGGACGAGGACACCCCGCAGGCCAAGAGCCAGCAGAAGCAGAAGAGCCAGCAGCTCGACGACGCCGCCCCCACCCCCACCGCGAAGGCGCCCACGCCGCACAGCTCGTCCGGCCACGCCGCCGCACCCACCACCGGATCCGGCCCCGATCCCGCGGTACTCGGCGGTTCGGCCGCGGCCCTGCTGCTGGTGCTCGCCGTCGCCGCGGTCCTGCTGCTGCGCCGACGACGTACCACCCGGCGGCTGGCCACCGGTGCGCCCGCCGACCGGATCCTCGGTGCCTGGGCCGAGGTCCGCGACACGCTCCGGCTCGCCGGCGTACGACCGGACGACACCCGGTCCGCGGTCGAGGTCGCCGCGCTCGCCACCACCGGCGTACCGGACCGGCCCGGTCCACCGCTGCCCGACCTGACGCCCCTCGCGCACGCCGTCAACGCGATCGGCTTCGCGCCGTCGGCACCGCGCCCCGCCGTACCGCCGGAGCAGGCCGCCGGGTCCGGTGCGCTGGCCCGGGACTACACCCGCGCGCTGCGCTCCCGCCTCGGCGTACTCAAGCGGCTGTGGTGGCACCTGGACCCTCGCCCGCTCTTCTGGCGCTGACCCGCGGGTTCCCGCCACCGCCGGCCGTACCGCGACAGGACCCGGTGCTCGGGACGGGATGTGCCGGCCGGGGACACGACGCGCGGCGGGTACCCGGTCAGGTGTGGTGGCCGGTGGCGGACGGGGTGGCGCCGTTGCGGTGCGTGCACACCCGGTCGGACGGGCTGATCCGGTCGATGGTCATCATGCCGACGACGTAGAAGCAGTACTCGGAGTCCGCGCGCAGCGCGTCGATGCGGCGGGTGGTGTCGCGGGCGGGCTGGGACAGTTTCGAGGGCGTACCGCCGGCGACCGAGCCGGTCACGAAGTAGAGCGCCTTGCCGTTGGTGTGGTCGGTCCAGCTCAGCTGTACCCAGGTGCCGTGGTCCGCCAGCTTGACGCCGGTGGGCCGGATCGTCGGGTCCTCGCTGGCGCGCGGTCCGGTGGTGGCGGTGGGCGTGGGTTTGGCGGCGGGAGTCCTGTCGTGGCCGGAGAACCGGAGCGCGACGAGGACCACCACCCCGATCAGGACGCCGGCGACGGCGGCGGCGACGAACGGCCACGGCGTCATCCGGCGGCGCGGTTCGCCGTCCGCCGGTGGTGCCGCGACGTCGGTGCCGTACCCGACTTGGCCGCCGTGGCCGGGTCCGCCGTCCGCGCCGAACGTGGCGTAACCGCCGGGCACGGTACCGGGGCCTGGGCTGCCCGGCACGGTACCGCCGGGGCCGTAACCGCCGGGGCCGTAACCGCCGGGCGTCGCGACGGGTGGCGGCCCGGCCGGCGGGCCGAACGCCGGCGCGCCGGACACCGGCGCTCCCAGCCCGGCCGGTCCACCGGGCGGCCCGTACGACGGGGCGGGCGGCGGGGCACCGAACGCGGGAGTACCGGAGGGTGGTGGTGGGTTGCCGAACGGCGAGGCCGGGAACGTCTCGGGTGCGGCGGGCGCCGGCGGGGGCGGGGTCGGCGGCGCGGTGGACTGGCCGGGCGGCGGCGTCCACAACTCCCCGGTACTCCGCAGCCAGCCGCGCCGCAGCGACGCGGCGAACTCGCCGGCGCTCGCGTGCCGTTCCCCCGGGGCCTTCGCCATGCCGCGGACCAGCTCGTCCTGCAACCACGCCGGTACGTCCGGGCGCGGCAGCGGCGGCAGCGGGTTGCGCAGCGCCCGGTCCCGGTACTCGAACGGGTCGGGCGAGTTGTCGCCCGGGTCGGCGAACGGCGGGTAGCCGGCGAGCAGGTTCCACAGCGTCGAGGCGAGGCTGTACACGTCGGAGGCGGGGCCCTGCGGCTCGCGGCGCAGCGACTCGGGGGAGGCGTGCTGCGGGGTCAGCTTGTGCAGGGTGATGGTGCCGGTCAGGTCGGCGGCGGCGCGGGCGATGCCGAAGTCGGTCAGCGCCGGCCCGTACTTGGAGCGCAGGATGTTGTGCGGCTTGACGTCCCGGTGGATGATGCCGACCTCGTGCGCCGCCTGGAGCGCCTCGGCGACCTTCACCCCGACGTCGACGGCCTCCTGGACGGGCAGCGGTCCGCTCTTCGCCAGAATGTGCCCGTACGAGCCGCCCTCGCAGTACTCCATCACGATGTACGGCTTGCCGGTGTCGGTGGTGCCGGTGTCGATGATGCTGACGATGTGCGGCTGGGCGGACAGCGCGACGGTGGTGGCCAGCTCGGTACGGACCTGGTCGGCGGTCGTCATCACGTCGTCGACCCGCAGGACCTTGATGGCGACGGCGCGGTTGAGCCGCTCCTGCACCGCCCGGTACACCCGCGCGGTGGAGCCGCGGCTGATCAGCTCGATCTGGGAGTAGCCCGGAATGACCGGCTCGCCCGGTGTCTGCCCCTGCCCCGTCTCCGCCACGCGCCCATTGTGCCCGCCGCGGGTGGGGGCGCACCGCCCCGGCACGGGCGTCACAGGGGCGAGGGAGAATGGCGCCGTGAGCCGCGCGTACCCGAGGAAGCTGTACCGGGACGACGCCCTCGTGCTGCGCTGCCAGAAGCTCGGCGAGGCCGACCGGATCGTGACCCTGTTCACCCGGCGGCACGGCCGGGTCCGGGCGGTCGGCAAGGGCGTCCGCCGGACGACGAGCCGGTTCGGTGCCCGGCTGGAGCCGTTCGGCCACATCGACGTGCAGATCGCCGAGGGCCGCAGCCTGCACGTCGTCAGCCAGGTCGAAGGCATCTCCCTGTACGGCAGGCGCATCGGCTCCGACTACGCGCGCTACACGGCGGCCAGCGCCATCGTGGAGACGGCCGAGCGGCTCACCCCCGAGGAGCAGGAACCCGCCCTCCGGCTGTACCTGCTGACCCTCGGTGCGGTGCGCGCGCTCGGCGATGACGACGACCGGTCCCCGCCCCTGATCCTCGACTCGTACCTGTTGCGGGCGATGGCGCTGTCCGGCTGGGCGCCGGCGCTGACCGAATGCGCGGTGTGCGGCCAGGTGCCGGAGTCGCTGCTGGACGGTGTCGGCCCGCAGCAGACCGCGTTCAGCGTGCCGGCCGGCGGCGTGGTCTGCGTGAACTGCCGGCCGCCGGGTGCCGCCGCCCCGAGTACCGCCACGATGAGCCTGCTGACCGCGCTGGCCGCGGGGGACTGGAAGACGGCCGGGGCGAGCGACGGCCCGGCGCGCCGCCAGGCCAGCGGGCTGGTCGCCGCCCTGCTCCAGTGGCACCTCGAACGCGGGCTGCGGTCGCTGCCCCTGGTAGACAGACGGTGAGCGCCGGCGCCCCGTCGCCGCCAAGCCATGGCCCCGAACCCTGAACACCCGGTTCCGAACACCTGACGCTGGACCCCTGGGTCCGAGCCGCTGAACCCGAACCCCTTGCCGTGAAAGGACACCGATGCCGAGCCGACGCTCCCGCCGCGAGTACCGACCGCCGGCGCCGCACCCGTCGGGTGTCCGGCCGCCCGAGATCCCGGCGGACAAGGTGCCGCGGCACGTGGCGATCATCATGGACGGCAACGGCCGGTGGGCCAAGCAGCGCGGCCTGGCCCGTACGAAGGGGCACGAGGCGGGCGAGGCGGCGCTGTTCGACGTGATCGAGGGCGCGCTGGAGCTGGGCGTGCAGTACCTGTCGGCGTACGCGTTCTCGACGGAGAACTGGCGGCGTTCGCCGGACGAGGTCCGCTGGCTGATGGGCTTCAACCGGGACGTCATCCACCGCCGTCGCGACGAGCTGTCCGCCATGGGGGTACGCATCCGCTGGGCCGGCCGCCGTCCGAAGCTGTGGCGCAGCGTGATCAGCGAGCTGGAGCAGGCGGAGGAGCTGTCCCGGGACAACGACAAGCTGACGCTGCAGTTCTGCGTGAACTACGGCGGCCGGGCGGAGATCGCGGACGCGGCGGCGGCGATCGCGCGGGACGTGGCGGCGGGGCGGCTGCGGCCGGACCGGGTCACCGAGAAGCTGTTCGCCCGGTACCTCGACGAGCCGGACATCCCGGACGTGGACCTGTTCGTACGGTCGTCGGGGGAGCAGCGGTTCTCCAACTACCTGCTCTGGCAGTCGGCGTACGCGGAGTTCGTGTTCCTGGACACGCTGTGGCCGGACTTCGACCGCCGGCACCTGTGGCACGCCTGCGAGCTGTACGCGGACCGGGATCGTCGCTACGGGGGAGCGGTGCCGAATCCGGAACCGGCGCCGTACGTGGGTTGATGCCGTTGCGTGAAGTTCCCGCCGTGTGGTGTTGGTTGACACGGTAGTTCCCGTGCGCGCACATTAGTTGCGATCGGGTGGTCATGCCCGGGAGGAAACCTTCGGGCTGCCGGCGGGCATGACCCCGTGGTGCGCCGGTGCTCCCCGCGCCGGCGCGGAACGGAGGTCGCATGCGCACTGTCCGTACCGCAACCGTTCTCGCCGCCGCCGGAGTACTGCTGGCGGCACTGCTGGTCGACGCCGCGCCGGCGAGCGCGGCGTACACGGATCCGTTGACGACCACGACGAAGCAGGGGCTGGTCTGGCACGCCACCCCGGCCGCGGCGCTCACCGCGCTCGACAACGCCCTGCCGAACGTCTCGATGAACACCGTCGCGCACAGCGCGAACTACGCGATGACCGGCTGTACGGCGACCGAGAAGGCGTCGCTGCCGGTCGCCCCGACGGCGACGACCGCGATGTGCTGGGACTCCGACCGGGCCACCAGTACGGCGTGGACGCCGCAGAGCATCACCACGTCCGGCGACGCCGACGACGACGGCATGTGGGGTGCCGACAAGATCATCCTGTCCGGCTGGCACGGCGAGGACGCGCTCGGCACCGGCAGCGACGGCAAGAGCCGGTACGACGACGCCCGCATCATGGTGGTGAACGACGACGACCCGTCGGCGCCGGCGTTCCGGATGGCGTACCTGGCGGTGCCGAACAGTACGGGCTCGACGTTCTCGGCGGCGAAGGCGCACGCCGGCGGGATGGCCTGGTACGGCGACAAGATCTACGTCACGGCGGTCGGCAACACGTCCACCGCGATCCGGGTCTTCTCCACCACCCACATCCTCCAGATGACCAGCAGCGCCGCCGCGATCGGCAAGACCTCCGACGGGTACGCCGCCTACGGCTACCAGTACGCGCTCATGCAGGTCGGCTACTACACGTACGCCGGTGGTACGTGCGACATGTCGTCGGACACCGGCGTGCCGTGCTTCTCGTCGATGTCGCTGGACCGCAGCACGTCCCCGGACAGCGTCGTGACCACCGAGTACTTCAGCGACCAGACCAAGCACGGCCGCCTCTACCGGTACCCGATGGGCTCGGACTACCTGCTCGCCGCGGACTCGTCGGGCGCGGTCGCCGCGACCGAGGCGTACAAGAGCGGGGTCGGGAACATGCAGGGCGTCCTGTCGCACGGCGGGAAGTGGTACGTGGCGCACTCGTCGGCGACCATCCACGGCCAGCTCTACGACCAGACCACCACCGCCAGCACCCCCTCGTACTGCGGGGATCCGCAGACGCCGGCCTGCTGGGCGATGCACCCCGAGGCCCTCACGTACGACTGGGCGACGGGGCTGGTGTGGTCGGTGACCGAGTGGACGCCGGCGTCGTGCAGCGGCGCCGGACAGACGTGCGGGCGCACGCTGTTCGCGGTGCCGCTGTCGACCCTTCCGTAGTCAGTCCGCGAGCGACTTGGTGGCGCTGGCGACCTGGCAGCCGTAGTACGACTTGCGGTCGGTCGGCAGCGCGTACCCCTGGGTGACGGTGAGCTTCCGGTCCTTCGCCGGGGCCACCGTCACCTCCTGGTACTGCGAGCCGAACGAGTCGTCGGACCACTCGCTGTCCCCACCGCTGAAGTCCACCCGGACCGAGTACTTGAAGGAGTGGTCCGGCGACGCGTTCTGGATCGAGAGGTCGTACCGGAACTGCTGGGCGTTCGCGTCGTACCGGCAGTTGGTGCCGACGACCTCACCGGTGGCGTCCGAGTTGTACGTGTACGCCGGCGACGGGGTCGGGCTCGGCTCGTCGCTGGTGTCGTCGTGGCCGCCGAGTGCCCGGCCGGCGACGCCGCAGCCGGTCAGGACCACCGCGACGGACGCGGCGGCCAGCGGAAAGGCCAGACGGGACAGGCTTCGCATCACGGACTCCCGGGGGGATCGAGGGGCGCGCCCGCACAATAGTCCCGGCCGCCAACGCCACGGCCACCGCCGCCGTACCGCTACCGACCGGCCGTACGCGGTCGCTCGACGCGACACCCGCGCGGGTGTCAGCCGCCGACGAGCGGGCGGAACGCGCCGACCGCGACGCTGACACCGAGGGACAGCGCGGCGAGCGCGACGCCGCCCGCGAACACCAGCAGGTCCACCCGGCGTACCGGATGGGTCCGGGCGTACGTGCGGGGCGTGCTGGCGTCGAAGCCGCGCGCGTCCATCGCGGTGGCGAGCCGGCCGCCGCGCCGTACCGCGCCGACGAGCAGCGCGAACAGCGTCGTGGCGAACAGCCGCCCGCGCGCCACCGGGCTGCGGCCGGCGTCGACGCCGCGGGCCCGCCGGGCCAGCCCGAGCAGCTCCCACTCGTCCGCCAGCAACGGCATCAACCGGTACGCGGCGAGCGCGCCGAGCGCGAACCGGGCCGGAACGCGTACCTGGCGGACGAGGCAGTCGGCGAGGTCGGTGGGGTCGGTGGTGGCGAACGCGACGAGCCCGGGCAGCGCGATCGCGAGTACCCGGAGGGCGAGCGCGGCGCCGGCGGCCAGGCTGCCCGAGGAGAGCCGGAACGGTCCACTGTGGACGTACAGGGTGCCGGTGGCCTCGCCGGCGAACAGCACGTTGACCACGCCGACGGTCGCCGCGCCCAGCAGCAGCGGCCAGAGCCGGCGCAGCAGCGGACCCGGCCGCAGCCCGGCGAACGGCAGGACGGCGAGCGTGCCGGCGATCGCGACGGCCGGGGTGACCGGGTCGACGGTCGCGAGTACGGCGAGGGACAGGACGAGGACGGCGGCCAGCTTCGTCACCGGGTTGAGCCGGGTGACGGGTGTGCCGGCGGCGGCGACCGGCGCGGCGAACCTCATCGCCCGCACCGCCCCTCGTCGTACGACCGTCCTTTGTGGAGTGTCACGGTACGGTCGGCCAGCGCGGCGACCAGGTCCTCGTCGTGCGTCACCACCGCCAGCCCGCGGCCGTCGTCGGCCAGCCCGCCCAGCAGCGCCACCGTCTCCCGCCAGGTACGCAGGTCCTGCCCGAACGTCGGCTCGTCGAGTACGAGCAGGGACGGCGCGGTCGCCAGCGCGGTCGCCACCGACAGCCGCCGCTGCTCCCCACCCGACAGCGTGTACGGGTTCGCGCCGGCGAGATGCGTCAACCGCAACCGTTCCAGCAGTTCGGTGACCACCGCGTCCACCTCCGCCGCGGTACGGCCGACGCGGCGCGGCCCGAGCGCCAGCTCGTCGCGGACCCGGCCGGTCACGAACTGGTGCTCCGGGTTCTGGAACACCGAACCGATCCGGGACGTCAGCGCCGCCGCGCGCCACCGGTGCGGCGGTTTCGCCGGCGGCGACAGCGCGTCGTGCGCCACCACACTTCCCACGCCCGGCGCCAGCAACCCGCCGAGCAGCAGCGCCAGCGTCGACTTGCCGGAACCGTTGTGCCCCAGTACGGCCAGGGCCTCGCCGGCGGCGACGGTGAGGTCCACATCGGACAGTGCGGGCGTCGGCGCGCCCGGATGGCGGTAGCCGAGCCCGACGGCGGACACCAACGGATCCCCGCCGGTACGCCGGGCGGTGCGCGGCGCCGGACCGTGCCCCGGCACCCAGACCCCTTGCGCGGCAAGGGAATCCCCGTGCTCGGCGAACACCTTCTCGGGCGGCCCGTCGACCTCGATCCCGCCGCCCGCCGCCAGTACGACCACCCGGTCGACCAGCGGCAGCGCCTCCGCGACCCGGTGCTCCACCAGGATCATCCCGGTACGCCCGTCGGCGAGTACCCGACCGATCGCCGCCCGTACGAGTGCGGCCCCGGCCGGGTCCAGGTTCGCCGTCGGCTCGTCGAGGAGCAGCAGCCCGGGGTTTGGCGCGAGTACCCCGGCGAGGGCCAGGCGTTGCTGCTCGCCGCCGGACAGCGCGTCGGTCGACCGGTCCAGCGGGTGCGGAAACCCCACCGTGGCAAGGGTTTCCGTGACCCGCGGCCAGATCCGGTCCACCGGCGTGCCGTGGTTCTCCAGCCCGAACGCCACGTCGTCGCCGCACCGGGCCATGACCAGCTGCGTCTCCGGATCCTGGAACAGGAACCCGGGCCGGCGCGTGCCGGCCGGGGGAGCGCCGTCGAGCAGGATCTCGCCGGTCCGCTCGCCGGTGTCCGCCGGCAGCAGCCCGGCGATGCCGGCGAGCAGCGTCGACTTGCCGGCGCCGGACGGCCCCAGCAGCAACACCCGCTCGCCGGCCTCGACGTGCAGGTCCACGTCGCGCACCGCCCACGCGGTACGGCCGGCGTGCCGCCACGAGAACCCGCGTACCGCCAGGGTCGTCACACCGTTGCCCGCTCCCGGCCGGCGCCGAACCGGTCCAGCACACCCGTCCGGGCCATCGCCCGCACCAGCGCCCAGCCGCCGAGCCCGGCAACCACGCCGCCGCCCACCGCGCCGAACCCGGTGTACGCGAACTTCCAGCCCCAGGCCCAGGTCGGGTAGTAGAAGAACCACTCCCACACCGTCGCGAACACCGCGGCCAGCGCGCCGGACAGCAGCGCCACCGGCAGCTTGAAGTTCCGGTACGCGAACAGCGCGAACGCGAGCTCGCCGCCGAGCGCCTCGACCACGCCCTCCAGTACGGTGACCAGGCCCCACTGGTTGCCGATCAGCGTCGACACCAGCGCCGCCACGAACTCCGTGTACACCGCGGCGCCCGGCTTGCGGATCACCAGCCCGCCGACCACGGCCGCCAGCATCCACACGCCGATGATCAGGCCGCCGGCCGGCTTGAAGAAGTCGAACGCGGTGCCGAAACCGCCCCACACCAGGTCCCAGATCCAGAACACCACACCGAACGCGACACCGATCACCGATGCCACCACGATGTCGATCGTGCGCCATCTGTTGCTGCCTGTCGTACCCATCGCCTACCTCCCAGTCCGTGAACCAGGAGGAGCCACCCGGGCCCGGGCATGCCGGACACGGCGACGCACCGGCGGAAGACCCACCGGTGCGCCGAACTGCGTGAGATCCAACCGAACTCCCTGCGCTGGCATTACCCAGATCAGGTTCGAGGGTCTGTGATCCGGAACGAATCCGGCATCACACTCTCAGCGTCGTGCGCTCCCCTGTCGATGTACTTGTCCCTGCGACGTTAGCCGCTCGCCACCGTCGCTTCAATCGGCCGTACCAGCGGGCGAGAACTCTCACAGCAACGACACAGCCCGAACCCCGGTCGGCTCGCAGGCGGGCGTGTCACAGTTGATCACGTTGACGACGCCACCCCCGGTCTGGAGGAACGGATGATCCGCCGCTGGGGCCCGGTGCTGATGGCAGCCGCCGGCCTCACCCTCGCCGTCAGTACTCCCGCCGCCGCGGCACACCGGCCGAAACGCGCCAACCAGACCATCACCTTCGTCCGTACGCCGGGGGTCTCCACCGAGACCATCCGCGCCACCGCGCGCGGCCCCGTCGTCGGCTTCGGCACCGCGCACGTCCTCGACTTCACCCCGGACCCGTCCGCCGGCAGGTTCCGCGGCACCTGGGAACTCCGCTTCCCCCACGGCACCATCCGCTACCGCTTCACCGGCAGCGCCACCACACCGCCGCAGCAGCCCGGCCCCCGCGCCCTGCCCGCCGGCCGCCTCGCCCTCCCCGCCGACGACCATCCGGTACGCCCCGGCGGACTCGCCGTCCCCGCCGCCGACCTCGTGACCCACGACCCGGCCCGTACGGTCGTCCGCGGCGACTTCGAACTCCTCGCCGGCACCGGCCGCTTCGCCACCCTCGCCGGCCAAGGCACCTTCCACGGCTTCACCCTCCCCACCCCACCCCCGCTCCCCAACCACACCACCGACTGACCCACCGCCGCCAAGCACCGACGTCGCCCAGCCGCCCGAGCCGCCCGGGCGCCCGAGGCGCCGCAGGCGCCGCAGGCGCCGAAGGGCGCCACCATCACGCCGGTAGCGGGAGGGCGGGGCAACGAGCATCACCCGCGAACACCGGTGACCGGGGCTGGGCAAGTAATCGCCTACTTCTCGGGGTAGCAGCACGCCGGTGAATGAAGCCAACTCCGGTTGACGCACAAGGACTTGGGTCGGTGTCGAGAGGCGAACGCGAAAGCATCTGCCTACTTCAGGGGGTTTCCAAAGGGGGCTTCGCCCCCTTTGGAAGGAGAGAGCGCGAGAGAGGACAGCGTCCTCTCTCGCACCCCCAAGCCCCGGCAGGGGCGGCGAACACCGGGGAAAGACCAGCACGAGAGCGAGCAACACCCGGCGACTGGAGTCACACAAGACGCCAGCGAACGCGCTTCCGCTGGAGTCACACCAGTACGCCGGCGAGCCGCACAGGCACGCTGGCGTACAACAAATCAGGCGTGTGGCCGAACGATCCGCACGGCGGCCAACCACCGTTCCAGCGGCAGCGCCGGCCCGCGCCGTGCCGCACCCGCGGCGTCACGCAACACCTCGTCCGGCACCCGCGACAGGGTCCGCACCTCCGGCCGCCCCAGGAACGCCGCCACCTCGTCGACCGGTACGGACCGCGGCACCCGCCCGGTCAGCTCGCACCAGAGCCGGAACAGCTCGTATCCCCGGTCAACCCGGGCGCCCGCTGCGCGCCCCGACGAAGCCGGTGCCACCGGCATCGCGACCACCTCCGACGACCACGATGTACCCGTCGACCCACGGGTCACCGACGGTGAGGTTACCCGGGAACCAACCCGGACCGAACGGTTTCCCGGCGCGTCGTGACCGTGCCGTGCGCCACGCCGTACCCGCGGGCACCGTCGGAACGTACGGGCGTCCCGCGCCGGACCCGCCCGGTACCGGGGCGAAACGCCGCAACGACCGCCGGGCCGACTGCGCCGGGAGAACCCGGGTCAGCCGCAGAGTTCGTCGGCGAGCTGCTCGGTGAACAGGCCGATGTCGGTGACGATCCCGGTCGCCTGCGCCGACCCGCGGTCGGCGAGCTTGGTCACCGTCGCCGGGTTGATGTCCACGCACACCAACGGAATCGCCGCGGGCAGGATGTTCCCGGTGGCGATCGAGTGCAGCATCGTCGCGACCATGATCACGAACCCGACGCCGGGCAGTTCGGCCCGCATCGCGCGCTGCCCGTCGATCACGTCCGTGTACACGTCGGGCAGCGGCCCGTCGTCGCGTACCGAACCGACGAGGACGAAGCGCCGGTCGTTCGCCACCAGCGAGTGCATGATCCCGCCGGTGAGTACGCCGGAGGAGACGGCCTTCGCGATCGAGCCGGCGGCGCGGATCTTGTTGATGGCGCGGATGTGGTGCTCGTGCCCGTGCGGTACGCCGTGCCCCTTCGACAGGTCCACCCCGAGCGACGTGCCGAACAGCGCCGACTCGATGTCGTGCGCGGCGAGCGCGTTGCCCGCGAACAGCACGTCCACGTACCCGGCCTCGACGAGCCGTACCATCGCCGGCGCCGCGCCGGTGTGCACCAGCGCCGGCCCGCCGACCCACAGCACCTTCTCGCCGCGCGCCTTGACCGCCCGCAACTGCTCCGCGATCTGGCGTACCAGCAGGGCCTGCGGCTTCTCGCTGGACACCGAACTCGACATGAAGCCGAAGCTGTCGGCGTCGCGGTCGGCGGCCGGCGGCTGCACCACGCGCACCCCGTCGGCGCCGCAGACCACGAGGTCACCGGCGCGCACGTCGGAGACCGGCACGGTCCGCGCGGACAGCCGGTCGGCCGCCACGACGATCCCGCAGTCCATCTCCGGGTTGTCCACCGCGACCCAACGCCCCTCGGTACGCACCTGGGTGGCGAGGTTGGTCGTCGAGTAGAAGTCGTCGGGGAACACGCCGTCGCCGGGGGCCGCGCGCAGCACGGTCTCGCCGGGGGACACCGCGTTCGCCCCGTGCGTCTGGAGCCGCATCAGGATCCGGGACAGCTGCTCGGCGTCGTCCGCGCCGATGGACAGCAACGCCCGCGACTCGTCCTCGTGTTCGCGGCCCACGTCGAGCCGTTCGATCCGGTAGTCCCCGCCGTACTCCAGGACGTCGTCGAGGATCCTGGCCAGGATCCCGGAGTCGAGAATGTGGCCGCGTACCTCGACCGTCTCGGTGTCACCCATGTCAGCCTCCCGACCAGCGCCGTTGCCGGTACACCCCCACGTGCAAGGTAGCCAGCCCGCCGCGGTCGCCGACTGCCGGGGTGGACAACCGGGCCGATGGTCGGAAGTATTCACCGACAGCGATCTTCGAGGAGGACGGCAGCGTGACCGACGGTCCAGCCACCGGCGAGGAGACCGGCCCGGCGACGGGTGTGTACGACCGCGGCGACGCCGTCTGTGTGATCGGCGGCGGCTCGTCCGGGCTGGCCGCCGTCAAGAACCTGCGCGAGCACGGCTTCGAGGTGGACTGCTACGAGCGGGAGACCGGCCTCGGCGGCGCCTGGAACGCCGGCGCCGACCGCAGCCCGGTGTACGCGGGGCTGCACCTGGTGTCGAGCCGCCCGTTCACCCAGTTCCCCGACTTCCCGATGCCCGACTCGTACCCGGACTATCCGGACCACCGGCAGGTCCTCGCGTACTTCGAGCGGTACGCCGACCACTTCGAGCTGCGCGAGCACGTCTGGTTCGGCACCGAGGTGCAGAGCGTCGCCGCCACCGGCGGGGACCGCTGGGAGGTCACCGTCCGTGGCACCGGCGGCGGCCCCACCCGCACCCTGCGGTACGCGGCGGTCGTGGTCGCCAACGGCCACCTGTGGCACCCGCACCGGCCCGAGTACCCGGGGCAGGAGGACTTCGGCGGGCAGATCATCCACTCGTCGGCGTACAAGGACCCGTCGCAGCTGCGCGGCAAGCGGGTACTCGTGGTCGGCGGCGGCAACTCCGGCTGCGACATCGCCGTCGCCGCCGCCCAGAGCGCCGACACGACCTGGCACTCGACCCGGCGCGGCGACTGGCTGACCCCGAAGTACCTGCTGGGGCGGCCGGCGGACCAGCTGGACGACCTGACCCGCGCGCTGCGGCTGCCGCTGTGGGCACGCCGCCTGTTGTACCGGACGGTGCTGCGGCTGACCGTCGGCCGCCCGGCCCGGTTCGGGCTGCGCCGGCCGGAGCACAAGCCGTTCACCGCGCACCCGGTCGTCACCAGCCAGCTCATCTACCACCTCGGCCACGGCGACCTGACGCCGAAGCCGGACGTGGCCGAGTTCCAGCCCGGCCGGGTCGTGTTCACCGACGGCAGCAGCGTCGACCCGCAGCTCGTCGTGATGGCCACCGGCTACCGTCCGCGGTTCGACTTCCTCGCCGACGAGTACCTGGGGGGCGACGGGGAGCGGCCCCGGCTGTTCCTGCACATGCTCAACCCGGCGTACCCGACGCTCTCGGTGGCCGGGCTGATCGATCCGGACTCCGGACAGTTCGGGCTGGTGCACTGGCAGACGGTACTGATCGCCCGGCTGCTGCGGGCCCGCGTCGAGGCGCCGAGCCGGGCCGCCACGCTGTACCGGCGGGCCGAGCGCGACATCGACCGGCGGTACCTGCAGACCCGGATGCTCGCCTCCGGCCGGCACCGGTACGACGTGGGACACCACCGCTACCTGGCGGCGCTCGGTCAGGCGCTGTCCGGCCTGGAGGGGGCGAAGTGAACGGCGACGGCAGCCGCGCCACGGTACGGGTCGCGCCGACGCGGGTGTGGCGCCGCTGGGACTGGGCCAAGCCGGTACGGCCGGCGCAGCGCGAGGTCCGGCGTGCGGTGCCGAGCGCGGAGACGACCGCGGCACCGCTGCTGTTCGTACCGGATCTGCACGACCCAGGTGCGGCGGCGGCGCTCGACCCGTGGCTCGCCGCGGCCACCGACCACGGCCGGGCCGGGCACGCGGTCAGCCCGCGCGGCATGGGCGCGACCCGCGGCCGGCGGTTCGGGGTGACCCGTCGGGAGTGGGTGCACGACGTCGTACAGGAGGCCGTGGCGCTGCCCCGCCGCGCCGTACTCGTCGGGCACGGCACCGGCGCCTGGCTCGTCGCGCACGCCCTGCACCGGTACCCGGCAGCGGCGGTCGTCCTGGTCGAGCCGGTCGGGCTGCCCGGCCACCGCTTCCCGGGGCTCGGCCCGCTGCTGCGCCGCCCGCGGATCGGCCGGTCGCTGCTGCTCGGCCGCGACCCGGCCCGCCCGGCGCAGGCCCCGCCGCTGCTGGTCGCCGGCGGCGGCGCGTACCCGGCGAAGGCGCTGACCGCCCTCGCCGTGCGGTACGGGGCGCGTGGCGAACGCCTGCCCGTCGGTACTCCCGGCGCGCTGCCGGACCTCGCCCCCGTGCTGGCCTGGCTGGACGAGGTCGTCCCGGCGCCGGACGCTCAGTTGGCGTAGTCGACGGTCAGGTCGCCGGAGTCGGCCGACAGGTCCAGCCGGTGCGCGGAGCCGGCCCGCGAGGTCGGCACCACGCGCCGGTCCCCGCTCGACACCGCGGTACTGATCGCGTACCCGTCGCCGGTCCGCGGCACCCGCAGCCGCAGGTCGCCGGACGACGTGCGCGCCACGACCCGCTGCGGTACCGCGGCGAACGTGAGCTGCACGTTGCCGGAGTCGGCGATCACGTTGACCCGCGGCGAGGTGACGTCGTCCGCGGTCAGGTCACCGGAGTCGATCTGTGCGTCCAGTTCGCCGGACAGGCCGGAGGCGGTCACGTCGCCGCTGGAGGTACGCACCCGGACCGGTCCGGTCAGCCCGGTCAGCCGGGCGTCGCCGGACTCGGTACGCATCGACACGGGCAGCGTCGCCGGCAGCGTGACCGTGATCGACACCCGGCAGGTGTCGAAGCCGACGCCGTGCCGGCAGCCGTTCGACCGTACGGCCAGGGTGCCGTCCTCGACGTCGACGGACACCTCCGGCCGGCTGTTGTTCCACGACATCGTGCGCGACACGCGCACCGCGTCGCCCGTACCGCCGCGGAGCACGATGTCGGCCGAGCTGAGGTCGATCATCAGCTTGTCCGCGCCGCGGTAGGTCTTCGTCGGCGTCGTCTCGCGGTGCGCGGGCGACAGCGACTGCCGCAGCGACAGCAGGACCGCACCGCCGACGACGATCAGGAGTACGACGAAGGCCGCGGCCGGGATCGCCAGGCTGCGTCGTCGTCCGGGGTGCTCGTCGGGCTGCATGGGGGTCCTGCCTCTCGGTGGTGACGGTGTCCCCCACGCTAGAGGTGCGGCTCACCCCACTCCATCCGGTGACCCGGCGGTCCGGGGGTGGGGGCAGCCCCACTACGACACGATCTTCTCGTTCCGCTCGCGTACGCCGGCGGGCAGTCGGGCGACGAGGTCGGCGATCGTGACGGTACGCAGCGACGCGCGCCACGCCTGGTCGGCGGCGGTCATCGTGGCGTGGATCGCGCAGGGCCGGCGGCACTGGTCGGGTGGCAGCGCGCCGGTGCCGCGCTGCCGGATCTCCTGGCACAGGAACGGCGGGGTGCTGCCCTCGACCGCCTCGACCACGTCCAGCACGGTGATCCGCGCCGCCTCGCGGCCCAGCCGGTACCCACCGCGCGGCCCTGGTACGGCGTGCAGGACGCCGGCGCGGGCCATCGCCTGGAGGTGCTTCGCCAGGTACGCCTCGGGCAGCCCGTAGTGCGCGGCGAGCCGGTCCCGGCGTACGACGCGGTCCGGTGGCGCGAGGGCGAGCAGGGTCGCGCAGTGCAGCCCCCACTCGACGCCTTGCGAGATCTTCATGCAGGTACCATAACGAGCTATCGCGGATATTTGTTGTCCACGATTGGAGGACGTACGGTGCGGCTCCCGGTCCTGCTCGCCGCGTGGTTCATGGCGCAGTTCGACTTCTTCGTGGTCAACGTGGCCGCGCCCACGTTCGTCCGCGAGCTGGGCGCCGGCCCCGTCGCCCTCGAACTCATCGTCGGCGGCTACGCCTTCACCTACGCCGCGGGCATGGTGACCGCCGGGCGCCTCGGCGACCGGTACGGGCACCGGCGGTTGTTCGTCATCGGCGTCGCCGCGTTCACCGTGACCTCGCTCGCCTGCGGGCTCGCCGCCGGCCCCGGCCAGCTCGTCGCCGCCCGGCTCGCCCAGGGCCTCGCCGGCGCGCTCATGGTGCCGCAGGTCCTCGGCACCATCACCGCCACGTACCCGCCGGAGCGGCGCGGTCGGGCGATCGGCTGGTACGGCGTCACCGGCGGCCTCGGCTCCATCGCCGGCCAGGTACTCGGTGGGCTGCTGCTCGTCTCCGACGTGTTCGGGCTCGGCTGGCGCGTCGTCTTCCTGATCAACGTGCCGGTCGGGCTGCTCACCCTGGCGCTGGCCCGGCGGCTGCCCGAGTCGCGCGTCAGCCGGGCGCGCGGCCTCGACCCGCTCGGCGCGGTCGGCATCGCCGGCACCCTGGCGCTCGCGCTCGTCCCGCTCACCCTCGGCCGTACGCTCGGCTGGCCCGCCTGGACCGTCGTCGCGCTCTGCCTCAGCCCGCTCGCCGCGCTCGGCACCGTCGCCTGGCAGCGCCGCCTCGCCGCCCGCGGCCGCGACCCGATCCTCGCCCCCACCCTCTTCCGCACCCGGTCGTACGTGCTGGGCATCCTCTCCGTCCTGCTCTTCATGGCGTACTTCGCCGCGTTCATGTTCACGCTGGCGCTGCTGCTCCAGGACGGCCACGGGCTCAGCGCGTTCCAGGCCGGCTGCGCGTTCGCGCCGATGGGCGTGTCGTTCGGGGTGACCGCGCTGCTCGGCGCCCGCTGGACCACCCGGTACGGGCTGCGCGTGGTCGGCATCGGCTGCGCCACCGTCGCCGCCGGCCTGCTCGTCCTCGCCGGTACGAACCGGCTCGCCGTCGTCATCGTCGCGATCACCCTGGTCGGCGCCGGCAACGGGCTGATCCTGCCGCAGCTGATCGGTGCCGCGCTGCGCGGCGTACCGCCGGAGTCGGCCGGGACCGCGTCGGCCGTCGTGTCCACCGCGCAGCAGTTCGCCGGTGCGGCCGGCGTCACCCTGCTCGGCACCCTCTTCTTCGCCGTACTCCCCGGGCACGGCACCGCCGCCGCCATGCGCGCCACCGTCGTCGTCGACCTCGTACTGATCGCCGCGGTCGCCGGTCTCGTCGGGCTCCTCGCCCGTACCGGTCGCGCGCCCGCCCGCCGTTAGCGGGTCAGACCACCGCGCCGTCGTCGGAGTCGTCGTCCTCGTCGTCGCCCGGCCGTAGCCGGATCACCAGCGTGACGAAGCCCGCCAGCAGGCAGCCGAACCCGAGCGCCAGCCCGCCGCCCTCGCCCAGCCCGATGAACCCGACCAGGTCCGGCCGGATGCACAGCACCAGCCCCAGCGCGATCCCCACCACGGCGACCGCCGCGTACCACGACGGGCGGGGGAGCGGCGGGGGCGGCGGCGGCTCGTACCCCTCGTCCTCCTCGGCGTCGAGCTGGTCGAGCAGATCCGGGCCGTCCCGCTCGGCACGCCAGTCGGTCGCCGGCCGGCGCGTCACCGTACCGGCGGGTGGGGTGTCGTCGGGCGCTGCCTGGGGGGCGGGCTCCTCGGCCAGGTCCTCCGCCACCGGCCACGGCGGGATCGGCGACTCGGCGGGCCGGTCGTACTGCGCGACGATGGCCGCCCACGCGGCGTCCACGTCCGCGTCGGCGCGGGCCGGATCGGCGGGCGGCTCCGGCGCGGCGGCCGGCTCGGGTGCGGTCGGATCCGGCGCCGGTTTCGCCGCGGCGGCGGTCGGGTCCTCGCCCGCGGCGGCGGCCGGAGCGGCGGCCGGGCCCAGTTTGTCCAGGTATTCGCGTGCCTCGTCCAGATGGTCGCGGTCCACGTACAGACGGTCGATCGGGCGGCTGGGCAGCGTCGTCGTCCGCGTCACCGGGTGCAGGTCCGCCGTGGGCTGCAGGTACGCCGCGATGCCGGCGAGGCCCAGCACGTCCAGCAGATGCTCGCCGACCCGCGGGTCGACGTCCCCGGCCACCGCGTACGCCGTGGCGTGCAGGCCGTTGTCCCGCCGGCCGTGCCGGTGGGCGCCGGCCGTCATCGATGGTCTCCCGTCCGCCGAGGTCGCACAGCTACCACCTTCTCCGCCCCGTGTGGTGGACATCCCGCGAACTACAGCCGACCCCGCGGCGGGGATCGAACAGCTCCGACAGACCGACGGTACCCGGCCGAATCGCGACATGGACAGGGCCCGAAGTTCTCCCACCGCGTTGCCGCCCGGCCCACCCGCTTCGTAGGCTGCTAGCGAGCAGGGTGAAAGAAGGAGAATGCCGCGGTGCTGTACTGGGTGCTGAAATGGATCCTGATCGGTCCGTGGCTGCGCGTGCTCTGGCGGCCGAAGGTCGAGGGCCTGGAGAACATCCCGGCCAGTGGCCCGGCCATCCTGGCCAGCAACCACGTCGCCTTCATCGACTCGGTGTTCCTGCCGCTGATGGTGCACCGCCCCATCCGGTTCATGGCGAAGAGTGAGTACTTCACCGGCAAGGGCCTGAAAGGTTGGTTGAGCCGGGTCTTCTTCACCACGATCGGATGCGTACCGGTCGACCGGAAGGGCGGTCGCGCCGCCCGCGCCGCGCTCGACGCCGGCAAGCAGGTCCTCGACGACGGCAAGCTCTGGGGCATGTACCCGGAGGGCACCCGCTCGCCCGACGGCCAGCTCTACCGCGGCAAGACCGGCGTGGCGCGTCTCGCGCTGGAGTCCGGCGTACCGGTCATCCCGTGCGCGATGGTGAACTTCCACGAGATCCAGCCGCCCGGCCACAAGCTGCCCCGGATCAAGCGCGTCCACATGCGCATCGGCGAACCCCTCGACTTCTCCCGGTACGCCGGGATGGCCGGTGACCGCTTCGTCGAGCGTTCGGTGACCGACGAGATCATGTACAACCTGATGAACCTGTCGGGTCAGGAGTACGTGGACGTCTACGCCGCCAAGGTGAAGAGCGCGCCGCCGGTCGCCCCCACCGCCGCCTGATCGCGGAACGGCCCGCCGGCTGGCGGGGCCGCTCACAGCGTCAGCAGCCGGTCCGCCCGGTTCGCCGCGGCGAACGGGCGCAACTCCCGCAGGCAGTCGTCGACCCGGCCGGACAGTCCGGCCGCACGGTACTCCCGCGCCGCCACCGCCAGCGCCAGGATCTCGTCGCTGCGTGACCCGATCCGCCGGTACGTCTCGGCGGCTCCGGCGTGCTGATCGCCGGCCGCCGCGCGGTCGCCGGCGTCGGCGACCAGGGCGGCACCCGCGGCGGCCCGCGCCGCCGACACCCACGGCGTGTCACGTGGCGCGGCGGCCAGCATGTCGGCGAGCACCGCGGCCGTGTCGCCGCCGGCCAGCGCCGCCGCGTGACCGGCCGCGGCGATCCACTCGCCGCTCGGTACGACCCGGTGCCGCCCCCAGCTCTCCGCCAGGTCGGCCATCAGCGCGGCCGCCTCGGCCACCCGGCCGTCCAGTACGAGGCACAGCGCCCCGTTGCCGAACGCGGTCCACAGCAACCGCGGGAATCCGCTTTCCCGACTGATCCGCAGGACGTCGGCGACCTCGCTGGCGTCGGCCTCGGTCGGCTCGCCGCGTACCGAACGCAGCCAGACGCTCTGCAACCGGGACTGCAGGTCCCACGCCCCGGACGGGCTGTCCCGCAGCGACTCGTTCGCCACCAGGGTGCTGTTCCAGTCGCCGACCAGGAACGCCAGCCCGCCGTCCGCGGCGTAGCTCGTCGTCAGGCTGTGGCCGTCGGCGACGAGGACCAGCTCGCCCTCGGCGAGCAGCGCCCGCGCACGGTCCTGCTCGCCCTCCTCCTGCAGCAGGCTGCCGAGGTTCTGCGCGGCGCGCCGCAGGCTCGGCAGCTTGAGCCGCCGGCACGTGTCCAGCGCCTCCTCCAGGATCACCAGCCCGTCCGGGTCGCCGGCGAAGTACCGGGCGGCGCCGATCGTGATCATCGCGCTGGTCTGTACCTCGACGAGGCCGAGCCGGGCGGCGATGTCGGCGGCCCGGCCGGCCGTTTCGATCGCGGCCGACGGCTCCGAACTGCTGAGATGGATGCGCGCGAGATCCGCGTACGCACTGGCCTTGGGCTCCGAGTCGGGCAGCCCCGCGAACCGGTCGATCGCCTCGCCGAGATTGCGCAGCGCGGTCGGGCGGTCCGCGGTGAGCCAGGCCGCGCGCCCCCGTACGGCGAGCGCCTCGGCAGCGCCGCGGGTGTCGTCGAGCGCGCCGAGCCGGTCGGCCAGTCGGGCCAGCCGCTCCAGCCCGCCGGTCGAGACGAACTCGTCCCCGTCGCGCAGGAACATCAGCTCCGCCTCGAACAGCTCCAGCTCGGCCCGTTCGCCGCTGTCCTCGTCGTCCGGGAACAGTCGCAGTGCCCGGGACACGTGCCCGGCGGCCACCTCCAGGGCGTGCAGCGCGTACGCCCGGCGGGCCGCGTGGTGCAGCGCGCGGCGCGCGGCCGGCGCGTACGGCCGGGTGTCGAGGTGCAGGGTGCGGGCGATCTCGTGCGCCCAGAAACGGTGGTTGGCGACCACCTCGGCCAGGTCGGACGAACGGCTGCCGGTCGCGTCCGCCGCCGCCTCCAGCCAGTCCGCGGCCCGTACGTGCTGAGCGACCCGCTCGGTACGCGGGAGTCGTTGGTAGCACACGTCGCGCACCAGGACGTGGGAGAACCGGTACTCGGTCTGGTCGGCCCGGCTGCTCTCGGTCTGTTCCAGCACCAGGTCGCGCTGCTCCAGCCGGCGCAGGGCCCGCTCGATGACGCCGACCGGCAGGCCGAGCGTGCTGGCGACCGCGTCCGGCCAGAACACGACACCGAGTACCGAGCCGGCCTGGAGCACGGCGCGGTCGTTCGCGTCGAGGAGGTCGAGCCGGTTCGCGATGACCGCGTGCACGTTGTCCGGGATCGGCGCGGTGGCGGTGGCGCCCGACCCGCTCGCGTCGGCCACGGCGGTCAGCGTGCCCTGCTCCAGCATCATCCGGAAGTACTCGTGCGCGTAGAGCGGGTTGCCGCCGGCCAGCTCGATCAGCTTGTCGAGGATGTCGGCCGGGAACGCCGCCTTGCCGAACAGCGCCGTGTACATGTCGGCGATGTGCTTGTCGTTCATCGACGAGAGGCTGATCGTCTGCGAACCGGCGATGGCCGCCGCCCACGCCGGCTCGCGCTGCAACAGCTCCGGCCGCGACGTGCACAGCACCAGCAGCGGGATGTCCCGCATCACCGAGCCGAGCCGTTCGACGAAGTTCACCATCGTCTGGTCGGCCCAGTGCAGGTCCTCGATGACCAGCACCGTCGGCCGGTCGGACGCCAGCGCCACGACGAACCGGCGCCACGCGGACTCGGTGTCCTCCGCCAGGAGCTGCTCGCCGGGCAGCCCGACCAGCGGCCCGAGCGCGGCGGTCAACCGTTCCGCCTCGGCCGGCGGTACCAGCCGGGACACCGCGGCGCGCAGCCGTGCGTGGGCCGTTGCGGCGTCGTCGGAGTCGAGGATCCCGGCCTCCGCCTTGACGATGTCGGCGAACGCCGAGTACGTCACGTTCTCGCCGAACGGTGGGCAGTAGCCCGCGGCCCACCGGACCGTCACGTCGGTACGGGCCGCCGCGTACTTGAACAGCTCGGCGACCAGGCGGCTCTTGCCGATGCCGGCTCGGCCGAACAGGGTGACGAGCTGCGGCAGCCGGTCGGTGATCATCCGGTCCAGCGCGCCGGTCAGCAGCCCCAGCTCGTGCACCCGGTTGACCAGCGGGGTGCTCTCCTGGTCGCGGGCGGTGACCCGGCGCCGGACCGAACTGAGCGGCACCCACAGCTCGGTCGGCGTGGTGTGGCCGCGCAGGGTGACGGGATCCCTTCGCTCGTACCGGAAGTCGTGGGCGGTGGCGGCGTGCGTCGCGCCGTCGACGAGGACGCCGCCGGGTGGCGCCGCGGACTGCAACCGGGACGCCGTGTTGAGGACGTCGCCGGCGGCGATGGCCTGCCCACCGTCGCGCGCCGCGACCGTGTCGACCAGCGCCTCGCCGGTCGCGACGCCGATCCGGAACCCGAACGGCAGCTCACCGTCGGTGGCCTGCCGGCGCAGCGTGCGCTGCAGCTCCAGCGCCGCGGACACGCAGCCGAGTACCGCGGTCTCGGTGGTGACCGGCGCGCCGAACAGCGCCATCACCGCGTCGCCGATGTACTTCTCCACGAGCCCGCCGTACCGACCGACGATGCGCCGTACCGTCGCGAAGAACCCGCTCTGTACGAGCCGGACCTGCTCGGGGTCGGACCGTTCGACGAACTGCGTGAAGCTGACGACGTCGATGAACAGCACGCTGACCCGGCGCCGGTCCTCGTGTCCGTTGCCCGCGGCGACCGGGCCGCCCCGCGCCGGCGCCGGATCCGCCGCGATCCGCTGGCCGCAGGCCGTGCAGAACGCGACGTCCTGGGCGAGGGTGTGGCCGCAGCGCGTGCAGACCCGGCTCAGCGCGGATCCGCACCCGCCGCAGAACCGGTCGTCCGGTCCCGCGATGCGGCCGCAGCTGGGACACGCGACAGAGATGGTGGCCTCCCCACGTAGGTCGCCCGCCTGCGCGGACGCACACCGTACGAGCCTGCCGACAGGACGCCATGTTCCCACGTCCCGGCAACGGCCCGGTCGCCGCCGATCCCGGAACTGTGCGCCTCACCTGCGGATACGCCCCGCTGTTGGGGGCGCGGTCGGTTCGTCGGAATGCTGACACAAGTGCCGTGTGCCGTCGGCCGGTGCGTATCTTTCTCGCGACCGGAGGGGAACCGAGCGCCTGGCATGCATGCCGGCCAACGGAGGTTGACGTGTATGTGCGGCTGGCGAACGACTGGACCGGTCCGGACGACGCCCGGCACCACGCCGGTGACCTGATCGAGGTCGACAACGTCACGCTCGCCGAGTTGGAAGCAGGAGGATTCGTGAGTACCGAGGACACGCCGAAGCGTCCGGAGCAGGAGCACGAGCACAAGTCCGAGGAGGACAAGAAGCAGCCGACCGGGTTCGAGACCGACAAGGAGTCCGGCGACACGTCGTCCGGCGTCGAGCCCGAGCAGACCGGCTGGCCCGGGGTCAGCTAGTGGCGAGCCCGGTGGTCTGGTGGGGATCGCCGGGCACCGCGGGCCCGACCCCGTTCATCCACCGTCGTCGTACGGAAGCACGTCGTCGTACGGAAGCTGGAGGTCTCGTGGGTACGGAAGCGCACGGCACCAGGCCCGAGCAGCCGGCCGACGCCGACAAACCCGAGGCGGCCCCGGGGAACGCCGGCCCGGCCAACAGGACCGTCGAGCCGACGTCCTGGCCGGGGATCAGCTGACCCGTCCTGTGCCCGGTGGTCTGGTGGGGATCGCCGGGCGTCGGCGCGGTCAGTTCGTGATGCCGGCGCGGCGCCGCAGCGCGGACAGGTCCATGATGACGATGCGCCGTCCCTCCGTACGCAGCCAGCCACGGCCGGCGAACGTGCCGATCGCCTGGTTGACGCTCTGCCGCGAACCGCCGGCCATCTCGGCGAGCTGGCTCTGGTTCAGCTCGACGGTGACCATCGCGGCCGGGTTGTCGCCGGCCAGCCGGACCAGCGTCTTCGCGACCCGGCCGGCCAGGTCGAGGAAGACGTGGTCGGTGTTCTGCTCGGTGAGGCGGCGGATCAGCCCGCCCAACGCGTGCAGGACGCTGTCCAGGATCCGCGGGTTGGCGTGCACGAGTTCGAGGAACGCGGCGCGGGACAGCGCGAGGGCCGAACAGTTCTCGATCGCCTCGACGGAGGCGGACCGGGGCGCGCCGTCCAGCAGCGCGACCTCACCGAGTACGCCGGGCGGGCGGACGACGTGCAGCAGCGCGCGCTCACCGGTGGTGGAGGTACGGAAGACGGCGACGGCACCGCGGCGTACGACGACCAGCGACTCGCCGGGGTCGTCCTCCACGAACAGCAACTGCCCCTTGCGGTACGTCCGGGGTACGGCCGCGGCGGCGATGCGACGCCGGACCTCGGGGTCGAGGCCGGCGAACATCTCGACGCCGGCGATCGCGTCCTCGAAGTCGGTGAGCTGGCTGTCCACCCGCGCTGCCTCCCCTTGACCCGCCACCGGGTCGTCACGGCCTGTTCGACGTTCGTTACCAGCTTCCCGGCCAACTGTCGTGCTGTCTACACCCGTCGTATCGGTAAGCCGACAGTTGTGGCCGGGATCCGCTGGCAGGCTGAGGCCGACCGCGCCGAGGTTCGACGCTGGTCACGGGGGTTGGCGCGACGGGACGTGGTGCGGGCGGGCGGTTGTCCGGTCGGGATCTTGGGGGAGCATCCTGGCTGGCAGAACCACTGGCGCGCGCCGCGCCTCCCGCGTCAAGACCGGCGCTGCGGCGTGGTCGCCCGGTCCGCTCTCCGTCCTTTGTGGACGGAGGGCGGATCCGGGTCCTGGGGCGTTGATCACATCCGCCCGCTTCGGCGCGTCGCCACGCCGACGCGATCCACCGCCGACACGATCCACCGCCGACGCGATCCGCCGACGACGCGATCCATTGACCAGGTCCGGTCCGGGTCAGGCCGGCCAGTCGCGGGACCGTTCCACCGCGGTACGCCAGAGTCGGTAGCCGTCCTCGTCCGGCGTACCGGAGGGGGTGAAGCGGGCGTCGAGCTGCCAGGTCGCGGCGAGTTCGGCGGTGGAGGACCACGCGCCGGTCGCGAGTCCGGCGAGGAACGCGGCGCCCACGCCGGTGGTCTCGGTGACGCGCGGCCGGCGTACGGGGATGCCGAGCTGGTCGGCCTGCAGCTGGCAGAGCAGGGCGTTGGCGCTGGCGCCGCCGTCGACGGACAGTTCCGGGATGACCTCGGCGAGCGGCTTCCCGCCGGTCTCGTCGGCCATCACCGACAGCACGTCGCGCACCTCGTACGCGATGGCGGAGAGGGTGGCGCGGGCGATGTGCGCGCGGGTGGTGCCGCGGGTCAGGCCGAGGATCGTGCCGCGCGCCGACGGATCCCAGTACGGGGCGCCGAGGCCGGTGAGCGCCGGTACGAATACGACGCCGCCGGTGTCCGGCACGGTCGCGGCGAGTCCCTCGATCTCGGGCGCGGCGCCGATGATGCCGAGGCCGTCGCGCAGCCACTGCACCGCGGCGCCGGTGACGAAGATCGAGCCCTCCAGCGCGTACACGGGGCCGTCGCCGAGGTCCCAGGCGATGGTGGTGAGCAGGCCGTGCTCGGACCGTACCGGGGTGGTGCCGGTGTTGGTGAGGACGAACGAGCCGGTGCCGTACGTGCACTTGGTGGCGCCGGTGTCGTAGCACGCCTGGCCGAACAGGGCGGCCTGCTGGTCGCCGGCGATGCCCGCCACCGGTACGGACAGGCCGAGGAACTCGTCCGGGTCGGTGTCGCCGAGCACCCCGGACGAGCGCGCCACCTCGGGCAGCGCCGCCGCCGGTACGCCGAACAGGTCGCAGAGTTCGTCGCTCCAGCCGCCGGAGAACGTGTCGTACAGGAGGGTGCGGCTGGCGTTGGAGACCTCGGTGGCGAGGACCTGGCCGCCGGTCAGCCGCGACACCAGGTACGCGTCGACGGTGCCGACGGCGAGCCGGCCCTCCGTGACCCCGCGCCAGGTGTCCGGTTCGTTGCGGGCCAACCAGGTCAGCTTCGTGGCCGAGAAGTACGGGTCGAGGCGCAGACCGGTCAGCTCGGTGACCCGGGCGCCGTGCCCCGCCTCCTCGTACTCGGCGCAGATGTCGGCGCTGCGCCGGTCCTGCCAGACGATCGCGCGGCGCGGGGCGCGCAACGTACGGCGGTCCCACAGGACGACGGTCTCGCGCTGGTTCGTGATGCCGACCGCGGTCACCGGGGACTCGCCGGACGCGGCCGCGGCGGTCAGCGCGGACCGGCACGCGGCCAGCGTCGCCAGCCAGATCTCCTCCGGCTCGTGCTCCACCCAGCCCGGCCGCGGGAAGTGCTGCGGGAACTCCTGGTACCCGCGGGACGCCACGCCGCCGTCGCCGTTCACCACCAGTGCGGTGACGCCGGTGGTGCCGGCGTCGATCGCCAGTACGCTCATGTCTCCTCCGTTGCGGCGCGCAGTTGCCCCAGTACCAGGGGGTCGATCCGGCCTGGTACCAGGCGTTCCTCGAAGTTCTCGATGCCGGCCCAGTCGGCGAGCGCGTCGGCGCCGGTGTGGCCGAGCCGGGCGAGCCGGTCGGCGACCTCGGTGGCCAGGTCGCCGGTGAGGTCCAGCAGGGCGTCCGGGTCGGGCCGGTCGAAGTACAGGTGGTGCAGGTCGAGCAGGCGGGCCAGTTCGGGGACCGGGTCGGGGTGGTCGTCGACGCGCAGGTCGACGGCGATGTCGGACAGTCCGCCGTAGCCGGCGCCGGGCGAGGCGACCAGCAGCGCGGCGGACTGCCGGCCGCGCCGGTCGCCGCCCGCCTCGTCCCCGGCGCGCAGCGCGGCGAGCAGCCGGTGCGCCAGCGGCCCCGCCGCCGCCAGGTACGCGGTGCGCATCGCCTCGACGACCGCCGGCCCGGCGAGGATGTTGCCCTGGATCGCGAAACCGTCGCCGGTCGTACCGCCGGCCCAGTCCAGGCAGCCGTCCCCGGTGTACGTGGCGCCGTCGCCGTCGGCGCCGACCACCCCGAGCTGGCGTTCGGCGCGCAGCGGGTCGGCGGCGGTGAGCCCGGCGACCACGTCCGCCGCGGCCGTCCCGGTACGCAGCAGCGTCAGCCCCTGCGGCCGGTACGCCAGGTTCGCCATGGACTGGGTGGCGATCGCGCCGGCCACCGCGTCGACCGCCGGTACGGCCGAGCCCACCGCGAGGAACCGGCTCGCCACCGCCACCCCGTACGCGGTGCGGCCGGACGTGTGCACCCCCCGCGCCACTATCGAGAACGTCATGGCTGGCGACCCTATCCCCTGCCCGGGGGTACGAGAGGACGGTGCGGCGCCCGCGGCGGAGTGGCGGCCGTGACAGGCGGTGAGGGGCGCGTAGGGTGGCCGTCCATGGGGAGGGGTAGCACGGAACGCGTTCGCCGGTACTTCCTGGACTGCGAGTTCATCGAGGACGGTCGCACCATCGAGCTGGTGTCCATCGGCGTGGTGGACGAGCGGGACCGCGAGTTCTACGCGGTGTCCACGGAGTTCGACGGCTCCCGCGCCATCGACTGGGTACGCCGGCACGTGCTGAACAAGCTGCCGTCGCCGGCCGATCCGGCGTGGCGGTCCCGCGAGCGGATCCGCGACGACCTGTACTCGTACCTGACGGCGCCGTTGCGCGAGGGCGCGGTGGACCGGATCGAGCTCTGGGCCTGGCTCGCCGCGTACGACCACGTCGCGGTGGCGCAGCTGTGGGGCGCGATGCCGGCGCTGCCGCGGGAGATCCCGCGGTTCACGCACGAGTTGCGGCAGCGCTGGGAGGACATGGGGTGCCCTGAGCTGCCGAAGCACGGCACCGACCGGCACGACGCGCTCGCCGACGCGAAACTCGGCCTGGCCCGCTGGCGCGCGATGAACGCGGTGGACGCGCTGCGCTGACACGACCGTCGTGGCGGCCGGGACCTCGCATTCCGGCCGCGCGGCCGCCGCCGGCGGTACCGGATCCCGTGGCCGCGCGGTCGGTTCGGCGGTCTTCGGGGCTGTCGCGACGGGGACGAATCAGTCAGGATCTACGGCAGTCCACGCGTTGCCCGACCGCCGGGGATTCGTTGCCCCATTTGTGCCCTGGTCGGTCGCGGCCGGCAATAGGCTGGTCGGTATGGGGCGGCAATGACGCCGGTACCCCGTGCGCGCACGGCACGTCGGAGACAGGAGGACTGAGCGAGCATGCGCATCGGCGTACTGACCGGCGGTGGGGACTGTCCCGGTCTCAACGCGGTGATCCGGGCGGTCGTCCGCAAGGGCACCAAGGTCTACGGCAACGAGTTCGTGGGGTTCCGCGACGGGTGGCGCGGTCCGTTGGAGAGCGCGACGATGCCGCTCGGCGTCGACCAGGTCCGCGGCATCCTTCCGCGCGGCGGCACGATCCTCGGCTCCTCCCGCACCAATCCGTACGCGGCGGACGACGGCACGCGGCGGATCCGGGCGAACCTGGAGTCGCTGGGGGTGGACGCGCTGATCGCGATCGGCGGCGAGGACACCCTGGGCGCGGCGGCGAAGCTGCACGACGAGGGCGTGCCGGTGATCGGCGTGCCGAAGACGATCGACAACGACCTGGGCGCCACCGACTACACGTTCGGGTTCGACACCGCGGTCAACATCGCGACCGAGGCGATCGACCGGCTGCACACCACCGCCGAGAGCCACCACCGTACGGTCGTGGTCGAGGTGATGGGCCGGCACGCCGGCTGGATCGCGCTGCACTCCGGCCTGGCCGGCGGGGCGAACGTCATCCTCACCCCGGAGCGGAAGTTCGACCTGGACCAGGTCTGCGGCTACATCGAGGAACGGTTCCGCTCGCAGTACTCGCCGATCGTGGTGGTCGCCGAGGGTGCCGTGCCGGTGGCGGCCGAGGAGGTCACGCAGACCGACCAGCTCGACTCGTTCGGGCACGTCCGGCTGGGCGGGATCGGGCAGTGGCTGGCCGACCAGATCGAGCACCGTACGGGCAAGGAGGCCCGCGCCGTGGTCCTCGGCCACATCCAGCGCGGCGGCACGCCCACCGCGTACGACCGGGTGCTGGCGACGCGGTTCGGCCTGCACGCGATCGACGCGACGCACGAGAAGGACTGGGGCAAGATGGTCGCCCTGCGCGGGACGGACATCGTCCGGGTGCCGCTGGCCGAGGCGACCAAGGAGATCAAGACCGTGCCGCCGGAGCGGTACGCCGAGGCCGAGGTCTTCTTCGGCTGATCGCGTACGGCCCCGGAGTCCTCGGCTGTGGACTCCGGGGCCCGGCCGTAAGGTTGCGGCATGGCACGGGAGCACACGGTCGCCGTGGTCGGCGCCGGCAAGATGGGTGAGACGCTGCTGTCCGGACTGCAACGGGCCGGGTGGCCGCCGGCGCGGCTGATGGCCACGACGCGCCGACCGGAGCGCGCCGCCGAGCTGTCCGAGCGGTACGGGATCCGCGTGGTGGACAACGAGACCGCGGTGGCGACGGCGGACGTGGTGACGATCGCGGTCAAGCCGCAGGACGCGCCGGGCCTGCTGGCCGCGCTCGGGCCGAAGGTACCAGCGCACACCCTGGTCGTGTCGATCTGCGCCGGGCTGCCCACGTCGTTCTTCGAGAAGCACCTCCCCGCCGGTACGCCGGTGGTGCGGGTCATGTCGAACACGCCGGCGCTGGTGGACGAGGCGATGACGGCGATCTCCGGCGGCAGCCACGCGACCGCCGAGCAGCTCGCCCTCGCCGAGGAGCTGTTCACGCCGCTCGGCCGCACCATCCGGGTACCGGAGTCGCAGCAGGACGCGGTGACCGCGCTGTCCGGCTCCGGCCCGGCGTACTTCTACTTCCTGGTCGAGGCGATGACCGACGCGGGCATCCTGCTCGGCCTGCCCCGCCAGGTGGCGTACGACCTGATCGTGCAGACGGTGATCGGGTCGGCGGTGATGCTGCGCGACTCGGGCGAGCACCCGGTCAAGCTGCGCGAGGCGGTCACCTCGCCGGCCGGTACGACGATCAACGCGATCCGGGAGTTGGAGGACCACAAGGTCCGGGCGGCGCTGATCGCCGCGTTGGAGGCGGCGCGGGACAGGGCGCGCGAGATCGCCGCGGACTACGCCTGACGGGACGCGTCGGCGGTAGCAGTCCGTGACGGGCCGCGGGGCTCTCCACGGGCCTTCCACGTACCGGTGGGCGCGGGTGCGGCGGGGTGTCGCCGCGGTGTACATGATCACATGCGGGTAACGGATGATCGCGGAAGTCTGCGCCCGTTTACTGGGATAATCCGGTGCTATTCGCCGCGCGTGGATCATCGGATTTACCGCTGCGTTACCTCCTCAAGATGCGAGCCGGCGCTCCTTCGATAGGGTTGGCCCCGTTGGACGGCTGCGCCCTCGGCCAACTGCGCGGCGAAAGGCCCGATTTATCGCGCCCGCTCGTGCCCCGTGGGCGAGCCGGCATTGACCCGGTTTGGTGCTATGCCTGATGCTGGGTCGTGCCGCCATCGGTCACGGCGTGTCACCACCGTTACGGGTGGGCGGCGGCGGTGTGGCCACGAGCGAAGAGGAGATCGTGCCAGCAGTACGTGCAGACGCGCTGTACAAGGTGTTCGGTCGGAGACCCGAGCAGGCCGCGAAGGCCCTGGCCGCGGGTGCCAGCCGGGACGATGTCCGCGCCCAAGGTGCCATGGCGGCGGTCATCGATGCGTCGTTCGAGGTGGCACCGGGCGAGATCTTCGTCGTGATGGGGCTGTCCGGGTCGGGCAAGTCGACGCTGATCCGGATGCTCAACGGACTCTGGCGACCGACGTCCGGCAGCGTCGAGATCGACGGTACGGACATCAGTCGGATGCGTCCGGCGGAGCTGCGCAAGCTCCGGCAGGACAAGGTCAGCATGGTCTTCCAGCACTTCGCGCTGTTGCCGCACCGTACGGTGCTGGACAACGCGGCGTACCCGCTGGAGGTCAAGGGCGTCCCCACCGCCGAGCGGCGGGAGAAGGCGGCCGAGTCGCTGGCGCTGGTCGGGCTGGCCGGCTGGGAGGACAGCCTGCCGTCGCAGCTGTCCGGCGGGATGCAGCAGCGGGTCGGGCTGGCGCGGGCGTTCGCCGCGGGCACCGACGTGCTGCTGATGGACGAGGCGTTCAGCGCGCTCGACCCGCTGATCCGGCGGGACATGCAGACCCAGCTGTTGGAGCTGCAGAGCCGGCTGGGCAAGACGATCGTGTTCATCACGCACGACCTGAACGAGGCCATGCGGGTCGGTGACCACATCGCGGTGATGCGGGACGGCCGCATCGTGCAGATCGGTACGGCGGAGGAGATCCTCACCGACCCGGCGAACGACTACGTGGCGCAGTTCGTGGCCGACGTGGACCGTACGCGGGTGCTGACGGCGAGTTCGATCATGGAGCCGCCGGTCGCGACGATCGGCGCGGGTGGTGGGCCGCGCGCCGCGGTGAAGACGATGCGCGAGCACCAGATCTCCGCGCTGTTCGTCCTCAACCGGGACCGCACCCTGGTCGGCGTGGTCCGCGAGCAGCAGACCTCCGAGGCGGTACGCGCCGGCGAGCAGAACCTGTCCGCGCTGGTCGACGCCGACATCACGACGATCTCGCCGGACACCCCGGTGGCCGAGCTGTTCGCGCCCGCCGCGGAGAGCGCCGTACCGCTGGCCGTGGTCGACGAGTCCCGGCACCTGCTGGGCGTCATCCCGCGGGTGACCCTGCTCGCCGCGCTGGGCAGCGTCACCAACGGCCACGACGAGACGGCACCGGACGTACCGGAGGCGGTGGACGCGCCGACCGAGGCGGTCGCCGACCCGACCGGGGTCGGTTCGGACCAGCCGGAGGGAGACGCCCATGTCGGTGCATGAGCTCGCGCAGTCCGGCCCCTCCGTGCCGCAGGTACCGATCGGCCACTGGATCGAGAGCGCGGTCGACTGGGTCAACAACAACCTCGGGCCGGCGCTCGACGGCATCGGCTCGGCGATCACCGCCTGCGTCGACGGCCTGTCGTACGTGCTCGGCGTCGTGCCGTGGCCGGTCATGGTGCTGCTGTTCGTCGCCCTCGGCTGGTGGCTGCGTACCTGGAAGTTCGCGATCTTCGCGCTGATCGGTCCGCTGCTCATCGTGTCGATGCGGCTGTGGGACCAGGCGATGGACACGCTGGCCCTGATCATCGTGGCCGGCGCGATAGCACTGATCCTCGCGGTACCGATCGGCATCGCCGCCGGGCAGAACGCCGTGGTCAGCCGGATCGCCAAGCCGGTCCTGGACCTGATGCAGACCATGCCGGCCTTCGTGTACCTGATCCCGGCGGTGATCCTGTTCCGGCTCGGCGTGGTGCCGGGTGTGGTCGCGACGGTCATCTTCGCGATGCCACCGGGTGTGCGCCTCACCGAGCTGGGCGTACGCCAGGTCGACCGGGAGGTCGTCGAGGCGGGTGAGGCGTTCGGTGCCTCGCCGTGGAAGGTGCTGAGCCGGATCAAGCTGCCGCTGGCGTTGGGCACGATCATGGCGGGCGTCAACCAGGTGATCATGTTGGCGCTGTCGATGGTCGTCATCGCCGGCATGCTGTCGGCGCCGGGTCTCGGCCAGAGCGTGGTTTCCGCGCTGTCGCAGGTCGAGGTGGGTGCCGGCTTCCAGGCGGGTCTCGCGGTCGTGATCCTGGCGATCTTCCTGGACCGCATCACCGCCGCGCTCGGTGAGCGCGCCGCCCCGGCCAAGAAGCTGGAGCGCCGGCTGCGCGCCGTGAAGCGGCGTGCGGCGAGGACGAAGGACACCGGTACCGAGACGGTGGACGCGACCCGCGTGGGCGCGGGCGTCTAGCGGTCGGGACCGCTCCGGGTCTCCCGCCGGCCGCATGCCGGCGGGGGACCGTCGTTTGAGTAGGAAGGAAGCAACGTGCGGCGTGGCAAACACGTGCCGAAGTTGATCGCGGTCGTCGCGGTCGCCCTCACCCTGTCGGTGACGGCGGCGGCGTGCGGCAAGCGGGCCACCTCCACGTCGAAGGAGGGCGGCAAGACCGTCACCATCGGCGTACTCCAGGGTTGGGCCGAGGACCAGGTCGCCAGCGAACTGTGGAAGCAGGTGCTGGAGAAGAAGGGCTACACGGTCAACCTGAAGCCCGTCAGCGACGCGGGCCCGATGTTCACCGGTCTCGCCGGTGGCGACATCGACCTGTTCCTCGACACCTGGCTGCCGAAGACCCACAAGCAGTACGTGGACAAGAACCCGGGCAAGTTCGAGGACCTGGGCATCTGGTACTCGAACGCGAAGCTCACGATCGCGGTCCCGAAGTACCTGAAGATCAATTCGATCGAGGATCTGAAGGGCAAGTCGGGTCAGTTCGACGGCAAGATCATCGGCATCGAGCCGGGCGCGGGTCTGACGAAGGCGGCCAAGGAGGCCATCTCCGGGTACGGGCTGAGCGACTACACGCTGCAGACCTCGTCGACGTCGGGCATGCTGACCTCGCTGAAGGCGGCGACCGACGCGAAGAAGCCGATCGTGGTCACGTTGTGGCGCCCGCACTGGGCGTACGCGAAGTACCCGGTGAAGGACCTGGCGGACCCGAAGGGTCTGATGGGCGCGGCCGAGAAGATCCACTCGTACGCGGCGAAGGGCTTCAGCAGCAACCACGCGGACGTGGCGAAGTGGATGAAGGGCTTCACGATGTCCGACCAGGAGCTCGGCACGCTGGAGGACCTGGCGCTGAACAAGCACAAGGACGACCCGGCCGCCGGTGTCACCGAGTGGATCAAGCAGAACCCGGACTTCGTCAACAAGATGACGTCCTGACCTGCCGTCGGCTTGTCGACAACCGACCGGCCGACGTGATCATCCACAGTGGACGGTCCCCGCTCCCGGGGGCCGTCCACTGCGTCGTTCCGGCCCGCGTCGGGGAACCCCGGCGGTCCGGGCCGGACGTGCGTACCCGGCGGTCCGGGCTGGCGGCGGGCCGTCAGAGGCCGGTACGCAGCGCCGTCACGGCACGTTCGAGCAGCTCGCCGGGGTCGAGTTCGTGGTCGGCCTCGGCCCAGCGCAGCATCGCCACCGCCGCCACCCCGACGTACGCGGCGGCCACGGCCTCGTCCTCGTACTCGGGGGTCCGGCGGCCGGCGCGTTCGGCGAGCGCGCCGGCGATCAGCCGGGTGGTCTCCGCGGTGCCCTGGATGATCCGCCCGCGCAGCGCCGGTACGGACAGCGCCAGTCGCATCCGTTCGCGGGTGTCCTGCGCGGTCTCGGCGACCATCTGCGGCATCAGCGACATCATCGCGTTGTGTACGGCCAGCAGCGGCTTCTCGTCCGCCGGCCGGTCCCGCACCGCCGCCGCCAGCATCGGGTCGTACTCGTCGGAGAGGACCACGTCCTCCTTCGTCGGGTAGTACCGGAAGAACGTGCTGGGGGAGACCTCGGCGGCGGCGGCGATCTGCTCCACGGTCGTCTGCTCGTACCCGTGGGCGGCGAACAGCCGGAGCGCGTGGTGCTGGATGCTGCGCCGGGTGCGGAGCTTCTTGCGTTCGCGCAGGCCCGGCGCGGCGGCCGGCGGGTCAGCCTTCATGCCGCCCATTGTGCTGCCTCGCGGCGGCGACGGGCGGTGCCGCGGGTCGTGGCGCGGCGGCGGGGGCGGGACGGTCCCGGTTCGGCAGCAGCAGCGCGGCGAGTACGGCGCTGACCGCGGCGGCGCCGGCGCACACCAGCAGCATCGCCGACATGCCGTGCGTGAACGCGTTCTCCGCCGCGGCGCGCAGCGACGTGTCGCCGGTCCGCACCGCGACCTCGACCGCGCCGGCCACCGACCCGCGTGCGGCGTGCGCCGCTGCCGGCGGCAGTCCGGTGAGCGACGGATCCAGCCGGTCCCGGTACGCCGCGTTCAGCACGCTGCCGAGTACCGCGACGCTGAGCGCGGCGCCGACCTGCCGGATCGACTGCACCAGCGCCGACCCGGTCGCCGCCTCCTCGGTACGGAACGCGGCCAGTGCCGAGTCCATCGCCGGGGACAGCGCGAGCGCGATGCCGAACCCCTCGATCAGCATCGCGACCGCGGTCAGCCCGTACCCGCTGTGCACGGTCACGCGCGAGTGCACGGCGAGGCCGACCGTGACGACCAGCAGCCCGACGGCGACGGGCAGCCGCCGGCCGGTCCAGCGGGAGAGCCGGTCGCCGACGGGCGCCGCGACGAGCATCCCGCCGATCAGCGGCAGCAGCCGTACGCCGGCGCCGAACGCGTCGGTACCCAACACGACCTGGAGGTACTGGGGGAGGACGAACACCACGCCGAACAGCGCGAACCCGGCCAACGTCATCGCCAGTACGCCGACGGAGAAGCGGCGGTCGGTGAACAACCCCAGCCGTACGAGCGGCTGCCGGGCGCGGGCCTGCCACCCCACGAACCCGGCCAGCAGTACGGCGGCGCCGGCGAGACCGGCGAGCACCGGCAGGCTGGTCCAGCCGCGCTCCGGCCCCTCGATCACCGCGTACACGAGGGCGACGAGGCCGAGCGCGGACAGCACGACCCCGGGTACGTCGGGCCGGCGGGCGGCGCCGCGGGACTGCGGGATCGCGACCGCCACGACGACCATCGCGAGTACGACGACGGGGACGTTGATCAGGAAGACCGACCCCCACCAGAAGTGGCCGAGCAGCCAGCCGCCGAGCAGCGGGCCGAGCGGCAGGCCCAGCATCATCCCGGACACCAGCACGCTCAGCGCGCCGGACGTGCCCAGCCCCGTCGGCTTCCGCCCCGGTTCGGCGGGGGTGTCCCCGCGGAAGACGGTCGGCACGATCGACAGCGGTACGGACAGCAGTACGGCCGCGCCGACGCCGAGTACCGCGCGGGCGGCGATGAGCTGGGCGGGCGTGGTGACCTCCGCGCAGGCCGCCGAGGCGAGGCCGAACAGGGCGAGCCCGGCGAGCAGCACGGTGCGCCGGCCGTACCGGTCGCTGAGCAGGCCGACCGGCAGCAGCAGCGCCGCCAGCGCCAGCGTGTACGCGTCGGTGACCCACTGGAGCTGCGCGGTGCTGGCGCCGAGGTCGCGGCTGAGGGTGGGCAGCGCGACGCTCAGCACCATCGTGTCCAGCCCGACCACGAGGACCGACAGCCAGAGCGCGACGAGGACCGTGACCTGCCGCGCCCATCCGTACCGGGCCATGCCCGCCTCCTAAAGTGACAGTAGCTCTCAAAATCAAGTAGATGCCAAAAGGGTCTGACTGTCAACACATGGGGAGGGTGGGCGCCGTGACGGTGGTCCCGTTCGAGCGGGCCGGTCCGGTACGCCCGGGCCGCGCGCCGTAGGCTGTGCGCCGTGCGGCGAGAATGGCATGACCTTCGGAATCCGGGACTGGCCACGACGAGCGTGCTGACCACGCGGGACGCTGCGGAGGACGAGGTCGCGGCGCTCGGGCTGGACGCCTGGCGCGACCTTCCGCGGGACCAGGCCGTCGCCTGGCCCGACCCGGCCGAGGCGGACCAGGTCTGCCAGGTGCTGTCGTCGGTGCCACCCGTCGTCGCTCCGTACGAGGTGGACCTGCTGCGCGCGCGGCTCGCCGAGGTGTGCGAGGGGCGGGCGTTCCTGCTGCAGGGCGGCGACTGCGCCGAGACGTTCGTCGACAACACCGAGCAGCACCTGCTGGCCAACGCGCGCACCCTGCTGCAGATGGCGATCGTCCTGACGTACGGGGCGAGCCTGCCGGTGGTGAAGGTCGGCCGGGTGGCCGGGCAGTACGCGAAGCCCCGGTCGTCGCAGACCGACGCGCTGGGCCTGCCGGCGTACCGCGGGGACATGGTCAACGCGCTGGAGGCCGACGCCGACGCGCGCCGGCCCGACCCGCAGCGCATGATCCGGGCGTACGCGAACGCCGCCGCGGCGATGAACATGCTCCGGGCGTACCTGTCGGGCGGGCTGGCCGACCTGCACGCCGTGCACACCTGGAACAAGGACTTCGTGCGCTCCTCGGCCGCCGGCGAGCGGTACGAGGCGATCGGCCGGGAGATCGACCGGGCGCTGCGCTTCATGAACGCGTGCGGCGTGTCCGACGACGACGAGCTGCGCCAGGTCACGCTCTACGGCAGCCACGAGGCGCTGATGCTGGAGTACGAGCGGGCGCTGACGCGGGTGGCCGGCGACCGGGCGTACGCGCTGAGCGGGCACATGATCTGGATCGGTGAGCGGACCCGCCGGATGGACGGCGCGCACATCGACTTCGTGTCCCGGATCGCGAACCCGATCGGCGTGAAGATCGGCCCGAGCACCACGCCGGAGACGGCGATCGAGCTGTGCGAGCGGCTCAACCCGGACAACGTGCCCGGCCGGCTCACCCTGATCAGCCGGATGGGCAACGGCAAGGTCCGCGACGCGCTCGCGCCGATCGTGGAGAAGGTCACCGCGTCCGGCGCCAAGGTCGTGTGGCAGTGCGATCCCATGCACGGCAACACGTTCGAGTCGTCCAACGGGTACAAGACGCGGCAGTTCGACCGGATCGTGGACGAGGTGCTCGGCTACTTCGAGGTGCACCGCGGGCTCGGTACGCACCCCGGCGGCATCCACGTCGAGCTCACCGGCGAGGACGTGACCGAGTGCCTGGGCGGCGCGCAGGCCCTGGAGGAGCTGCACCTGCCCACCCGGTACGAGACGGCCTGCGACCCGCGGCTCAACACGCAGCAGTCTCTGGAGCTGGCGTTCCTCGTGGCGGAGATGCTGCGCGGCTGATCCCCGGCCCGCCGGTGGGAACGGCGGGCCGGGTCCTTCGGATCAGGTCGTGTGGTGTTCCTGTTCCTGTTGCTGGGCCGGCTCGGGGATGATGCCGGCCTGCCGGAGCGCGCCGAGCATGTCGTAGTCGGTCCACTCCTCGGCGATCCGGTCGCCGTCGAACTTCGCCATCGTCATCCCGGTCATCACGTACGACCGGCCGGTGGCGGGCATCCCGCGGAACTCGCCGGTCGGCGTACCGCCGGAGGTCCAGCGGGCCACGCACATGTCCCCGTCGCACAGCACCTCGTGCACGTTCATGTGCAGGTCCGGCTGGGCCCGGCGCAGGTCGGCGACCATGGCCTTGAAGCCGGCCACCCCGTCGACCGGCATGCCCGGCATGTGGAACGAACAGTTGGCCGCGTACATCTCGTCGCAGATGCCGAGGTTGCCCTTGTTCCACACCTCGTCGCTCATCCGGCGTATCGCCTGCTTGCGTTCGTCCGGTGTCATGGCCCCTCCCACCGGGGGTGCCGCGCCGGCGCGTCGGTCCCGCCGGCCACCCCCACCCACCGACCGTGCGCCGCCGTACGCGGGCGCGCAGCCGAACGGGTGGCACATGGCCGGAACGGACGACCCCGCGACCGGTCAGAACCGCCAGTCGCCGTGCGCGAACAGGACCGCGACGAGCAGACCGCCCCGTACGCGACGAGGGCGACGACGGCGAGCGGGACCAGCGCGCCGAACGCCGCCCGGCAGACGACCGCGGCGGGGGCGGTGTGCCGGCGGCGGCCGGAGCGCGCGCCGAGGACGGCTCCGGCGACCGGCGCGGTCAGCTCGACCACCGTCAGCATCGGCGCGTCCGGCCCGCCGTCGAGGGCGGCATGGCCGGGAAGCAGGGCGATCCCGGCGAACAGCAGCAGGGCGAGCGCCACCGCCGGGGGCATGACCACCCACACCCGGACCGGGGTACGGCGCGTGTCCGTGTCGCTGCCCACGCACCGGTTGTCGCAGCGCCCGGCGAACGCCGCATGACAGGATGCAGGCGTGATCGATCTGCGCAGCGACACCGTGACGAAGCCGACGGACGGGATGCGGGCGGCGATGGCCGCGGCCGAGGTCGGCGACGACGTGTACGGGGAGGACCCGACCGCGAACGCGCTGGAGCGCGAGGTCGCCGACCTGTTCGGGTACGAGGCGGCGCTGTGGACGCCGACCGGCTCGATGGCCAACCAGATCGCCGTGCAGCTCCTGGTGAAGCCCGGCGAGGAACTGCTCTGCGACATCCAGGCGCACGTGGCCCGCTTCGAACTGGGCGCCGCCGCGGCGTACGGCGGGGTCACGACCCGTACGTGGGCGGAGCTGTCGGCGCCGGCGATCGAGGCGCAGGTGTCGCCCCGCGGGTACTACTCGGTGCCGACCGCGGCGCTCGCCGTCGAGAACACCCACAACATGCGCGGCGGTACGGTGCTGCCGCTCGCCGACCTGCGGGCGATGCGCGAGGTGGCCGACCGGCACGCGCTCGGGCTGCACTGCGACGGGGCGCGGATCTGGCACGCGCACGTCGCCGACGGTGTCCCGTTCCGGGAGTACGGCGCGCTGTTCGACACGATGTCGGTCTGCCTGTCGAAGGGGCTCGGCGCGCCCGCCGGCTCGCTGCTGCTCGCCAGCGCCGAGCGCATCGCCGAGGCGCGGTACGTGCGCAAGCGGCTCGGCGGCGGCATGCGGCAGATCGGCGTCCTCGCCGCCGCCGGGCGGTACGCGCTGGCCCACCACATCGACCGGCTCGCCGACGACCACGCGCGGGCGGCACGACTGGCCACCGCGCTCGGCGAGTACGTGGCGGCGCCGGTACGCACGAACATCGTCGCGCTCGACCTGACCAAGGCGCCGCTGGCCGGACCGGAACTGGTCGCGCGCGCCGGCGACGCGGGCGTACGGCTCGGCGCGATGTCGCCGACCAGCGCGCGGCTGGTCACCCACCTCGACGTCGACGACGCCGGCATCGACCGCGCCGTCGACGTACTGACCGGTCTGCTCGCCCGCTGACGCCTCCGGCTTGCTCAAGAGACCGGCCTGGGGCGCGGAATCCCGCACGGTTGAGCCGTTCGGCGTCGACAGGGGGTTCGTTGGCCGCGCCGGTTCCGGTCAGCTGGGCGGCTTCCGGCAGCGGTGTTGACCCCGACGCTCCCGGTGGCGGAGGCATCCGCTGGCGACCGCGGATCCGGTGCGGCTGAGCCGTTTCCGGTGAGGGTCCGGCGCCGCGGTCGCGTTTCCGGCGGGGCCGCGTTCCGGCAGGTCGCCCGGCGGTGCGGTTGGCCGGGCCGGTGGGCCCGCTGACGCGTGGATTCCGCGCTGCTGCGCCGTTCCCGGCATGTACCGGGAACGGCGCAGCGGCGGATCAGTGACCGCGCGCGGCGGCGGCGTTGCGCCGGTTCGCGTACGGGTCGGGTTCGGGCTGGCGGGGCAGTACGTGCACGGTGGCCGGTGCGGCGGCGGCCGCCGTGACCGACTCGGGTTGTGCGGTGGCGTTGCCGTCGGCGCCGGTGACGCACCGCGCGGCGGCCGCGGACATCGCGTAGAACTCGCCGAGGCAGCGGCCCATCTGGGCGTGGCCGAGCGCGTTCGGGTGCAGGGACTGGCGGACGATGTTCTCGCCGAGGCCGTTGCGGATCTCGGACAGGTCGATGACGATGCCGTTCGCCCACTGCTCGTCGGCGGTGGTGCCGCGGGCGCACGCCTCGTGCCCGCGCAGCATCGGCCCGAGGTCCAGCAGCCGTACCCCGGCGTCCCGCGCGACCTGCGCGTACGTGGCGCTGTAGGCGGGCACGACCACGTCGCGCGCCCACTGGGCGTCGTCGTCGCGGATCGGGCAGCCGTGGAACAGCTTGGTCAGCGTGTACCGGTTGTCCTCGGTGACGGGGGACGAGTAGCTCTGGAGTACGAGCTGGTAGTCGGAGTCGGCGTAGCCGTCCTCGCGCATGACCGTGCGGATGTCGGCGAGGTTCTGCCGCACCTTCGACGCGGTGGCGGCCAGCCCGCCCGGTACCTTCTGCGCCCAGCTGTCCTCGCAGCGCGGCCCGATCAGCAGGTACGCCTTGATGCAGTCGAGGATCAGCGGGGTGAATCCGACGTCGTTCGCGCCGATCGTCAGCGTGACCAGCTTGACGTCGTACTGCTGCGCCACCTGCCGCAGGTGGTCGGCCTGCGGCTGTTCGCCGTTCTGCGGGGTGCCGCCGGCGGCGACGTTGTCGGTGACGGCGCCGGAGCAGGCCAGGTTGATCTGCGCGTCGGCCGGCACCGCCGTCTCGTGCACCTCGGCGTTCGCGGAACGGTGGCAGTAGTTGCCCGGCTGGTCGGTGCCGGCCTCGTAGTCGCCGGCACCCTCGCCGGAGATGAAGCTGTCACCCATCGACACGATCGCGGTGGGCCGGCCGTCGTGCGCGGACGCCGCGCCGGTGGGTACGCCGGCGACCAGCGCGCCGAGGGCCACCGCGCCCAACGCGGCGACCAGCCGTCTGCGTAGCGGGGGGCTGGGGACCATGCGCCTTCTCCTCACTCGGGGGTAGTGATGTCAGGCGCACGGAATCCTCCCAGTTCCGGCGTACGGCCAGTACCGGTACTTTTGCCCAACCCGAGGGGAATCGCGTCAGCGGAGCATGGCGCGGAGGCGGTCCAGGTTCGCCGCGTCCGGGCCCTTGCCCGCGAGCCCCGGCACTTCGAGTACGCCGGGGACGCCGGCGACGGCCGGGTGGTTGACGAACTCGGTGAACCCGGCGGTGCCGATGTGCCCGTCGCCGATGTTCTCGTGCCGGTCGACGCGGGAGCCGAGGTCGGTCTTCGAGTCGTTGAGGTGCACGAGGGTCAGCCGGTCCAGCCCGATCCGCTCGTCGAACTCGCCGAACAGCGCGTCGAGCCCGGGCCGGGTGCGGATCTCGTACCCGGCGGCGAGCAGGTGCGCGGTGTCCAGGCAGACGCCGAGCCGGTCGGGGCGGCCGAGCCGGTCGGCGATGGTGGCGAGCTCGTCGACGGACGAGCCGATGGTGTCGCCGGAACCTGCCGAGTTCTCCGGCAGCAGCATGGTGTGCCTGCTGGCGGCGAGCCCGGCGTCGAGCGCCTCGCACAGCCGGTCCAGGCCGGTCTCGAAGCCGGTGCCCTTGTGCGAGCCCAGGTGCGTCACCACGCCGGTGACGCCCAGCTCGTCGGCGACCCGCATGGTGTGTTCCAGCGCGGCGATCGACCGGGCCCGCAGCGCGTCGTCCGCGGTGCCGTAGTTCACCAGGTACATGCAGTGGACGAACGGCTCGACGCCGGTCTCCGCGCACGCCTTCCGGAACTCCTCCGCCGCCTCGGCCGTGACCTCCGTCGTACGCCAGCCGCGCGGGTTGCCGACGAACACCTGGACGCAGTCGGCGCCGAGGGCGCGGGCCCGGCCGGGCGCGGTCGGCAGCGCGCCCCCGGTGGAGACGTGCGCGCCGAAGCGCATCAGATCACCACCAGGGTGATCGTGCTGCCCTTCGGCGCCTCCGAGTCGCCGGCCGGCGACTGCGACCGGACCCTCCCGTCCTTGCGGACGATGCCCAGCCCGCGCACCACGAAACCGGCCCGTTCCAGCCGCCGCTTCGCGTCCGAGTACTTCTCGCCGGTGACGTCCGGCAGGTGCACCTTCGGCGGACCCGTACTGACGACGAGCTTGACGGTGGTGTCCCGGTCGACGCCGGTGTCCGGGGCCGGGCTCTGGCTGATGACCTCGCCCTCCGGCACCGTCGTACTGGTCTTCTCGGTCACGCTGGCCTGGAGTTGCGCGTCGTCCAGCTCGGCCTGCGCGTCGTCGACGGTCATCCCGCGCACGTCCGGCACGGTCGCCGGCGCGGGACCGCGGCTGACGACGAGCTTCACCGCCGCGCCCCGGCGTACGACCGTGCCGGCGCGCGGGCTCACCGACACGACCTGCCCCTCCGCCACCGCCGTGCTGTACTTCTGGCTCGTGGTCACGGTGAGGTGCATGCCTTCGAGCTTCTCCCGGGCGTCGCCGGCGTCGCGGCCGACGAGCGACGGGATCCGGTACCGCTCGGGGCCCTTGGACAGCACGACGGTGATGGTGCCACCGGCCAGGATCCGGTCGCCGGGCTGCGGATCCTGCGACAGTACGGTGTCCTTCGGCGCGGTCTCGGAGAACCGCGCCGGCCCCCACCGGACGTGGAAACCCTTGTGCTGCGCGCGATCCAGCGCGTCGGCCCGGCTCGCCGCCAGCAGCGACGGCGCCTGCGTGTACCGCCCGGCGCCGAGCCACCAGCCGCCGATCCCCGCCACGAGCCCGAGTACGACGACGGCGGCGAGCGCGACGAGCGTGCTGCGCCGCACCGGCCGGCGACGCCGCGGTACCGGCTCGACGGACTCGGTGGCGGGGCGGCGGGTCTGCGGCAGCGCGACGGTGTGGTGCGCGACGGTACGCCCGGTCAGGTCGCCGGCGCGGACCTGCCGCAGCTCGGCGAGCATCGCGCCGGCGTCGGCGGGCCGGGCAGCCGGGTCGCGCCGGGTGGCCCGCACGACGAGCCGGTCGAGCGCCGGCGGCAGCCCGCCGATCGCCACCGACGGCGCCGGTACGTCGCACTCGACGTGCTGGTACGCCACCTCCGTGGCGTCCTTCCCCCGGTACGGCACCGAGCCGGTGAGCAGCTCGTACAGCACGATGCCGGCGGAGTACACGTCGGAGCGGGCGTCGACGCGGCCGTGCCGGACCAGCTCGGGCGGCACGTACGCCACGGTCGCCATGAGCTGGCCGCCGGTCGCGTCCTCGGCGCTCTCCTCGACGGCGCGGGCCAGCCCGAAGTCGGCCACCTTGACGAGCGGCTCGGTGAGCGGGCCGTCGATGAGGATGTTCTCCGGCTTGACGTCGCGGTGCACCAGGCCGGCGCGGTGCGCGGCGGCGAGCGCGGCGAGCACCGGCTCGGCGACCGCCACCGCCTCGGTCGGGGTCAGCCGGCCCCGCTCGCCGAGCACGTCGCGCAGCGTCCGCCCCGGCACGTACTCCATCACCAGGTACGGCAGGTTGCGGTGCTGACCCGAGTCGTACACGGCGACGACGTTGGGGTGGGTCAGGCCGGCGATCGTCTTCGCCTCCCGGTCGAACCGCGACCGGAACGTGGCGTTCCCCGCGTACGACGGGTGGATGATCTTGATGGCCACGGTGCGTTCGAGGCGGGTGTCCACCGCGGTGTACACGGTGGCCATGCCGCCCCGGGCGATCCGGCCGGTGATCCGGTACCGGTCGCCGAGCAGGTCGCCGACGAGCGGGTCGGTCGCGGTCTGGTCCATCGCCCGCGAGTCTACGGTCCCCGCGGCCCGTGCCCGACACGCCCGCCGCCGGACGTTTGTCCGTGTTGCGGCGCCGAACGGTGTCCGGTCAGTGCCCGTCCGGCCCGCTCCGGCACACCAGGATCCCGACGTGACTGGTGAACCGGTACGACCCGGTTCGCGCGATGCTGTCCGTGAGCAGCGCCTCCGCCGCGGCGAGTACGTCGTCGACGGGCAGACCGCGCCCGGTCGTCGCCCGCTGCGAGTCCAGGAACGCCAGTACCGGCCCGGCCTCCGGCACCACCACCTCGCCCGCCAGGTCGATCCGCCGCACCTCGCCGAACGCCGCCCGCGCCAGCTCCTCCGCGTACTCCAGCGAACAGTGCTCGGTCACGTCCGGGACGTGCCGGTCGACGCCGGTCGCCGCGTACGCCGCGGCCCGCCACAGCGCGGTGATCTCCGTCTTGTCGTCCCGGGCGTTGCTCGCGATCAGCACCGTGCCGTCCGCGGCGCGTACCCGGGCCAGTTCGGCGACGGCGGCGCCCGGATCCGGTACGTGGTAGAGCATGTGCAGGCAGAGCAGGGCGTCGGCGGCACCGTCCGGCAGCGGCAACCGGGTGGCGTCCGCGACCGCTGCGGGAGTACCGGTGGCTGCGGCCATCCCGGGCGACAGGTCCAGTCCGAGTACGCGCAGGTCGGGGCGCTCCGCGCGCAGCCGCGAGACGTACGCGCCGTTGCCGCAGCCGACGTCCACCACCAGCCCGGTACGCGCCGGCAGCTCGGCCAGTACCGCGCCGACCAGGTCCAGGTGCGGCGTCCGGTACCGGTAGATCGAGCGCCGGGTGTCGAGGTTGCGCCCGTCCCGGTACGACTCGCCGACCAGGACGTCCCGCGCGGTGAGGTGCTCCATGACCCCAGACCCTATGCGCCCCAGGCCCTTGTGCACCCCGGCCCGAGAGGTCGCCGACCCGGCAGCCCGGCGGGGGCGGGCACGCGACAGGGCCCGCCCCCGCGTACGGGACGGGCCCTGTCGGTGTCACTCCGCGGACGGCGAGACGCTGTCCGGCGGCGAACTCGGTGTCGGACTCGGCGAGTCCGGCGTCGGGCTCGGGCTGTGCGTCGGCGGCTTGTGCGTCGGCGGCGGGCTCGGCTTCGACGAGGTCGGACCGGGGCCCGGCGTCGGCTCACCGCCCCCGCCGCGGCTCGGCCGCGGGCTCGGCGTACGACCCGGGTCGCCACCGGTCGGCGACGGCCCCTCGGGCGACGGCGAGGCCGAACTGCTCGGGGAACTGCTCATGCCACCGGACGTCGGGCCCGGGCCGCCGGTGTCGGAGACCGGGCCACCGGCCGGGGCGCTGTTCACGACGGCGGGCCGGTCACCCGCCTGCGGTGCCGCCGGCCGGCCGTCCGCGACCGCGAACGCCGTCCCCACGCCCCCGGCGGCCACCAGTGCCGTCAGGCCCGTGACGGCCAGGACCCGGCGGGAGCCGCGCTGACCGAGCAGGACCTGGACGAAGTCGTACCGGAAGGATCGCAGCGCACCGGACGCCTCGCGGCGTGCTGCCTGCCAGAAACTCACCTGGTTCCTCTCTCCGGCGTCGACCCGTGCAGGGGTGGTACGGGGTCGGCGCCGAACGTGTGCCGCGGCCATCTCCGGTGACCGCGGTCGGTGGTCAGGATCCGGGGTTGCCCGGCCCGGTCGGAGGCTCCGACGGCGGGACCGGCCGGTGCGCACCGGCCGTCGTACCCGAGCCTCCCGGGGCGGCGTGGACCGCCCCGACCGTGCCGGGAATGTACCGGAACGACGGACGCCGGATTCGTCCGGAGTGACGATAGCGGTCGGCGGGCCTCGCTGGGAATCCCACGCGGACGTGGCAGTCTGTGCGGGTGACCGAAACGCCGAACGAGCCGGCCGAGTGGCTGGCCCTCCCCGACGTCGCCGAACGACTCGACATGCCCGTGAACCGGGTGCGGCAGTTGGTGCGTGAAGGCAGGCTCCTGGCGCTGCGGAAGGACGGTGTCCTGCGGACACCGGTCGAGCTGGTCGGCTCGCCCACCACGCTGAAGCACCTTCCCGGAGTTCTCACCCTGCTGCACGACGCGGGGTACAACGACGAGGAGGCATTCCGGTGGCTCTACACGCCGGATGATTCACTCCCGGGTGTCCCCGCGGAAGCGCTCGGTGACAACCGGGCGACCGAGGTCAAGCGTCGGGCCCAGGCGCTCGGTTTCTGAGGGTGACCGACGGGGTGACGATCCTCATCCGGCCGTCACCCCGGATCCGCCGCAGCCCGACCACCGCGAACCAGACCACCACCGCCACGTCCAGCGGGGCACCGACCGGGGCCGTCACCCGCGCCAGGTTGAACCCGTCCGGGAGTACGAGGACGGTGAGGACGACGAGCAGCACGGTCAGCGTGCGTACGACGCGGTCGTCGGTGACGGCGGCGGCGAGCACCGCCACCGGCCACAGCACGTACCAGGGATGGACGGTGGGGGAGCACAGCAGCAGCGCCGCCAGCGCCCACCCGGCCCGCGCCACGACGGTACGGGTCGGCGCGCCGTGCCGCAGCGGCCACCACAGCGCGACCAGTACGACCGGGAGTACCGCGTAGAAGGCGACGGCGCGGGAGACGGTGAGGACGCCGCCGGCGCCGGGCAGCCCGGCCAGGTGGAGCGGGAAGCCGAGCACCATGCCGACGCCGGTGGGTACCGACGTCCACTGCACGGACGCCTCGGTGCCGGACAGCGCGGGCAGCCAGCCGAAACCCAGCCCGGCCACCACCGTCACCGCCGCGAACGCCACGGCCGCGGCACCGGCCACCACCGCCGCGGCGCGCGCCAGCTGCCGCCCGGTGGCCGGGTTCGCGGCCAGCAGCAACACCACCGCGAACGGTGCGGCGACCAGCGCGGTGGCCTTGACCGCGACGGCGAGCCCGAGCGCGACGCCGGCGGGCGGTCCACGCCGGTCCGCCGCGTACGCCAGGCCGGCGACCAGCAGGCCGATCATCAGCGCGTCGTTGTGCGCCCCGGACACCAGGTGCACCAGCAGTACGGGGCTGCCCAGGCCCAGCCAGCACGCCGCGCCGGCCGGTACGCCGCAGGCCCGCGCCAGCCGCGGCAGGTACGCCGCCAGCAGGAGCACGCCGAGCAGGGCGGCGAGCCGGAGTACGACCAGCGCCACGGTCAGGTTGCCGGACAGCGCGGCGAGCCGGGTCACCAGCAGCGCCAGCGGCCCGTACGGCACGGGGTTGTCGCGCCAGGACGGCGACATCTCGGCCAGCCAGCGCGACGGCAGCGCCGACGGTCCCACCTGGTACGGGTCGAGGCCGTGCGCGTACAGGTCGCCCTGCGCGGCGTACGCGTAGACGTCGCGGCTGCCGAGCGGTACGGACAGCAGCATCGGCAGCGCCCACAGGCCGACGGTGCCGAGCATCCAGCGCGCCGGCAGCACCCCCCGGTACGCGGGCCGGCGCAGCCGTACCCACGCCGTCAGCAGCAGCACCAGGCCGAACACCCACGCGGCGATGCCCACCGCGTACGCCGGGTGGGCGAGATGTCCCGGGGTGGGTGCCTGACCGGCCGGATCGTGGCCCGGTAGCGCGCCCGCGCCGAAGCCCGCGGCGGCGAGCAGGACCGCGCCGGCCAGCCCGACGTACCGCTCCGCACGACCGTCCCCCGACACGGCACCATGCTCCCATGGCGTTCGTTCGGCTCCGCGGCGTGATCGCCGCCCTGGCCCTGGCCCTCGTCGTGACCGGCTGCGGTGGCCCCGCGACCACCCCGCCGGCACCGTCCGGCCCCGCCACCGCGTCCGCCACCCCGGCGTCCACCCTGCCGACGGTACGCACGGCCGAGCTGCCGGCGCAGGCCCGGCGGACGCTGGCGCTCATCGACGCCGGCGGACCCTTCCCGTACCGGCAGGACGGGGTGGTGTTCGGCAACCGGGAGCACGTCCTGCCGGGGCGCCCGACCGGCTACTACCACGAGTACACGGTGCCGACGCCGGGCGCGTCGACCCGGGGAGCCCGCCGCCTCGTCACGGGCCAGCGCGGCGACGTGTACTACACGGCCGACCACTACGCCACGTTCCGCCAGGTGTTGCGCTGACGTGGCCGGGCCGGCGCGGTGGCCGGCCCGGCCGCTCGGGTCAGCGCCCGAGGGTGATCGTCACGTGCCCGGTACCGGCGGGCAGCGTCACCGTGCCGTCGGCGTACGTGCCGGCGGAGACGGCGGTGACGCCGCGGGCGAGTACCGGGAGCTGGACGAGGATCCGCTGCCGGCCGGCGCCGGTGACGGTCACGGACAGCTGCCGCTGGGTGCCCGAGATGGCGAGCGACACGCGCCCGCCGTCGAGGGTCGGCACGTTCGACACGCGGACCGGCCGGCCGGTCCACGAGACGGGGATGCCGCGGCCGACGAGCAGGTCGCCGTTCATGCGCTGGGCGACCAGCGAGTCGAGCAGCGCCTTGTTCGCGGTGGAGATGCCCCAGGCGTGCGGCGCGGAACCGTTGCCGTGACCGGGATGCGAGCCCGTCCAGGCGCTGTCCGGGTCGGGCGCGGACGTCGACTCCCACCAGGAGTACGGGCCGGCCTGGGTGTACCGGATCATCATCTGGTACGCCCGGATCGCCTCGTCGCGGTGCGTGCTGCCGCGCAGGCCGGCGGCGCCGTACCCGGCGTTGTAGGCGGAGGAGTAGAGCGCGCCGGGGTAGCCGCCGAAGTCGTGCGCGGGCAGGCTGTCGCCGATCCGGCCGAAGCCGTACGCGTAGGTGGCGTCGACCGCGTCGAGTGCCGGTCCGTCCTGCCGGGCGCCGAGCAGGTACCCGTCCCAGTTCCAGCGGCCGAACAGGAACGGCGCCGCCCAGTTCGCGTCGGTGGCGACGTTGCACCGGTTGGCGGTGTTCGGCTCCAGGATGGAGCACGGCAGGTAGTCGATTCCGTTGTCCCCCATGGTTTTCGTCAGCGTCGCGTTGGTCGCGTCGAGCAGCGCGTCGTACTCCTTCGCCGCCCAGTCCGCCTCGCCCGTCTCGCCGAGCCGCTGCGCCAGGTACCGGTAGGACGCCAGCCCGGTCAGCGCCGAGAAGTCGTCGATCGTCCAGTAGCCGTTGGAGTCGATGTCGTTGGTCATCCTCATGATGCCGCCCGGCCCGGTCCGGTCGGCCGCGATCTGGTGCGCGGTGTCCATGATGGACGGTTGGCTGCGCCCGGCCGGTCCCTCGGTCGCGAAGTGCGCCCGCACGGTGTCCACGTCACCGGTCTTCGCCAGGTACACCGCCCACGGCCACGCGTACTTCCAGACCCCGTCGACGTACTGCGGCTGGCCGCCGATCAGGTCGCGGAGCCGCAGCAGCAGCGCCGACGCGTCGTCGAAGTCGCCGAGACCGAACTGGGTGGCGAGGATGCCGATGCTGTCGTGGCTGTACTCCTCGTCGTAGCCGTTCTCGCCGGTGTTGAGCCGCACGCCGTCCTTGGCGATCAGCGTGGACACGTACCCCGACTTGTACGCCTCGGCGAGGCTCGGGTCCGGCAGCGCGTCCAGGTGGGCGAGTTGCCCGAGCCGGCCGTCCCAGTAGCGCTTCATGTGCCCGAAGTGCGGGTCGTACCCGCCGGCGGCGGTGAGCGCGGCGGCGTCCGGCCACGGCTGCGTGCCGCCGAACCGGTCCGCGGCCACCACGTAGTCGTGCCGCACCGTACCGCCCGGGGCGACGGTGTTCCCGTTGCGGTCCAAGGGAACCAGGTCCCTGGTCGGCGCCGGGTCGACGGTCAGCGGCCGGGTCGTCGGGTTGTGCACCGACACCCGGCTGTACACCGCGACGTAGTCCGCGCCGCCGACCGTCACCCGGTCCGCGAAGTCGGTCACGGTCACCCGCGCCCCGTCCGCCGTCGTGAACGTACTCGCCAGCGCCGGCAGGTAACCGTCCACAGTGGACCAGGTGAGCCGGGTCGGCGCCGCGGCGACACCGAAGCCCTCCGCGGTGTTCCGCCCGTCCCGCAGGTAGAACGAGCCGTTGCGGCAGACGACCACGCCGTCGGTGTCGCCCTCCCAGCCGATCAGCCCCGCGTCGTCGTGCAGCCCGCCCGTACGCCGGCACTGCTCCGCCGGCTGCGGAACCGGCGCGCCCGGCGCGGACAGCGCCAGGTAGTCCAGGTTCACCATGCAGCCGTCACCCGCGCCGCAGCGCAACCCGACCGTCCCGGTACCGGCCGGCAGCGTCACCGTGACGTGCGCCGTCGCCCAGGCGTCCCAGCTGCCCGTCGGCGGCAACGTGAGCGTGCCGAGCCGCGTGTCGTCCCCGTACACGCCGAGGGTGCGGGCGGCGGAACTCCCGTCACCCGGATCGGCGTTCGCGTACCGCACCGTCGCGACGTACTCGCCGGCCGCGGTCACCGGCCACCGGGTGTCCGCGCCGACCACCGGACGCGCCTGCGTCCCGTACCCGTCGACGAACCCGGTCCCCGCGTACCCCCGGTGGTTGGTGGTGGCATGCGCGCCGCCCGACAGCTGGGCGGTCTCGGTCTGGCAGACGGTGCCGACGGTGCAGGTGTCGGCCGCGGCGGCCGGCGCGGTGGCCGTCGCGACCAGCGTGCCGGCGAGCAGTGCGCTGGCGGCCACGGCGACGACCAGGCGCTGCGGCCGGCGTCGGCGGGCGGGGGCAGGGGATCGCATCCATCCTCCACAACGTTGACGACTCCGCATACTTAAGGGCTTAAGTACGGTCGCTGTCAAGACTCGTCCCGAACCGCGCGCCGAGTACCGGACGTCCGGTCACGGCGCCGGGACGGGGCAGTCGGAGGCGATCGCCCGGGCCCGCCACGGGCGATTCCGACCCGGCGGTGCCCGTCCGTCCACTATGGACTGATGCGTGTCGGGATGCAGAGCCACTCTGCAACCGTCGAGGTGTGGGGCGCGATCGGGACGCCGCACGGCGAACGGAGGCCACCGACCGGTGTACCGGCGGAAACGGCCTGGCGGCGCCGATCGCCGGCGACGAAGGACGGTCGACGACCGGCGCCCGACGGTGCGGTTTGGGCAGGGCAGTCGGCGCGCCGGGGACGGGCGGGTCAGGGTGGGGGTGCGGTGGAGCCGCGGACGACCAGTTCGGCGGAGATCGGCTCGGGGCTGGGGCGGGGGGTGTCGAGCAGGGTGGCGAGCAGCAGCTCGGCGCAGTCCCGGCCGAGGCGTACGTAGTCGACCCGGACGGTGGTGAGCGGTGGCGTCAGGTGCGCGGCGAGCCGTACGTCGTCGAAGCCCACGACGGACACGTCGGCCGGCACCCGCAGTCCGGCGTCGCGCAGGGCGCCGAGTCCGGCGATGGCCATCAGGTCCGAGGCGTACACGACGGCGGTGGGGCGCGGGGTGGCGGCGAGGACGGCGCGGGTGGCGCGGGCGCCGCCGAGTTCGGTGGCGTCGTCGTGGACGGCGGGACCGGGCGGCAGGCCGGCGCCGGCGAGCGTCTCCTGCCAGGCGGCGCGGCGGTCGGCGACGTGTCGCAGGACGGCCGGACCGCCCACGAACGCGATCCGCCGGTGGCCCAGCCCGACCAGATGCCGCACCGCGCGGGCCACCCCGGCCGCGTGGTTCGAGTCGAGGGTGAGGAAGCCGGCGGCCGGGTCGAGCCGGTCGACGACCACCGCCGGCATGCCCGTCTCGGCCAGGAACCGCAGCCGAGGGTCCGGCTCCCGGACGTCCGCCACGAGTACGCCGTCGACCTGGTGCTGCTGCCACATCCGTTGGTACGCCCGGACCTCCGCGTCCTGCCCGCTGCCCACCGCGCGCAGCAGCAGCGCGTACTCCCGGGCCGACAGCGCCTGCTCCACGCCGGTCACGAACGGCGCGAAGAAGTCGTTGCCGTCGAGCAGGTGGGTGGCGGCGAGCACCAGCCCGACCGCCTGCACCCGCTGCCGCATCAGCGCCCGCGCGTTGCTGCTCGGCTCCCAGCCCAGCTCGGCCGCGGCCCGCCGGATCCGCTCCCGGGTGCGGTCGCTGACGCCGGGCCGCCCGTTCATCGCGTACGACACCGCGCCGGTGGACACCCCGGCGAGGCGTGCCACGTCGGCGATCGTCGGCGCCCGCCGCGGTTCCCGCCCCACGCCGGCAACCCTAGTCGGCGGCGGCCGGCTCCGTGTCGACGAGCAGCCGGGCGCGCAGGGCCGCCCGGACGGCGCGGTCCGCCCCGGCCCGTTCCGCGTACCCGGCGACCGATCCGTACCGGGTGCGCAGGCCGGCGAGGAACGTCAGGATCGCCTCCGCCGGCGCCGCGTCCCCCGTACCGGTGGGCGCCGGCGCGTCCGGCCGCTGGCTCGCCCGCCACGCGAAGTACTGCTCCTCGGCGGCCTGGCTGAGCGCGTAGTCCGCGGCGATCGTCTCGTCGGGCACGTCGAGCAGGGCCAGCAGGACGGCCGCGACGACGCCGGTGCGGTCCTTGCCGGCCATGCAGTGGAACACCGTGCCGCCGGGCGTGTCGTCGGCGATCAGCCGCAGCACCGTGCCCATCGCCCCGCCGACCGCCTCGTCGGCGATCTCTCCGTACCGCGCGGCCAGGTACTCGGCCATCGCGCCCGGCCGGACGTCGGTCGCGGTCCACGCGGTCGTCTGCAGGCACACGTTGTGGTACGTCAGGCCCGGCACCTCCGGCACCCGACCGTACGTGCCGACCTCGTCGGCCCGGCGCAGGTCGATGACGCGGCGCACGCGCAGCCCGGCGAACCGGTCCACGTCGGCGCCGGTCAGCCGGTGCAGCCCGTCCGCCCGGTACACCAGGCCGGACCGGACGCTCCGCCCGTCGGCCGCTTCGTACCCACCCAGGTCACGGAAGTTGAACACCGCCGAGAACGTGACACATCGACCCGTATCCATGCGGATCAACGTACCCGCCGGTTGTGACAAGGCCGCGCGCCGAGGCCCCGGGTGGTCCGGTGCCCCGGCGCGCGGCGGGGTCTCGCGTGTCGGTCGTCAGCCGGTGTGCTCGGCCAACTCCAGGAACCGGCGCTTGCCGGCCAGCGACTCCTCGGCCTCCTTGATCCGCCGGGTGTCGCCCGCCGCCTTCGCCCGCTCCAGCCGCTGCTCGGCCTCGGCGACCTGCTCGCGCATCTGCGCCAGCAGCGGGTTCTGCTCGATCGGCGTACGCCGCCAGGCGGTGTCCATGGCCGCCCGTACCTTCTCGTCCACGGCCCGCAGCCGGCGCTCCAGCCCCGACACGGCCTCCCGCGGCACCCGGCCGATCTCGTGCCAGCGGCCCTGGATCTCCCGCAGCTTCTGCTGCGCGGCCTTCGGATCGGCGTCCACGTCCAGCGCCTCGGCCTCGGCGAGCAGCTCCCGCTTCGCCGTCAGGTTCCCCTGGTACTCCGCGTCCCGCGCGCTGAACACCTCGCTGCGGCGCGAGAAGAACGTGTCCTGCGCGCTCCGGAACCGGTCCCACAGCCGCTGCTCGGACTCCTTGGAGGCGCGCCCGGCGGCCTTCCAGTCGGCCATCAGCTGCTTGAGCCGCGCCGCGGTCTGCGCCCAGTCCTCGGAGTTCGCCAGCGACTCGGCCTCGGCGACCAGCTGCTCCTTGACCGACTGGACCTCCTTACGGCTCGCGTCCAGGCTGGCGAAGTGCGTTCCGCGGCGGCGGGCGAACGCGTCCCGGGCCGCCGAGTACCGCTTCCAGAGCTCGCCGTCGGTCTTGCGGTCGACGCCGTGGATGGTCTTCCACTCGTCGAGGATCTCCTTGAGCCGGTCGCCGGCCGCCTTCCACTGGGTGGAGTCGGTCGCGATGTGCTCCGCCTCGACGACCAGCGCCTGCTTGCGCTCGACGGCCTCGACCTTGGCCGCCTCGCGCGCGGCCTTGGCCTCCTCGGCCTTCTTCTGGGCGACCACGGCCAGCTCGTCGAGCCGGCCGGACAGCATGTCGATGTCGCCCACCACGTGCGCGGTGGACAGCTCGTTGCGCAGCCGGCGGATGGTGGCCGCCGAGTGGCTCGCGTCCGCCTTGCCCGAGGCGAGCCGGCTGCCCAGCAGGTCGACCTCGGTCACCAGGTCGGCGAACCGACGGGCGAACAGCGCGAGCCCTTCCTCGGGCGTCCCGGCCTGCCAGGAACCGACCGGCCGTTCACCGGCCGCCGTCTTGACGTAGACCGTGCCGTTCGCGTCGACCCGACCGAATGTCGTCCAGTCGCGCCCGTCACCGCTCATCGAAATCCACCTTCAGGTTCCTTCCGGTCCGGTGCCGCGTGCCCCGGTCCGCCGGCCGGCTCGACCGGCCCATGAGTCTCGTGTGTCTCGGAGCATTGTCACAGGTCTGTCCAGCCCCTCGGGAACCGGTCGAAGCCGAACCGTGATCTGATCGCCGCGTCGGACGACCGCGCGTCGCCGACCCGGGGTCGTACCGGCGGGGCCGCTACCGTGGTCCGCGTGATCGTCTCCGCCGCCGTCTGCCCGCACCCGCCCCTGCTCGTCCCGGAGCTCGCCACGGGCGGTGCCGCCGACCTCGCCGAGGTACGGGCCGCGGCCGGTGCGGCGGTCCGGGCGCTGCTCGACCCGGGTGTCGAGGAGGTCTGGATCCTCGGCGCCGGCGCGGACCGTACGGTCTGGGAGGCGGACGACCGCGGCACGTTCGCCGGGTACGGGCGGGACGTACCGGTCGGGCTCGGCGGAACCGGCACCGGGCGGACGTTCACCGATCTGTCCGTACTGGTGGGCGCCTGGCTGCTGCGCCGTACGGGGGTGCGCCGGCGCGCGTTCACGGTGCCGGTCGACCTCGCGCCGGCGGAGTGCGCGGCGATCGGCCGGGAGCTGGCCGCCCGCAGCGGCGCGCGGCGGGTCGGCCTGCTGGCCATGGGCGACGCGGCGGCCCGGCGGGCGGTGGCGGCGCCGGGCGCGGCCGACCCCGACGCCGACCGGTACGACGCGTCCGCGCTCGCCGCGGTCGGTTCCGGCGATCCCGCGGCGCTGCTGGGTCTGGACCCGGATCTCGCCACCCGGGTGGACGCCGCCGGCCGCGCCGCCTGGCAGGTACTGGCCGGTGCGCTCGGCAACCGCCGGTACGTGGCCGAGGTCCGGTACGCGGGCACCCCCGCCGAGGTGACGTACCTGGTGGCGACGTGGGTGCCGGCATGAGGGTGCGGCCGGTGGCGGTGGTGGGCCCGACGGCGGTGGGCAAGTCGGCGCTGGGTGTCGCGCTGGCGCGGGCGCTGTCCGGCGAGGTGGTGAACGCCGACTCGATGCAGCTGTACCGGGGGATGGACATCGGGACGGCGAAGGTGACCGCGGCGGAGGCCGGCGGGGTGCCGCACCACCTGCTGGACATCTGGCCGGTGACGGAGCCGGCGAGCGTCGCGGCGTACCAGGGGTTGGCGCGGGCGGTGCTGGACCGGTTGCTGGCGGCTGGGCGTACGCCGGTGCTGGTGGGCGGGTCCGGGCTGTACGTGCGGGCGGTGCTGGACGCGTTCGAGTTCCCGGGCACCGATCCGGTACTGCGCGCGGAGCTGGAGGCGGAGCTGGCGCGCGTCGGCCCGGCCGCGCTGTACGAGCGGCTCGCGGCGCGGGATCCGGCCGCGGCGGCGAACATCCTGCCGAGCAACGGGCGCCGGATCGTCCGGGCGCTGGAGGTGCTGGCGCTGACGGGCGGCCCGTTCGCCGCGACGCTGCCCGAGGGCGCCGCCCCGGTGTACGACGCGGTCCGGATCGGCCTGGACTGCCCGCCGGAGCTGCTGGACGAGCGGGTCGCGGCGCGGGTGGACCGGATGTGGGCGGCCGGCTTCGTCGAGGAGGTACGGACGCTGGCCGAGCAGGGCCTGCGCGCGGGGCGTACGGCGAGCCGGGCGCTGGGATACCAGCAGGTGTTGCGGTTCCTGGACGGTGAGCTGACGGAGGACACGGCGCGCGAGGAGACCGTGCGGGCGACGAAGCGGTTCGTGCGGCGGCAGCGGTCGTGGTTCCGGCGGGACCGGCAGATCGTGTGGCTGGACGCGACCCGGCCGGATCTCGTGGACGCCGCTCTCGCGTGCATAACCGACAGATCTTGATACGAGGTACAGAACGGGCCTAGCATCCGGGATCGGTGGGATTCCCGGCGCCTCCTGACAACGATGTCAGTCGAGGCGGGTGGTGCCGGCCCCGCCGACCTCGGACGACGACCCGAGGCCTGCTCCTTCGACCCCTCGCGGTCCGCTCCGGGCACGGCGCGGACCGCCGAAAGGACGGGCAATGAGACTCCGAACCCGCCGGCGCGCGGCACTCGTCGCGCTCGGCACCCTCGCCGCCGTGCTCCCCTTCGCCGGCACGGCGAACGCCGCACCCGCCCCCGTCGCCGACCCCGCATCCCTCGTCAACCCCCTCATCGGTACGTCCGGCGCGGTGGACACGTTCCCCGGTGCCGACGCGCCGTTCGGAATGGTGCAGTGGAGCCCGGACACGTCGCCGCACCGTACCGACGGCGGCGGCTACGAGTACGACGACACGAACCTGCTCGGGTACAGCCTCACGCACATCTCCGGGCCCTGCTGCGGGGCGCTCGGCGACGTGCCGATCCTGCCGACGGTCGGCGACATCGGTACGAAGCCGGGCAGTACGACGGACACGTACAGCCACATCAACGAGCGGGCCACGGCCGGGTCGTACACGGTGACGCAGGGGTCGGGGGTGACGACGACGCTGAGCGCGACGACCCGGGCCGGCATCGGCACGTTCGCGTTTCCCCGTACCAGCAAGGCGAACCTGCTGCTGAAGGTGTCCGGCAGCGCGAGCACGGTGGACGGGACGAGCGCGACGGTGGTCGGCGACCGGGAGGTGACCGGGTCGGTCACGTCCGGGCACTTCTGCGGCCAGTCCAGCACCCGGGAGCGCGACTACACGCTGCACTTCGACATCACGTTCGACCGGCCGTTCAGCGCGTACGGCACGTGGCAGGACGGGGACGTCGCGGCGCAGGACCGTACACTGTCGCAGCACGCGACGAAGGCGACGCCGAAGCCGACCGCACCGGCGGACGCCCGGCCGCACGGCGCCGCCACGAAACCCTTCCACGGTACGGCGAAGCCGGACTTCCGCGCCCCCGTACGGGACGCGCCGCGGGCGCACGACAGCGCCACGCCGACCGCGGCGACCGGCCCCGGCGGCGTGTACCTGACGTTCGACGCGACCGGCGACCAGACGGTCACGGCGAAGGTCGGCATCTCGTTCACCAGCGACGCCAACGCGAAGGCGAACCTGGCCACCGAGATCCCCGGCTGGAACCTCGGCGCGGTGCGGCGCCAGACCCACGACGCCTGGAACGCGCTGCTCAAGCGCATCGCCGTCGCCGGCGGTTCGACCGCGCAGCAGCAGCAGTTCTACACCGCGCTCTACCACGTTCTGTTGCACCCCAACGTGTTCAGCGACGTGAACGGCCAGTACACGGGGTCGGACGGGGCGGTGCACCAGGCCGCGGCGGGGCACCAGGAGTACGCGAACTATTCGGGGTGGGACATCTACCGGTCGCAGGTGCAGCTCGCGTCGATCGTGGCGCCGAAGCAGACCAGCGACTCGATCCGGTCCATGCTCGACGACTACGGCCAGTCCGGGACGATGCCGAAGTGGTCGCTGGCCAACGGCGAGAGCTACGTGATGGTCGGTGACCCGGCCGACCCGATCATCGCCGGGGCGTACGCGTTCGGTGCGCGCGACTTCGACCGGCAGCACGCGCTGGCCGCGATGGTCGACGAGGCCACCAACCCCAACAACGTCCGGCCCGGCCAGGCCGAACTCGACTCCTACGGATACCTGCCGTACGACCTGAAGTACGGGTGCTGCAACTTCTACGGGCCGGTCTCCACGCAGCTGGAGTACGACAGCGCCGACTACGCGATCGCCGCGTACGCCAAGGCGTTGGGGAAGTCCGACACGTACACGAGGTTCGCGACGCGCTCGCAGAACTGGCAGAACACCTTCAACGCCGGATCCGGCTACGTGCAGGCGAAGCAGTCCGACGGGCAGTTCGTCGCGGGCTTCTCCCCGGGTACCGGCACCGGCATGGTGGAGGGCACGGCCGCGCAGTACACGCCGATGGTGCCGCACAACCTGCGGGCGCTGATCCTCGCCAAGGGCGGCGACGCCGCCTACGAGAAGTACCTGGACAGCCTGTTCACGTCGATCGACCATCCCGGCCCGACCAACGCCGGCCTGTCCAACGAGCCCAGCATCGAGATCCCCTGGGAGTACGACTACGTCGGCGCGCCGTGGAAGACGCAGCAGGTGGTGCGCGAGGCGCAGCAGAAGCTGTACTTCGACGCGCCCGTCGGCCAGTTCGGCAACGACGACCTCGGCGCCATGAGCTCCTGGTACGTGTTCAGCGAGCTGGGCATGTACCCGGAGACGCCCGGCACCGACATCCTGACGCTCGGCAGCCCGGTCTTTCCGAAGGCCGTCGTCACCCTGCCGAACGGCAAGACGCTGACCATCTCCGCCCCGAACGCCACCACCGAGAACATGTACGTGCACGGGCTGACCGTGAACGGGACGGCGTCGCAGCGGCCGTGGCTGCGGTACGCGGACCTGGCCGGCGGCGGCACCCTCGGGTACGACCTGGCGGCCACGCCGGACAAGGACTGGGGCGCCGACCCGGCCGACGCGCCGCCGTCCGACGGTACGGGGCAGCAGTCGACGTTCACCGCGGCGAGCCCGTCCGACGGGCTGGTCGTCGCGCCCGGCGGGCACGACACGCTGACCGTGTCGGTCACGAACGTGTCGGACAGCCCGATGTCGGTGCGCTGGACCGGATCCGGCGACGGGGTGACGCTGTCGCCGACGTCCGGATCGTTCGACGTACCGGCACGGTCCACCGGCAGCGCGCCGGTCACCGTCACCGCCGGCCAGACCGAGGGCCGGTACACGGTGACGTTCGGGTTGACGACCGCGGACGGTACCGCGCTCGCGCCGGCGTCCGCGCACCTGTCCGTGGCGAAGCCCGGCGAACTCTGGCCGTACTACACCAACGCCGGCGTCTCCGACGACGGCAAGGCCAGCTCCGCCAGCCTCGACACCAGCGGGTACGCGTACTCCGCGCAGGCGCTCGCCGCGAACGGTCTCACCCCGGGCGGCACGGTGCACGCCGGCGGCGTGACGTACACGTGGCCGGACGCGGCGAGCGGGGAACTCGACAACATCGAGGCGTCCGGGCAGACCGTGCCGCTCACCGCGCCCGCCGGCGCGACCCGGCTCGGGCTGCTCGGCTCCGGTACCAACGCGGACGCCTCCGGCGCGGTCGGCGACCTCGTCGTCCACTACACCGACGGCAGTACGCAGACGCTCACGCTCGGGTTCAGCGACTGGACCCTCGGCGCCGGCGGCTACGACCCGCTGCCGGGCGACACGACCGTCGCCACCATGGCGTACCGGAACGCCACGAACGGTACGTCGGAGAAGGTGACCACGTACGTGTTCGCCACCTCCGGCGCGCTCACGGCCGGCAAGACGGTCGCCTCGGTGACCCTGCCCAGCCCGTCCGCGACGATGCACGTGTTCGCGATCGGGCTCGGTTGAGCCGGACCGGCCCCGGGGCACCGTCCCGGGGCCGGTTACCGTGTCCGGCATGGACATCGGCGTTCCGGTACGGGTCGCGCTGTGCACCCTTGGCGGCACCATCGCGATGGCCGGCACGGACGGCGGCGTGGTCACCCGGCTGACCGGCGCGGAGCTGACCGCGGCGGTGCCCGGCCTCGCCGACACCGGCGTCACCCTCGACGTCCGCGACGTGCACGCGGTACCGAGCGCGAGCCTCACGTTCCGGGACATCCTGGCGGTGGTGGCGGACGCCGAGGCGGCCGTCGACGCGGGCGCCACCGGGATCGTAGTCACGCAGGGCACCGACTCCCTGGAGGAGACCGCGTACCTGGCGGACCTGGTGTGGCGGCGGCCCGAGCCGATCGTGTTCACCGGCGCGATGCGCAACCCGACGCTGGCCGGTGCCGACGGCCCCGCCAACCTCCTCGCCGCGGTACGGGTCGCCGCCGCGCCCGCCGCCCGTGGACTCGGCGCGCTCGTCGCGTTCGACGACGAGATCCACGCCGCCCGCTGGGTACGCAAGACGCACAGTACGAGTACCGGGACGTTCGCGTCGCCGGACGTGGGGCCCGTCGGGCACGTCGTCGAGGGCCGCGTGCGGGTCCTGACCCGGCCCGACCGGCGGCCACCGCTGCCGGCCGCGCCTCTCGACCTCGACCGGGCCCGTACCGCGCTGTACGCGGTGACGTTCGACGACGACGGCGGGCTGCTGGCGGGGCTCGCCGACACCCACCGGGGCCTGGTGGTCGCCGCGTTCGGCGTCGGTCACGCCCCCGCACCCCTCGCCCCGGTACTCGGCGAGCTGGCCGCCCGCATCCCCGTCGTCCTCACCTCCCGTACGGGGGCGGGTTCGGCGCTGCGCGCCACGTACGGGGCGGTCGGGTCGGAGCGGGACCTGCGGCGGCGCGGGCTGATCGACGGCGGGCTGCTGCACCCGTACAAGGCGCGGGTACTGCTGCGGCTGCTGCTCGCCACCGGCGCCGACCGGGACGCCGTCGCCGCCGCCTTCGACGACCACGGCTGACCCGGGCGCCCGACCACGGCCGGGCGTGTCAGAGTTGAGGGTGATGAACGAGCTGGCTGGGGTGGAGTTTGCCAAGGGGCACGGCACCCGGAACGATTTCGTGATCCTGCCGGACCCGGACGGCGCGCTGCCGCTGACCGCCGGGTCCGTCGCCGCGCTGTGCGACCGGCGCGGCGGCATCGGCGCCGACGGGCTGCTGCGGGTGGTCCGGTGCGCCAAGCACCCCGACGCCACCCGGTACGCCGCCGACGCCGAATGGTTCATGGACTACTGGAACGCCGACGGCTCGATCGCCGAGATGTGCGGCAACGGCATCCGCGTCTTCCTGCGGTACCTGGTCACGAACGGTCTCGCGGACGGCCCGACGGTCACCATCGCCACCCGCTCCGGCCTGCGTACCGGGACGGTCGGGGAGACCATCGCGGTCCAGATGGGCCCGCCGACGCTGCTCGGCACCACCGGCGCCACGATCGGCGAGGCGGGCTACCCGGGCGTCGCCGTCGACGCCGGCAACCCGCACCTGGTCTGCCCGGTACCGGCGGCCGAGCTGGCCGCGCTCGACCTGACCCGAGCCCCGCGCCTCGACCCGGCCGTCTTCCCGGCCGGCGCCAACGTCGAGTTCGTCACCGTACTCGACGAGCCGGTGGCCGGCGCCGACCGGCACGTCCGCATGCGCGTGTACGAGCGAGGCGCCGGGGAGACGGAGTCCTGCGGTTCCGGCGCCGTCGCGGTGGCCGCGGTGACGCTGCGGGAGGCCGGCCGCGACGCCGGCACCGTCGCCGTCGACGTACCGGGCGGGCGGCTGACGGCGACCGTCACGCCCGACTCGCTGACCCTCGCCGGCCCCGCCGTCATCGTCGCCACCGGCACCCTGCGGTGACGGTCGACGCCGCCGCCCTGCGCCGCGCGTGGCATGAGCGGTGGCCGGAGGTCATGCCGCTCGGATACCTGTTCCGCCACCACGTGACCGACCGGTGGGTACGGTTCCACAGCCTGCCCGGCTCGAAGCGGTACGCCGAGGACGAACCGGAGTACCGGACGATCCTGGGGCGGCAGGAGACGCTGCTGGACGAGCTGGGCGCCGACGACGTGTACCTGATCACCCCGGCGTTCCACCCGCCCGGCGACCCCGCGGACCAGTGGTCCCCGGTACGCGTCGGGCTGCACCCGGGCGCCGTGCCGTGGTGGGAGCTGACCGACCCGGCCGACCCCGAATGGGCCGCCTGGACGTACGTCAGCCGCATCCGGTACCGGCCCGGCTCGCTGGACCCGCTGCTGCGGTACGTGGCCGACGACGGCGGCTACGCCCTGATCACCCCGCCCGATCTGCGGTGGGTCTTCGCCCCGTACGACGGCGGGGTCGACCTCGTACTGGCCGATCCCGCCGCGCGGGACGCGTTGCGGGACCGGCACCGCGACTGGTTGTCGGCGCACCCGCTCGGCTGGTGACACCGCACCCGGCCGGCCCGCCGCTCCTGGCCGGTCCCGCCTGCCGGTCGGTCACTCCCGGCCGGTCAGCCGCCGGCGGCCCGCCACCTCCGGCCGGCCCGCCGCTGGTGACACCGCTTCCGGGCCGTTCGACGCCGGGCGGTCAGCGTACGGCGAGCGGGCCGTCCGGCTCGTTCTCGTCGGACCCGGCGCCCTTGGCGACGGCGCGGACCGCGGCGGCGACCGCCGGCGCGACCTTCGCGTCGAAGACGCTGGGCACGATGACGCTGGCGTTCAGCTTCTCCTCGCCGACCGCGTCGGCGATCGCGTGCGCGGCGGCGAGCGCCATGTCGTCGGTCCACTTCGGCGCCTGCGCGTCGAGCAGCCCGCGGAACACGCCCGGGAACGCCAGCAGGTTGTTGATCTGGTTCGGCTGGTCGGAGCGCCCGGTCGCCACGACCGTCGCGTACTGCCGGGCCTCCCGCGGGTCGACCTCCGGGTCGGGGTTGGCCAGCGCGAACACGATCGCGTCGGACGCCATGGTCTTGACGTCGTCGCCGGTGAGCAGGTTCGGCGCGGACACGCCGATGAACACGTCGGCGCCGGCGAGCGCGCCGGCCAGGCTGCCCGCGTAGTTGTCGGCGTTGGTGTGCTCGACCAGCCACTGCCAGCTGTCGTTGAGCCCGTCCATGCCGCGGTGCAGGGCACCCGGCCGGTCGCACGCGATGATGTCGCCGACGCCCTGCTTGAGCAGCAACTTCATGATCGCCGTACCGGCCGCGCCGGCGCCGGACACGACGACCTTCACGTCGCTCATCCGCTTGCCGACGACGCGCAGCGCGTTGGTCAGCGCGGCCAGTACGCAGATGGCGGTGCCGTGCTGGTCGTCGTGGAACACCGGGATGTCGAGCGCCTCGCGCAGTTTCGCCTCGATCTCGAAGCAGCGCGGCGCCGCGATGTCCTCCAGGTTGATCCCGCCGTACGCCGGGGCGAGCGCCTTGACGATGGACACGATCTCGTCGGTGTCCTGCGTGTCCAGTACGACCGGCCAGGCGTCGACGCCGCCGAACCGCTTGAACAGCGCCGCCTTGCCCTCCATCACCGGCATCGCCGCGGCCGGGCCGATGTTGCCGAGCCCGAGCACCGCCGTACCGTCCGAGACGACCGCGATGGTGTTGCGCTTGATGGTCAGCCGGCGCGCGTCCTCCGGGTTCTCCGCGATCGCCATGCACACCCGGGCCACCCCCGGCGTGTACGCCCGGGACAGCTCGTCCCGGTTGCGCAGGCTGACCTTGGAGCTGACCTCGATCTTGCCGCCGAGGTGCAGCAGGAACGTCCGGTCCGACACCTTCCGCACCTGGACGCCGTCCAGCGCCTCCAGCTGCCGTACCACCGTCTCGGCGTGCGCGGCGTCCGCGGTGTCGCAGGTGAGGTCGACGATGACGGCCTGGTGGTCGGAGTCGACCACGTCGAGCGCGGTGACGATCGCGTCGGCGGTACCGACCGCGGTGGTGAGCCGGCCGATGGCGGTGGAGTCGGCGGGCACCGACACCCGCACGGTGATCGAGAATCCGGCGCTCGGCAGGCTGCGGGTGGTCACGGTCGTATCCCTCCGGGTCCGCGGGCCGGCGTTGTGCCGCCGGATGTCCGCTTCATGTCGACGTTGACACGGGTCACCAGGACCCCTGGTCGGACAGTATCGCCTCAGCGGCCCGGCGCGGTCGGTGCGGGTGGGTGCAATAGAGGTGCGGTCGGGCGGTGCGGCGTGACACGATCGAACGCGATGGCTGATTCCGCATTCGTACCCCGCACCGACGCCGACGCGTTCGACGTCGACACCGAGACCGACCTCGACGACGCGACGGTCGGCGAGCTCGAACTGGCCGACCGGCACGCGCTGCGTCGGGTCGTCGGGCTGTCCACCGAGCTGTCCGACGTCACCGAGGTCGAGTACCGGCAGCTGCGGTTGGAGCGGGTCGTCCTGGTCGGTGTCTGGACGGACGGCACGCTCGTCGAGGCCGAGCACTCGCTGGCCGAGCTGGCCGCGCTCGCCGAGACCGCCGGCTCCCAGGTACTGGAAGGGCTGATCCAGCGCCGCGGCCGCCCCGACCCCGCGACGTACGTGGGCCGCGGCAAGGTCGACGAGCTGCGTGACGTGGTGGTCGAGTCGGGCGCCGACACGGTGGTGTGCGACGGCGAGCTGTCGCCCAGCCAGCTGCGCAACCTGGAGACCCGGGTCAAGGTCAAGGTCATCGACCGCACGGCGCTGATCCTCGACATCTTCGCGCAGCACGCCAAGAGCCGTGAGGGTAAGGCGCAGGTCGAGCTGGCGCAGCTGGAGTACCTGATCCCGCGGCTGCGCGGCTGGGGCGAGAGCCTGTCCCGGCAGGCGGGTGGCCGGGCCGGCGGTGCCAGCGGCGGCGTCGGTACGCGTGGTCCCGGTGAGACGAAGCTGGAGACCGACCGGCGGCGCATCCGGCACCGGGTGGCGAAGCTGCGCCGGGAGATCAAGGGCATGCGCGCGGCCCGCGACACGAAGCGGGCCGACCGGCGGCGGCACGAGATCCCGGCCGTCGCGATCGCCGGGTACACCAACGCGGGCAAGTCCAGCCTGCTCAACCGGATCACCGGCGCCGGCGTACTGGTGGAGGACGCGCTGTTCGCCACCCTCGATCCGACGACCCGCCGGGCCCGCGCCACCGACGGCCGGATCTACACGCTGTCCGACACGGTGGGCTTCGTCCGGCACCTGCCGCACCAGCTGGTGGAGGCGTTCCGGTCGACGCTGGAGGAGGTCGCCGACGCCGACCTGGTGCTGCACGTCGTCGACGGCTCGCACCCGGACCCGGAGTCGCAGGTGGCCGCGGTCCGTGAGGTACTCGCGGAGATCGACGCGGCGGAGCGGCCCGAGCTGCTCGCGATCAACAAGGTCGACGCGGCCGACGAGGAGACGCTGTTGCGGCTGCGGCGGATCTGGCCGGACGCGGTGTTCTGCTCGGCGCGTACCGGGGTGGGCGTGGCGGAGCTGCGGGCGGCGATCGAGGCGCGGCTGCCGCGGCCGGCGGTCCCGATGCTCGTCCGCCTGCCGTACGGGCGGGGCGACCTGGAGAACCGGGCCCGCAAGTACGGCGAGGTGCTGTCGGCGGAGCACACGCCGGAGGGCACCGTGCTGGACGTACGGGTCGATCCGCTCCTCGCGGCCGAGCTTGCGCCGTTCGTGGTGTCCGAGTCGCCGGCGGCCCCGTAGCGTCGAACATGTCCGTTCCGTTGGCGCAGTTGTGCGCAGAGTGATCCGAGCAAATCGGAAACAACATCCGGTTACCGGACGATTATCGCTGTGTTGCCTGGCCGGGCCACCTGTCCGGGAGGCCGAAGTCTCTGCCACACTTGCGCCGTGATGGAGCGTGAACAGCCGTTGAACCGCCGGCCCGCCGGTCGTCCGACCACTCGGCGGGCCGTCGGCGTCGCCGCGGCGCTGCTGACCGCGACGGTCACCGTCGGTACCGCGGTCCCGGCGACGGCCGCTCCGGCCAAGGCGGGCAGCAAGGTCTGCACGATCAACGACCAGCGGATCACCGCGATCTCCGGCCTCGCGGCCACCTCCTCGGGATACGCGGTCATCAACAACACCGGCGGCGGCAGCATGTCGGTGTACCAGCTGGACAGCTCCTGCCAGGTCACCAACGTCGTCACGGACCCGAACACGCCGCGCGACCCGGAGGACCTGGCCGCCACGTCCGACGGCAGCATGTGGGTCGCCGACTTCGGCGACAAGGACAAGTCGCGCGACACCATCGCGCTGTGGAAGTTCAGCTCCGGCAACAGCCAGGCCACCCTCTACCGGATGAAGTACCCGTCGGGTGCCGGCCCGGTCGACGCGCGCTCGCTGCTCATGCAGCCGAACGGCACGCCCGTCGTCGTGACGTACCAGGCGGGCGCCGGCAAGGTGTTCGTACCGACCGGCAAGCTCTCCGCGGACTCGCCGACCCCGCTGAAGGCGGCCGGGTCCATCCCGCTCACCGCCACCGGCACGCCCGGCAGCCCGATCGGCCAGATCGGCCAGCGCGTCTTCACCGGCGGCGCCGTCTCGCCGGACGGCAAGCGCGCCGTCCTCCGCACCTACACCGACGCGTACGAGTGGGACGTGACCGGCGGCGACGTCGCCAAGAGCATCACCGCAGGCAAGCCCCGACGCACCGCGCTGCCGAACGAGACCGGTTCCGGCGAGTCCATCACGTACACCAAGGACAGCTCGTCGTTCCTCACCGTCGGCGACACGGAGAACATCCAGAGCCCGTCGCAGATCGTGAAGTACACGCCGTCGACGCAGTCCGCGCCGACCAAGGCGGCGCCGAGCGCGGCCGGCAAGGCGACGTCCGACGGTGGCGGCCTGTTCTCCGGCAACATCAGCCTGTCCGACATCACCACGCTGGTGGTCGCCGTCGGCATCGCCGGCCTGCTCCTGGTCATCGTCGGTGTCGTCGGCATCCGCCGGTCGCGTCGCCGCGGTCCGCCCGACGACGGCCGCAAGCGCGGCAACGACCCCAACCCCCGCGGCCCGGCACCACGCCGCTCCGGCACACCGCAGTCGGACGACGTCGAGACCGCGTACATCCCGCGGGTCACCGACTCCGCGCCGTCCGAGCGCCGCGCGTCCACGCTGCGCGGCGAGGCGCCGCCGCGGTCCCGCCGGCACGCCGCGCCGGCCGACGACGACGCCGACACCGAGGTCTTCGGCCGCATCACCGACAGCACCCCGCCGCCGCGGAACGCGCCGCCGCCTCGCGGTGCACCGCATCGCAACGTGCCGCCGCCACCACCCCGGAACGCGCCGCCGCCGTCGCGCAACGCCCCGCCGCCACCGCCCCGGAACGTACCGCCGCCGGCCGAACCGATGCGGCGTCCGCCCCGGCGGTCCGAGCCGGAACCCCCGCCGTACCGGTCGGGTCGGGGTGCCCCGCAGGACGAGGGTCGCCGCGAGATCGACTGGCTCGACGACCTGCGCTGACCGCGCCGCGCCCGGCAACGACGGGACGCACCACGCCGGAAGCCAAGCGCTCCAGCCGGGAGCTCCGTGCTCCGTGCCGGGAGCTGTGCGCTCCACGCCGGAAGCTCCGCTCCACGCCGGGAGCGGCCGAGGCGCTTGACACCGGAAACGACGGTTCGCTGACGCCGAAAGCGCGGGGCGCTTGACGCCGGGAACGACGGTTCGCCGACGCCGGAAGCACGGGCGCTGGCCCCCGAAATGGGGCGGGCGCAACGGGCACACGACGGGCCGGCACGTACGTGAGCGGCCGGCCCGGTCGGTGTCAGATGCGCCGCAGCACCGTGACGACGCGGCCGAGGATGGTCGCCTCGTCACCGGGGATCGGCTCGTACGCCGGGTTGTGCGGGACCAGGCTCACGTGCCCGTCCCGCAGCCGGTACGTCTTCACGGTGGCCTCACCGTCGATCATCGCGGCCACCACGTCGCCGGACTCGGCGACCGGTTGCTGCCGCACCACGACCCAGTCGCCGTCGCAGATGGCCGCGTCGACCATCGAGTCACCGCTGACCCGCAGCAGGAACAGGGTGCCCTCGCCGACCAGCTCGCGCGGCAGCGGGAACACGTCCTCGATCGCCTGCTCGGCCAGGATCGGCCCACCGGCGGCGATCCGACCCACCATCGGCACGTACGCCGGCTCGGGCGCCGGGTTGATCGGCGCGCCGTCCGTGCCGGCGACCTCCTCGGTGTCCCGCACCGGTCGGATGTCGACGGCGCGCGGCCGGTTCGGGTCGCGACGCAGATAACCCCGCCGCTGCAAGATCCCCATCTGGTACGCCACGCTGGACGGTGAGGTGAGCCCCACCGCCTCGCCGATCTCGCGCACGCTCGGCGGGTAGCCCCGGCGGTCGATCGAGTCGCGGATCACCTCAAGGATCCGCCGCTGCCGCACCGTCAGGTCGCCGGTCTGGGCGTCCGGGAACGACGCCACGTCCGAACCGCCGGGCTCCTTGCCCTTGCGTCCGGCCGACCGTGTCGACAGCGGGGTGACCCGGGCGGACCGCCGCCGAGATTTACTGGTGGGCTGGCTGTCCCCGGAACGGGTGTCCCGGCCGTCGTCGGCGTCCACGTCCGCATCCCTTCATCGGTCTGGGTGAGCCCTCGCGGGCTCCCGCCGGCACCGCGGCAGCCACGGAACCGACCCGCGCGGCGACCACACCGGCCGACCCGACCGGAACGTCGGACGCCGCGCATCCTCGTCACCGTTGACCGTATCGGCACATCCGCCACATGCCAAACATGTGTTCGAGAGACACGCCGACAAGCTCTCGATATCCGGGCCCGACCGCTGGTATGAATCGTACGTGCGTTCGATCGAACGTGCGTTCGATCTTGCGGAAGTCGTTCCTTTGGGGGAGTAACGATGGCGGCAGGGTACGGAGCGACGTCGGGACGGAGTACACCCGGCGGACGCGACCGGTCGGCCCACCGGCTGCACGGCCTGGACGATCCGGGCCGACCGCGGCTCCGGCTGATCCAGGGCTGTGCCGGCCGGTCCGCCGACGCCGCGGGCGGCCGGGTGCGCCGGGCGGCGTCCACGGTCGGCCAGGACAGGCGCGGGCGTACCACCGCGGGCCGGCGTACCGGGGGGTCCGTGGGTCGTGGTGGCTGGCGTCGGTCGCCCGGCCGGGTGGGGGCGTCGGGGCGCGGTGCAATGACGAAGAGTGCGGAGCGGCCGGCGGTGCGTGCCCGGGCCGTGCGACGACCGCGGCCGCCGGTGCGGCTGACCCGGCGCGGCCGGTTGGTGGTCGGTCTGGCGGTGGCGCTGCTCGCGATCGGGCTGGGACTGCTGGTCGGCACGCCCGGCGGGGCCGAGGCGACCCCGCGGCGGGTCGAGGTGCGGCAGGGCGACACGCTCTGGTCCCTTGCCGACCGGTACGCTCCCTCCCGCGATCCCGTGGGCACGATCGAGCGGATCCGCCACCTCAACCACCTCTCCGGGTACACCATCTATCCGGGACAGGAACTGACCTTCCCGGTCGTCGACTGAACGGCCGTCGCGGGTCGGTGGGCGTCTTCTGTCCGGCATCGCCGGTGCTGTCACCAGGGTGGGTGGAAGTGACACGCCGAACTGCCTGTCAGCTTGCGATATCTGGGCCGACGGAATAGCGTCAGACCCAACATCTAGTAGTTACAGCCCTGTAAGATATCCACAAGTTGGGGTTAGCGACCCCGACGTCCAGTTCCGAACGATCAGCCGCGAGCCCACGAGTGGGCCTCTTCGCGTTGCCCGGATTCCGGGTGTGCCGCGGCGGGTCGGGCAGGTCGCGACGACAGGAGGTGTTCGACATGCGGTGTCCGTACTGTCGGCATCCCGAGTCCCGGGTGGTCGACTCCCGGGAGGCCGAGGACGGTCAGCTCATCCGTCGCCGGCGGGCCTGCCAGGAGTGTGGCAAGCGGTTCACCACGGTCGAGGAGGCGGTCCTCGCGGTCGTCAAGCGCAGCGGGGTGACCGAGCCGTTCAGCCGGTCGAAGGTGATGTCCGGCGTGCGCAAGGCGTGCCAGGGCCGGCCGGTGAACGACGACGACCTCGCGGTGCTGTCGCAGCGGGTGGAGGAGAGCGTCCGGGCGCGTGGTGCGGCCGAGGTGCCGAGCCACGACGTGGGCCTGGCCATCCTCGGGCCGTTGCGCGAGCTGGACGAGGTGGCGTACCTGCGGTTCGCCAGTGTGTACCGCTCGTTCGACACGCTGGCCGACTTCGAGCGGGAGATCGCCACCCTGCGGGACGCCCGCGGCGGTGGGGACGACCAGGGCGACGGTGGTGGCGGCGGTTCCGGTGAGCGCGCCGGACCCGAGCCGGACCCCGGCCGGCAGCGGGTGGCGACGGCCCGGTCGGGCGTCGGCTCCGCGGACGGCGCGGGTGGCAGACCGGCCAAGGTCCCCAGCGGCTGAGCCACCGGAACCAGCGATGCGGCGGAGCCGTGTCAGGCCGGCGTACCAGGCCGGTCGGGTGGGCCGGAGCGGCAGGCCGGGCCGGTGGTGGCGCGGAGCCGGACCGTGGCGGCCCTCGAACAAGGCGGATATCAGGCACCGGGCGGGGCCCGGGCAGCCAGTAGTACGGCAACACGACCGAACCGAACGGACCGTGGCTCGCCGCGGCGACCGGGCGTGGTCGTGCGTCAGGTGGTGCGCCGACGTCGGCGTACGACCGCAGCAGCACGAACGCACAACGCACAGCGGCCGAGGCGAAGACGCCGGGCGGGTGACCGGCCGGCGGCGGAACGGGACACGGAGCGATGCGCGGAGCACGCGCGGCGAAGAGGGGGAAGGCGATGACCGAGGCGGTGGGCACCTCGCCCGATGCGACAGGCAGTAGGAGCCAGCGGGGGGCGAAGAAGCGGCAGGGCAAGGGCCTGACGATCGAGCGGGTGTGGACGACCGACGGTGTCCACCCGTACGACGAGATCACCTGGGAGCGCCGGGACGTCGTCATGACGAACTGGCGGGACGGGTCGGTCAACTTCGAGCAGCGCGGCGTGGAGTACCCCGACTTCTGGAGCGTCAACGCCACCAACATCGTCACCTCGAAGTACTTCCGCGGGGCGGTCGGTTCGGCGGAGCGCGAGTGGAGCCTCAAGCAGCTCGTCGACCGGGTCGTGAAGACGTACCGGAAGGCGGGGGAGGAGAACGGCTACTTCGCCACGCCGGCGGACGCCGAGATCTTCGAGCACGAGCTGACCTGGATGCTCGTGCACCAGTTCTTCAGCTTCAACTCGCCGGTCTGGTTCAACGTCGGGACGTCGTCGGCGCAGCAGGTCAGCGCCTGTTTCATCCTGTCGGTGGACGACTCGATGGACTCGATCCTGAACTGGTACCGGGAGGAGGGGCTGATCTTCAAGGGCGGCTCCGGCGCCGGGCTGAACCTGTCGCGGATCCGGTCGTCGAAGGAGCTGCTGTCCTCGGGCGGGACGGCGTCCGGGCCGGTCAGCTTCATGCGCGGGGCGGACGCGAGCGCCGGGACGATCAAGTCCGGCGGTGCGACGCGGCGCGCGGCGAAGATGGTCGTGCTCGACGTGGACCACCCGGACGTCGAGGAGTTCGTGCAGACCAAGGCGCGCGAGGAGGACAAGGTCCGCGCGCTGCGGGACGCCGGGTTCGACATGGACCTGGGTGGCAAGGACATCACCAGCGTCCAGTACCAGAACGCGAACAACTCGGTACGGGTGTCCGACGAGTTCATGCGGGCGGTGGAGGCGGACGGTGAGTTCGGGCTGCGGTCCCGGACCAGCGGCGAGGTCATCGAGACGATCCGCGCGCGGGATCTGTTCGGCAAGATCGCGCAGGCCGCGTGGGAGTGCGCCGACCCGGGCCTGCAGTACGACGACACGATCAACGACTGGCACACCAACCCGGAGACCGGCCGGATCACCGCGTCGAACCCGTGCTCGGAGTACCTGTCGCTGGACAACTCGTCCTGCAACCTCGCGTCGATGAACCTGATGAAGTTCCTGCGCGACGACAACACGTTCGACGTGCCGGCGTTCGTCAAGTCGGTGGAGCTGGTCTTCACCGCGATGGACATCTCGATCTGCTTCGCGGACTTCCCGACCGAGAAGATCGGCGAGACGACCCGGGCGTACCGGCAGCTGGGTATCGGGTACGCGAACCTCGGCGCGCTGCTGATGGCGACCGCCCACGCGTACGACTCGGACGGCGGCCGGGCGGTGGCGGCGGCGATCACGTCGCTGATGACCGGCGTGTCGTACCGGCGGTCGGCGGAGCTGGCGGGCGTCGTCGGCGCGTACGACGGGTACGCCCGCAACGCCGCCGCGCACACCCGCGTGATGCGCAAGCACGCCGCCGCCAACGACGAGGTGCGTCCGGTCGGTGACGAGGACCGCCGGATCCTGGCCGCGGCGGGCGAGGAGTGGCAGCGCGGTCTCGCCATCGGCGAGCGCAACGGCTGGCGCAACGCGCAGGCGTCGCTGCTGGCGCCGACCGGCACGATCGGTCTGGCGATGGACTGCGACACCACCGGCGTCGAGCCGGACCTGGCGCTGGTCAAGTTCAAGAAGCTGGTCGGCGGCGGCTCGATGCAGATCGTCAACCAGACCGTGCCGCGCGCGCTGCGTTCCCTGGGGTACCAGGAGGAGCAGGTCGAGGCGATCGTCGAGTACATCTCCGAGCACGGGCACGTGGTGGACGCGCCGGGCCTGCGCCCGGAGCACTACGAGGTGTTCGACTGCGCGATGGGTGAGCGGTCGATCCGGCCGATGGGGCACGTGCGGATGATGGCGGCGCTGCAGCCGTTCCTGTCCGGCGCGATCTCCAAGACGGTGAACCTGCCGGAGTCCGCGACCGTCGCCGACATCGAGGACGTGTACCTGCAGGGCTGGAAGCTCGGCCTGAAGGCGCTCGCCATCTACCGCGACAACTGCAAGGTCGGGCAGCCGCTGTCGGCGAAGAAGAAGGAGCCGGCGAAGGCGGAGGCGCCGAAGAGCGAGGTCGTCGAGTACCGGCCAGTGCGCAAGCGGCTGCCGAAGTCGCGGCCGTCGCGGACCACGTCGTTCTCCGTGGCCGGCGCCGAGGGCTACCTGACCGCGTCGTCGTACCCGGACGACGGCATCGGCGAGGTGTTCCTCAAGCTGGGCAAGCAGGGGTCGACCCTGGCCGGCGTGATGGACGCGTTCTCGGTGGCGATCTCGGTGGCCCTGCAGTACGGGGTGCCGCTGGAGACGTACGTGGAGAAGTTCGTCAACATGCGGTTCGAGCCGGCCGGCATGACCGACGACCCGGACATCCGCATCGCGAACTCGGTCATGGACTACGTGTTCCGCCGGCTGGCGCTGGACTTCCTGCCGTTCGAGCAGCGGTCCGAGCTGGGCATCCTCACCTCCGCGGAGCGGGCGGCCGAGGTACGCGGCGAGGACCCGGCGTCGGTGCACGTCGTCGACGACGGTGTCGACCTGGCCGGGCTGGCCGCGTCGGCGCCCACCGTGGAGCGTCGCGTCGAGGAACCGGCGCCGGCACCCGCGCCGACCGCGCGCGCCGGTTCGTCCACCGAACTGCTGGAAGCGGTGCAGGGCAAGGCCGCGGACGCGCCGCTGTGCTTCACCTGCGGTACGAAGATGCGCCCGGCCGGTAGCTGCTACGTGTGCGAGGGCTGCGGGTCCACCTCGGGCTGCAGCTGACCGGGGACCGCGCCGCATCCGGGAGTACCGGGTGCGGCGCGGACACCGCGACGTGACGGAAGGGGAGCCGGTGCGTTCACCGGCTCCCCTTCCCGTGTGCTCACACGGCAACCGCGCACCGTCGGCGGCCCGGTCGACGCACCGCGACCGGCGGCGGCACGAGGCCGCCCGAGACAGCCCGGCGCAGGCCGGGGCCGGGGCACCCCGCGGCTGCCCGCGGCGCCGGCCCGGGACAGCCCGAGGCGACCCGCTGCGACGTGCGAAGCCCGCAACGACACCGTGCTGGATGAGTGAAGCCCCCGCAACGAATCGGCGCGGGAGCGCGAAGACCTGCGACCCAGCGCGGCTCACCGCAGCCTGCGGCAACTCGCGGTCACCCACCCGCCGTCGCGGCTCACCGGCGTTCGCGGGCGCCGCTGCGACGTGCCGTGGCCCGCGACGTGTCGTGGCCCGCGAGGTGTCCCCGCCCGCGACGTGCCGTGGCCCGCGGCGTACTGCGGTGCTCCGGTCAGGCGGAGCCGGTGACGACCTGGCCGTTGGCGACGTGTACGTCGACCTTGTCGAGCGGGCGGGGCGCCGGCCCGGAGACGTTCTTGCCGGTGGTGGCCTGGTAGACCGAGCCGTGGCAGGGGCAGTGCAGTTCCTTGCCGGCGGGCGCGACCGTACAGCCCTGGTGGGTGCAGATGGCGCTGAAGCAGACGGCGGTCTGCGCGGTGGGCCGGGCGACGATGAGCGGTTTGCCGTCGGGGCTCTTGGCGGAGACGGCCTGGCCGACCTGCACCTTGTCGAGCGCGACGAGGGTCGTACCGGCCTTGACGGACGGTGCCTTGCTCTGCCCGGACCCGGACTGCCCGGTGCCGGACTGCCCGGAGTTGCCGCCGCAGCCGGCAAGGGCGGTGACGCCGGCGGCGCCGGCGATTCCGGCTCCGGCGGCAAGTACTCGTCGTCGACTGGTGTCTGGCATTCCGGCCTCCCGTTTCGTCGGTCAGTGTCTCCGACCGGACACGGAGCGGGCGCCGGAACGGTTCAAATTCCTTGACGGCGCGGGCCGGGTGACCTAGCGTCCCCGCCCGGGAGCCGCCGACGGGGCGGCCGTGCACGAGAGGGGGCGTGCGATGTCGGTCTGTCGTACGGCGCTTCCGGGCCGGGACGTCTCGTCCTGAGCCGGTCGCCGTTCACCTTGTCGTGTACGGAGGCTTCATGTTGTTTCGTCCCACCGCCGCCGCGGAGTTGGATCGCGTGTCGGCGTTGTTCAGCACGGGTGATCCGGTCAACTGGGTCGACGCGGCGCGGTACCGGTCGGATTTCGCCGATCGGCAGTACCGGCCGGAGTGGACGTGGGTGGCGGAGGAGCGCGGCGAGCTGCTCGCGCTGGCGGTGTGGTGGTCGCAGCCGACCAACGACACCCCGACCACCCTCGATCACCTGTACGTGTCGGATCGGGTGGCGGACCGGGCGGGTGTCGCGGCGGGCCTGTTGACGGCGGCGCACGAGGCGTACGCGGCGGCCGGTGCGAGCACGCCGCCGGAGTACCAGCTGCGGTTGCCGAACGAGTGGCGTCGCCGGGATCCGGTGCAGGCCGAGATGGCGTGGCGCCGCGCGGCGGTGGAGCGGGTCGGGCTGACCGAGGATCTGGAGCGCCTGCAGTACGTGTGGACCGCGGACAGCGGGGTGCCGGAGTCGCGCGGTCGGCTGGTGTTCGAGCCGGAGCCGTCGGACGAGGCGTTCGTGGACGTGTTCCGGCAGGTGTCGGTGGGCAGCTTGGACACGACGACGCGGCGGCACGTCGAGGCGTACGGGCGGGCCGCGGCGGCGCGGGAGGATCTGGACTTCTACCTGAGCGCGCCCGCGACCCGCGACTGGTGGCGGTTGGCGCGGGACGCGGACGGCGCGCTGGTCGGGTTCGGCATCCCGTGGCACAACCCGGGCGGGCCGAACGTCGGATACCTGGGCGTGCTGCCGGAGTCGCGCGGCAACGGGTACATCGACGAGATCCTGGTGGAGATCACGCGGTTCCACGCGGCGAACGGGGCGCGCCGGATCACGGCGACGACGGATCTGGTCAACGTGCCGATGCAGAAGGCGTTCGAGCGCAACCGGTACCGCAACACCGAGGTGCGGCTGATCCTGTCCGCACCAGTACCGTCCACAGTGGATGGTCCACAGTAGACCTCAGCGCGAACCGGTGACGGCGGCGGCTTTCCGAACTGGTACACGTCGATGCCGTGGTGACACTGCCGGTGGCCGCGGTGGCGCGGATCGTCGGTGTGGCACCGATCCGGACGATGCTGCCGTCCGCGTCCTGCACGGGGATCGGCGTATGACCCGGTCTCCGCGGTGGGCTTGCGCAGCGGTTCGCGGTGCCCCGACGGCGAGGTCCTGCACAGCCTGCGGTACGACAGGGGCACGCCGTCGCGGCTGCCGGCGAGCCTGCTGCTGCGGATACCGGAGGGACCGGCGCTCGATTGCGCGGCGGGCCACGGCGCAGGAGTACCAGGACCGGACGGCGACAACCGACCGCTGCCGTCCGGTCGGCGCAGCGTCCGGTTCGCTTCAGGCTCCCTGACGAACCTTCAGAATCCCTTATGTACTAGGGAAAACAGGTCTGCCAGTGCCTGGCGTCGGGGTTGCCTGGGCGATATCGTCGTGGATGACCGAAGCGTGATCGGGAGGTGCTGGCCCGCCGGCGGCCGCCGTGCGTCGGCACCTCGCCGGGGGCAGCCCCGCAGAGGAGGTGTCCCCATGGGGGATGCGACGAACATGAGGGTCAGCAAGACCCAGCTGGCGCACGCCATCGAGACGTTCGAGACCCACCACACGGCACTCGCGAGCGCGGCGCAGCAGGTCGTCGGCACGGTCGAGCCGGTCCTCAACGTGTGGTCCAGCGAGGGGGCGATCGCCGCCGCCACCACCCACATGGACGTGCGGGACACGTGCAACCGCCTGATGAACGCGCTGAACCTGCTGCAGGCCGCGGTGTCGAAGGCCAGCCACAGCTACGACAGCAACGACACGCTGGTGGCGCAGGAGCACGACGAGGTCGCGGCGCAGGCGCCCCCGGAGCTCGACCGGGCATGACGACCGGGGTGGCCGGGCCCGCCGTACGGCACGATCCGCGACCACCCTCCGGGGCAACGCCCCGCGCCGTCGTCCGGGTGGTATCGCCGCGCCGGACGCCGGACGCGGACGGGATCGAGGACGCAGACCAGGAGGAGCACGATGAACGACCCGGATCTGCTCTACGTCGTCGGCGGTGACCTGACGCTCGCCGCCGCCGCGCTCAGTACGATGCACGGCCAGATCGTCGCGATCGACGACGAGATCAGGAAGATCCGCGCGTTGGAGCGGGACAGCGCCGCCGGCACCGACTTCACGACAGCGGTCACCCAATGGAACTCGGCGGCCGGCGAGCTGGAGGCGCTGTACCAGCAGTTCTCCGGGACGACAACCGCCGGCGACGACCGCTACACCGCGGCCGACGGCGCCGCGCGCGCCGCCGTCCCGCACTGACCGCGGCGCGTACGCCGACCGGGTCACCGGGTCACCGCATCTGGCTGCGTGGTGGCCCGGAGACCCGGTTTCGCCTGCACGGTCCCGAGTTCGGACCGGTTCGCGGACCGTCGCATGTGGACCGTCCACCCCGGACGGCGGTGTTGGCGGACCGTCCACTGCGGACGGTGCGACCGGGGCCGCGGCGTGGTACCGGTCTGCCGGGCGTACGCGGCGGTCGCGGTGGGGGCGAGCACCCCGCGCCACGGGGTCGACGGGGTCGCCGAGCTGGGAACCCTCGCTGTGGCTGTCGATGGCGCCGACGCCGACCATGCCTGACGGCCTCGCGACCGACCCGCCGAACTGTCCGGCCGCATTACCCGTCGTGCTGGTTGCCGACCGCGGCGACGACCGCGACGTCGGCGCGCCGCGCGACAGTACCGGGGAGTTCAGCGCCGCCGTCGGGAACCGTTGTGTGGCAACGGGACTCGGAGGTGACGGCGAACGCGGGTGGTACGACGGGGGAGGACCCGGGCACGGTGGACGGCGCGTCGGGAGTGTCGGACGTTGACGCGGCGGGCACGGGGGGCGAGGCTCGCGTGGTGGACGTGTCGGGGGGTGGGCCGGGCGTGGCGCGGGTCCGGGCCGAGGTGGCGGCGTGGGCCGGCGGGCACGGGATCGGGCGGCCGGCGGTGGAGGTCGTGGATATACCGGGCGGCGACCCGGGTTCGGTGGGCGCGCTGTCGTTCGGGGTACGGACCGGGCAGGGCGACCGCGACTACCAGCAGGACTCGGCGTTGACCGGCGCGGTGGCGGGGGTGGCGGACGGGCTCGGCGGCGGCCCTGCCGGCGACGTGGCGTCCGGGCTGACGGTACGGGAGCTGGCCGAGGTGGCCGAGGGTGCCGGCCCGGCGGACCTGCTCGGCGGCGTGGCCGCGGCCCAGGGTCGGCTGCTGGCGGAGGCGCCGGTGGGGTCGGCGACCACGCTGGTCGCCGGCGTCGTCCGGGACGGCGTACTGACCGTGGTCAACGTCGGCGACTCGCGGGCGTACCTGGTGCGGGCGGGGGAGTCGGAGGCGCGGCAGCTCACCGTGGACCAGGAGACCGCGGACGGGCTGCTGACGCAGGCGCTGTCCGGACCGGGCTGGGACCGTACGGTGGTGCCGCAGTTGGTCGCGGTGGAGCTGGCGCCCGGCGACACCGTCCTGTACGTCAGCGACGGCGTCTTCCAGGCGCTGCCGGACGGGCGGGAGGCGTTGTCTCCGCGGGAGCTGGCCGCGCTGGTGACGACGGACCCGCAGCGTACGGCGACGGCGATCCACGACGCGGCGCGGGAACGTACGGCGCCGACTGGGATGGGCGACAACGTCACGGTGGTGGCGGTACGCGTCGGCGGCCACGGCGAGACGCTGGACGGCCTGCGCGGCACGGTGCGCGTGCTGCCGGACGGCACCGCCGACGAGTCCGGCACGCCGTCGCCCGCCCTCGACGCCGTGGTACGCGACAGCACGCCGGTGGCGCCGGCCCCGCCGGTCGCCGTGCCCGTCTCGATGTACCGGTCCGCTCTGGTCGCCGCGATCCTGCGGGACGTCCCGGACGCCGCCGGCACGCTGTTCGACTTCGCCGACGAGCGCGCCATGGCCCATCTGGTGCTCGGCGATCCACCGAACCTGCGGCTGTCGCGCGAGTACACGGTGTTGTCGGGGTTGCTCGACGGGCCGGGGCCGGTGGACCGGGAGGCGCTGGTCCGCTGCCACAACCGGATCACCTGGCTCGAACGGCAGTTCGTCCGGCTGGCCCTGGACGTCGAGGCCGGGTGGGAGCCGCCGGCGGCGGACAACGGTGCCGACGGTCGGACCGTGGCGCCGGACACGGACGGCGACCGGCCCGCCGACGCGCAAGGTGGTCCCCGACCGTCCACATCGGATGGTCCCGGCATCGGCCGCCGCCGACTGCTGAACTGGTACGACGTACCGCTCGGCGACACCGACGACCCACCCGACCCATCGGGTACGGGCCGGTGAGCGCGGGTCCGCCGGGGTCGCGGGATCGGCCGGCGGGCAACGGATCCCGCGCCCGCGTCCCCTCCGGTACTTCCGGTTACCTCAACGGTGTCCAAAGCCGTTGCGGGGCTGTAACGGGACTTGGGGTGCGTTCCGTACCCGAATATGATCGGCGGGTCCGCCACAGGTGTTCGGTGCCGGATCGTCGGCGTCGGTGAGGGGTGACCCATGCGGGTGCCGGATGTGTCGGTGACGCTGCACCGGTTGGTACCACGGCGGTTCCGCGGCCTGCCGGTCGCCGCGCCGGTGCTCGTGACGACCGTGTTCCTGGTGGCGACGGTACTGGGCAGCGGCGCGGTGAGCCGGGCGCTGGACATCGACTCCGGCAACGTCTGGTTGTGGAGCAGCAGGCCGGCCGAGGTCGGCCGGGTCAACGCGGGCGCCGCGCGGGTGGATGTCACGCAGGCCGTCACCGACTCCCGCGGCCACCGGGTCCGCGTCGTGCAGAACGACCGCTACCTCCTGCTGTACGACCTGGACACGGGCCGGATCTCGTCGGTGAACCTGACCCTGCTCGGGTTCACGAGTTGGTTGACGGTGGGCAAGGACCGGGACCTGACGCTCGCGCTGTCCGGTGACCAGGCCGCGATCGTCGACCACGACGCCGGCACCGTGCACGGCATCGATCCCGGTACCCTGCGCGGCCGGGACCGGCGGGTGCAGTTGGCCGGGCGGATCGTGGGCGGCGCGTTCGACGCGGACGGCGGGCTGTGGGTGGGGGTGCCGGCGGCGGGCACCGTCGTACGGCTGCGTTTCCCGGTGCACGTCGCCACCGTCGACCGTACGGTGACCGTCGCCCCGCCCGGCCACGACCTGCGCCTCACCGTCCTCGACCACGGCGCGCTGGCGGTCGACCGTACCGCGGGGCGCTTCGCGCTCGTCGACCCGACCGCCACCCGTACGGTGCGGTCGCCGGTGGGGCTGGCGAAGGCGAGCGTCCCGGACCGTACGGTCGGGTCGCTGGTCGCGGTGACCGCGACGCCGCCGGACCGGGTCGTCGCGGTGTCCACCGACCGGGGCGCCCGACCGTCGGCGTTCGCGCTGCCGACCGGGATGGACCTCGGCACGGCGGTCCCGTTCGCCGGCCGCATCTACGTCCCCTGCACCAGCCACCACGTCGTGTACGTGTTCGACCGGACGGGTCGGCGTACCGCGACGCTCGGGTTGGCCGGCGCGACCGGGCCGCTGGAGCTGGAGGTGCACGGCGACCACCTGATGATCAACGCGCCGGACTCGTCGGTGGCGCGGGTCGTCGACGCGAACGGAGTCACCCGGGTGATCACCAAGTACCAGACGAGCCGGCCGGGGGACTCGGGGCCGCCGGCGCTGATCGCCGCTCCGGGACAGTCGGAGACCGCCGCCCCGTCCGGGCACGGGCGCGGGCACGGCGACGCCGACGCCGGGCGCGGCAACCGGCCGGACACCACCCGCGCGACCGGCCCGCCCGGCCCGCCGGTACCGGTCACCGCGGTCGCCGGGGACGCCCGCGTCGACCTGTCCTGGCGTACGCCGGTGGACAACGGCGCGCCGGTCACGTCGTACCGGCTGTCGTGGGGCGGCGGGCACCGCACCCTGGCCGGCGCCGCCACCGGCACCCGGATCACCGGGCTGCGCAACGGAACCAGCTACACCTTCCGCCTCACCGCGCTCAACCGGTACGGTCGCAGCCCGGACGCGCTGTCCGAACCCGTCACCCCGTCCGGCACCGTACTGGCCGCGCCCGTCGGGGTCGTCGCGTCCACGCCGGCCGCCGGCACCGTGCACGTCGTCTGGTCCGCCGTACGCGGCGCGACGAGTTACGTGGTGCGCTCCGGCGGCACCGTCGTCGGCGTGTTCGACTCGCCGGACGGCGACCTGACCAACCTCACCGCCGGCCGGTCGTACACGTTCACCGTGGTGGCACGCAACGGATCCGACGCGGCGAGCGGACCGTCCACCCCCAGCAACGCGGTCACGCCCTACGACGCGCCCGGCGCGGTGTCGTCGCTCGACGTACAGGTCAACAACGCCAACAGCATCACGGTCAGCTGGGGCGCCGCGCCGGGCAACGGCCGCACCCCGGTCACGTACCTGATCGACAAGACCGACCACGGCACCGACTCCACCGGCACCACCCGCACCAAGACGTACGACACGCTCACGCCGGGCGCGACGTACACGGTGACGGTGTGGGCGCGGAACTCGGTGGGCGACGGGCAGAAGACGTCGAAGACGGTCACCATGCCGTCGTCCGGGCCGGCGCTGGCGATGGACGTCAGCGTCGACTCGACCACGTCGGACACGGTCACGCTCACCGTGTCGCTGGCCGGTACCGGACTGAAGACGTGCGCGGTCACGCTGGCGCAGGCGCACTGGACATGGGACTGCTTCGAGGGCGGCAACCGGGGCGCCGGCACCTACACCCACACGTTCACCACGCTGACCGCGGACACGCAGTACGACATCACGGCGACGGTCACGGACACCGCGGGCGGCAGCAAGTCCTGGACCGGCACCGCCCGTACCGAACCGTGAGGAGTCCACATCGCACCGTCCGATGTGGACGCTCCGGCTACCGGGTGGTGCACGCCGGCGCGCTGCTCAACGGGTCCGCGCCCGCGACCAGCCCCACCACGGTGAAGCAGTAGTTCGTGCCGGGGGCCAGGCCGTCGATCCGTTGCGACGTCTGCCGACCCGGCCGCGCCATCCGGGTCTTCGTGCCCCCGTTCGCCCGGCCCAGGATCACGTAGTCCGCCGACCCTCCACTGTGGTCGGTCCAGCTCAGCACCACGTACGCCCCGCGGTCCGTCAACCGTACGTCCGTGGCCGCGCGCGGGCCCGCTGTCGGCGCCGCCGTACGGCCCGGCGCCGGCGGGTCCGCCGCCGACAACCGCGTCACCGCCACCACACCCGTTCCCAGCGCGACCCCCACCACGGCGGCCGCCGCCAACGCCGCCCAGGTACGCCGACGCGTCGCACGCGGCGCGAACCGTACCGGGGCCGGCGCCGGCGCGGCGACCGACTCCGGGCGCCGTGCCCGACGCCGCGCCTGCTGCCCGCCCGGGGGCGCCGCCGGCCCCGCCGGGCCCGTGAACACCACGATCGGCTCCACCGGCCGCGCCCACTTCGACCGTGCCGCACCCGTACTCCCCGCCGCGCGGTCACCGTCGCGCTCCGCGGCCGTCCCGGTCCCGCCGGATGATGCCGACTTGCCCTGCGGTACAAGGGAATCCGCCGGGTCGTACGCGGCACCACGACCGCCGGCGCCGCGGTGCGTCTCGGCCGTCGCGTACTCGGCGGGCGTCGCAGTCCCTGGCTGCCCCGGTTCACCGCGTGTCGTCGCACCGGCCCCGGCACGCGACGCCGTCGTACCGCGTCCGGTCGGTTCCGCGGCGTCCACGGCACCGTTTCTGCTGAGCGGCATGGGGCCGGCAGCACCGTTCCCGGGCAGCGATGCGGAGTCGGCCGCACCGTTCCCGGGCAGCCATGCGGAGTCGGCCGCACCGTTCCCAGGCAGCGATGCGGAGTCGGCCGCACCGTTGCCGGCCGGCGGCGGGGCGTTCACTGCACCGTTCCCGGTCGGCGGCGGGGCGTTCACTGCACCGGTCTCGGCCGGCGGCGCGGCGTCCACCGCATCGTTTCCGGTCACGTTCGCGGGCAGTGGTGCGGATCCCGGCGTGCCGGTCCCCGTCGTACTCGTCGCGTCGGCCGGCGGTGCGGCGTCGGCCCACGGCGCGACCGGGGGTGCCGCCTCCATCCAGGGGCGCGACATGGTCGGTAGCGCGGAGTCGTGCCACGGCCGGGATCCCGTTGGTGGAGCCGAATCCGCCCATCGCAGGAACCCGGCCGACGGCATGTCCCCCGAGCCCGCCGTTCCGCCCGCGCCCAGCATGTCGTCGGCCGGATCCGCGGGGACGTCGTAGCCGCTTCCGGCGTGCGCTACGTGCGCGGCGTCCCGGCCATCCACGGCGTCCGGGGCGTCCGCGGAGCCAGTGGCGTCCCTGGCGTCCGTGGTGCGCGTCGCGTCGGTGGTGCCCTCGGCGCCCGGTGCGCCCGTGGCGTACGGAGCGTTCACGGCGGCTGTGGAGTCAGTGGCGTCCGCGGGGTCAGTGGATTCAGTGGAGTCTGGAGCGTTCGTGGGGCCTGCGGAGTCCGTGGCGTTCCCCGCAGCGCTGGTGCCCGTACTGCCGCATGTGGCGGCCGAGGCCGCGGTGACCGCCGATGTTTCCGTGCCGGAACCGTACTGTTGGGCGGATCCGGCTTCCGGTACGGCGACCGCACGCCCGCCCGGTGCGGCGCCCGCGGCGAGCACCCCGCCGTCGGAGGGGCCGGTGCCCGTTGCAGGCGGAGCGCCTCCGATGGCGCTCGTACCCGATGGGGCGGTCGCGGGTGTTGTCACATCGCCGGCGAATCCGCCGTGCAGCGGGGATCCCCCGTCGACGGCCGGCGCCGTGTCGGCCCCGTGGCCGGCGACCGCGGCCGGCGCGGGTTGCGTGGGTACGGCTGGCGTGGACGCGAGAGACGCGGGTGCGGGTCGCGCGGGCGCGAGGAAAGGCGTGGCCGGTACCGAATCCGGCACCGCACACGGTTCCGCGCGGTCGCCCGCGACCGACGCCGCATCCCCCGGGGCCGACGACGCATCTCCCGAGGCCGACGCCGCAGTACCGGGTGCCGACGACGCGTCCCCGGCGGCCGGTACCGGATCGACATCCGGGCCGGCAGGTGTCGCGGTACCCGACACCGTGGCGGGGCCGAGGGGGAGGTAGATGGTGGGCGGTACCCAGGGCTCGCCGAGCCACTGCGACCAGCCGCGTTGCAGCGCGGCGGCGAGTTCGGTGCCGCCCGCGTACCGGTGGGCGGGGTCGGTGGCGAGCGCGCGGGCGAGTACGTCCTGGAGCCAGTGCGGGACGTCGCCGCGGGGTACCGGCGGGGCGGGGCGGCCGAGCACGGCGTTGCGGTACTCGAAGACGTCGGGTCTGGGTTGGCCGGGTGGGGCGAGCGGCGGCCAGCCGGCGAGGAGTGTCCACATGGTGGAGCCGAGGCCGTAGATGTCGGAGCGGGGGCACTGCGGTTCGCGGCGCAGCGCCTCGGGGGACGCGTGGTAGGGGCTCATCTTGATGAGCGTCAGGCTGCTCATCTCCTCGCGTACGCCGCGGGAGATGCCGAAGTCGGTGAGTGCGGGGCCGAACCGGGAGCGCAGCACGTTCTGCGGTTTGACGTCGCGGTGGACGATGCCGGCGGCGTGTGCGGCCGCGAGCGCCTCGCCGACCTTGATGCCGAGGTCGACGACCTCGTCGACGGCGACCGGCCCGTGCCGGTGCAGGATCCCCGCGTACGACCCGTCCTCGCAGTACTCCATCGCCAGGTACGGCTCGCCGCCGGTGGTGCTGCCGGTGTCGATGACGCTGACGATGTGCGGTTGGGCGGACAGTTCGACCATGGTGGCGAGTTCGCGCTCGACGTGGGTGACGGTGGTGAGCACGTCGTCGAGGCGGAGGACCTTGAGCGCGACCGTACGGCCGGGCCCGTCCTGCACCGCGCGGTACACCCGGGCGGTGGAGCCGCGGCTGATGAGGCGGAGCGCGGAGTACCCGGGCACCTCGGGCGGTACGTCGTGGCCGAGGTCGGAAAGCATGCTCATGGGCCGCTCCGGGTGCTTCCGGTCCGCGCGCCGCCGTCCGGCGTTGCCTCGACGGCCTGCGGTTCGTGCGGGTGGTGTGTCCCCATTCTGCCCCGCGGTACGGTTCCGCACGCACCGCCCTGGCCGCGGTTCGGTTCGGCCTCCGATCAGCGATGAGGCATGATCGGACCGGTGAGAATGCGCTGAGCGGGGCGTGACGGGGGCCGCCGCGGTGACCCTGGGCGTGGCCGCGAGGCACCACCGACGACAACACGCGCCGAGCGTTGGAGCGAACAGTGAGTGCTGACATCACCACGACCGAGGAGTGGGCGGCGCTGGCCGCGCACGCCGAGAAGATCCGGACGATCCACCTGCGGGACGAGTTCGCGGCGGACCCGGAGCGCGTGACGCGGATGACGGCGCAGGCCGCCGATCTGTACGTGGACTACAGCAAGAACCTCGTCACCGACGAGACGGTCCGGTTGCTGGTGGCGCTGGCCGGGCGGGTGGCGCTGGGGGACCGGATCCAGGCGATGTTCCGCGGTGAGCACATCAACACCTCCGAGGACCGCGCCGTGCTGCACACCGCGCTGCGGCTGCCGCGGGACGCGAGCCTCGTCGTGGACGGCCAGGACGTGGTGCGGGACGTGCACGCGGTGCTGGACCAGATGGCCGCGTTCGCCGAGCGGGTACGGTCGGGCGAGTGGGTGGGCCACACCGGCCAGCGGATCCGTACGGTGGTGAACATCGGCATCGGCGGCTCCGACCTCGGCCCCGTCATGGCGTACGAGGCGCTCGCGCCGTACCGGGACGCGGGCATCGAGTGCCGGTACGTGTCGAACATCGACCCGACCGACCTGTCGGTGACGCTCGCCGACCTGGACCCGGCGACGACGATGTTCGTGATCGTGTCGAAGACGTTCTCCACGCTGGAGACGCTGACGAACGCGACCGAGGCGCGTACCTGGCTGCTGGCCGGGCTGGGCGGTGACGACGCGGCGGTGGCGAAGCACTTCGTCGCGGTCAGTACCAACGAGCAGCGGGTGCGCGACTTCGGCATCGACCCGGCGAACATGTTCGGCTTCTGGGACTGGGTCGGCGGTCGCTACTCGTACGACTCGGCGGTCGGGCTGTCGCTGATGCTCGCGATCGGCCCGGACGGGTTCCGCGAGATGCTGGCCGGGTTCCACGCCGTCGACGAGCACTTCCGCACCGCGCGGCTGGAGAGCAACGTGCCGGCGCTGCTCGGCCTGCTCAACGTCTGGTACAACAACTTCCTCGGCGCGCAGACCCACGCCGTCCTGCCGTACTCCCAGCTGCTGCACCGGTTCCCGGCGTACCTGCAGCAGTTGACGATGGAGTCGAACGGCAAGTCGGTGACGCGGGACGGGCAGCCCGTGTCGTACCAGACCGGCGAGGTGTTCTGGGGTGAGCCGGGCACGAACGGGCAGCACGCGTTCTACCAGCTGATCCACCAGGGTACGAAGACCGTCCCGGCCGACTTCATCGGCTTCAGCGAGCCGAACTACGACCTGGGCGACATGCACGACGCGTTCATGGCGAACTTCTTCGCGCAGACCTCGGCGCTCGCGTTCGGGCGTACGGCGGAGGAGATCGAGGCGCAGGGTGTGGCGGCGGACGTGGTGCCGCACAAGGTGATGCCGGGCAACCACCCGACGACGTCGATCCTGGTACCGAAGCTGACCCCGGCGACGCTCGGTCAGCTCGTCGCGCTGTACGAGCACATCGTGTTCACCGAGGGCACGGTGTGGGGTATCGACTCGTTCGACCAGTGGGGCGTCGAGCTGGGCAAGGAGATGGCCAAGCAGCTGACCCCGCTGCTGCACGGCGAGCCCGGCGAGGCGGACCCGTCGACCGCGACCCTGATCGCCCGGTACCGGGAGCAGCGCGGCCGCTGAGTCCACATCGGACAGTCCGATGTGGACGTGCCGAGGGCGCCCGGTTGGATACCGGGCGCCCTTCGGCGTCTGTCACCGGTGGCCGGTCACAGCCACCAGGAGCGGAGGAAGAACGCGAACCCGTGCGAGAAGATTGCGATCATGATGGCTCCCTGAGAGGTGTGTTCCGGCGGCCGTATCGCCGTCGGTAAGCAAGACGCTACTCGATGTAGCCATCTATCGGCGTCGTTTTCGGCAACTCCCGCCGGATCCTTCCGAAACACCGGAACCGCTGGGACACAAGGGATCCCGGGCCCGGTCGACACCGTACCCGAGGGTACGGTGGGCGCGCCGCCGCCGGTACCGGCAGCGGTCGGGCCATCGGCGCCGATCGCTGCCGGAACAGTCACGAACCGGTCGACACCGGTGCATCCGCCGATCGGGTACGCAGGCGGCGGGCGAGCGCGGCGGTGCGCGCGGCCAGGTCGCTGATCCGTACGCCGTCGAAGCCGAACAGCGCGCTGCGTACCCGGTCGCGCAGCGGTTCCGTCCACTGTGGAGGGATGCCGGCCGCGCCGGTCAGGATGCCGGCGACCGAGCCCGCGGTCGCGCCGTTCGAGTCGGTGTCCAGCCCGCCCTGTACGGTCAGCGCCACGGTCCGGGTGAAGTCGCCGCCGCCCCACAGCAGGCCCGCCGCGAGTACGCCGGCGTTGTTGACCGTGTGCACCCACGAGTAGTGCCCGGTGGTCGCGTCCAGTTCGGCCATCGCCTCCTCCCAACCCGCCCCCCGCCGGTACGACGCGAGCACCGCGGCGAGCGTCTCCGCGAGCCGGGACCGCGCCGGCACGTACCGCAGGGAACGGCGCAGCAGCTCGGCCGGATCGGGCTCCACGAACGCCAGCGACACCAACGCCGCCGCCCACATCTCGCCGTAGATCCCGTTCGCCACATGGGACAGCGCCGCGTCCTGGTACGCCAGCCGCGCCGCCGCGGCCGGCTCGCCCGGGTACACGTAGCCGAAGACGTCCGCGCGGATCAGCGCACCGATCCACTCCCGGTACGGGTTGCGCACCGTCGCCGTGTCCGGCGCGGCCAGCCCGTCGACCAGGTTCCGGTACGCGACGCGTTCCGCGGTGTAGGTCTGGTGGTACGGCAGGAGATGCAGCCAGCCGGCGGCGACGTGGTCGGGCCGCAGACCGGCGCCGTGCAGCTCCAGCAGGTGCAGCCCGAGGATCGTGTAGTCGACGTCGTCGTCCCGCGAGCTGCCGTCCACCCGCCCGCGCGTGGTCTCCGTCCAGTTGTCGCGCAGCACATATCCGGCCGGCACCGGGTCGGGCACCGGCACGTAGTCCGTCAGCGGGTACGCGCCGGACAGTTCCAGGAACGACCGGATCCGGTCGCGGGTCCAGTGGTCGCCCTCCTCGATCGGCTTGCCCAGCATGTTTCCGGCGATCCGGCCCAGCCACGCCCCGCGCACCGCCTCGTCGTACCGGTCGTCGAGCGGCGCGGGTGTGTCGTCGTCGCCGGGCCAGCCGGCGGTGATCGCGGCCAGCGCCGACGGCTCCTCGTACCGGTCGGCGCCCGGCCCGAGGTGGTCCGCCCCGGCCAGCTCGTCCAGCAGTACGGCCAGGTCGGCGGCGGCGGGCGTGGCACCGAGCGCCGCGTACCGGGCGCGGACGGCGGTCACGTCGTGGCCGGTCTCCGCGGCCTGGTCCAGTTCGGCGTCCAGCAGGTCGGCCAGGTGTGTCGCGTCGTGCGGCATGGCGGTCCCCTCGGTGGTGTGGTGTGCCCGCGGACGCCCGGCGGTACGGCGCTGTGCCCGGCCGGCGCCCGCGGCGGTCACTCGGTCGCGACGCGGACGCCGAGCGCGACCAGCGTCGTACCGAGCAGGGCGTCCTGGATCCGGCGGACCCGGCGGGACCGCAGCAGGTGGCGGACCCGGTGCACCGCGAGCGCGACCGCGCTCAGGCCGGTGAGGCTGAACAGGACGGCGATGCAGGCCAGTCCCAGCGCGGTCGGAACCGCGACCGCCGGCCGGTCCGCCGGCACGAACTGCGGCAGGCTGGCGACGAAGAACAGCGTCGCCTTCGGGTTGGTCAGGTTGCACAGCAACCCCTGCAGGAACGGCGTCCCGCCGCGCACCCGACCCGATCCGGTGTCCGAACCGGCGGAATCCGTTGCGGCCACGGCCATCCCGGGCCCCACGGACGCCCCGGTACGCGGGTCCGCCCCGGGAGGCGTCGCGGCCGTCCCGAGTGCCGCCGGTCGCCCGGACGTCCCGGCCTCCGCTCCGGTCGTCGCCGGCGGCGCGAGTGTGTCCGATGTGGACGGTCGTAGGGCGGACCAGAGGGAGCGGCCGCCCAGTACGACGAGCAGCGCCGCGCCCGTCACCTTCACCACCTCGAACGCGGTCGCGCTGCGCAGCAACAGTTCGGCCAGCCCGACCGCGACGAGCGTGGCGTGTACGAACAGCCCCGCGGCACAGCCCACCGCCGTACGCAGGCCAGCGTCGCGGCCGCCGCGCAGCACCCCGCGTACGACGACCGCGGTGTCCAGGCCGGGGGTAACGGTGATCAGCACGCACAACCCGAGGAACGGCAGCAGATGCCCCATCCGCCGACCCTATCGCGGATCCGGCCCCCGGTCGTGGTGCCGACCGGGGGCCGGCGCGCGTCAACCGGTGACCTGGACCGGCTGGCCGTCGGCGACGAGTCGCCAGTCGGTCGCGGGGAACTGCGCCGGGTCGATGGTGCCCTTGGCCTGCACCCAGTCGATCAGCGACTGCCGGATCTCCACCTGCGCGTTGTACACCACCGGCGCGGTCGTCACGCCGGGGAAGTTGCCCCCGCCGGACTGCCGGTAGTTGTTGACGGCGAGCACGAACTTCGCGTCGTCGGCGACCGGCTTCCCTTGGTACGCAAGGTTCTCGATGCGCTGGCCGGCCGGCTTGGCGATGTCCACGTCGTACGTCACGCCGGACATCACGTCGTACAGGTAGTCCGGGGTGCCGTTGGGGGAGTCGGTGGTCGGCGCGTTGGTGATGTCGTCCGCGGCGTACGGTCCCGTCCCGGACACCTGCCGGTAGTACTCCGCCGACTTCTCCAGGTACGGCTTGAGCTGCGCGCCGGTCAGCTCGACGCCCAGCAGCGTGTTGTCGTACTCGTACAGCCCGGCGATGTCCCGCACGGTGACGTCACCGGAGTGCACTCCGCCGTCCCGGTTGAACGGTGCCGCGATCGAGAGTACCGGCACGTCGGCGTCGGGGCCGCCGGCGAGCGCGGCGTGCACCGTCTCGGTCTGTACCTGGTTGATGAAATGCAGTGCGGCGCAGTCGGAGTAGCGGCACGGCCCGGCCGGCATGTCCCCGGTGGACGACCCGATCACCGAGTTGACGTACGAGATGGTGGCGGCGTGCTGGGTCTTCGTGGCCGCGACGACCGCCGGGTCCGGCGCGGCCTTCGCCGGGTCCAGCAGCGACGAGTCCACTGTGGACACCGAGTACCGGCCGTGGCTGCGGGTCAGGGTCAGGTCGAAGCGGGACACCCGCTCGCCCCACAGGCCGGGCTGCGAGATGACGACCCGCTTGCCGGTCTGCTTGTTGGTGGCGACCACCTCGGCGTTGTTCAGGTGCGTGTGGCCGGCGAGGATCGCGTCGATCCCCGGTACCTCCTCGGCGATCTGCTTCGACGCGTTCTCCGGCCACGGCAACGCGTCCCCGTACGAGGAGGAGGTGTCGATGCCGGAGTGCGCGAGCACGATCACCACGTCGGCGCCGGCCGCGCGGACCCGCGGCACCCACTTCTTCGCGCCCTCGACGACACCGGTGAAGTCGAGCCGGCCGGACACCTTGTCCTTGTCCCAGATGGCGCTGCCGGGCGTGGTCAACCCGAGCAGGCCGACCTTCACCGGCGGCGCGCCCTTCGGGTGCATCGTCCGGATCACGTACGGCTCGAACGCGGGCGCGCCGGTCCGGTGGTCGGTGACGTTGCCCGCCAGCAACGGAAACCCGAGCTGCTTCTGGTACGCCCGCAGGTAGTCCACGCCGAAGTTGAACTCGTGGTTGCCGACCGCGCCCGCGTCGTAGTGCATCGCGTTCATCGCGGCGGACATCGGGTGCGTCGCGCCGGTCTTCGTGATCGGGTCGACCGTCGCGTAGTACGAGTCGAGCGGGGTGCCCTGGATGACGTCGCCGTTGTCCACCAACAGGGTCGAGCCGGCGCCGCGCTCCGCGCGTACCTGATTGACCACTGTGGACACCTGCGCCAGCCCGACGCTGTTGCCCTTCGCGTCGGAGTACGGCGCGTTCTTGAAGTAGTCCCAGTTGAGCACGTGCCCGTGCACGTCGGTCGTACCGAGCACGGTGAGGTGCACGTCGCGCGGCGCGGCACTCGCCGCCGTCGTACCGCCGGCGAGCACGCCCACCACGCACGCGCTCGCGGCCACCGCCGCCAGAACCTGTCTCATGTGTCCCTCCCGAGGTCGACAGGCGAACCGCACAGGGTATCGCCTCGGACCTCCGGCGGGTGCGCGCCGTGGACGCGACACTGCCGGCGCCGCCGGACGGGTGTGGGCGGGGGGTGCCTACCCGTGCGGCGACGCCGGCAGCGATGGGGAGGGGACGAGGGGGCGCTCAGCGTACGGCGGTGAGCCGACGGCCGGGCGCGAGGGGCCGGGTCGTACCGGCGGGTCGGGTGGTGGCGCCGCGACGCTGGCCGGGGATGCGCGGCAGCAGGCGTTCCAGCAGCCGGTTCACCGACTCCTGCTCCTCGACGCAGAGGATGCCGAGGCCGGAGGTGGCGCGGGCGCGGGTGACGACACCGAGCGTCTGCGCGGACCGTACGGCGAGGGCCAGCAGGTCGGTGTCGCGGATCCGCAGCCGCAGCCCGGCGGCGTTGCGGACCGGGGTGGTGGTGAGCAGCAGGCCGCGCCAGATCGCGGCGGCGGTGGCGGGGGCGCGCCGGCTCGCGGGCGTACCGAGGCCGACCGGTGCCATGCTGACGGCCGCGGTCGCGCCGCGCCACCCGCCGGACAGGGCGCCGAGTACGGCGGTGTGGTTCTCGGGCGCGGCGAGGACGAAGTGCATCTCGTGCCGGTGCCGGATGCCGAGTACGCGGCTGTCGACGCGGGCGGCGACCCCGGTGCCCTGCCGTACGGCGCCGGCGAAGCGGTGGGCCGCGTCGGCGGTGTCGAACGAGGTCAGCGTCTCGGGCTCGGCCAGTACGCCGATGGCGGAGCCGCGCGGCTCACGGCCGCCGCTGGGGGGTGTCACCGCGCGGTAGAGCACGGCGGCCTCGGCCAGCGCGGTACGGGCGTCGATGGGACCGGCCGACAGTCGTCGGCGCAACGCCGCCAGATCTGGAAGCATGGTGTCCTCCTCGGTCGGCTGGAGAGGTCCGGCCGGGATGGGTTGTCGGCGCCATCCCTGTCGGCACCCCTGCGGGAGCCTTCGGGCCCGGAACCGCCGGGTCCGCGCACTCCGATTGATCGTGACCATAGGTGTATCTGGACTGCTGGGCGCGCCTCGGGGACGATCGTTGAGCAAACATTGAGCAGCCCACGTGCAGCACCGGTGATCGAGTACGGAGCGTGATGTGGAAATCCTCGTGGTCGAAGACGACGTGCGACTGGCCGACGCGTTGTGCGTCGCACTGCGACGACGTGGCTACGGGGTGACACATGTCGGGACGGGTGCCGAGGCGCTCGCCGCGCCGCCCTGCGATCTCGTACTGCTGGATCTCGGCCTGCCGGACATGGACGGGCTCGCGGTCTGCAAACAGTTGCAGGGCCGTTCCGACGTGGCGGTGATCGTGCTGACCGCGCGCGGCGAGGAACGCGACCGCGTACTCGGCCTGCGTACCGGTGCGGACGACTACCTGGTCAAGCCGTTCAGCATGGCGGAGCTGACCGCGCGGATCGAGGCGGTGCTGCGCCGGCACCGGCCGCGGCCCGCCGGCCCGGTCGCGGTCGGCGCGCTGCGCATCGACCTGGACGCGCGGCAGGTGTCGGTCGCCGACGCCCCGGTCGCGTTGCGCCCCAAGGAGTACGAGCTGCTCGTGGTGTTGGCGCGGGAGGCGGGTGCGGTCGTCCCGCGGCACCGGTTGATCATGGAGGTGTGGCGGGCCACCTGGCCGGGCGCCGCGCGGACCCTGGAGGTGCACATCGGCTCGCTGCGCTCGAAGATCTCGGCCGCCGGCCGGATCGAGGCGGTGCACGGCGTCGGCTACCGGTTCGACCCGGAGGGCGCCGGGCATGTCTCGTAGCGGGAGGGCCTGATGCGGCGCCGGTTGCTCATCGCGTACCTGTCGCTGCTGGGTGTGGCGCTCGTGGCGTTCCTGGTGCCGCTGTCGGTGGCGATCGCGCAGCGGGAGACGCAGAGCGTGTTCATCGACCGGGTCAACGACACGACCCGGTTCGCCTCGATCGCCGAGCAGGCGCTGCCCAGCCGGTACACGTCGGTGCTCCAGACCGAGATGACCGAGTACGACCGGCTGTACGGGGTGGGTGTCGCGATCGTGTTGCCGGACGGCACGATCCGGCTCGCCTCGCGCGGCGGCATCGACCCGTTCTCCGAGGGCGTGCGCGGCGCGTTCCAGGCGGCGCTGTCCGGTACCCGGGCGCAGGCCAGCGGCGTGGTGTGGCCGTGGCAGGACGCGCCGATGGTGGTCGCGGAGCCGATCGGCAACTCCGGCATGATCACCGGCGTCGTGGTGACGGTGTCGCCGACCGGCAGCCTGCGCGCCACGATCGCCCAGCAGCTGGCGGTCCTCGCCGCGATCGGCCTGGTGATCCTGGCGATCGGCGCGGCGCTCGCGGTGCCGATCACCCGCTGGCTGGCCCGCCCGCTCAACGAACTCGACGAGGTCACGCACGCGATCAGTCGCGGCGAGCTGACCGAACGTGTACACGACGACACGGGTCCGCCCGAGTTACGCCGGTTCGCCACGTCGTTCAACACCATGGCGGACCGGCTCGCCACCCTGATCGAACGCCAGCGCGGCTTCATCTCGTACGCCAGCCACCAGTTGCGGACGCCGCTCGCGACCGTACGGCTGCGGGTGGAGAACCTGGGCGACGCGGTACCGGTCGAGGCGGCGGAGGACCACCGGCTCGTCCTGGAGGAGGTGGACCGGCTCGCCGCGATCTTCGAGTCGCTGCTGACGTTCGTGCGGACCGGGGCCGAGCAGGCGGAGCTGGTCGACCTGGACGCCGGCGCGATCGCCGACGCGCGGGTCGCGTCCTGGCAGCCGGTCGCGGAGGCGGAGGGCGTGACGCTGACCCGTTCCGGCGTCGACACCGCCCCGGTACGCGCCGCGTCCGAGACGCTCGACCAGGTGATCGACGCCCTGGTGCACAACGCGATCAAGAACGGCGGACGAGGGTCCACAGTGGACATAGCGGTACGTACCGGCCGGGCGTGGGTGGACGTGCACGTCACCGACGACGGCCCGGGCATGACCGACGACCAGCTCGCGAGCGCGGTGAAACCGTTCTGGCGCCGGCATTCCGACCGTAACCAGGCCGGCGCCGGGCTCGGCCTCGCCATCGCCGACGCCCTCGTCACGGCGTCCGGCGGCCAGCTCGAACTCCGCCACGCGTTCCCCACCGGAGTCGACGCCCGGGTACGGCTCGCCGCCCGGCCACCCGACCCCGCCCCGTACGACGAGCAGTACGCGGAGGTGGCGGGGTGAAGCGGCGCCGACTGCTGGGCGGGCTCGTCGCCGCGGGCGCCGCCGCACTGCTGCCCGGCTGTACCGAGGAGGAGGTGCCGCGGCCGCCGCTGCCGCTGTCCGCCGGCGAGGACGGCGGGGTGTACTGGCCGCTCGGCCGTGCGCTGTCGGTCACCCTCCGCACCCGGTGGCGCTCCGATCCGCTCGTCACCAGCGGATCCGCCGACAACCAGGAACGGCTCCGCGACGGCCGGGCCCGGCTCGCCTTCAGTACGGTCGACGTGGCGGACGAGGCGCAGTCCGGGCGCGGACCGTTCGACGCCAAGTACCCGCTGCGCGCCCTCGCCGGGCTCTACTCCGACTACGTGCACCTGGTGGTCCGCGCGGAGAGCCAGATGAAGGACCTGGACGGGCTGGCCGGGCGACCGGTGTCCACCGGCGCGCCCGGCTCCGGCACGGAGATCGTCGCGACCCGGATGCTCGCCGCCGCCGGCATCACCCTGCGCGGGTTCGAACGGCACCGGCTCGACCTGCACGACTCGATCGCCGCGCTGCGGGCCGGCGTCGTCGACGCGTTCTTCTTCTCCGGCGGGCTGCCCACGCCGGCCATCGCCAAGTTCGTCACCGACGGCGACTCCCCGGTACGCCTGCTCGACCTCGGCCAGTACCTCGACACCATGCGCAGCCAGTACGGCGAGGTGTACGCCTCGGGCTGGATCCCGACCAACGCGTACGGCCTGTCGTCGGTGACCACGGTGTCGATCCCGAACATCCTGGCCGTACCGCACACCATCGGCGCCGAGTCCGCGTACCAGCTCACCCGGCTGCTGTTCGTCGCCAAACCGCGGCTCGCCCGCGCGCACCCGGAGGGCCGGCAGCTCGACCCGCGCTCCGCGATCGACACGTACCCGGTGCCGCTGCATCCCGGCGCCGAGCGCTACTACCGCGAGCAGAAGCGCGCCTGAGCCGGCGCGTTCCGCCGCCCTGCTGCGGCGGGGTGGCGGAAATCCCGGGGCGGGCGCCGTCGGCGGATGCCTATGCTTGGCGGCGATATGGACACGCCGCCCGCCTCCCCGCCGTCCCTTTCCGACCTGAAGTCCCGTCTGGGCGATCTGATGCTCGTCGACCGGCGGCGGCTGGCGCGTCGGCTGGACTCCGCGCGCGGCGGTACCGGGCTGGCGAAGCTGGCGGGCGAGGTCGCGGCGGCCGAGCGGCGGGTCGCGGACCGGCGCGCGGCGGTGCCGACGATCACGTACCCGGCGGAGCTGCCGGTCAGCGCGCACCGCGAGGACATCGCCGCCGCGATCCGGGACCACCAGGTCGTGATCGTCGCGGGCGAGACCGGGTCGGGCAAGACCACCCAGATCCCGAAGATCTGTCTCGAACTGGGCCGCGGCATCCACGGCCAGATCGGGCACACCCAGCCGCGCCGGATCGCCGCGCGTACGGTGGCCGAGCGCATCGCCGAGGAGCTGGACGTACCGCTGGGCAACGCGGTCGGCTACCAGGTGCGGTTCACCGACCAGGTCGGGCCGCGCACGCTGGTGAAGCTGATGACCGACGGCATCCTGCTCGCCGAGATCCAGCGCGACCGCATGCTCCGGCGGTACGACACGATCATCATCGACGAGGCGCACGAGCGCAGCCTCAACATCGACTTCCTCCTCGGGTACCTGAAGCGGCTGCTGCCGAGCCGGCCGGACCTCAAGGTGGTCATCACCTCGGCCACCATCGAGACGCAGCGGTTCGCGGAGCACTTCGCCCCGGTCGGGGGGAAGCCAGGGGACACGGCGCCGGTCGTCGAGGTCTCCGGCCGGACGTACCCGGTGGAGGTGCGCTACCGGCCGCTGGTGGAGGAGGCGGACGCCGGCGCGGTGGAGCGCGGCGGCACCGACCGGGACCGCGACCAGGTGCAGGCGATCAGCGACGCGGTGGACGAGCTGATGGCCGAGGGGCCGGGCGACATCCTGGTGTTCCTGTCCGGCGAGCGGGAGATCCGGGACACCGCCGACGCGCTCGGCAAGCGGGAGCTGCGGCACACCGAGATCCTTCCCCTGTACGCGCGGCTCTCCGCGGCGGAGCAGCACCGCGTGTTCCAGCGGCACGGTGGTCGCCGGATCGTCCTGGCGACGAACGTCGCGGAGACGTCCCTGACCGTCCCCGGCATCCGGTACGTGATCGATCCGGGCACGGCGCGCATCTCCCGGTACAGCCACCGGTTGAAGGTGCAGCGGCTGCCGATCGAGGCGATCTCGCAGGCGTCGGCGAACCAGCGGAAGGGCCGCTGCGGGCGTACCGCGGACGGCATCTGCATCCGGCTGTACGACGAGGAGGACTTCCTCGGCCGGCCGGAGTTCACCGATCCGGAGATCCTGCGGACGAACCTGGCGTCGGTGATCCTGGCGATGGCCGCCGCGCAGCTCGGCGACATCGACGACTTCCCGTTCCTCGACCCGCCGGACCACCGGCAGGTACGCGCGGGCGTGCAGTTGCTGGAGGAGCTGGGCGCGATCGCCGGGAAGGAGCAGCGGCTGACGGCGTTGGGGCGCAAGCTGTCGCAGCTGCCGATCGACCCGCGGCTGGCCCGGATGGTACTGGAGGCGGAGCGTACCGACGCGGTGCGCGAGGTGATGGTGGTCGCGGCGGCACTGTCCATTCAGGACCCGCGGGAGCGGCCGAGCGACGCGCAGCAGCAGGCGTCGCAGTCGCACGCCCGGTTCGTGGACAAGGAGTCCGACTTCCTGTCCTACCTGAACCTGTGGAAGTACGTGCGGGAGAAGCAGAAGGAGCTGTCGGGCAACCAGTTCCGGAAGCTGTGCCGCGCGGAGTACCTGAACTACCTGCGGGTGCGGGAGTGGCAGGACCTGCACGGCCAGCTGAAACAGGTCGTGCAGGGCATGGGGATCGCGCGCAACACCCTGGACGCGCCGTCCGACCGGGTACACCAGGCGTTGCTGTCCGGGCTGTTGAGCCACATCGGCGTCAAGGACACCGAACGCAAGCGCAAGGACGCGCGCGGCCCGGTGGAGTACCTGGGGGCGCGGGGTGCGAAGTTCTCGATCTTCCCGGGCTCGGCGCTGTCGAAGAAGCAGCCGCAGTGGGTGATGGCCGCGGAGCTGGTCGAGACGTCCCGGCTGTGGGGGCGGGTGGTCGCGGCGATCGATCCGTCCACTGTGGAGCGTCTGGCCGGGCACCTGGTCAAGCGCACGTACTCGGAGCCGCACTGGGAGAAGAACCAGGCCGCGGTCGTCGCGTACGAGAAGGTCACGCTGTACGGGGTGCCGATCGTGCCGCGCCGCAAGGTGAACTACGGCCGGATCGACCCGGAGGTGTCCCGGGACCTGTTCATCCGGCACGCGCTGGTCGAGGGCGACTGGGAGACGCACCACGAGTTCTTCGCCGCGAACCGGGCGTTGCTGTCCGAAGTGGAGGGTCTGGAGAGCCGGGCCCGGCGGCGCGACATCCTGGTCGACGACGAGACGCTGTACGCGTTCTACGACGAGCGCGTCCCCGCCGACGTGGTGTCCGGCCGGCACTTCGACGCGTGGTGGAAGAAGACCCGGCGGGAGCGGCCGGAGCTGCTGACGTTCACCGCGGCGATGCTCGTCAACGACAACGCCGGCGAGGTCAGCGCCGCCGCGTACCCGGATGTCTGGTCGCACAACGGTTTGCGCCTCGACCTGTCGTACGAGTTCGAGCCGGGTGCGCCGGACGACGGCGTGACGGTACGGGTGCCGCTGGCGGTGCTCGGCCAGGTACGCGCCGAGGAGCTGGAGTGGCAGGTGCCGGGCCTGCGCGAGGAGCTGCTCACCGCGCTGCTGAAGTCGCTGCCGAAGCAGATCCGCCGCAACCTGGTGCCGGTACCGGACACCGCGCGGGCGCTGTTGGCGCGGATCTCGCCGGACGACGGCCCGCTTCTGTCCACTGTGGAGCGTGGGCTGCGGTCGATGCTCGGCGTGTCCGTACCGCGCGACGCGTGGCAGCTCGACACCCTGCCCGACCACCTCCGGCCGAACTACCGGGTGGTGGACACCGAGGGCCACGAGCTGGCCGAGGGCAAGGATCTGGCCTCGCTGAAGGAGAAGCTGGCCGACCAGGCCCGCTCGGCGCTGTCCGCGTCCGCCGCCGACATCGAGCGCACCGGCCTGCGCGACTGGACCATCGGCACCCTGCCCGCCGTGTACGAGCGGACCGTGGCCGGGCAGCACGTCCGGGCGTACCCGGCGCTGACGGACGACGGGGACCGGGTGTCCGTGCGGCTGACCGAATCGCCTGCGGCGCAACAGGAACAGCACTGGCGCGGGCTGCGGCGGCTGATCCTGCTGACCGTCGGCTCGCCCGCGAAGTACGTGCTGGCGAACCTGTCGAACACCTCGAAGCTGGCACTGTCGGCGAACCCGCACGGCAGCGTCGCCGCACTGCTCGCCGACTGTACCGACTGCGCCGCTGACAAGCTGATGGCCGAGAACGGCGGCGCCGTGTGGGACGAGGCGGGATTCCGGCGCCTGCGCGACGCGGTCCGTGCCGGCCTCAACCCGACCGTACTCGGGGCGCTCACCGCGGTGGAGAAGATCCTCGCCACGCACCGGCGGATCCTCGGCCGGGTCGGCAACACCGGCAACGTCCTCCTGCTCCCCGCGTACTCCGACATCAAGGCGCAGCTCGCCGGGCTCGTACACCCCGGCTTCGTCACGGAGACCGGCTGGCAGCGCCTCGCCGACCTCCCGCGGTACCTGACGGCGATCGACAAGCGGCTCGACCGGCTCCCCGCCAACCCGAACAAGGACCGGCAGGCCATGCAGCGGGTCGGCGAGCTGACCCGGGAGTACACGGACGCGGTGGCGAGCCACGGGCCGTCGGACCGGCTGACGGCGATCCGCTGGATGCTGGAGGAGCTGCGGGTCAGCTACTTCGCGCAGGGCCTGGGCACGCCGTACCCGATCTCGGACCGGCGGATCGAACGCGCCCTCGACGAACTGTGACACCGGTGCCCGCGGCGGCTATCGTGGCGGGATGCGCGATCTGGTGATGCTGCTGGCCGTGGTCGCGGTGTTCGGCCCGGTCCTGGTCGTCCTGTGGCGGATGGCGGGATGGGTGCGCCGCCGCGGTGTCGGCGGTGCGGTCGTGGGCCCCGCCGAGGAGATCTGGCATCCGAACGCGCGGGAGTACCGGTTCGTGATCGAGGCGCAGGACGAGCGGATGGCGCCGCGCCCGGAGACCGGTGGCCGCCCCGAGGACGGCCCGCCCGCCTGATCGTCGACCGTATCGCCCGGCGCCGGTGACGGTCAGCGCGGGTCGGTGCCGGACGGGATGGCGGCGCTGTGCCGGCCGAACGCGTGGCCCAGCGCGCGCACCTCGTCCTCCAGGCGGGGCACCAGGGTCCGCGCCTTGCGGGCGAGTACGGCACCCGCGATCGGGCCGGTGAGCACGGTACGCACGGCCTGCACTGCGGCGAGGCTGCGCGGCACGTACACCCGGCGGCGGCGGTGTTCGATGCCGTCCACGAGCAGCGCCGCGCACCGCTCCACCGGTACCGTCGACGACAGCGGCCACGGCAGGTGGCGGATCGACTCGCGGAACACCGACAGGTCCTGCTGCTGGTCGCGGACCAGGTCGGTGTCGACCCAGACCGGGTGCGCGGTGCCGACCCGTACGCCGTGGTGCGCGACCTCCAGCCGCAGCGCGTTGCCGAACTGCTCGACGCCGGCCTTCGACGCGCAGTACGCGGCCATGCCGGGGAGTACGGTGAAGGCCGCGGCGGACGAGACGAGCAGCACGTATCCCTTGCGGGACACCACATGTGGCAGCGTCGCCGAGACCGTACGGACGACGCCGGTGAGGTTCACGTCGATCGTGCGGGCGAGCGCGTCGGGCGGGTTGACCGCGACTGTGCCGTTGTTGGCGATGCCGGCGTTGGCGACCACGGTGTCGATGCCGCCGAGGTCACGCACCGCGCCGGCGACCGCGTCGTCCACCGACGCCTGGTCCGTCACATCGCACTCGTACCAGGCGTGTCCGTCGCCGAGGTCGGCGGCGAGGGCGCGCAGCCGGTCCGGTTCCAGGCCGGCGAGGGCGAGCCGGGCGCCACGGGCGGCGGCGAGCCGGGCGACGCGCTCGCCGATGCCGCGGGCCGGCCCGGTCACGAACACGACGGTGTCACGCAGGGAGCGACGCATCCTTGCCACCTTCCCGCGCGGCGAGCGCGATCAGCGTACTGGCAACGGTTTCCGGATCCTCCAGGGCGAGCATGTGCCCACGCCCGGGCAGTACGGTCAGGTCGGCGCCGGGGATGTGCTCGGCGAGGAACCGGGCGTGCCGCGGCGGCGTGAGCCGGTCCTCGGTCCCGACCAGCACCCGCACCGGTACGCCCGCCAGCGGCGCCAGCGCCGTCCGCTTGTCGTGCGCGTCCAGCGCCGGGACGAACTCGACGATCGTCCGAATCGGACAGTGGTGGATCGCGGCGGCGCCGGCCCGTACCACCTCGGGTGCCGTGGTGTGCCCGAACAGCAGGCGCGCCATACGATCCCGGTGTGCCGGTACGGACGGCGGCAGCAGCCGGCGCGCACCATCCACAAGGGACGGACAGCGCAGGATGGTGCGTCCGAGCCGCCCGCGCAACGCGCGCAGCAGTCCCGGGGTGTCCCTGGCCAGGTCGCCCGCCGAGGTCGACACCAGCGCCACACCGTCCACTCTGGACTCGACCACCTCCGGGTACGCCGCGGCGAAGGCCAGCAGCGTCATCCCGCCCATCGAGTGCCCGCCGAGCAGGATCCGGCCGCGCGGCGCGGTTTCCGCCAGTACGCGGGCCAGGTCGGTGCCGAGCAGGTCGACCGACAGCGCGCTGCGGCCCCGGCCCGACCCGCCGTGGTGCCGCTGGTCGTACGCGACGACGCGGAGCCCGGGTACGGCCCGGGCCACCCGTCGTACCACGGGATTCCAGTAGGCGGAGGTGAGCGCCCAGCCGTGCGCGAGCACCAAAGTACGGTCGGCGTCGGTGGGGCCGACCGTGCGCACCGCCAGCGGAGTACCGTCCGCGGCGGGCACCGTCGTCGTGGTCGCGGGGCCGGTCACGCCGGCACCTCCGTACGCGGCGTCAACCGGTACCCGTGCGGGTCGAAGTGCCGGGTCAGTGCCCGGAACCGCCAGGTGAACGACGGCCACAGCGTCGTGTTGCGCCCCGTGTCGTCCAGGTACCAGCTGCGGCAGCCGCCGGTGTTCCACACGGTCGGCCCGAGCCGCGCCTGCACCTCGTCGTTGTACGCGTCCTGCGTGCCGGCCTCCACCTCGACCGCGGCCACCCGGTACGTGTCCATCTTGGACAGTGCGTCGAGCAGGTAGTTCAGCTGCGACTCGATGACGTGGATCATCGAGTTGTGGCCGAGCCCGGTGTTCGGGCCGATCAGCATGAACATGTTGGGGAAGCCCGCAACGGTGGTTCCGCGGTACGCGGCCATGCCGTCGCGCCAGGCGTCCGCGAGGAGCAGCCCGTCGCGCCCGGTGAGCCGCCGCGCGATCGGCGGCCGGGTGGCGGTGAAACCGGTGCCGAGGATGATCGTGTCGACCTCGTGCCGCCGCCCGTCCACGGTACGCACCGCGTCCGGTTCGACGCGCTCGATCGGCGCCGTCTCCAGCCGGGTGTTGGTCCGGGCGAGCGCCGGATAGTAGTCGTTGGAGATCAGGACGCGCTTGCAGCCGATGGTGTAGTCGGGCCGGAGTTCCTTGCGCAGCACCGGATCCGACACCTGCTTGTGCAGGTGCGAGCGGGCGATGCGGGCCATCACGCCGAGCAGCGCGGGCCGCATCGTGAACCCGACCGCCGACACCTCCCGCCCGGTGTAGATGCCGGCGCGCGCCAGCAGCCGGGCCCCCGGTACGTTCCGGTAGAGCCAGTGCTCGACCGGCGTGATGCCCCGGTCCATCCGCGGGATGATCCACGGTGCCGTCCGCTGGAACACCGTCAGCCGCCGTACGGTGCCGGCGATCCTTGGTACGAACTGGATCGCCGAGGCGCCGGTGCCGACGACCGCGACGCGCGCGCCGGCCAGGTCGTGGTCGTGCCGCCAGCGCGACGAGTGGAACACCGTACCGGCAAAGGAATCCAGGCCGTCGATCGGTGGCGTCGCCGGCTCGCTGAGCGGTCCCGTGCCGATCACGAGCACCCGTCCGGTGAACGTGCCGCGCCCGGTGCGCACCCGCCACCGCGCCGCCGCGTTGTCCCACTCGGCCGACTCCAGCTCGTGCCCGAGGCGCAGGTGCGGCGCCAGCTCGAAGCGCCGCACGCAGTCCAGCAGGTACCGCTGGATCTCGGGCTGCCCGGAGAACGACCGGGACCAGTCCGGGTTGGGCGCGAAGGACAGCGAGTACAGATGCGACGGTACGTCGCAGGCGGCGCCGGGGTAGGAGTTGTCGCGCCAAGTGCCGCCGATCTCGTCGGCGCGCTCCAGGATCGCGAAGTCGGTGCGTCCGGCGAGGCGGAGCCGGATCGCGGCGCCGAGACCGGCGAAGCCCGCGCCGACGATCAGCACGTCGTGGTGTTCGTCCATGATGGCCATCGCTTTCCGCTATTGACGAATAGTCAATAAGCTAGGCCCGGTACAGTGACACGTCAAGGGGGGACCGTGACCGCACAGCGCCGTACCAGACTCGACCCGGACGCCCGCCGGTCGCAGCTCGTGGAGATCGGCGTCCGGGCCCTGTCCCGCGACAGCCTCTACGACCTGAGCCTGGACGAGATCGCCGCCGAGGCCGGCATCTCGCGATCGCTGCTGTTCCACTACTTCGGCTCCAAGCGGCGGTTCCAGCTCGCGGTCGTCGAGGCCGCCGCCGCGGGCCTGCTCACCCATACCGAGCCGGACCGCAGCCGGCCGCCGTCCGTCCAGTTGCGACAGTCCATCGAGGACTCCGTGGCGTACGTGTCGGCCCGCCGCGGCCTCTACCTCTCCCTGGTACGCGGTGCGGCCAGCGGCGACGAGGCGATGCGCGAGATCTTCGACCGTACCCGGGGCGCGCTGGTCGACCGGATCATGGACGGCATCGCCGACCTCGGCGGTACGCCCGGCGACCCGCTGCTGCCGATCGCCGTGCGATCCTGGCTGGCGCTCACCGAGGAGGCGATCATCTCGTGGTCGCCGGACGGGCCGGTCGACCGGGACCGGCTCATCACGTTCGTGGAAACCGCGTTCTACCGGGCGGTCCTCGACCCGCCCTGATCGCTTGCGGCGCAACGGTTCTCAGTGCACGCTGACCGTCGCGCCGCGCAGGATGGGCCCCCACAACAGATCCGTGATGTCGCCCAGCCGGGTCACCTGGTCGCCGGTCGCCGCGGCCACGAGCGGGTCGACCAGTTCACGTTCCTCGGCCGTACCGGCGTAGCCCATGTCGACGGAGCCGGTGCCGCCGCCCTGCCCGGCCGCCGGACCCGGCGGGATGTCGGGCTCCTGCAGGATCGGCACCTGCGGCAGGCCCATCGTGACCCCGCCGTGGTCCTTGCTCCGGTCGTACCCGTCGTGCACCGGTGCCTCCGGCGCAGGCACGGGCGGGTGGTTCGGCTGGCCCCAGCAGCGCGGGCCGATGTCGGTGCCGTACGCGGGTTCGTCGCCCGGTAGGTACTTCCCGGAGTCGCGGCTGATCTCCAGCGTGATGTGCAGCCGCCCGGTGTCGAACGCGCCCTCGATGTTGCGCTGCAACCGAACCACCGCGGC
>NZ_BOMB01000032.1 GCF_016861975.1 Actinocatenispora rupis | reverse complement strand
GGATCGGCGGGGTCGGGCGTCGGCGGGTGGGAGGCGTGCTCGGCGGTGGCGTGCCGGTCCGTTTCGGGGTGGTCGTGCTGGCGGTCGTCCTGGGCGCGTGCGATCATGGGCGAACCATATCCGTAACAAGTGTTGTGTGAATAGGGGTTTCCATGTTCGCGCTCCCGCTGGGGAACGACGCCAGCCTCCGGCCGCTGGAGGTCTGGCACGCCGAGGAGTTCGCCGCGCACCTGGACCGGGCCCGCGAGCACATCCGCCCGTGGGTCGGCCCGGGCTTCGTCACCGACGACCTCGACGGCGCCCGGGCCACCCTCCGCCGGTACGCCGAGCGCCAGGCCGCGGACGGTGCCCGCCTGTACGGCATCTGGCTCGGCGGCACGCTCGTCGGCGGCGTCATGTTCACCGAGTTCGACGCGCGTATGGGGTACTGCGAGGTCGGCTGCTGGCTCGAACCGGGCGCCGAGGGACACGGGCTCGTCACCCGGGCGTGCGCCGTACTGCTCGACTGGGCGCTCGGCACCCGCGGCCTGCACCGCGCCGAGTGGCACTGCCGCGCCGACAACGACCGCAGCGCCGCCGTGGCCCGCCGGCTCGGCATGACCCTGGAGGGCGTACGCCGCGAGTTCTGGCCGTACGACGGCGCCCGGTACGACAAGCAGATCTGGGGTGTCCTCGCGTCCGAGTGGACGAACCCCGGGCGGTAGCCGGCCGGTCAGAAGCCGATCGTGTCGCGGAGCAGCAGGACCGTCCCGCGCCCCGGTACGTGCTCGGCGTTGATGACGAGCAGCCGGTTGACCGCGCTGGGATGCCCGTAAACCCGCATGGCGCGCTCGTTCTCCAGCGGCAGGCAGTGCTCCTCGACCCGGCGCAGCGCCGTCGCCAGGTCGGGTACCACCTTCTGTGCGCCGACGATCCAGATCGCGCGGGCCGCGCCGCCGGCGTACCCGGGGAGTTGGCTTCCGGTGCCGGACGCGATCACCAGCGAGCCGGTCTCGGTGACCGCGTGCACGCTGCCCAGGATGACGTCGGGGCTGGCGAGCAGCCGCCGGATCTCGTCGGCGCCGGTCGCCCGGTCGATCGCCAGTACGCGGGGCTTGACCGCCTCGTACCGGCCGCTGGTGTTGATGTCGTCGTCGATGCCGGACAGCCGCAGCGTCTCGCTGGCGCCGGTGAACACGCTCGCGCCCGCCGGTACCAGGGCCGCGACGCGGCTGCGCGCGGCGGCGACGTCGTCGAGGATCTCGACGGTGAAGCCGTTGGCGGTCAGGGCGCTGGCCGCGCGTTCGAGGCGCTCGGTGGGTGCGCCGTCGGTGTACGGGCGGGCCGGCGTTGGGGTGATCATGATGTGTCCGCGCTTCCTTCGCTGGATGATGTGGTCGTCTCACGGGTACGACACCGCAGGCGCCGGAAGTGTGAGGCGCGGCGCCGACCTCACACTTCGGCCCGCTCGCGTGTCGTACGAGGGGGGCGGACGAGACCGGAGGCGGTAGGCGATGAGCACTCCACCCGCGCGGCGGCCCGATCCGGGCCTGGACGCGGTCATGCGCGAGCGGCGGCAGCTGATCAACCTCGCGTACCGGCTGCTGGGGTCGCTCGCCGAGGCCGAGGACGCCGTCCAGGAGACGTACGCCCGGTGGTACGCGATGTCGCGGCGGCAGCAGGACGCCATCGAGTCGCCCGGTGCGTGGCTGACGACGGTCGCCAGCCGGATCTGCCTCAACCTGCTGCGGTCGGCGCGGGTCCGGCGCGAGACGTACGTGGGGGAGTGGATCCCCGAGCCGCTGCCCGAACGGTCGGAATGGGTCGGCGGCCGGTCGGACGGCCCGGGCGCCGACCCCGCAGACCGCATCACCCTGGACGAATCGGTCAACCTGGCGTTCCTGGTCGTCCTCGACTCGATGACCCCGGCCGAACGCGTCGCGTTCATCCTGCACGACGTGTTCTGCCACTCGTTCGTCGAAGTGGCCGAGATCGTCGGCCGTACCCCGGCCGCGTGCCGCAAGCTCGCGTCCTCGGCCCGGCACCGGCTGCGCGCCGCGCCGGGCCCCTCGCGTACGGCGGCGGAACGGGCCGGCATCGTCCGCGAGTTCAAGGAGGCGTGGGAGGCGAAGGACATCGACGCGCTCATCGGCCTGCTCGACCCGGCCGCGACCGCGACCGCCGACGGTGGTGGCCTCGCCACGACGTTCCTGGAGCCGATCGAGGGCGGCGAGCAGATCGCGTACGCCTGGGTCGAACTCGCCCGCCGGCGCCGCGCCGACACCACCTTCCTGGAACGTACGGTCAACGGCCAGCCGGGTCTGGTCGCGCAGCAGAACGGCGTCACGGTGACGGTGTTCGGGTTCGAGATCGTGGCCGACCGCATCACCCACATCTGGGTGGTACGCAACCCCGAGAAGCTCCGCCAGTGGGCCACCCCCTGACCGCCGGTACGGGTCAGGTGCGGTCCGGTTGCCGCCGCACCCGTCCGTTCGAACATCTCCCTCTCGTACTCGGCGATCGCGGCGGGACGGTCGGTCGGGTGCGCGGCGAGCGCGAGGCCGAGGGCGCGGGTGAGGACGCGCCGCGCGGTCTCGTGGTCGCGGGCGCACCGGTCCCGCGCCCGCATCGCCTCGCGCAGCGCGTCGCGCGCGGCCGTCGCCGTTGCGCTGCGCGGCCAGCGACAGGCCGTCGCCGAGTACCCAGTAGTTGCCGCGGCCGACCATCGCGACAAGGTCGGGGCCCATGCGCCTGTACGGGTACATCGCCAGCAAGGACGAGTTGCTCGACCTGATGGTCGACGCGGTGCACGGCGAGATGCGACCGGCCGGGGACGGCCGGCGCGCGGTGCTCACCTCGCTCGCCGACACGACGCGGCACGCCGTACACCGGCACGAACGGCTCGCCGACCTGATCGGCGGCCGGCCCCAGCTCGGGCCGCACGCGCTCGCCCGCGGCGAGGCCGTACCCGCCGCCATGGACGGGATCGACGTGGCCCCGCTGATACCGCCGGATTGCGGCTGATGTGCCGTTCCGGCACGACCCGGCGCCCCCCGGTACGGCAGAAAACCGTGCCGGGCTGTCGGATCCGGCCCCCGCCGTACGTGGGGATGGTGGAGGGTGGCCGCAGCGGCCGGCCCGGCAGAGGAGGAGTCATGACCGAGTACCTGATCGCGTTCAACGACGAGTGGGTGCCCGACCACACGGACGAGGAACTGCGCGAGAAGGCCAGGGCGACCAGGGCGCTGATCGCGGAGATGAAGGACGCCGGGGTGTTCGTCTTCACCGGCGGACTGGCGAGCGACGCGCCCGTGTTCAGCGTCGACGCGTCGAGCGGCACCCCGCTGTTCACCGACGGCCCGTACGTGGAGTCCAAGGAGCACCTGGGCGGGTTCGCCGTCGTGGACGTACCGGACGAGGCGGCGGCGCGGCTGTGGGCCGGGCGGATCGCGGAGACCTGCGGGTGGCCGCAGGAGGTGCGTCCCTTCATGGGACGCCGGCGGCTGCCGGACACGCCGTGACACCCCGGCGCCCGGACTCCGTCGGCCTGCGGCGTACCGGTGACGGTGCCGTACGCCGAGCCACCACGCGGCCAGCATCGGATTGACGCTGTCCGGGCGGTCGGTGCGGAATCCGGCTGGCGTCAACGGTTCCGGCGGGGTGCCGGCGAGCCAGCGGGGTCGTTCGTGGATCGCCGAGTGGGGCGGCGCGCGGCGCCCGGTCGTGCGGCTCGGGCACCCGCAGCCCGAACCGCCGGTTCGCGGCGATGCAGTCCGCGGCGCCCAGGTCCGGCCGTCACCACCACCTGACCGGCACCGCGCCGTGTCAGGGGTCGCGTCAGCGCGCTGGCCGTGCCGTGTCAGTACGGGCGGCGATCGTCGTGGGCGTCAAGGACGAACACGAACGCAGGAGTTGAGCACGATGCAGCGTTTCACCACGCCGGCCGCGATCACCGTCAACCTGGACGTTCCGGCGGGCCGGATCCTGTTCACCGCAACGGAGCGCGCCGACACCACCGTCGAGGTACGCCCGGCGGACGCGTCGAAGAACCGTGACGTGAAGCTGGCCGACAACACGACCGTGGAGTACGCGGAGGGGGCGGTGCGGATCCGGTCGGTGGCGAAGAAGGCCAGCCAGATCCTGGGCCCGTCCGGTGCGGTCGAGGTGACCGTGCAGCTGCCGGCCGGCTCGACGGTGGAGGCGACCACCGCGAGCGCGGAGTTCCGTACCGTCGGGCCGCTGGGCGAGGTCGTCTACACCAGCGCGCACGGCCCGATCGCGCTCGGCGAGGTCGCGGCGGCCCGGATCACCAGCTCCGCCAGCGACATCACGATCGGCCGGCTGACCGGCCCGGCCGAGGTGCGTACCAGCAGCGGCGACATCACCATCGAGGAGGCGGTCCGGGGCAGCGTGGTCCTGCGTACCGACGCGGGCAGCGTGTCGGTCGGCGCGGCCGCCGGCGTGTCCGCCTCGCTGGACGCGGGCAGCGCGCACGGCCGGATCAGGAACTCGCTGACCAACACCGACGGCGCGAACGCCGCGCTGAACGTGCACGCCACCACGGCCCACGGCGACATCACCGCCCACAGCCTCTGAGTACGAAGGGCGCCGATCCCCGGGGTTCGGCGCCCTTCGCGTACGCGGTCAGGGGTGGCGGAGCGGGGCGAGGCCGTGCACCAGCGCGGTGAGGCCGACGGCGAACTCGTGGTCGGGGCCGAGCTTGGCGACCTGTGCCGCGAGGTCGAGGAGGTGGGCGGATTCGGCGGACGGCGCGTCGCCGTCGGGGAACCGGATCGCGCCACCGTCGCGGGCGGTCTGCTGTTCGAGCGTCGCGCCGATCGTGTACCGGGAGACCGCGACGTACGCCAGGATCGCGTCGGCGCCGGTGAACCCGTGCGCCTCCAGGAACGACACCTGCGCGACCGCGTTCGCCAGCTGGGGTGCCCGGGGGCCGGCGAGGGCCAGCAGCCGGGCACCGTCGCGTACGGCGAGCATCGCGCGGCGCAGGCTCTGCGCGTACCGGACGAGCAGGTCGCGCCAGTCGTCGCCGGGGTGCGGCAGCCGTTCGGTGTGGTGCCGGTCGAGCACCTCGGCGGCGACGGCGGCCAGGATCTCGCTCTTGTCCCGGAAATGGTGGTACAGCGCCGGTTGCGCCACGCCGAGCCGCGCGGCGACGGCGTGCAGCGACAGCTTGTCCAGGCCCCGCTCGTCGAGTACGGCGATCGAGGCGGCCACGATCGCGCCGCGGTCCGTCCGTCGCTGCTGGGGCACCACCGCACCGTACCCGGGAGTACCCGGGTCGGCGAAGGTTATCGGTGATAAGCTTCGCCTCGCCCGGTAGTCGTGACGAAGGAGTGGCCGATGGCCGGCGAGGACGCCTGGAGCGGGGTCGTCGTGAAGAAGTCCCGCGCCATGTACGACGGCGCGAACCTCTACCGCAAGCTCGACGTACGACTCGACGGCGGCGACGTCCGGAACGTCAAGGTCGCGCGCGACCTGTGGAAACAGCTGGAGGTCGGCGACCGGGTCGTCAAGGAGGCCGGCGCGGACCCCCGCCGCGGCTGATATCCGCGGGGTGGCAGGGCGTTTCGGGAGCGTGCGACGATCGCGCGCATGACGCCCGACTCGCAGCCCGTCGACCACGTCCGGCTGCTCGCCGGGCACAAGGCCGACGGCCGCCCCGTGTACGAGGTGCTGCCGGCCACGCCGCGCGGACCCGGCGTGGTCGTCCTGGCCGGCAGCCCGGGTCTGGTGCTGGGGTGCGCCGCCGGCGACGTACTGCGGGTCGACGACGACGGCGGGTTCGAGGTCGTCGAACCGGGCGCGAACCTCTGCGTGCAGGCGTTCCGCGACGAGCGCTTCACGCCGGAGTCGTTCGGCGCGCTCCAGGAGGCGGTCGCCGCCCTGGGCGGTGTCGCCGAGGCGCCCGCGGACCTGCGGTTCATCGTGGTCACCGTCGAGCGCGCCGCCGGCCTCGCCGCCGTCGCCCGGGTGATGGACTCGTGGGCGGCCGGCGTCGACGACACGACCTGGTGGTACGGCAACGTCGAGGACCCGTCCTGACTCCGGATCCGGCTCAGCAGCACGGAACGCGGCCGAAGCCGGCCGGTTCCCGCAGCCTCGGTGGATGGCGATCGAGGTCGTGTTCGAGACGCACGCGCTGAGCGAGGACAACGAGCGGGGCGTCGCCACCGGCTGGCTGCCCGGACGGCTGTCCGAGCGTGGCCGGGTCAACGCCGCCGACCTCGGCCGGCGGCGACGCGACGACGGCATCAGCGCGGTGTTCAGCTCCGACCTGCGTCGCGCGGCGGAGACGGCGCGGATCGCGTTCGCCGACACCGACATCCCCGTCCTGTACGACTGGCGCCTGCGCGAATGCGACTTCGGTACGCGCAACGGGTCACCGGCGGCCGAGGTCAAGGAGGATCGCCTGGACTTCTGCGATCGTCGGTATCCGGGCGGGGAGAGTCACGCCGAGGCGGTCGCGCGGGTGGCGCGGTTCCTCGCCGACCTGCCGACCAGGTGGGCCGGGCGGCGCGTCCTGCTGATCGGGCACCTGGCCACGTACCGGGCGCTGGAGCACGTGACCACCGGGCGCGGCGTACGGGACCTGGTCGCGGAGGCGTTCGAGTGGCGTGCCGAGGGCTGGGAGTACCGGCTGGGTTGACTCGCCGGGCGCCGCGCTGGGGCGGCACCCGGCCGAGTTCGGCGTCACGACAGCAGTTCCACGTACCCGTCGGTGCCGTGCACGCGGATCCGTTGCCCGTCAACGATCAGCCGGGTGGCGTCGACGACACCCACCACGGCCGGCAGCCCGTACTCCCGGGCGATCACCGCGCCGTGTGTCATCAGCCCGCCGACCTCGGTGACCAGGCCGGCGACGGCGACGAACAGCGGCGTCCAGCTGGGGTCGGTGTGCGTGGTGACGAGGATGTCGCCGGGTTCGAGGTCGGCCTGCGCCATGTCGAGTACGACGCGGGCGCGGCCCTCGACGGTCCCGGCGGACACCGGCAGCCCGGCGAGCGCACCGTCCGGCACGTCGTCCCGCCGGTACGAACCGGCGACGACCTCGCCGTCCGAGGTGAGTACCCGGGGTGGCGTGAGCGCCTGGTACGACGCGAACTCCGCCCGGCGCCGGTCGATCAGCGCGCGGTCCACCCGGCCGGTGCGTACGACGTCGTGCAGTTCGTCGAACCGCAGGAAGTGGGCGTCGTCGGGGGAGTCGAGCACGCCGCGGTCCACCAGCCGCGCGGCCTCGCCCGACAACGCCTGCTTGTACAGGAAGTACCGGCTGATCATGTGGTACTTGGGGTGCTCGCGGTAGCCGCTGAACGTGCGGACCCGGTCGATCATCCGCCTGGTCTCGGCGGCCTTCGCCTCCCCGCCGGGCAGGGTGCGCAGCCGCGTCAGCACGTCGCGTTCCTTGGCCTCCGCCGCACGCCGTCCCTCGTCGAAGCGGCGCGCGCCGGCGCCCGGCTCGAAGTTCGCGATGTTGCCCAGGATCAGCGGTACGAGCATGCCCGGACGTTCGGCCCAGCGCGGCCGGGTGATGTCGATCTCGCCGACGCAGCGCATCCCGTACCGGTCCAGCCAGCCCTCGATCGCTTGGCGCGCAACGGTTCCACCCTCGACGTCGGCAAGTCGCGCGAGTACGAGGTCGTCCCCGGCGTCGCGCAGGAACCCCACCACCTCCGGGTACGGGCGGATCGCGTCGGCGACGTCCACGAGCGCCAGGCCCATCTCCGCGGTCACGTTGTTCGGGACGGACTGGGTGAGCGTGTCGGCCACGTTCGGCTCGCCCAGCCATTCCCGGAGGTGGTCGTTGAGCCACCACGCGGCCTGCATCCCCGCCATGATGACCTGCATGCTGCGCGGCCGGGACTGGATCCGGCGCAGTTTCTGGATGTCCGCGCGGATGGCGTCGAACAGGTCGGGCCCGGACTTCGTCCGAAGCTCGCGGCGTGCCGCGTCGAGCGACGCGCGGCTGGTGTCGATGAGGTCGGTGACGATGGCCGGGTCGGTCTCGACCGGTTTGGCGGCGCCACCGCCCGGCGGCGTCCACGCGGGACCGTCGTCCGGTACCGGCGCGACGACGTCACCGCGGTCGAGCAGCGTGCGCAGCGCGTCCCCGATCAACGGATCCGAGCGGCCCAAAGCGTCCAGCAGCCCGGTACGGCTCGCCGGCGCGGCCAGCATCGGCGTCACGTCCACGAACAGCCGCCCGCCGGCCTCGGCCATCGGCCGGGGCGTCGTCATCTGCCAGAACGACAGCCCGAGCGGCGTCATCGCGTCGGTCATCATCTGCTGGTGGCCGACGGAGACGTACACGTGGGTGGTGTCGTCGTCGGTCCCGGGTACGGGGAACAGCGTCGTGATCGGCCGGCTCTGCACGATCCGGAACCCGTCGCCGGTCAGGCACCACTCGATGTCCTGCGGACGGCCGAAGCGCGCGGCGATCCGCCGCCCGAGCCGTACCAGCTGGCGCACCTGCGCGTCGGTGAGCGACGGCCGGGACCGCCGTCCGGGGTCGACCGGCACGTCCCCGGTCCCGCCGGACGGCACGGCCTCGATGGCGAACCGTTTGGTACCAACGGTTCTGGTGACGATCGCGTCGTCGCGTACGGTCCACACGTCCGGGTCCACGCGGCCGGACACCAGGGCCTCGCCGAGACCGTAGCTCGCCTCCACCGAGGCGACCTTACGGTTCGAGGTGACCGGGTCGGCGGTGAACAGGATCCCGGCGGCTTCCGGGACCACCATCCGCTGCACGACCACGGCCATGTGCACCGCCCGATGGTCGATCCCGGCACGCTGCCGGTACGCCACGGCTCGCTCGGTGAACAGCGACGCCCAGCACCGGCCGACGTGCCGCAGCACCTCGCCCACACCCACGACGTTCAGGTACGTGTCCTGCTGACCGGCGAACGACGCGGTCGGCAGGTCCTCCGCCGTGGCGCTGGACCGTACGGCACAGGCGGTGTCGCTGCCGAGTCCGGCCAGCGCGTCCGTGATCGCGGCAGCCAGGTCGTCCGGGATCGCGACATCCTCGATGGTGCGGCGGATCTCCGCGCTGAGCGTACGGACCGCCGCCCGGTCGTCCGGTGCCACGCAGGCCAGCTCGTCGAGTCGCTCGTCGATCCCCGGTACCTCCGCCACGACCCGGCGGAAAGCGGCCGTCGTCACGCAGAAGCCGTCCGGCACCAGTACGCCGTCGATCCGGGTCAGCTCACCCAGCTGCGCGCCCTTGCCCCCCGCGTCCGCGATCCACGTCCGGTCGATCTCCCGCAGACCCACCACGTACTGCTCGCCCACTGCACACCCTTCCCGGTGTTCGCTCGCCCCGCCCCGCTGTGCGGCCGATGCCGTACCGGCCGGATTCGGTTGCCCCGCAACGGGACCACCCGGTCGTACGGCGCGCTCCGCCGTGCTGTTACCCGTACTTCCGTTGTCCTGCAAGGGATCTGGCCCGACCCTGGTCGTGTCGGCAGCCGTTCGTACGTCAGCCACAGGTTCCCCGTTCCCGCGGGTTCTTGCCCGCGGCCGACGATTCTGCGGCATGACCCCGGTCTTGCCGCAAGCCCCCCACTCTGCTATAGCTTAAGAATGGGAGGGGGTACGCACTCCCATTCCCCGGCATCGCCCGCGTCGGCTTGATGCCCCTCACAAACTCGCACGCACCCGATCCGCACGGATACGCGTCGCGCACGCCCGCCGTACTGCCCCGGACCTCGCGGGCACGGGCCGCCACTTGTTCGCGGAAGGTGTCGAGGACCGTGCGCGGGATGGCCGTCACCGCAGGCGGCGGTCGTCAGGAACTGCCCCGCGTGCGTGCGAGTGCCGGTGGTACGGGCATCGGGCGTGCACCGGACGAGTGCGACGGTCGGCCGCGAGGTGCCGTCGCCGGCGAAGGCGGGGTTCGTCCAGACGGCGCCGGAGACGTTCGCCGCGGGCGCCCGGACCGTCGCGGCGCGGAGTCCTTCCGCATGTCGATCGTCTGCATCTCGGCGACCGGGAACCGTTGCGCCGCAAGGGAACGGTCCGCGCGGTGCCGCGTCAGCCGGTCACGGCGCGACCATTACTGCCAGCGCCGCGCGGTCGGCCACCGCCCGGTAGCCGGCGGGACGCCGTCGAGATCGACCGTACGGTGGCCGTAGATCAGCGCGGATGGCGGTGCGGTCTCCCCGCATCGTCGGGTGTCGAGCGCCGTCAGTCCTCCGGGATGACCCGCGCGAACATCTCGGTACGGGCCACGTCCGGGTCGGGGCCGTGGCGTACTCCGGTGTCGAGCGCGTCGAGGGCCGCGATCTGCTCGGCCGTCAGGGCGAAGTCGAAGATCCGGAAGTTCTCGGCGATGCGCCCCGGGTTGGTGGATTTCGGGATGGCGGAACGGCCGTGCTGGATCTGCCAGCGCAGCATCACCTGCGCGGGTGTCTTGTCGTGTTCGGCGGCGATCCGGGTGATGGTGGGGTCTTCGAGGGCGTTCCGGCGGTGGTCGCCGAAACCGGGGTAGAAGGTGATGCCGCCGATCGGCGACCACGCCTGGGTGAGGATGCCGTGCTCGGCGTCCGCCCGCTGGACGTCCGGCTGGGCGAAGTACGGGTGCAGTTCGATCTGGTTCACCGCCGGTACGATCTCGGTCCGCCGCAGCAGCTCGTCGAGGTGGTGGCGCATGAAGTTGCTGACCCCGATCGCGCGTACCGTCCCGTCGGCCAGCAGCCGCTCCAGCGCCCGGTACGCGTCGACGGTCTGGTCGAACCGGTCCGGGGCGGGCTGGTGCAGGATGAGCAGATCCAGCTGGTCGACGCCGAGCTTGCGGGTCGCCTTGTCGAAGGCGTGCAGCGTCCGGTCGTAGCCGTAGTCGCTGACCCACACCTTCGTCTCGACGAACACCTCGCTCCGGTCGACGCCCGAGCGCCGGATGCCCTCACCCACCTGCCGTTCGTTGCCGTACGCGGCGGCGGTGTCGATGTGGCGGTAGCCGACCTGGAGCGCGGTCTCGACGGCGGCCGCGGTCTCCTCCGGCGGGCTCTGGAACACGCCGAGCCCGAGCGCCGGCATCGTGACACCGTTGTTGAGCTGGAGTTCCGGGGTTGTGACGGTCATGCGTCCGAGGTTAGGAGCCACCCGGCCGCCCTGGGGGGTAACACCTGTACCTCCCCGGAACGATCGCCCGCGCCTACCGTGGACGGCGTGGACACCGCACAGCACCGCGCCCAGGTGCGGGACTTCCTGACCTCCCGGCGCGAGCGGATCACCCCCGACCAGGCCGGCCTGCCCGCGTACGGTGGCGGCACCCGGCGCGTCAAGGGCCTGCGCCGGGAGGAGGTCGCCCTGCTCGCCGGTGTCAGCGTCGACTACTACGTACGGATGGAGCGCGGGAACCTGGCCGGCGCCTCCGACGCGGTACTCGACGGCCTCGCGTCCGCGCTGCACCTCGACGAGGCCGAGCGCGAGCACCTGTACGCCCTCGCCCGTACGGCCGGCCGAGCCACCGACCGCCGCCGGCGTCCCGCCACCACCTCGGTACGCCCGGCCATCCACCAGGTACTCGACGCGATCGCCGACGCGCCCGCCTGGGTACGCAACGGCCGGCACGACATCCTCGCGGCGAACCCGCTCGCCCGCGCCCTGTACGCGCCGGTCCTCGACTCGGCGGTGTCCGGCGCGACGAGCCGGCGCCCGGGCAACACCGCCCGCTTCCTGTACCTCGATCGGGCCGCGTCGGACTTCTTCGTCGACCACGACCGGGTGGCGCAGGACGCGGGCGGCGCGCTGCGGCTGGAAGCCGGCCGCAACCCGTACGACAAGGACCTCATCGCGCTCATCGGCGAGCTTTCCACCCAGAGCGACCTGTTCCGCCAGCACTGGGCGTCGCAGAACGTCACGTTCCACTACAGCGGCCGTAAGCGACTGCGGCATCCCGCCGTCGGCGAACTCGACCTCAACTTCGAGTCGATGCAGCTGGCGTCCGAACCGGACCTGCGCCTGAACATCTACACCGCCGATCCCGGTAGCCCGACCGCCGACGGGTTGACGTTGCTGGCGACCTGGGCGGCCACCGTCGGCTCCGCCAGCCGCTAGGTGCGTTCGGACCGCGTCGAGACGCCGTCCCGCGCGGCCATGGGCGCCGCCGTGGCACCGGAGCACACCCGGCCACGAACGGCGCCCGCTCCGCCCGGCCCGCCGATCCGCGGTTGGCCGCGCCGAGCTGGATGAGCGGTGTCGGCAGCGGGTGAGCCGTGGGTGGTGCCGCGCATCGCCGCCGTCGACCAGCAGCACCACCACGCCGCCGCAAGGGTGGAAACCCGGTACGGCCGACCTCGGGCGACCCGTCAGGTGACGCCCGACCGGAAACTCCGCCGGTACGCCGTCGGCGAGGTCCGTACGTGCCGGGCGAAGTGCTGGCGCATCGCCACCGCGGTGCCGAACCCGCAGTACCGGGAGATCTGCTCGACGGACAGGTCGGTGGTCTCCAGCAGCTCCTGGGCGCGGTGGATCCGTTGCCGCAGCAGCCATTGCAGCGGCGTGGTGCCGGTCTGTTCCCGGAACCTGCGGTGCACGGTGCGCGCGCTGGTGCCCACGTGCGACGCGATGTCCGCCAGGCTCACCGGTGTGTCGAGGCGCTGCCGCAGCCACCGCATCGTCGGTTCGAGCGAGCCGCGGTCACCCGGCTCCGGATGCGCCACGTACGGTGCCTGGCCGCCGTCGCGTTGCGGCGGCACGACCAGGTGCCGGGCGACGTCGGCGGCGACCGCGGACCCGAAGTCGCGGCGGATCATGTGCAGGCACAGGTCGAGGCCGCTGGCCGCGCCGGCCGCGGTGAGCAGGCCACCGTCGTCGACGAAGAGTACGTCGGGGTCGACCCGGATCCGCGGGTACCGTGCGGCGAGGGTGTGCGCGCGCGACCAGTGGGTCGCCGCCCGGCGGCCGTCCAGCAGCCCGGACGCGGCGAGCACGCGGGTACCGCCGGAGCTGACGGCGGCGATCCGCACGCCCCGCCGGTACGCCTCGCGCAGCAGGTCCAGCGCCTCGGCCGGCGGTTCCCGCCCGGTGCCGACGCCGACGACCACGATGCTGTCCGCGTCCAGCGCGTCCGCCAGCGGGTACGGCGGCGTGTGCCGGTACATCTCGGTGCCGCCGACGGCGGTGACGGCCAGGTCGCGGCCGTCGCCGCACACCCGTACGTCGTAGAGCGGCGGCCCGAACAGCGTGTCCGGTTCGGTCGCGGGCGCGTGCGCGGTGCTGAACACCTGGAGCGGCACCGACAGGTCGAAGCTGTGTACCCCGTCGAACACGAGCACTGCCAGCCGGTGCATGACGGCAATCTATCGGAGATCGGCGTTTCCGCCGCTGGTCCCGGGCTCACGGCGGCGGAGACGATGGGCACATGCCGTACGCCGCGCCGTTGTCCGTCGACGCCGTACGCGACCTGCGGTGCATCCTCGCCGTCCAGGGCCTGCGCGCCTTCGGGTACGGCTTCGGCAGCGTCCTGCTCGGGTCCGCGCTGGCGGCCGACGGGCTGTCCGCCACCCGGGTCGGCGCCGTGTTCGCCGCGATGCTCGCCGGGATGGCCGGCTCCTCGCTGCTCGCCGCCAGGTACGCGGACCGGTTCGGCCGGCGCCGCAGCTACGTCGCGCTGCTGGTGGTGATGGCGGTCGCCGCCGCGGTGTTCGCCCTGACCGACTCGTTCCCGCTGCTGGTGCTCGCCGCGCTGAGCGGCACGCTGTCCACCGACCCCAACGAGTCCGGGCCGGTCACCACGCTCGAACAGGCGATGATCGGCACCGCGCCGGCGCCCGACCGCATCCGCGTCTTCGGCCGGTACAACGCGGTCGCGTACCTGAGCGGGTCGCTCGGGGCGCTGCTCGCCGGCGGGCCCGAGGCGCTGCGCGGAGTGTGGCCGCACGTGCCGGCCGGCCAGCGGTGGCTGCTCGTCCTGTCCGCGTCGGCGCTCCTCGCCGCGCTCGTCGCGACCCGGCTCACCGGTGCCGTGGAACCGTTGGTACGACACGGATCCCGCGGGCGCCTGGTCCGCTCCCGCCCCACCGTACGGCGGCTCGCCGCGCTGTTCGCCGTCGACGCGTTCGCCGGCGGCTTCGTCGTCCAGTCGTTCCTCGTGTACTGGCTCGCCCGCGAGTACGGGGCGTCGCCGCAGTCGATGGGTGTCGTGTTCTTCGCCGCCGGGCTGCTCCAGGCCGCGTCCAGCGTGCTGGCCGGCCGGCTCGGCGCGCGGCTGGGACTGCTCAACACGATGGTGTTCACCCACCTGCCGGCCAACCTGCTCCTCGCCGCGATCCCTTGTGCCCCAACGCTTCCGATCGCGGTCGCGCTGCTGCTGGCCCGCGCCGCGCTGTCCCAGATGGACGTTCCCGCCCGCCAGGCGTACGTGGTGACGATGGTCGACCCCGGCGAGCGCGTCACCGCCGCCGCCTACACCAACATCGCCCGGTACGCCGCGCGCCCGGTCGCGCCGCTCGCCGCCGCCGCCCTGCTGCAGCTCGGCTGGATCGGGCTGCCCTTCGTACTCGCCGGCGGGCTGCGGATCGCCTACGACCTGACCCTGTACGCCCTCTTCCGGCATGCCCGGCCGGCGGCGGCCGACGACGGATCACCCGAATGAGGGCGCCGCGGTAACCCGACGACCGGAGTTTCCGAAGTATCCAGCAGCCAGGTGTCACCGACCGTGCCCACCCCGGGGCCGGTCCGCTGCCCCGCCGTACGTGCGTGGCGACGGACCGCGGTCGGTGGCGGCGCTGGGAGAGCTACCACGTACGGGTGACATTCGGCCGTTCCGGCACCCGCTCGGATCCGTCGTCCCACGGTGGGAGCTATTCGGCGTTCCTGGCCTGGACGTGTCCCATTGGGCCGATTGGTATCGCGGGGGAGCCATGGACAGCAGTGTCGTTGAGGCGAACGTGCGGGTCTGCGCGACCTGCAAGAAGCCGGTACGAGCCCTGGACCGTGCCGAGTACACACCGCAACGTGCCGTACTGATCGTCGAGCGTGGCCTGTGCATGTGCGCCACGACTCCGGAGGAGAAGAAGCCGCCGGCGGCGGAGACGAAGAAGCCGGCGCGCGCCACCCGGTCGCGGACCACCACCACCCGGCGGCGGCGCACCGCGGACACCGCCAGCACCTGACCGCGGCGGCCGGAACGTCGTCGCGACCGGGGGCCACGACTCCGGACGACGCTGGCGGTCGTCCCGGTGTCCGGGGTGACCGCTGCGCTGCACACCGCGCCCAGAGCCCGGCCGGTCTGGCGCGCTCACCGGTGTCGGCGCGCTGGCCGCGCCGTTCCTCGGCGTCGTACTCGCCGGCCGACCGGCGTCACGGCGGCGAACCGACCGTCGCGACCAGCCGGGCGAACCGGTCGTACGTGGCGGCGGGTTTCCTTGAGCCCCAAGCGATCTGGGCCAGGGCGCGGAGCGGATCCCCGATCCGGTCGGCGACGTGGCGTTCGGTCACGTCGTTGTCGGTGTCCGACCAGATCGCCAGCTGCGCGCCGCGCAGGCGCGGGCTGTCGGCCGGGATGCGCTGCCCGCCGCTGAACCGGTGGACGGCGAACTCCTCGTAGATGGTCGCCGGATCCGGGTAGGCGTCGTTGTCGGTGTCGCCGTACAGGACGTCGGAGTTGCAGTTGACCAGCGAGTACCCCTGGGCGTCGAGATCGGCGGCGGTGGGCGCGGCCGAGCCGTACCAGTGGTCGATGGTGACGGTGCGGTCGACCGCGACGGTGCCGTCGGGGACGAGCTGGTCGTTCCAGATCCTGGGCCGCCTGCCGTGCGCGCGCAGGTGGTCGCCGAGCCAGTTCACGAAGCCGTACTCCAAGTCGCGGGCGCCGGCGTCCGGCCCGAAACGGCTCCGCGCGGCCGATTCCAGCTGGGGGAAAGCCGCCAGGTCCGCGGTGGACAGCCACTCGTCGGCGCCGATGCTCCACTCCGGCCCCGGAAACAGCTCCAGGTACTCGTCGAGGAACGACCGCGCCAGCCCGCACGCGGCGTCCCACTGCGACAGGTCGAGGCTCAGGTACCCGTTCGCCCGGCGCAGCGCCAACTCCGGGTACCGGCGCAGGATCGGGTTCATGTGCCCGGGCATGTCGATCTCCGGGACGACCGTCACGTGCCGGTCCGCGGCGTACGACACCAGCTCCGCCATCTCCCGGCGCGTGTAGTGCCGCGCGGCCACCACGTCCGGCCGGCCCGCGCACTCGATCCGGTACGCCTGCGTGTCGGTCAGATGCAGGTGCAGCGACGTGTACTTGAGCCACGCCAGCTCCCGGATCAGCCACTTGAGAAAGTCCACGGAGTAGTACTTGCGCGCCACGTCGAGCACGACCCCACGCTCCGGGTACGCGGGCGCGTCGGTGCCGCTGCCGCCCGGAACGGTCCGGCCCTGGCGGAGCAGCTGCGCCACCGTCCGCGTGCCGTGGAAGACGGCCGCGTCGGTCGCACCGCTGACGGTGAGCACACCCCGCACATCCAGCCGGTACGCCCGCGCGGGCAGCCCGCGGTCCCACGAGAGCCGGATGTCCCCGTCGTCCGGCGATCCGGTGGCGACCGTCGCGTGGACACCGGTCAGCGCCCGTACGTCGGCGGCGAGCAGCGTGGCGGTTCGTGCCAGTGCACCGCTGGCGACGACGATCCTCGGGGTACGGCCGAGCGTGAAGTCCGCGGAACCCGCCGTCCACTGCGCCAGCGCCGGGATGACGGCCGGAACCCTTGCGGCGGAACGGATCCGGGACACCGCCGCCACGCCGCCGACCCCGGCGACGACGGCACCCGCACCCAGCACACCGAGGAACCGTCGCCGACCGCTGACGAACGCCGGTGGTCGGCTGCGCGCAGACATCGTCGCGGTTCTCCGTCCTGTCGGCACACACCGGCTCGGCGAACGAACCTAGCAGCGCGTTCCCGGTACGCCATCGGCAGAACTGACCACCTCGCCGACCGGCGGGTCGATCAGGGACCGTCGACGATGGCCGACGGATCGCGGACTCGCGACCGAGGGCCGGCGTCAGCGGGCCACGAGACCGCCCGGATGTCCGAGCTGACGTGGCTGCGCGGTACCCGGTTGGGGCGGGGCCGGCTGAGCCCACCTCGCCCGGGGTTTCCGCTGCGCCGGGGCGGTGTGGAGCAGCCTGGTCGTCAACGCGACGAGGTGTCGTCGTTCGATGGGGGTACTGTCGCCGGCGAGCTGTTCCAGCCGCGTGATGATCGCCCGATGCGCCCGTACGCCCAGGGCGAGGCCCTTCGCGGTCAGCGCGATCCTGCAGGCCCGCCGATCGTGCGCATCGGGTGTGCGGGTGACGAGTCCGCGGCGTTCGATCCGGTCCACCAGGCCGCTGAGACTCGACTTCTCCAGGTGCAGCGCGGCGCACAGGTCGCGCATGCCGACCGGCCCCGGTGCGAGCCGGCAGAGTAGCTGCACCTGCTGCGGGGACAGCCCGTGTGCGCGGCTGACCTCGGCGAACACGCGGTTGACCAGGTGCGCCAGGCGGACCAGCGCAGTGCCCAGATCCAGTTCCTCGTCCGGTCCGTTCATCGCCGTCGTCCTTCCTGCCGCCCCCCGTCGTAGCCCGGTTGACACGGTGATCGTAAGGCGAACCGCCGTCGCGACAGTGGAAACCGTGCGCTGTACGAACGAACTGGCGGGCGACACGTCGCCCACGGTGACGTCGCCGCGCTGAACGCGGGTGGTACGGCGGCGTCCTACGTGCGGACCTCGCCGGCGGGTACCGCGGTGATGACGGTGTCCAGCAGCCGGCGGGACGTGGTGAGGTCGTCGATGGCGTGGTCGATCCTGTCGCGTTCGCGGCGCAGCTGCGCGATCAGGTCCGGGCAGGTCGGTACCAGCCGCTCGCCTTCCTCGCGGATGCACGGCAGTACCGAGGCGATCGTCGCCGTGGGCAGCCCGGCGGCGAGCAGGCCACGGATCCGCCGGACCACGTCCACATCGGACACCAGGTACTCCCGGTAGCCGCTCGGACGGCGCCGTGGCCGGAGCAGCCCCTGCTCCTCGTAGTAGCGCAGCAGCCGCTGGCTGACCCCGCTGCGCCGGGACAACTCACCGATCCTGATGGTCTGCGTCGGCATGCGACTCCCACCACACAACGTTGACTCTCACATCCGTGTGAGACTTTACGGTCCGCCGTATGGACACCGCAACGACCGCACCCGTCCGGCCCACCGCGGCCGGCCGTACGCCCCTGATCCTTGCCGGCTTCCTGCTGTGCATCTTCGCGGTCGGCACGGCCGAACTCCTGGTGGGCGGCCTGCTGCCGCAGATCGCGACCGCCGTGCACGTCTCCGTGGCCCGCGCCGGCCAGCTCGTCACCGCGTACGCCCTCGGCGTGGTGGTCGGCGGCCCGCTGATCACCGTGCTCACCGCGCGGACGCCCCGCAAGCCCCTGGTACTCGGCCTCGTCGCGGTGTTCGTCGCCGGCAGCCTGATCAGCGCGGCGAGCTCCTCGTACTGGCTGCTCGGGGCCGGTCGGGTGCTGGCCGCGCTGTCGCAGGGGACGCTGTTCGCGGTGGCCATGGTGGTGGTCACGACCGTCGTGTCGCCCGAGCGCGCCGGCCGCGCCATCGCCGTCGTCGTCTCCGGGCTGACCCTCGCCACCGTGCTCGGCGTACCGCTGGGCGCACTGCTCGGGCACGCTTTCGGTTGGCGTACACCGTTTCTGGCCGTCGCGGTCCTCGCCGCGGCCGGTGGCGCCGTCCTGGCCGTCGCCATGCCGCGTACGCCCGCGCCGGTCACCAGCGCCCGGTCCGAACTGGCGGTGTTGCGTCGCCGCCCGGTCGTCGTCGCCATCGCCACCACCGCGGTCGGCTTCGCCGGCGTCGGCACCGTACTGACGTACCTCGTGCCGCTGCTGACGCGGGTCAGCGGCTTCTCCGCCGGCGTGGTGTCCGTGCTGCTGCTCGCGTACGGTGCCGGCAGCCTCGTGGGCAACCTCGTCGCCGGCCGGCTGACCGACGTGTCACCGACCATGACCGTACGGATCGTGTTTCTCGGACTGACCGGGATCCTCGCGGCCCTGCCGTTCCTGGCCCCGTGGCGCCCCGCCGCCGTCGCCGCGGTACTCCTCTTCGGGCTCCTCGCGACCGCGACGATCGCACCCCTGCAGGGCCTGATCCTCCGGTACGCGGCGGACGCACCCACGCTGTCGGTCGCGGTCAACGTCAGCGGGTTCAACCTGGCCAACGCCCTCGGCTCGGCGCTCGGTGGCGGCCTCGTCGCCGCCGGTGCGCTGCGCTGGAACGGCCTGGCCGGTGCCCTGCTCGCCCTCGCGGGACTCGGCCTGTCCTGGCTCGCCCGACCCCGTTCGGCCTGACGTTCCGATCCCGGCCGTCGCACGTACATCGGCTCCGTCAGCGCGTTCGCTGGCGGAGCCGGTCCGGTTCCGATGGCGCGGGAGCGCCCGCGGTCTAGCGACGGGAAGCCCGGTGCCGGCCGCGGAAGCCCGCGGGCCGCCCCTCCTCGGTACTGGCCGGGCCGAGTGCGGCCGACAGTGCAGCCCTCGCGTCCACGGCGACGGCCACGATCGTGCTGGCAACCCTGTTCATGTCACTCCTCATCCGACCGGGTACGGCACGAGTCTGCCGCCGCGCCTCGCCGGCTCGGGCCGTCCCGCCGCCCTCTGGCACGAACCCGGGACACCGTCACCACAGGTCGACCACCCGGCGACGGAACGCGCACCTCCACGAGCGCGATCGCGTACGTGCCAAGGGTTCCCGACGCCCTCCGTACGCGTCGGCCGAGGAGCAGGAAGCGTCACGACGCGGCCGAATTGGGTAATTGTGTCGTGCACAACGCCCGCACGTTCCCGCGACGATAGGGACGCGACGGCGGTCCCGCGACGATTCGATGGATCCGACCACAAAAGCACGCGCCGGTACTCCTCGCGCTCGTCCCTCGTCGCGTCGTCCGTGGCTGGCTCGGGACTGCACCCCCGACGCCGTCAGGACCGTGTCGGCACAGCGAAACCCAGACCAGAGCCCGGCACAGTACGGGCATCGAGCGGGAGTGAACCATGGCGGACGGCGACGGCGGAGACAGCGGCGGCGCGTGCGGTGGCGGCGACAGCGGTCAGAGCGGCGGCTCGTGCGGCGACGGTGGCGATGGCGGTGCGGGTGGCCAGGGTGGCGGCGACGGCGGGGGTGCCGGCGGGAGCGGTGGTGCCGGCGGTCAGGGTGGCGGTGACGGTGGTGCGGGCGCCCAGGGTGGCGGTGACGGTGGTGCAGGCGCCCAGGGTGGCGGTGACGGAGGTGCCGGCGGTCAGGGTGGCAGCGATGGCGGGGATGGTGGCGGTGACAGCGGTGCCGGGGGCCAGGGCAGCGACAGCGGAGGTGCCGACGGGAGCGGTGGTGATGGGGGCCAGGGCGGCGGCGATGGCGGTGCTGGGGGCCAGGGCAGCGATGGCGGTCAAGGTGGCGGCGCAGGGGGCGACGGAGGCGGCGACCAAGGTGGCGGCAACAGCGGAGACGGCGGCCAGGATGGCAGTGATGCCGACGGCGGCGACGGCGGCCAGAGCGGCGGTGACGCCGATGGCGGCGACAGCGGTGACAGCAGCCACGGTGACGACAGCGGTGTAGGCGGCAGCGACGGCGAGGCCGGCGAAGCGAGCGACGACAGCAACGAGAGCGCCGACGGCACCAGCGACGACGCCGGTACGGACGACGGCGGTGACGGCACCAGCGACGACGCCGGTACGGACGATGGTGGCGTGGCGGACGCGCAGGGCCAGCCGGGTGCCGCGGACGCGAGCGTGGCGGACTCGTACTCGATTGACACGCGGGCGGTGAGCGAGACGACGGGGACCATCGGCTCGTTGCTGTCGCACACGGCGGACGTGATCGGCGGGATGGTCGGCGCGGTGCCGGACGGCGCGGTGTTCGGCGGGATCGGACGGGCGGTCGCGTCGGCGAGCCAGGCGTTGAGCGACAGCCAGGTGAGCGCGCTCGATCAGGTACGCCAGGCGCTGGAGCACGTGAACCGGGGCATCGACGCGAGCAACCTGGGGTACCAGCAGGTGGATCAGGCGGTGGCGGCGGGGTTCGGCGCGGTCGTGGGCGCGCAGCCGGCCGCGGCGGCCGAGCAGCCGGCGACCGCGCCCGCGGCGGACATGACGACCGACCGGGAGCTGCGGGACCAGTTGGCGGCGGACGAGGGCAACGAGCAGCACGTGTACACGGACACCGAGGGGCACCCGTCGGTCGGCATCGGGTTCAACCTCGACCGGGCGGATGCGCGCTCGCGGCTGGCCGCGGTCGGCGCCGATTACACCGCGGTACGCAACGGGACGCAGGACCTGACGGCGGACCAGGTGAACCGGTTGTTCAGTCACGACGTGGGTACCGCGGTCGACACGGCGCGCGACTACTACGCGGGGTTCGACCAGTTGGACGCGGCGCGCCAGCGGACGTTGACGAACATGGCGTTCAACCTGGGTGCCGCGCGGCTCGGCGGGTTCCACCAGTTGCACGACGTGCTGGCGAACGGCGACTGGAACGCGGCGGCGGACGCGATGCAGGACTCCCGCTGGGCGCGCCAGGTCCCGAACCGCGCCGACCGGCTGATCGACCACATGCGTACGGGGCAGTAGCGGGACAAGGGAACCGTGGCCCGCAAGGCTTCCGCGAGACGATGGGGGTGGTGCGCGGGGTGCCCGCCGTCGACGGCTGTCGTAACCACGGGTCGTCTGCGCGTGGCCCCGTCGTACGACAGCATCGCGCTCGTGGCCGACAGGGAACTGCCGTCGGGGCGAGCCGGGTCGTGGCACCGCATGGTGTTCCGCCGGCAAGGGTGTCGCGGTGGAAGGCGAGCGCGGCGCGGGCGCGCGCAGTGGAGCGCACCGACGCGTGCCACGCTGGTCCCGGCGTTGCCGACGGCGGTGCCGCAACCGGAACCCACCGAGTACGTGTCGCCGGGCGGGAGTGACGGCAACAGCGGTCTGTCACCCGCGCAGGTGTGGACGCGCCCGGACGAACCGTACTGGGTCACGGTCGGGGTTGGCGCGCAGCCGGGGGTCGACGAGCTGGGGAGCCGTGCCACCGCGGGCGGCACGACCAACCTCCGCTTCCCGGAACTGATACGACTCGCCGTCGCGCACGTCGGTCGCCGCGCCGCCGGACGACCGTGACCGATCCGGCGTACACGGGGATGGTGGGGTGTCAGGGGTGGAACAGTCGCCACTGACCCTCGGAGACGACCCGGGCGGTACCGTCGACCACGCTGACCGCGGACTCGTCGTCGAGCGCGTACGTCGGGACCGGGATCCGGGCGGCCCACTTCTCCGCGTTGGTCAGGGACGCGTCCGGGTGCTGCGGATGGTCCAGGTGTGGGATGACCGCGAAGTCGACGAGCCCCGCGCCCCGCGCAGTGACGAGCAGCCGTTCGACGTCGCCCTGCGGCGTCGTGAAGACGACCTTCTCCGACTCCAGCGGCCCGTCCGTGCCCCGCGGCGGTTCGGTGTACGTCTCGACGAAGGTCCCGGTCGCGGCGATGCTGCCGCCACTGACCCCCACGTACACGGAGTCGGGGCGCAGGGTGGGCAGGAGCGCGGTCAGGCCGGAGCGCCGCATCCAGGTGGCGAGGAACAGCGGGTCGCCGCCCCAGAAGAGGAGCGCGTCGGCGTCCCGGACGGTCGGCACCCACGCGGACTCGTCGATGCTCGGCAGCGCCGTGAGTTCCAGGATTCCCAACGACTTCCAGCCCAGTCCGGCCAGCGGGGACGGGGCCTGGCCGCTGATGGCGCGCCACGCCATGCCGGGGCCGCCGGGGAACGGGTAGATCGCGGTGGGGACGATCAGCGCGTTCGACTCGGCGACCGGCTTGCCCAGCAGGTCGACGAGCGCGCCGTGGATGCTGCCGTTCGTGATCCCGGACGAGGTGAGGAGCGCTCGCATGGTCCCGCCTTCCTGAGTCGGTGCCGCCGGGCGCGCGCAACCGTTGGTACGCCTCGGATGTGCCGCCGGCCGGGCGTACGTGATGCTAGCGCGGCCCCGGCCCGTGCGGCGCCTGTCGTCCACATCGGACGGTGCGGGCCCACCGGTCGCCGACAGGATTCGCCGCTCATGTCGGGTGCAATGTAGACATCTTGCGCACCGTACGCCCGGCGCGGGATGCTGGTCGTCCCGATGCCGGCCCCAGCCCCGGAGGCGCCCGATGACCCGGATCCCCTTGGTACGACTCGGATCGCTGCTCGCGTGCGCCGCCCTGCTCGCCCTCCTACCGCCGGCCCCGGCGCACGCCGCAGTCGGTCCGGTCCACGTCATGACGTGGAACGCCTGCGGCAACGACCCGAAACCCGCCGCCGGCGCGCCCGACCCGTGCACCAACAGCCGCAACACCACCAACACCGCCGGTACCATCTCGTGGCACATGAAGAACCACTACGTCGACGGCTCGCTCGTCGTCGTCGACGCCGTACTCCTCCAGGAGGTGTGCGAGGCGGACGTCGCGCGGTTGCGGACGTTCGACTGGCTGGCCGGGTGGTCCTGGGCGTTCGCGCCGATCACGCAGCGGATGGCGGGCACCCAGGCCGTCGCGCCGAAGGTCTGCCGGCCGGACGACGACACCGGCGCGAGCCGCGGGTACTTCGGCGTCGCGATCGGCGTCGACCGCGCCACCACGTTCCGCGCGCCGTACTACTACCGCGCCCACCCGTCCGGCACCGACCAGTGGGGCAACGACTACCAGCACCGGGTCCTGTTGTGCGGCACCGTGTCCGCGTGGTCGGCGACCATCTGCGACACCCACCTCAGCCCGGTACAGGACAACGACGCGGACGGCAGTGTCCGCGCCGCGCAGGTACGCGAGATGCTGGCGCAGGCGGGGACCGGCCGGGTGCTGGTCGGCGGCGACCTCAACACGGTGCCGCCCGACAGCCCCACCGGCGCCGGTGACGCCAGCCCGCTCGCCCCGCTCTACACCGCGTACGACGAGGCCGACGGGTCACGGTACGCCGACCGCGACGGCGAGGGCACGTTCCAGCAACCGGACGGCGGGCGGCTCAAGCTGGACTACCTGTTCACCACCCGGGGCGCGACCCAGACCTGCGACGTCACCGACAACGCCGTACTCTCCTCCGACCACCGCCCGCTCGTCGACGTCGTCACCTGGTAGCCGCGGTCGGCTCGCCGACGGGGGACCGCGCGGCGCGACGCGTACCCCCCGGACGGGGTGGGGCCAGCGCCGCGGAGTGGTACCCGCGCGCGGGTCGACGGCCAGCCGCCAGCGGTGTCGTGAGCGCGGCCCGGTGGCCCGGCGGACGCGACATCGACGCGGGGCGGATCCCTTGCGGTACAACGGAAATCCGCGCCGGTACGGGGTGTCTCGTGGACCGCGCGGCGCCGGGTACCGTGCGATGCCTGTTGGGACGGGCGCTCCTGGCCGACCGGCCGAGGTCGGGTCGGGCACACGGCCGGGTGCGCGCCGTTCACCGACGCGGGTCCGTCCGGATGCCGTAAGACAGCACGCAGCGGCAACGGACGACCGGAAGGGCACACCGCCATGGCGATGACCGACATTCGCAACGTCGTACTGGTGCATGGCGGGTTCGTGGACGGATCCGGTTGGCGGGGCGTGTACGACCTGCTCAGCCGGGACGGGTACCGCGTCAGTGTCGTGCAGTATCCGACCATCTCCCTGGCCGACGACGTCGCCGTCACCACCCGGGTACTCGACCAGCAGGACGGCCCGACCATCCTCGTCGGCCACTCGTACGGCGGGGCGGTGATCACCGAGGCCGGCCGGCACGAGAACGTGGCGGGCCTCGCCTACATCGCCGCGTTCGTACCGGACCGCGGGGAGTCGGTGGACACGCTGCTCGCCGACCCGCCGCCCGGCGCCCCCGTACCGCCGATCCTGCCGCCGGTGGACGGTTCGCTGTTCCTCGACCGGGCGAGGTTCCGGGAGGCGTTCGCCGGCGACCTGTCCGACGGCGACGCCGCCTTCCTGGCCGACTCCCAGCTGGCGTGGGGAGTCGAGGCGCTGCACGCCCCGGTCTCGGAGCCGGCGTGGCGGCTGCGGCCGAGCTGGTACCTGGTCGTCAACGGCGACCGGATGATCCCGCCGCCCGCCCAGCGCGCCATGTCCGAACGCGCCGGCGCCACCGTCACCGAGGTCACCGGCAGCCACGCCATCCACATCTCCCAACCGCAGGCGGTGGCCGACCTCGTCAAGCAGGCCGCGGCCACCCTCGGCCAGCGGTAGCGGCGCACGACGTCGAGGGCCGCGGTGCGCAGCGCGTCGAGCCGGGCGTACCGCGGGCCCCGACAGCTGTCCGGGGCGTGCGGGGGAGGAGGTTCCCGCCACGCACCGGCAGCGCCCGCACCCCGTCCGGGACGGTCGACTCAGCGCGACCGGCACCGCCGTGATGTCGCAGCCAGCGGCACCCAGGTGCAGCTCCGCCGATCCGTCCCGGACGGGGTGCGCGGTCCCGGTCCGCGCTGGTCACGTGATGATGCGCTTCCGTCACGACGCGTCCCATTGTTCAACTGTCGCATTGTTGAACAGTGCGACAGTTGAACAATCGATTGTTAGTCACCACCCGCATCACGCGAGCACGGTCAGCGGGTGCTCCAACAGTCCGGTGAGCGTGGCCAGGAACTGCGCGGCGAGCGCCCCGTCGATGATCCGGTGGTCCGCGGTCAGCGTGCACCGCAGCCGCCGTACGGTGCCGCCGCCCGCCGCCGGCTCCTCCCGTACCGCGCCGACCGCCAGGATCGCGCCCTGCGGCGGGTTCACGATCGCCGTGAACGACTCGATCCCGTACATGCCGAGGTTGCTGATCGTGAACGTGGCGTCGGCCAGCTCGTCCGGGGCGAGCGTACGGTCCGCCGCCTTTCCGGCGAGTTCCCTGGTACGGGCCGAGATGTCGGTGACCGACGCGCGGTCGGCGTCGTGGATCACCGGCACGATCAGCCCGGCCGGCGACGCGACCGCCACCCCCACGTGCACCCGCCCGTGCAGGAGCGTGCGCCCCCGCCCCTCCGGGGAGTACGACGCGTTCACGCCCGGGTGGGCGCGCAGGGCGCGGGCCACCGCCCGTACCAGGAGGTCGTTGACGGTCACCTTGCGGCCGTCGAGCGCGGCGTTGACGCGTACCCGCAGGTCGAGCAGGTCGTCGACGGCCGCCGACGCGGTCACCGTGAATGTCGGCACCGTGCTGGCACTCGTGGTGAGCCGCGCCGCGATCGTCTGCCGTACGCCGTCGAACGGCACCGCCGTCGGTTCCCGCCGATCCGTCCCGCCCGCCGGTGCGCCGGCCACCGGTGACACCGCCGCGGTACCGAACAGGTCGAGGTCGGCGCGGACGATCCGGCCACCGGGGCCGGTGCCGGGCACGGCGCTCAGGTCGATCCCGCGTTCCCGGGCGAGCCGCCGGACCAGCGGAGTCGCGGCCCGCCGCCCCGGCCCCTCCACCCGCGCCGCCACATCGGACATCGCCGCCCCCGCGGCCGCAGACCCCGACGGCGCGGGCTTCACCGCCGCCCCCGCGGACGCGGACTCCGACGGCGCGGGCTCCACCGCCGCCCCCGGTACCGCCGCTGCCCCCGATGCCGTCGACTCCGGTGGCGCCGACGCAGCGGGTACTGCCGACCCCGGTGACGGGACCGGAGATGGTGGTGTGGCGGGGGAGTCGGCGGTGAGGCGGGCGATGGGGGCGCCGATCGCGGCGGCCCGGCCCTCGGGTACGAGGATCTCGGCGACCGTGCCGGCCTCGTACGCCTCGTGTTCCATGACGGCCTTGTCGGTCTCGATCTCGACGAGCAGATCCCCGGGTACGACGCGGTCCCCGGGCCGCTTGTGCCAGGTGGCGACGGCGCCCTCGGTCATGGTGTCGGACAGGCGGGGCATGAGGATGTCGGTCATCTCAGGTCTCCCGGGTCAGCGGCGCCGGGCGACGGCGTCGAGGGTCTGGCGTACCGCGGCGATGGCGTCGTCGGCGGAGGGCAGGGCCGCGGTCTCCAGCGGCTTGGCGTACGGGAGGGGCACCTCGGCCATCGCGACCCGGCGTACGGGCGCGTCGAGCCAGTCGAAGGCGCCGTCGGAGATGGTGGCGGCGACCTCGGCGCCGATCCCGTACGTGAGCCAGTCGTCCTCCAAGACGACGGCGCAGTTCGTCTTGCGTACCGAGGCGACGACGGTGTCGCGGTCGAGGGGGCGCAGGCTGCGCAGGTCGACGACCTCGGCGTCGATGCCGTCGGTCTCGGCGAGCCGCTCGGCGACCTGGAGGGCGACGGCCGCCATCCGGGAGTACGCGACGAGGGTGATGTCTGTGCCGGTACGGGTGATGCGCGCGGTGCCGATGGGTGCGGGTTCGTCGTGGTCGGGGACCTCGCCGCGGGTGTTGTAGAGGGCGAGGTTCTCCAGCACGAGTACCGGGTCGTCGTCGCGGATCGCGGCCAGCAGCAACGCTTTCGCGTCGGCCGGGTCGGACGGCGCCACGACCTTCATGCCGGGTACGAACGCGTAGTACAGCTCGACGTTCTGCGAGTGGGTGGCGCCGAGCTGCTGTCCACCGCCGCCGGGAGTACGGATCACCATCGGCACGCGCGCCTGCCCGCCGAACATGCCGTACACCTTGGCGGCGTGGTTGACGATCTGGTCCAGGGCGAGCAGCGAGAAGTTGATGGTCATGATCTCGACGACGGGCCGGAGCCCGAGCATCGCGGCGCCGACGGCGGCGCCGGTGAAACCCTCCTCGGCGATCGGGGTGTCCCGGACCCGTTTCGGCCCGAACTCGTCCAGCAACCCCGCCGTGATCTTGTATGAGCCCTCGAACCGGCCGATCTCCTCGCCCAGCAGGAACACGCTCTCGTCCCGGCGCAGCTCGGTACGCAGCGCGTCGTGCAGGGCCTCCCGGTAGCTGCGTACCGTCATGCCGGCACCCCGTTCGCGGGTACGGGGAACAGCGGCTCGCCGGGCAGCCGGCGCGCGTCGTTCGGCACCGGCGTGGCGTACGTGTGGTCGAACAGGGTGGACACGTCCGGGTGCGGGCTGTGCTCGGCGAAGTCCGCCGCGGCGGCGACCGTGGCCGTGGCGTCCGCGTCGATCTCGGCGATCAGCTCGTCGGTGAGCAGCCCCGCGCCGTGCAACCGCACTGCGTACGCCGCGACCGGGTCGGCCGCCGCCAGCGCCGCCGCCTCCGCCCGGCTGCGGTACTTCGCCGGATCCACCACCGAGTGCCCCTTCAGCCGTCCCGACACCGTTTCCAGCAGGTACGGCCGGCCGGCGCGGGCGCCCGCCAGCGCGGTACGGACCGCGTCGTACACGGCGGTCGGGTCGTTGCCGTCCACCCGCGCCGAGTCCATCCGGTACGCGGCGGCCCGCCGGTGCAGCTCCGGCTCGGCGGACGCCTGCTCGACGGTGGTGCCCATGCCGAGCCCGTTGTTGACGATCACGTACACGATCGGCAGGTGCCACAGCGCGGCGAGGTTGAGCGACTCGTGGAACGCGCCGATGTTGGTGGTCCCGTCGCCCAACAGGCACACCACGGCCTCGCCCCCGCCCCGGTACTCGATCGCCAGCGCGGCGCCGGTTGCGAGCGGCACCTGGCCGCCGACGATGCCGTACCCGCCCATGAAACGGGTGTCGGCGTCGAACATGTGCATGGATCCGCCCCAGCCGCCCGACACCCCGTCGGTACGGCCGTACAGTTCGGCCATCACGCGTTCGGGCGCGATCCCGCGCGCGAGGGCGTACCCGTGTTCGCGGTAGGTGGCGAACAGGTAGTCGGTTGGGTCGAGCGCGGCGGCCAGCCCGGCGACGGTCGCCTCCTCGCCCAGGTTGAGGTGGCAGTACCCGCCGATCCGGGCCTCCGTGTACGCCCGCGCCGCGCGCTCCTCGAACCGCCGGACGAGCACCATCTGCCGGTAGAACGCGAGCAGTTGCGCGTCGTCCGCGGCCGGGTTCGTGGGTGGGCGGCGGCGCCTGCGCGGCGCGGAGGTACTGGTGGGCATGCGGGGTCTCCTTCTCGCCGGCGCGGTCCGCCCGTCGGGTGTCGGCGGTGCGCCCTCGCGCCGGTGGCCCGGCGCATTAATGAAACGTTGCTCGTTTCATTGTAAGCTGGGTACCGACGGGTTGTCGACGGGAGGAACCGCGATGGGTACGAGTGGGTCGCCGGCGTCACAACGCAAACGCGGCCGCCCGACCGCCGCCGAACGCGCCCAGCGCCGCGACGAGATCGTCGACGCCGCCGTCCGGCTGTTCGTCGACCGCGGCTTCGGGCACGTCTCGCTCGACGACGTCGCCGCCACCGCACACGTCGCCAAACGCACCATCTACACGTACTTCGGCGACCGGAGCGACATCTTCGTCGCCGCCGTCGAGCGGCTCCGCCAGCGCACCCTCGACCTCGCCGCCGAGACCAGCGACGACCTCGCCACGCTCGCCACCACGATCGTGCAGACGCTGCACTCCGACGAGGCGATCGGGCTGCACCGGCTGATGGTCACCGAGGCGCACGCGTTCCCCGACCTCGCCGCGCGCTTCTACCGCGACGGACCCGAGGCGTACGTCCGGGCGCTCGGCGACCGGCTGCCCCGGCCCGACCCGGCGCTCGCCACCGCGCTGTTCACCCTGCTGCTCGGCGAACCGCACCGGCAGCGCCTCCTCGGCCTGCGCGCCGCACCGGGCCGCGCCCAGGCCCGCGCGCACGCCCGCGCCGCGCTCACCCGGCTCGGCCTGGACGTCTGAGATTTCCGTTGCGCCGCAACGGATCCGGTCAGGTGAGGTCGAGCGTCGACACCAGCCAGCGGTCGTGCGTGTTCACCAGGATCAGCCGGATCCGGTAGTGCGACACCTTCGCCGTCGGCGTGGTGGTGTTGCGCACCGAGGAGTTCGCCGCGACCAGCGCCGTGACCTTCGTCGGCCCCGCGGCGGTCAGCGCGACGCGCAGCACGGTGCCCTTCGAGTACACCTTGTTCTGGACGATGGCCGCGCGGGTCTTCGCCGCGTTCGCCAGGTACTCGCGGCGGAAGTCGCCGGTGCTCAGCGCCAGCACCCGTTCCTGGTCGGCGTTCACGGTCGTCGGGCTCATCCGCAGGAAGGCCCGCACCGCGGCACTCGCGGCCGACTTCGCCGCCGGCACGTACGGCGGGTCTTCCGGGGGCCGCGTCACGACCAGACCCACGAGTACGGCGAGGGTCAGCAGCAGCACGAGGCCGAGCGCGCCGATCGCGATCAGCCAGCCGCGCGGACCCCGGCGGATCGCCGCCGGCACGGTGGTCACAGCGCCTCCATCTTCGCGATCAGCCAGCGCCCCGAGGTGTACTGCATGACCACCTCGACCCGGTTCTGGTCGGTCGTGACGCCCGCCGTGCGCGAATCGCTGCGCTGCTGGTCCACGGAGGCCAGCAGGGTCACCGACTCCGTTCCCGCGGACTCGACGCCCAGGTCGAGCACGGTCGCCACGACGGACGCCTTCCGCGCGGTGATCTGGCCGCGCTGCTTGGCCATCGTCGCCAGGTACTCCCGGCGCATGGCACCCGTGCACAACCCGCGGCCGACGGCGATGTCGCGGTCCAGATCCGCGTAGTTGTACCCGAGGACGACGGGTACGGCCTTCTGCGCCGCGGCGATCGCCCCCTTCGCCGGGGTACCGGGCCACGTCGGCGTGGGCCGCGTCAGCCGGTCGACGCCGACCACCGCGGTCGCGCCGCCCGCGACCAGCAGCAGTACGGCGAGCACCAGGACCGTGACGAGGTACCCGGTCCGTCGGCGCTTCGGCGGGCTGGTGCCGGGGAAACGGTCCGGATCCACCGTTGGCCCGGGACCGGCCGGCGACGGGTGGACCGCCCAGGGCGCCACCGGTGGGCCGGATGCGGGTCCAGGCGCGGGCGCCGGTCCGGTACCGACCGTCGCCGCCGGTGCGGCGTCGGTTGCCCCGATCGCCGCCGCGGGCACGCCCCCGGTACGGGGCACGGCTTCCGGAGCCGCCCCCGCCAGCAGCGGCACGTGCAGGGCGCCCTCGGCGACGACCAGCTCGGGCTGTTCCAGTACGACCGGGGCGATGCCGAGGCGTTCGTGCAGCAGCGCGGCGAGCATCGGTACCCGGCTGCCACCGCCGACGAGGAAGATCCCGGCGAGCTGCGCCGCGGTCAGCCCGGCGCGGCCGATCACGTCGGCCAGCAGGTCGACCGCGGGTGCCAGCCGCGGCCGCGCCAACGCCTCGAACTCGGTACGGGTCAGGTGCAGCGCCGCCGTGCCCGGCACGTGCACCGGTACCGACGACAGCCGGGACAGCGCCTCCTTCGCGCCGCGCACGTCGTCCCAGAACAGCCACCGGTCCCGGTACTCGTCCGGCGACGACGGCGCGTCCAGCCGCGTCCAGGCGGTCGCCGTGTCGTCGGCGGTCGGGACGAGCACCGTACGGATCCGCTCGACCAGCGCGGCGTCCAGGTCCAGCCCGCCCAGGTCCGGCAGGCCACCCGTGGCGAGCACCTGGTAGCCACCGGGATCGGCCCGTACGACGGCGGTGTCGGTGGTGCCCGCGCCCGCGTCCAGGACCGCGAGCACCCCGCCCGCGGGAAGGTCCGAGCGCAGCACGGCCGTGAAGTACGCGGCGGCGGCGACGGGCTCCGGCAGCAGCGCCGCGACCGTCATCCCGGCGTTCGCGGCGGCCGTGGCGAGCACCTCCCGGCGCGGCGCGCCCCAGTCCGCCGGGTGGGTCAGCACCACCGGCGGCAACTCGCCGGCCACCCGCACCGCCTCGTCCGCCACCCGGCGCAGCACCGCGGCCAGCAGGTCCACCGTCGGTACCGGGGCGCCCAGCAGTACGGCGGCCTCGTCGACGCGCCGCTTCGGATTCGGCTCGTACCGGTCGGGGTCGGTGCGGGCGCCGCGCACCGCGTCCCGGCCGACCCAGTGCACGCCGCCCGGGTCGACGAACACCGCGGAGGGCAGCAACTCCGCCCCGTCGAACAGCAACGCCCGGGTACGCCCGTCGGGCCGGCGCAGCACCGCGACCGTGTTCGACGTGCCCAGGTCGACGCCGAGCAGGAAGTCGGCCATGTCCCTCCCCGTACCAAATCGGGCACAGCCTAGGCCATCGTCACCAGCCCCGACCCGCGGCACCGGCCCACGGTGTCACCGCGGGAGAGTGGTCCGGGTCAGGTGGTACGGCGCGGGCGGTAGGTGAGGCGCGTGAGGTCGGTGCCGACGGTACGGCTCTCGACCAGGCGCAGCGGTGTCGCCGCGGTGTCGCCGAACAGCCGGGTGCCGGCGCCCACCACGATCGGGTACACGGTGAGGCGCAGCTCGCCGACGAGGTCGCGGGCGAGCAGCACGCCCAGCAGCCGGGCGCTGCCGAGTACGAGGAGGTCGCCGTCGGTCCGGCGGGCCAGGTCCGCGCACCCGGTGGCGGCGTCGCCGGTGAGCGCGCTCGTGTTCGCCCAGGTGGGCGTGCCGAGGCCGGTGCCGGTGACGACGTACTTGGGCAGGTCGCGCAGGGCGTCCGCCCAGTCGCCGGGCCGGGACGCCCAGCCGCGCGCCACGAACCACTCGTACGTGCGGCGGCCGAGCAGTAGCGCCGTGGCCGTTCGCGCCTCGCGTACGCCGGCGGCTGCCCACGCCGCGCGGTCGGCCGCGTCGACGCAGCCGAGCCAGTCGCCCGGCCCGTCCACGCTCTCGAAGACCCCGTCGAGGGTGACGTTCTCGCTGACGACGATCCTGCCCATGTCGGTACTCCCGGGTCCGGTGGTGTGCTGCCACCCGTACCGACGTCGCGGCGTCGCGACACGGGGCGCGCCCCCTTTCCGCCCCGGGCGTCGTCGGTACCAGGATGGACGGGGACGGGAGGATGACCGTGGGGGAGCCGGAGCTGGTCGGTCGGGCGCGGGCCGGGGACGGCGCGGCGTTCCGGACGCTGACCGAGCCGTACCGTCGCGAGTTGCAGGTGCACTGCTACCGGATGCTCGGCTCGCTGCACGACGCCGAGGACGCGGTGCAGGAGACGCTGCTGTCGGCCTGGCGCGGACTCCCCGGGTACGACGGGCGCGCGGCGATCCGTACCTGGCTGTACCGGATCGCGACGAACCGGTGCCTCGACGCGCTGCGGTCGACCCGCCGGCGGCGGGCCAGGGAGTGGGACGTACCCGGGGTCGAGCCGCCCGAACCGACCGGCCGCATCGAGGTCCGCTGGCTGGAGCCGTACCCGGACGCGCTCCTCGACGCGACGGTCCCCGGACCGGAGGCCCGCGTCGAGCAGACCGAGGCGGTGTCGCTGGCGTTCGTGACCGCCCTGCAACTGCTGCCGCCGCGCCAACTCGCCGCGCTCGTCCTCCGCGACGTGCTCGGGTTCCCGGCCCGCGACACGGCCGACATCCTCGACACCACCGTCGAATCGGTGAAGAGCGCGCTCAAACGCGCCCGCGCGGCACTCCGGCGCCGCCGGCCCGCCGACGGTCCGCCGCACGCCGGGTCGCCGGTCGAGAACGCCGTCGTCGCCCGCTTCGTCCACGCGTACGAGTCCGCCGACGTCGACACGCTCGTCGGGCTGCTCACCGACGACGCGTTCCTGTCCATGCCACCTCTGCCCCTGGCGTACGCCGGGCGTGACGCCGTCGTTCGCTTCTGTGCCACCATGTTCGGCGCGGGCCGGCACCTCGACCTCGTGCCCACGCGGGCCAACGGCCAGCCCGCGTTCGGCGTGTACCTGCGCGCCCCCACCGGCGTACGCCGCGGCACCGGCCTGTTCGTCCTCACCCTCGCCGGCGACCGGATCAGCGCCCTGACCCGCTTCGACCACACCGTCCTCCCCGCCTTCGCCCTGCCCCCGTCCCTCCCACCGACCCGCCCCTGACGTACCACCAGCGGCGCGGCGCGGCGCTCGCGTCGTCGGCTGCGGCGCGAGATCGGTCCCCGGGGCACGTGGCGGTCGAGCGGTGATCTGCCCCGACCGGTACGCATGCCGTCGCGTCACGTACCGATGGAGCGGAGTCGGCACGGGCGGCGGCCACGCCGTCGGAATCGATAGGCACCGCACCTGGATCGCCCGCGCAGCAACCGAAAGCGTCGGCGCACCGGTCGGGAGCGGCCCTACCGCGGCCGGCCGGGACCACGCCTCTGCCGCGAGCGAGGACGCAACGGCGGGCAGTGGCGCGGGGGTTCACTCTGCGGCGAGGTTGCCGTCGCGTACGAGGTGGTCGAGGAGGTCGACGGCGAGGGGGAGCGCGCGCTCGTCGATGTCGAAGCGGGAATGGTGGTGGGGGGCGGGGTTTCCGGCGCCGACGAGGAGGTAGCCGGCGCGGCCGCCGTGGTCTTGGACCGCGGCCATGAGTACGGTCGCGTCGTCGCTGGCGGTCATCGTGGCCTCGGGCCGGCAGGTGGTGACGCCGCTGGTGCGCTGCGCGGCGGCGGTGACGGCCGCGGTGACGGTCGGGTCGTGCCGGGCGACGGTGGCGCGGCCGGTCTCGGTGGTCTCGACGGTGAGGTCGTGCATGGCGGCGGCGCCGGCCAGTACGGTGGCGACGCGCTCGGTGAGGGCGGCGAGTGCGGGTTCGGTGTCGGCACGTACCTCGATGTCGAGTTCGGCGCGCGCCGGTACGACGTTGGCGGCGGTGCCGGCGACGAGACGGCCGACGTTGAGTCGGGTGACGACTCCGGGTACCGGTGGGAGTCCGTGCAGCGCGAGGGTGGCCGCGGCGGCGCCGAGCAGGGCGTTGCGGCCCTGGTCGGGTGCGAGCGCGGCGTGCGCGGGGCGCCCGGTGAACACGACGCGCAGCTTGACGGTGGCCATCATGCCGACCGCGGCGGCGGCGACGGTACCGGTGGGGAGGCCGAGGCCGAGGTGCATGGCGACGAGGACGTCGACGTCGTCGCAGCAGCCGGCGGCGGCGAGCGCGCGGGCCCCGCGTACGCCTTCCTCGGCGGGCTGGAACAGCAGCCGTACCTCGCCGGGGAAGTCGCGGTCGGCGGCGAGCCGCTGGCCGAGCGCGACGCCGACGGCGACGTGCCCGTCGTGCCCGCAGGCGTGCATGTACCCGGGCCGGGTGGACGCGAAGCCGCCGGCGGCCGGTGCGTGCGCGGGGTCGGTCGACTCGGTGACGGGCAGCGCGTCGAGGTCGAACCGCAGCGCCACGACCGGTCCGGGCAGGTTTCCGGTCACCGACGCCACGACCCCGGTGGTACCGCCGGACAGCGCGGTGACCAGCGTCGGGTCGATGCCGCGGGCCAGGGCCCGATCGGCGGCGGCGGCGAGTTCGGGTTCGTCGGGGAGCCCGGTGAGGCCGGTCACGTCGCAGACCGGCGCCCCGTACCGGACGGTGCAGCCGGCGGCGCGCAACGCCTCGATCACCGTCGCGGCGGTACCGATCTCGGTGAAGCCGACCTCGGGGTGGGCGTGCAGCGTCCGCCGGAGCTGGGTGACGTCCGGCGGGGTCATGCCGGGTAGTCCGGTGGGCACTGGACGAAGTCGTCGCGTACGGCGTCGCGGAACTCGGCATCGGCGAGCAGGTCGGCGCCGGTGCGGGCGAGCGCGCCGGCCATCGTCCAGGTCGCCTCGTGCGCCTCGGGGGTCGCCACGAGTCGGGTCATCTCCCGGGAGTGGGTGGCGGTGCCGCGCGGCAGCACCGCCAGGTACGGATGGATCGTGGGCAGGGCGAGGCTCACGTTGCCGATGTCGGACGAGCCGGTGCCGCCGCGCAGTACCGGGGTTTCGACGTCGATCCCGGCCGTACGCAGGTGGTCGGCGACGCGGAACGCGAGCGGGTGGTTGTTCTTGCGCTCGGCGTACAGGAGACCGGGGGTGATCTCGACGGTGGTGCCGGTCGCGGCGGCGGTGCCCTGGGCGGCGGCGCGGAACCGCGACACGAGTTCGCCGACCGACTCGCGGGTCAGGTCGCGCACCTGGAACTCGCCCCGGGCGTACTCGGGGACGACGTTGGCGGCGGTGCCGCCGTGCGTGATGATCCCGTGCAGCCGCACCGTTTCCGGCACGAACTGGCGCATCGCGTCGACCGCCACGAACAGCTGGATCAGCCCGGCGAGCGCGCTGCGGCCGTCGGCGGGGGAGCCCGCGGCGTGCGCCGCGACCCCGTGGTACTCGACGACGAGCTTCTGCGCCGCGGTGGCGTGCCGGATCGGCAGCGTCCGGTCGCCGGGGTGGAACATCAGCGCGGCGTCGACGTCGTCGAACACGCCGCGGTCGAGTTCGAGGATCTTGCCGCCGGCGCCCTCCTCGCCGGGCGTACCGATGACGCAGACGGTCCCCGCGAGTCCGGTACCGGCCAGCGCAAGCGCGGCGCCGACGCCGCCGGCGGCGATCAGGTTGTGCCCGCAGCCGTGCCCGATCTCCGGCAGCGCGTCGTACTCGCACAGGAACGCCACCCGCGGCGTGCCCGTCCCGTACTCGGCGCGGAACGCGGTGGGCAGCCCGGCGATCCCGCACTCGACGCGGAAACCGTTGCGCCGCAACATATCGGTGAGCAGCCCGGCGGAGCGGTGCTCGGCCATCGCGAGTTCGGGGTGCGCGTGCAGGTCGAGGCTGAGCGCGGTCAGCTCGTCGCGGTGTGCGGCCAGCGCGCCGTCGATCGCCCGGTACGCCGCGGTCATGTCGACGCTCACAGCACCGCCCCCAGGACGCGCCGGGCGTTGCCGCCGAGTGCGGCGGTGATGTCGGTGTCGGACCAGCCGTGCGCGACCAGCCAGGCCGCGGTGTTTCCCACCGCCTCGCCCGGGTTCTCCATGCCCGCCACGTACTCGGCGTCCAGGTCGGGCAGGCCCGGTACGGCGGGGCGGGGCCAGCCGGCCGCGTCGTACAGGCCGAGGTGGTCGCCGAAGAACGTGTCGGGACCGAGCGCGACGTGCTGCACGCCGACCAGCGCCGCGCAGTACTCCAGGTGGTGCATGGCGTCGTCGAGCGTGTGGCCGCCGCCGTCCCGCCGGCTCCGCGTACTGCCCGGTGCCGCCTCGATGCCGATCAGTCCGTCGGTGTCGGCGACGGCGCGCAGCACGTCGTCCGGCTTCATCCGGGGCGTGGGCCAGACCGCCCGCGCGCCGGCGTGACTGATCACCACCGGGCCCGTCGCGTACCGGGCGGTGTCCACAGTGGACACGTCGCCGACGTGCGCGACGTCGACGACCATGCCCAGCTCCGCCATCCGGCGCACCGCGTCGCGGCCCAGCGCGGTCAGGCCGCCGTCGGTGGCCTCGCCGAGCCCGCCCGCCAGTGCGCTGCCCGCGTTGTACGCCAGCCCCGCGGAGCGGAAACCCTTGGCGTACAAGGTGTCCAGGCCGGACAGGTCGGTGCCGACCGGGCCCAGGTCCTCCAGTGCGGCGAACACCGCGGTCCCGGTCTCCCGCACCTCCGACCACGCCACCGCCCGGTACGCGTGCCGCGCGGTGGCGAGCGACGCGGTCAGCGCGTCGGCGTACGCCAGCGCCTCGTCGAGGGTGCCGCCGGCGAGCTTGCTGGCGAACACGGCCGCGAGACCCGAGCGCGCCAGTCCCGCGTCTCCCACGTACTGCCGGCCGGAGTCGGCGAGCGCCGCCCAGCTCTCCGGCGTGAGCGGATCGGGCAGGCGTACCGGATGGTCGTGCAGGGACACGGCGTCGCGGGCGAGCCGCGCCGACCGGTCCCGCTGCGCCGCCGACAGCGGCGGGGTGTGGGCCGGTACCCGGTCGACGTCGGTGGCCAGTGGTACCACGGGTGGTGCGGTCACGTCAGGTTCACGTCCTTGGTCTCGCGCATCCGCCAGAACACCACCGTGCCGATCAGCGCCACGACGATCACGTAGACCGGCGCCGCGGCGTACCAGTGGTGGTCGGCGAACGTTTCCATGATGAGCGGTGCGGTGCCGCCGAACAGCGCACCGCACAGCGCGTACGGCAGGGCGATGCCGACCGTGCGCACGTTCGAGGGGAACAGCTCCGCGTACAGCGGGGTCAGCGTGGCCGAGCTGAACGCCTGGAGTACCAGCCCGACCAGGCTCACCACGAGCAGGTTCGGGAACGTGCCGTTCAGCGAGTGCAGCAGCGGGTACGCCAGCACCACCATGCCGACCGAGTAGACGAGCAGGGTGGGGCGGCGGCCGATCCGGTCGCACAGCAACGCCACGAACGGCAGGAGTACCACGAAGACCGCGAGCCCGATCGTGTTCGTGAGCGACGCGGCGGACTTGTCGATCCCGGTCGTGATGTTCGCGTACGCCGGCAGGTAGGTCAGCCACATGTAGTACGTGACGAAGCCGGACAGGGACAGCCCGGCGAGCAGCAGCGCCGCCTTCCGGTGCGTGGACAGCATGTCCCGCAACGGGGTCCGGGACACCCCGTCGGTCTCCGTCAGCTTCCGGTACGCCTCGGGCTCGGAGACGCCGACCCGCAGCCACAGGCCGACCAGGCCCGCCACCGCGCCGAACAGGAACGGGATCCGCCACCCCCAGCCCTGCATCGCGTGCTCCGCCAGCGTCGAGCTGAGCACGGTCACCGACGCCGAGGCCAGCAGCGCGCCGAGCCCGACGCTCACCTGCTGGAACGACGCGGTGAACGCGCGGCGCCCCGGCTTCGCCCACTCGGCGAGGAACGCCGACGACGACCCGTACTCGCCGCCCGTGGCGATGCCCTGCGCCAGCCGGGCGAGGACCACCAGTACCGGCGCCAGCCAGCCGACCGTCCCGTACGTGGGGGTCAGCGCGAACAGGAGGCTCGCGCCGCCCATCAGCAGGATCGTCGCGGTGAGGCCCGCCTTGCGACCGCGCCGGTCCGCGTACGCGCCGAGGATCGCGGCACCCACCGGCCGCATCAGGAACGAGATCGCGAGTACGACGAGCGCGGAGATCCGTGACGAGCTGGCGGTACCGGGGAACAGCTCGACGGCGAAGTACGGGAACAGGAACCCGTACAGCGCCCAGTCGTACCACTCGACGAAGTTGCCGATGGTCCCGGCGACGACGGCGCGCACCCGGCCGGTGGGCACTCGTCGGGTACGGGACGCGGTCAGTTCGGCCGCCATGGCAGTCCTCCTGGCGATGCGGGGGGAGTGGGCGTCCACGCGGCCGTGCCACGTGGACCCATCTCGCGACATGGTGCGCTAGGGTGAGCGGAGATCGCTAGATGGAAACTTCGATAGGTTGAAAAACGCATCTCAGAACATCGTGATGAGAGAAACCGGCACTCCGATGGATCAGAACGATCGCCCGCTGGACCCGGTCGACCGGCAGCTCGCCGCCGCCCTGCTCGTCCATCCCCGAGCAACCTGGGGGCTTGTCGCCCAGGCGCTCGACATGCCCGAATCGACGGTCGCCCGCCGCGGGCAGCGCCTGGTCTCGTCGCCGGCGGTCAAGGTGCTCGGCACCCTCGACGTCATCGCCAGCGGCCGCGGCACTCCCGTACTGCTGCGCGTCTCCTGCGCGTCCGGCCGCGCACCCGACGTCGCCCGTACGCTCGCGCGCCGGCCCGAGATGTGGGTCGTGCACCTGCTGTCCGGCACCGTCGACTGCATGACCGAGATGGTCGTCGGCTCCACCGACCACCTGGCCGACCTCGTACTCGGCGAGCTGGCCCGGATGCCCGGCGTCCAGGCGACCAGCAGCCACGTGGTGATCCGGCGCTTCGCCACCGCGCACGGCTGGGACGCCGGCCTGCTGCCCGCGACGGCGATCGCCGCGCTGCGGGCGGCGCGCACCGACCTGTGGTCGCACGCCGAGCCGCCGCCGCCCGACACCACCCCACTGTCCGATGTGGACGAAGCGATTCTCGGGGCGCTGCAGGCGGACGGGCGGATGCGCTGGGTCGACGTCGCCGCCCGCGCCGGCGTGATGGAACGCACCGCCCGCCGCCGCGCCGACGACCTGATGCGCCGCGGCCTGCTGCGGTTGCGGGCCGTCGTCGACCCCGCCGTACTCGGGCTCTCGGTGCGCGCGCTGCTGTGGATCCGCGTCGACCCGGCGCACCTCACCACGGTCGGCGCGGCCCTCGCCGATCACCACGCGGTGCTGCTGCTCGCCGCGACGACCGGGGAGTACAACCTGTGCGGGGAGATCGCCGTCGCCTCGTACCGCGAGCTGTACGACTTCCTCACCACCGTGCTCGGCGCGCAACCCGGTGTCCGCGACATCGACGTCACCCTCGAACTGCGTACCGTCAAACGCGCCGGCGAGATCGCGCCCGGCGCCGACCAGGAGTCCGCATGACCGACGAACCCGCGCTCGCCCCGTCCGCCACCGCGATGCCCGCCTTCGCCCCGCTGTACGCGGTGGGCACCGAGACCGCCACTCTCGACTGGCTCACCGTCGTCTACCGCACCGATCCCGCCGTGGTCCGCGCGATCCTGCCGCCGCCGCTGACCCCGGACCCCGACCCGGAGGTACTCGTCTGGGTCGCCCGGTTCCGTACGGCGGAGTTCTCGGCGGGTGGCGAGGTCGTCGGCTCGCTGGAGCCGTACACGCAGGGCGGGGTCTGCGTGCGGTGCACCCGCGGCGACGAGCCCGGCGCGTACCCGCTGGTGTCGTACATCGCGGGGCTGAACCACGGCTTCACCGGGCGGGAACTGTTCGGGCTGCCCAAGAAGCAGGCGCTGGACGTGGATCTGTCCACAGTGGACGACGAGGTGTCGGCGGGCATCACCACCACCCGCGGGACGCCGGTCGTCCGCGTCGCCGGCACCCTCGGCGGGCCGACCGACCCGCTCGTACCGGACTGGTTCGCCACCCAGTACACGCTCAAGCTCATCCCCAGCGCGACCGGCGTCGGCTTCGACGTCAACCGCCTGGTACGGATCCCGTTCACGTTCACCGACCAGGCCGACGTACGCGGCGTTGACGCCACCGTGACGCTCGCCGAATCCGCCGCCGACCCGCTGCACCTGCTGCCCGTCCGGTCCACCCGCACCGCCGCGTACGGCAGTACCGCGTTGCACGTCGGCTACGGGACGTACCTCGACGAGGTCACCGCGATCCCCACCCTCGGCCGCCCCGCCGGCTGACCGTCGTGGCGCGCCCGGATCACCACCTCGGTGTCCCAGCTGATCGCCGTGGTCGCCGGCCTGCTCGCGGTCGCCGTGCTGATCGCGCTGATCGGCATCGCGAACACCCTCACCCTCTCGGTACTCGAACGCACCCGCGAGTCGGCCACCGTCCGGGCGCTCGGCCTCACCCGCGGCCAGCTTCGCGCCACGCTCCTCACCGAGGCGCTACTGATGGGTCTGGTCGCCGCCGTCGTCGGCATCGGCTTCGGCCTCACGTACGGCGCGGTCGTCAGCAGCGTGCTGTTCACCGACATCGACGCCACGGTCACCGTCCCCGTCGGCCAGCTCCTCGGGTACGCCGCGCTCGCCGCACTGCTCGCCGCCCTCGCGGCCGTACTGCCGGCCCGGCGGGCGGCACGCGCACCGATCGTCTCCGCCATGGCCGAGACCTGACCGACGGTTGGCCGCGACTGCAATGGGCGGGCCGGGTTCCGCGCGGCAGAATGTCGTCGTGGCAGTCGCTGATGGCGTACGTCGGGGCGCGGTGGTGGGCGTTGCGGTGGTCGGCTGGCCGGCCCTGACGGCCTGCTCGTACGCCACACTGCCGCTGGTCGGCCGGCTGCCGCTCGCGGGCTGGCCAATACTGGCCGGCTGCTGGGTGTGGGCGGTCGGGGCATCGGTGGCCGTCGCCGCCCTGCTCGTACGCCGTCGCCGACGCTGGCGGGCCATCGGCTGCGTCGTCGCCACCCTCGTACTCGGGTGCGCGGTGGCGACGACGGACTGGCCGCGCGCGTACGCCGACAGCCAGTTCCGGTTGCAGCGCGGGGGACTGGCGCACCTTGCCGCGCGGCACCGGGCCGGCGCGTTGCCGCCCGACGCCCTCCTGCCACCACGGCTGCGGTACCTGTCGATCGACGGGCAGGCGCATCGCACCGGCGACGCGCTGTACCTCCCGGCGTGGCGGGACTGGCGCGGCGAGAACGGCGGCGGCTTCGCGTACTTTCCCACCACGCCCGGCCGGGACACCTCGATCGTCACCGCCCCCGGCGACATGGGCCACCCGGTCCGGTACCTCGGCGACGGCTGGTGGTGGGTGGAGTAGGGCGTGTCTGCATAGGTTCGGTCGAGCGAGCCGGAGTCGCCGCGCTCCGCAATCTCGGTGCTGCGGTCGCTGCGCTGGGAGCCGAGCCTGTCGAGAACCCGGAACGACGCCGCGTTCCACTCCCGTCGGCGCGCCCGGTCCGGGCCGCGGCGTCGACGAAGGCCGGCCTAGCCTCCCGCGGCCGTGCGCGCGCCGCGCCAACTCCGGCTCGTCGTACGACGCCTGACCGACGGTGAGCCGCAGTACCCGGTCGGCGGTGTCGTGTCGTTCGGTCGATCGCGGGCCGAGGCCGGGCGCCGCGGCAGCGGATCGTCGACGGTCGGCCGGCCCTGCGCGTCGGTCCGGCGGAGCGCCCGGGGATCCCGTTCCAGCCACGACCCGCGGTACTTCTCGGCGTCGGACGGCGGCCAGCGCCGCAGCCGTTGGGCGGTCGGTTCCGCCGGCAGGTCGTCGTGGGTCGCCACGGCACCAACCTCGCTCGACGCAAGAGTGGAACGGATCGTTCCGGTCTGCTATGGTAAACGGGAACGAACCATTCCGTTCCGCGAGGAGATCAGCGATGGCCACCACCGACATCCGCCCGTACCGTGTCGAGATCGGGCAGGAGAAGCTCGACGACCTCGCCGACCGCCTCCGCCGTACGGTGTGGCCCGCCGAGACGCCCGGCGTCGGCCCCGAGTACGGGATGACCACCGGGCGGGTGCGCCGCCTGGCCGAGTACTGGCTGACGGAGTTCGACTGGCGCGCGTTCGAGGCGCGGCTCAACAGCTACCCGCAGTTCGTCACCGAGATCGACGGCGAGGACATCCACTTCCTGCACGTACGATCGCCGCGACCGGACGCGACGCCGCTGATCCTCACGCACGGCTGGCCCGGCTCGATCGTCGAGTTCCTCGACCTCGTCACGCCGCTGACCGAGCCCGCGGCCGGCGACCCCGCGTACCACCTGGTCGTGCCGTCGCTGCCCGGGTTCGGTTTCTCCGGCCCGACCCGCAGCACCGGATGGAACACCACCCGCACCGCCCGCGCCTGGATCGAGCTGATGCACCGCCTCGGGTACGAGCGCTACGGCGCGGTCGGCAACGACGCCGGTTCGATGATCTCGCCGGTGATCGGCCAGCTCGCGCCGGACCGCGTGATCGGTGTGCACGTCACGCAGCTGTTCTCGTTCCCGTCCGGCGACCCGGCCGAGATGGTCGACCTCAGCGCCGAGGACCAGGCGGCGCTGGGCAAGCTCCAGTGGTTCATGGACACGATGTTCTCGTTCAACGTGCTGCACAGCCAGCAACCCAGCACCCTCGCGTACGCGCTGGCCGACTCGCCGGTCGGGCTGCTCGCCTGGAACGCGCAGCTGCTCGGCGAGAGCCTCGACGAGGAGTTCGTCATCGCGAACGTCGCGATCTACTGGCTCACCGGCACCGCCGGCTCCGCCATCCGCTTCTACTACGACAACGCGCGCGACGGGCACCGGTCCGCGCGGAGTACGGTGCCGACCGGGCTGGCCATGTTCGCCGGCGACTTCCAGTCCGTACGGCGGTTCGCCGAGCGGGACCACACCATCGTCAGCTGGCACTCGTACGATGCCGGGCTGCCCGCCGGTGGTCCCCGCGACGCCGCCGGCCACTACGCGGCACACGAGGCGACCGACACCCTCGTCGCCGACATCCGTACGTTCTTCGCTTCCCTGTGACGGCACGGCCGGCGGGCGGGCAGCGCGTCCGCCGGCGGGGAAGATTGTTCGACGCGGGCCATCCCCGGGCACCTGGGGATGGCCCGCACGCAGCCGCCCGACGGTCTCGGCATCACCGTCGGGTACTTCCGCGACGCGGGCGGGCCGCACCGAGTGGCGGACGAGCACCGTGCGGCACGGCAACGCGGGCGGGCCGGCTGGTACCGGAGCCACCCGGCGCACGTGGCGAGGGCGGAGCGCAGCCAGCGGGCCGGGCCAGCGCATCGCCCGGCGTCAGGCCCGGACGACCGACTCCATCAGCCGTTGGTACTCCGTGTACTCCGGGGGCAGGATCGCGGCAAGCTCCTCGTGGTAGCGGGAGCGGGCCTGGCGCTGGGCTTCCCGGCAGGTGTCGGCGACCAGCTCGGCCAGCGTGAACCGGTCGATGCGGGTGGTGCTGTGCGGGACGAGCCGGACGTCGACGATGCGGCCGTGCAGCGTGGCCGTGACCCGTACGGTGCCGTCCGCGGACTCGGTCTCGACCGTGTCGCCGCCCAGCTCGGTGGCACGCGTCCGGTAGTGCTCCAGCGCCTGTCGTACGACGGGGGACAGGGCGCGGAGACGGTCCTCCAGGTCGGTCATCGCGTCGTGCCTCCCAGCTGCCCGGTGATCGCGTCGACCCGCTGCGCCTCGGCGGCGTCGAGCGCGGCGACGACGGCCGCCGCCACGTACTCGGCCGGGATCTGTTGCACGGCCGGGGCGAACTCGACGCCCGTGACCTGCCCGCTGCCGTCCACCGTGGCGCGGGCGAGCCCGTCCGGGTCGGTGCCGGCGTGCTCGGTCGGCGCGGACAGTACGCCGGTGACCTCCGCGAGCCGGGCCTGGGCCGCGGCGAGCGCCGCGCGCTGCTCCTCCGTACTGAAAGCCATGGTCTGACTCCCTCCGCCGCGCGCCGATCGGGACGCGGACGTCCGACCGTATCGGGTGGGTGCGACGCCGGGGCGGGCTGCGCGGTCAGGCCCAGTCGCGGCGGAAGCTGGCCCAGTCGGCGGCGCTGGCGGCGAAGTCGACGTACAGGGCGACGCCGAAGTTGCGGCGCGGCGTGCGGTCGCCGAGTGCGAGCCGGATGCCGCGCAGCGAGGCGGCGACCGTCTCCGCCCGCCAGTGGTGGGTGCCGTTCTCGTCGTGGTACGCCGGCGTGCCGATCAGCAGCGCCACGTCCGGCGGTACCGAGCGCAGCGCCGTCACGGTCTGCTGCCGCACGTACCCGGTGTAGGTGTGCTGGGTCCACAGCGCCGAGTCGTACGCCATGAGCGCGACCTGGTCGACGCGGGTCGCGACGCGGTGCAGGTACCCGCCGGACCAGAGGCCGGGGTGGCTCGGTAGCGCGGCGGCCAGCATCGCGACGCCGGGGGCGGGCTGGAGGTGGCTGGCCGACACCGACAGCAGGACGTGCCGTGACCGGGTCAACCGCCGCGTCGCGTCGAGCATCGTGAGGTAGTCGGGGTCGCCGTCGGCCACCGGTTCGAAGTCGTAGTGGATCCCGTCGAACCCGTCGGCCAGAACGGCCCGGTCACCGGCGAGCACCCGCCCCCGGGTACGGGCCGAGCCGAGGTCCAGGTACCCCGGGCGGACGAGGTCGCCGAGCCACGCCTGCACCCGTACTCCCGGCAGGGCCCGGTGCAGCGCGCCGACCAGCCAGCGCGCCCTGGGCCGCAGCGCGGGATCCAGCGTGCCGTCGTCGGCGTACGGTCCGGCGTGGACCATGACGTCCCGGATGCTGGTGCCGCGCAGTTGCCGGGCGAGGGCCGCCACGTCGCTCGGGCCCCTCCGCCCGTCCACCCACGCGTGCCCGAGCCATTCGGCGTCATGACCGGTACTGCGTGCCGCGCCGGGAGTACCGACGCTGCCGGTGACCAGGGCGAGCCAACACCCGGCGGCGAGCGCCAGCACCGCACCGAGTACCGCCGCGACCGGACGGAGGATCGTCATGGCCGTGCACGCTACCGTGCGCTCAGCGGAACAGGCGGCGCCAGAACCCGCGCGGTCGCTCCACCAGTCCCGGTGTCGCCTCGGAGCCGCGATCGGTGCCACTGCGCGCATCCGCGCCCCCGCGGCCGTCGCCGAGCGCGGCCGGATCGACGCCCTCCCAGCGGGCGAGCGTCGCGACCGCCCGGTCCAGGAAGTCGTCCACCTCCGTCGTCCGGTACCCGCGCCGGCCGATCGGCGCCGTCGGCAGCGTCGCGTCGCGTACCTCGACGGCGGTCAGCCGGGCCGGCAGTCCGCCCGCCCACGCCTCCAGCGCGTCGCTGACCCGGTCGAGCAGCGCGTCGACCTCGCCCTCGTCGTACCCGCGGTTGCCGATCGGCGGCTTGCGGAAGACCACGTCCCGCACGTCCCGCCCGGTCAGGTGTCCCCGCATCGGCTCTCCTCTCCCCAGGGCACTCCCCGTCACAGTACGGACACGCCCGGCCGTGACGCGCACCGACCTGCGGGCGGGTCACTCGGCGGGGGAGACCAGCCTCGTCTCGTACGCGGCGACGACGGCCTGGGCGCGATCCCGCAGGCCGAGCTTGGCGAAGATGTGCGCCACGTGCGTCTTCACGGTCGCCTCGGTCAGGTGCAGGGCGCCGGCCAGTTCGGTGTTGGACAGCCCGCGGCCCAGCAACCGGAGCACGTCGAGCTCCCGGGGCGTGAGCGCGGCCAGATCCTTGTGTACCAACGGGTGCGGGGTCGTGGCGGTGCCGGCGAAGCGCTCGACCAGGCGGCGGGTGATGGCCGGGGCGAGCAGCGCGTCGCCGGTCAGCACCAGCCGTACGGAGGCGACGAGGTGTTCCGGGGTGACGTCCTTGAGCAGGAAGCCGCTGGCGCCGGAGGCGAGCGCCTCGTACACGTAGCGGTCGAGGTCGAAGGTCGTGAGGATCAGCACCCGGCAGGCGGGATCGGCGGCGAGGACGCGCCGGGTGGCGGCGAGCCCGTCCAGCTCGGGCATCCGGATGTCCATCAGGACGACGTCGGGCCGCAGCCGGGCCGCCGAGGCGATCGCCTCGTTGCCGTCCGCCGCCTCACCGACGACGTCGACGCCGGCGCGGTCGAGGATCATCCGGAACCCGGAACGCAGCAGCGCCTGGTCGTCGGCGATCAGCACCCGCGGCCCGGTCACGGCCGCTCCAACGGGATCCTGGTACGCACCCGGTAGCCGCCGCCGAGCCGGCGCCCCGCGTACAGGTCCCCACCGTACACGCGGACCCGTTCGCGCAGCCCGGTCAGGCCGCGACCGTCGCCGGCGGACGCGGGTGCTCGTCCGGTACCGGCGAGGAGGCTCGGCCCGGTCGTCAGGACCTCCAGCCGCAGGTTCCGCTCGGTGTAGCGGACCTCGACCTCGGCGCGGGTGTCCGGGGCGGCGTGCTTGAGCGCGTTGGTCAGCGCCTCCTGCACGACCCGGTACGCGGTGACGTCGATGCCGGGCGGCAGCGGCCGTGGCTCGCCGCCGATGGTCACGTCGACCGGCAGTCCCGCGAACGCCATCCGGTCGATCAGCGTGGAGAGGCGGCTCAAGCCGGGCTGCGGGGCGAGTTCGGCGTCCGTACCGTCGGGGGCCGGGGCAAGCAGCGCGAGCATGTGGCGCAGCTCGGTCATCGCCTCGCGGCCGCTGTCCTCCACGGCCCGCAGCGCGGCGGTCAGCTCCCCGTCGTCGGTGGCGCCGGACCGCGCGCTGCCGGCCTGGACGACCATCACGCTCACCGTGTGGCCGATGATGTCGTGCAGCTCGCGCGCGATCCGTTCGCGCTCGGTACGCACGGCGTCGTCGGCGGCGCCCGCCAGCTCGCGTTCCACCTGCCAGGCGCGCTGCCCGTCCCGGTGCGCGAGCGTCCGGCGCAGCCGCAGCGCGAGCACCACCGGTACGACGACGGCCGCCGCGATCGGCACCAGCGCCCAGACCGGGAGCGCGATCGTCGCGGAGACCACGTTCACCGCGCCATTATGTCAGCGGGTCACCCAGGCCCCACCTCCGTCGCCGGGATGAACGTCCTCCGTCGCCGGGATGAGCCGGCGCCGATGTTCGGCCCGGCGAGCGATGCGGCCAGCCGACGCCGCTCCATACGGTCGGCGCATGGTGAACGAGGATCCCGTCGTCCGGCTGGACGACGTACGCAGGGAGTTCGGGGACACCGCCGCGCTGGACGGGGTCAGCCTCGACATCCTCGCCGGCGAGGCGGTGGCCGTCATGGGCCCCTCGGGGAGCGGCAAGTCCACGCTGCTCAACATGGTGGCCGGGCTGGACCGCGCGTCCGCGGGATCGGTGACGGTCCTGGGCGAGAAGCTCGACACCATGAGCGAGGGCGCGCTCGCCCGGTACCGGCGGCGCCGCATCGGCATGGTGTTCCAGTTCTTCAACCTCCTCGACGACCTCCCCGTACTGGAGAACGTCGCGCTGTCCGCCCGCCTGATCGGTACGTCGGCGAAGAAGGCCCGGGTACGGGCCCTCGACCTGCTGGACGAGCTGGGCGTCGCCGACCGGGCCCGCGCGTACCCGGCGGTGCTCAGCGGTGGGGAACGGCAACGGGTCGGGGTGGCGCGGGCGTTGATGAACCGGCCGGCGCTGCTGCTGGCCGACGAGCCGACCGGCGCGCTGGACACCCGCAACGGCGAGCAGGTGATGGACCTGCTGCTGGACCTCAACCAGATCGGCCAGACGCTGCTGATGGTCACGCACGACCAGCGGCTCGCCGACCATTGCGCGAGCCGTTCGGTGGAACTCGTCGACGGTCGCATCGTCCGCGAGCGGGCCCTCGACCGGAGCCGGGCGTGAGCGCCGTGTGGGTGGCCTGCCGCGCCGCCGTACGCCGGCGCAGGCTGCAGACCGTCGTGGTCGGTGTCGTGGTCGGCATGGCGGCGCTGACGCTGGTGTTCGCGCTGGGGTTGCTGTCGGCCTCGCACCGGCCGTTCGAGCAGGCGTTCGCGGCGGCCCACGGTGCGCACCTCACCGCCACGTACGACCCGACGACGGTGACCGACGCGCGCCTTCGTGCCACGCGGACGACCGCGGGCGTCACCGCCGCCGCCGGCCCGTACCACACGGCGACGCTGCCGAGGCCGATGAGCGGCGCGCGTACCCGCCTGCCGGAGGGCACCGTACTGGTCGGCCGGGCCTCGCCGGGCGGGCCGGTGGACACGCTGACCCTGCGGGCCGGCCGCTGGGCGCGGTCCGCGGGCGAGGTCGTCGTCGGCGCCGACGCCGGGCGTGACGCGGTCGGCCAGACTCTGACCGGGCAGGGGCTGCCAACCCTCACCGTCGTCGGCGTGGCGTCGTCGGCGACCGGTACGGCCAGCGCCTGGGTGACGCCGGCCCAGGTCGCCGCCTACCCCACCACCGGCGTCCAGATGCTGTACCGGTTCGCCGACGCCGGTGACGCCACGGCGTTGCAGGCCGACCTGGCGCGGGTACGCGCGGGCCTGCCGTCCGGCGCGCTGCTCGGCAGCGAGAACTACCTTGCGGTGCGGCAGGACTTCCAGAAACAGTTCGACCAGATCCTGCCGTTCGTGACGGTGTTCGGGGCGCTCGCCGCGGTGGTCGCGCTGATCATCATCCTCAACGTCGTCAGCGGCGCCGTCGTCGCCGGCGTACGCACGATCGGCGTGATGAAGGCGATCGGCTTCACCCCGGTACAGAGCACCGCCGTGTACGTCGGCATGGTCGCGATCCCCGCCGTGGTCGGCTGCCTGGTCGGCGATGCCGTCGGCAGCGTGCTCGGCACGCTGGCGGTCCGGACGCTCGGTGCGGACCTCGGGCTGCCCGCCCTGCCGGCGGTCGACGCGTCGACCGCCCTGCTCGCCGCCGTCACCGTACTGGCGGCCGTCGTCGGTACGGCGCTGGTGCCGTCGCTGCGGGCCGGGCGGCTGCCGGCGGCGCGCGCGATCAGCCCGCTCGCCGGCGCTCGGGCCGGCCGGTTCCGCCGCGTACAGCGCTTCCTGGCGGCCCGGTCGCTGCCCACCCCGGTCGGGCTGGGGCTGAGCCTGCCGTTCGCCCGCCCCGCCCGTACTGCGCTGACGCTGGTCACGGTGGTGCTCGGCGCGCTGACCGTGACGTTGAGTACCGGGCTGCACGACTCGGTCACCCGGATCACCTCCGCGATGAACGGCGACGCGCTGCCGATCGTCGTACAGTCCGGTGACCTGACGCGGGCACAGGTCGAGGCTCGGCTGCGTGCCCTGCCCGGCACGGCCGCGCTGGCGGGCTCGACGCACTTCCCGGCACACCTGGTGGGTATCGCCGCGGAGATGCACATCGTCGCCTACCGCGGCGACTCGGCGGTGGTGTACCGCAGCCTGCTGTCGCGGGGTCGCTGGTTCGCCGGCGCCGACGAGGTGGTGGTGTCGGAGGCGTTCCTGCGGGTACGGCACCACCGGCTCGGCGACACGCTCCAGCTGACCGGCGGCGGCCGGCGCGTCCCGGTACGCATCGTCGGCACCGTGTTCGACGCCGACAGCAACGGCATCACCGTGGGCTGGGCGACCGCCACCGCGCTCGGCGGCGAGCCGGCGCAGGCCGGCGGCGCCGTCCACGCGCCGCGCGGCTCGGGCGAGCCACTGGAGTACAGTATCGCGCTGGCGCCCGGCACCGACCCGGACACGTACCAGGCGTCGCTGCGCCGGGCCTTCGGTTCCGCGCTGACACCCGTCAGTCCGGCCGGCGCCGACTCGGCCCCGGTGTTCGACGGGCTGTTCCTGGCCTTCACCGTGCTCCTGTGCGTCTCCGCCGCGCTCGGCGTCCTCAACACCGCGGTCCTCGACACCCGCGAACGGGCCCGCGACCTCGGCATCCTCAAGTCCATCGGGATGACGCCGCGGCAGGTCGTGGCGATGGTGGTGGTGTCCATGGGCGCGCTGGGCGCGATCGGCGGACTGCTCGGCATCCCGCTCGGCGTCCTGTCCCACCACCGGGTACTCGCGCTCACCGGTGACCTGATCGAGACGGGCATGCCGGCCCACTTCGTCACCGTGTACCGGCCGGTCCTACTGGTCCTGCTGTGCCTGGCCGGGCCGGTGATCGGCGTACTCGGTGCGCTGCTGCCCGCCGCCCGCGCCGGTCGCATGTCGACCGCCCCGGTACTCCGCAGCGAGTGAAGCGTCCGCCCGGCCCTGTCACCGCGAACGGGGCCGGGCGGCGCGGTGGTCGGCGTTGCCGGGTGCGGTACCGGTCGGTTCGACCGGGCCGCTGTCAGTCCTGGGCCGGGTCGCTGCCGAAGTCCGGCGGCGCCTGCAGGTCGCGCGCGCGGAACAGGACGGCGTGCTCGACGCCCATGGCCCGGCCGCACATCCTGGTGAACGCCGGGATGATGGCGTCGGGCGCGGGGTGGTCCGGGAGCGCGGCGAGGTAGGCGGCGTGCGCCTGGAGCGAGGCGATGCCGCGGCGAAGCGGCTCACCGGTGACCTCGACGCCGTGGGTCACGCCGGCGCCGGGCATCCCGGGGACGACCAGCCAGCGTACGGAGTGCGGTTCGAGACCCTCGTCGTCGATCTGGTCCGGGAAGACCCACCGGTTGCCCGCGTCGCGTACCGCGTCGAGCGTCGCGAGCCCGGCCGCGCGGTGGTCGGCCTGGTCGAAGCCGTACGGGGTGTCGATCTCGTGGCCGGAGCCGAGTACGACGTCGGGCTTGAACCGCCGGATCTCCCGGCAGATGTCCCGGCGCAGGTCGAGGCCGTAGAGCAGGACGCCGTCCGGATGGTCCAGGACGGTCAGGTACGTGACGCCGACGGCGGCGCACGCGTCCCGCTGTTCGGCGACGCGCAGCCGGGCCGTCTCCTCCGGTGGGGTCGGCATGCCGGCCTCGCCGCGGGTGAGCAGCAGGTAGCCGACGTCGATCCCGCGGGCGGTCCACCGGGCGACCGCCGCGGACGCGCCGTACTCCATGTCGTCGGGATGCGCGACGACGCAGAGTACGCGCTGGAAGGACTCGTCGGGCAGGGCGGGCAGGGTCATGCCGGCCATCCTTTCCGTGTCCGGGCCCGTCGGTGGGGCCCGGTCAGCCGGTGAACGCGGGGACCTGCGCGACGAACGAGGACGCGCCGACGAAGCCGCCGTGCAGCAGCAGGACCGGCTCGCCCGCGCCGGACACCTGGTGCCACCCGCGTCGCCCGGCCACCTCGATGTACCTCGCCATGCCCAGCTCCCGTCCGTGGCGTGTACCAGGACAGACGAGGTGGCGCGCGGGAACTCATCGGCCCGCGTCACGCCCCGTGCGGCTGGTCGCCCAGTACGGCGTGGTGGCGATGGCGCGGCGGGGCAGGTCGACGCGCCCGCTGCAGCAGCCGGCGTCGGGTACGGCACTGGGCGGTCGGTGGCTGCGGGCGGCGGCTCAGCGAGCTGTGCGCGCGGCGTCAGCGTCGGCTGCCACCGTGGGCCCATGACGGCATTCGAGACCGGGCGCGTCGAGTCGGCGGACGGCACCGTGGTGGGTTACCGCCGGCTGGGGCACGGACCCGCGCTGATCCTGCTGCACGGTGCCATGCAGGCGGCGCAGAACCTCGCCGCGCTCGCCGCGACCCTCGCCGACGAGTACGAGGTGTACGTGCCGGACCGGCGCGGCCGCGGGCTCAGCGGACCGTACGGGCCGGAGCACGGGATACGGCAGGAGGTGGAGGACCTGCGCGCGGTGGTGGCGGCGAGCGGCGCGACGCGGGTCTTCGGGCTGAGCGGCGGCGCGCTCGTCTCCCTGCGCACGGCGATGTGCACGCCGCAGCTGACGAGGATCGCCCTCTACGAACCGCCGCTGTCGGTACGCGGCTCGGCGCCCGTCGCCTGGCTCCCCCGGTACGAGCGGGAACTCGGCGCGGGACGTACGGCGGCGGCGTTGGCGACGGCGCTTCGGGGGATGGGCACCGAGCCGCTGTTCGCCCGGGTTCCGCGGTCCGTGCTGGTGCCGCTGATGTCGGTGGGATCCCGGCTCCAGGCCACCGGTCGCGCGGACGTACCGGTGGCCGAGCTGATCCCCACGCTGCCGCACGACATGCGGCTGGTCGCCGAACTCGCCGACACCGTTGCCGAGTACGCGGCGCTCGACGCCGACGTCCTGTTGCTGGGCGGCGGCAGAAGCCCCGGGTACCTGAGGACGGCGCTGGACGAACTGGCCGCCGTCCTGCCGCGCCACCGGCGCGTGACGTTCGACCGGCTCGGCCACTCCGGGCCGGACGACGACGGCGACCCCGCCCGGGTCGCCGCCGCGCTGCGGTCGTTCTTCGCGGACTGACGCCCGGCGCGTCAGCCGGGGAAGTGCCGCCAGTGCCCGTCGGACACGACCTCGACCGTACCGTCGACGACGGTGATGGCGGTCTCGTCGTCGATCGCGTACGACGGGCCCTTGATGCCGGCCGCCCACCGTTCGGCGTCGGCCATGGTGTTCTCCGGCAGCATCTCGTGATCGAGGTGCGGGAAGATCGAGAAGTCGACGAGGCCGAGGGTGCTGTCGTCGCCACCGGCGGGCGGTCGCCAGCCGACGAAGTCCGCGCCGATCCGCGGGGTCGTCACCATGCTGCCCGCGCTCATCCCGACGTACACCGTGTCGGTCAGCGACGGCAGCAGGTCCACGAAGCCGGACTCGCGCATCCAGTGGTACAGGTACAGCGCGTCGCCGCCGGACACCAGCAGTACGTCGGCCTCGCGTACCAGGGGGATCCAGCGGTCGGCGTCGATGCTGGGCAGGGCGGTGAGTTCCAGCAGCCCCACGGACTTCCAGCCCAGTTCGGTCATCGGCTGCTCGGACCGGCCGCTGACGAAGCGCCACGCGTTCTCGCCGGGTCCGGCGTACGGATGGCCGTACATGGCGGTGGGGATGCAGAGGGCGGTGCAGTCGGCGACCGGCCGGCCGAGCAGGGCGAGCAGGGCGTCGTGGATGCGCGCGTTCCGGACGCCCGCCGAGGTGAGAAGCAGCCGCACGATTCCTCCCGGTACTGGTGCGGTGAAGGTCGGTGCTGGACAGACCGGGGAGCGCCGCGAAACTCATCGCGCGGGTCACCCGACGCGGGGATGTGGCATAACAGGGCCATGATCTACCACGTCGCGCCGCGTGCCGCCTGGCAGTCCGCACCCGACCGGCCGTACGCGCCGGCGTCGCTCGCCGAGGAGGGCTTCGTGCACTGCTCGCCGGACGAGGCGACCACGGTGGCCGTCGTCAACGCCTTCTACCGCGCCGAACCGGACCTGGTCGTCCTGCTCCTGGACGAGCGCGGACTCGCCGGGCGGGTCGAGTGGGAACGCGCCGATCCGGTACCGCCGCCCGGCGTCGCCGCCGACGTGCCGTTCCCGCACCTGTACGGACCGATCGACCGTACGGCGGTGGCCCGGGTGCTCCGGATCGAGTGGGACGACGCGGGCCGGGCCGTTCGGTTGACGACCTGACGGATCCCTTTCACCGCAACGGTTGTCACGTCCTCCGCCGCGTGCGTCGCGGCCAGCCCGGTACCGCGCAGGCGCCGTCCACCGCCGGTCTGCGCTCCACTGCGTCGTACCGACTTCGGCGACGGGTCCCGTCCTGCGGCTCGCCGACGCACGAACGGGCCCGCGGGTTCGCGCCGTCAGGCGGGGTCCGGGGTGGTCAGGAAGTCGGCGAGGGCGGCGACGAGCGGCTCGGCCGGTACCTGGGGGAGGGAGTGGTGGGTGGCACCCGGCAGGACGGTGACGCGGGCCGCGGGCAGCAGCCGGGCGACGGTGTCCGCGACCGCGCGGCTGTCGTGCACCCGGCTGTCGGCGGCGAGCACGACGAGGGTACGGGCGGCCAGCCCGCGCAGCTCGTCGGCCGTGGGCCGGCGTATCCGGACGGGTCGGGCGGTCGGCTCGGTGACGGCGAGGTCGCGCAGCCGGCGCCAGTCGGGGTCGACGGCGGCGCCGCGGGTCTCCCAGTCGTGCAGCGCGGCGACGCGGGCCGGGGTTGGGCGTAGCAGCAACGGAAGCGCGTGCGCGAGGTACGCGGGCCGGTAGCCGGCGAAGCATCCGGTCGGGTCGACCAGCGCGAGCGTGTGCACCCGGTCGCCGGCGTGCAGCGCGTACCGGAGGGCGATGCCGCCGCCGTACGAGTGGCCGGCGAGGGCGGTGCCGGTGACGTGGAGCCCGTCGAGCAGCGCGTCGAGCCACCCGCACGCGTCGCCGGCGGTACGCACCGGGCGGTCGCCGGGGACGCTGCGGCCGGGTTCGCCGACGAGGTCGACGGCGTGCACCCGGTGCGTACGGGCGAGGGCGGGTGCGGTGCGCTGCCACACCATCGAGGTGGCGCCGCCGCCGGGCAGGAGTACCAGCGGGGGTGCGTCGGTGGCGCCCACGCTGGTGACGCGGGTCGTCCCGTACGGCGTGCGGACGTCGCGGGTGCTGGCGTCCGGCCACCGGGCGAGGACCGTGTCGTACGCGTCGAGGAACGTGGACATGGCGCGATAATATCTCGCTCAGCGAGATAATTGACGAGGGGTCGCCGTGCCGTCGGAGATGTCGACCGTCCACCTGCTGCGCGAGGTGGCCGTGCAGTTCGGGCTGCGCAGCGCGGAGTTCGCGGCCGCCAACGGGATGCACCCCACCGACGTCCGCGCACTGATCTGCCTGCTCGACGCCGAACGCGCCGGCGAGCCCGCCACCGCCGGCCGGCTCGGCGCCCGCCTCGGCCTCAACTCCGCGGGCACCACCGGCGTCGTCGACCGCCTCGTCCGCCTCGGGTACGTGCGGCGCGAACGCGACCCGCACGACCGCCGCCGGGTACGGATCGTGGTGGACGAGCGGGCGGTGGCGCTGGGCGAGGCCGCGTTCGGTCCGCTCATCGGCCGCATCGTCGACCTGCTGCGCACCTTCACCCCGGCCGAACGCGACGCGATCCACCGCTTCCTGCTCGGTACGGTCGCCGCCGCGGATCCGGACTGACGCGCGTCGGCCGGTTCGTACCGGGAGGGGCGGTCTGTCGGACATCTCCGGAGGGTCGGGGCGTCCCGCGGCGGCGGCGTGCTCACCCCCCGAGGGTGAGTCGCGGCGGCGGCCGATGCGGGACTCTGGCGAGGCGAGCCGATTCCTCCCGGGAGGTACCGATGGGACTGCTCATGAGGCCACGCCGTCCGCTGATGCGCGTCGCGGCGGGGGCCGCCACCGCCGGAATCGCTTACCACGCCGGCAAACGCCGCGCCGCGGAGGATCAGGCCGCCGCCTACCAGCAGCAGCAGTACCAGCCGCCGCCGCAGTACCAGCAGCCGCCGCCGCAGTACCAGCAGCCGCCGCCGGAGCAGCAGTACCAGCAGCCGCAGTACCAGCAGGCGCCGCAGGCGGCGGGCGGGCCGACGACCGAACTGGAACGGCTGGTCAGCCTGCACCAGTCCGGCGCGCTCACGGACGAGGAGTTCGCCGCGGCCAAGGCACAGGTACTCGGCGGTTGAGGGGGCACCGATGGACGAAGACAGGGTCAAGACCCTGACCCGGGCACTGGAGATGGCCGTCAGCGGCGAGACGGCGGGCGCGGCGGACGTCTTCACCGAGGACGTCGTCGGCTGGTCGCCGGCGATGACCGTACGGTCGCGTGCCGAGCTGGTCGCCGAGCTGGCCGACCGGGTCGCCGCGTTCTCGGACGTGGCGCTGTCGGTGGACGCCACCGTCGGCGCCGACGGCCGGGTGTTCGGCGAGTGGCGGCTGGAGCTGACGCACACCGGGCCGCTGCGCATCGACGACGACGTACTGGAGCCGACCGGTCGGCGCATCACGTTGCGCGGCATCACCGTCGCCGTGTTCACCGGCCCCCGGATCGCCGAGTTCCGGCAGTACTGGGACGAAGCCGACCTGCTGGAGGGTCTGGGGCTGCTCCCGGCGTCGTGACCGCGCGCCGCACCGTCGACGGTGCGTACCGGTCGATCGGAGGTGGCGGGATGGTCGCCGAACACGTCGTACGGCCGGGTCACCCGGCCCAGGCCGGCGAGTGGTACGCGCGGCTGCCGGCCGAGGTGGCCGACGCGTTCGGCGTGGACGTGAACGTGGGGCTGCCGCCCGAGCGTGCCGCCGAACTGCTCGACGCGAACGGCCCGAACGCGCTGCCCGAGGAGGAGCCGACGCCGCGCTGGCGCCGGTTCCTCGACCAGTACCGCAGCTACATGCAGGTCATCCTGCTCGCCGCGGCGGTCGTGTCGCTGCTGATCACCCAGTGGGGCACCGCCGCGCTGCTGTTCGCGCTGACCGTACTCAACGCGCTGGTCGGGCTGCGGCAGGAGGGCAAGGCCGAGAGCGCCATGAACGCGCTCCGGTCGATGACCCGCACGACCGCCCGGGTCCGCCGCGGCGGTACCGACCGGGAGGTCCCCGCGGACCAGCTCGTCGTCGGCGACGTCGTGCTGATCGCCGCCGGCGACCAGGTACCGGCCGACGGGCGGGTCGTCGCGGCGCACGCGCTGGAGATCGACGAGTCGTCGCTCACCGGCGAGAGCGCGCCGGTCGCCAAGGAGGTCGGCGCGCTGTTCGGCGAGCGCCTGGTACCCGGGGACCAGACGAACATGGCGTTCATCAACACGCCCGTCACCCGCGGCAGCGGCGTCATGATCGTCACCGCGACCGGCGCCAGTACCGAACTCGGCCGTATCTCCGGGATGCTGTCCACGACCGTGCCCGAACAGACGCCGCTGACGCGCGAACTCAACCGGCTCACGCTGTGGATCGCCGCCGCCGCCGGCCTCACGATGATCGTGATGTTCGTACTCGGGCGCAGCCGCGGCGAGGCGTGGGACACGCTGTTCATCAGCGCGGTGGCGCTGGCGATCGCCGCCATCCCGGAGGCGCTGCCCACGGTGACCCAGACGATCCTGTCGCTCGGCGGCGTCGAACTCGCCGGCAGGAACGCCATCGTCAAGGACTTGCCGTCCGTCGAGACGCTCGGCTTCACCTCCGCCATCAACGCCGACAAGACCGGCACCCTCACCATGAACCAGATGACGGTCGTGGAGGTACTCGACCCGACCGACCGGTACACGGTCTCGGGGGAGGGGTACTCGCTCGACGGGGGTGTCCAGCACGCGGCGGGGTCCACGGCGACGATCGAGGACGCGGTCCTGCCGTACCTGGTGGCCAACGACGCGCGGCTCGCCGACGGTCAGGTGGTCGGCGACCCGACCGAGGCGGCCCTGCTCGTACTCGGGCACAAGGCCGGCATCGACGTCGAGGCCACCCGTACGGCGCTGCCCCGGGTCGCGGTGCTGCCGTTCGACCCGGCGTACAAGCTGATGGCGACGTTCAACGAGGCCGTCGACGGGATCGGGCGCCGGGTGGTGCGCTGCTTCGTGAAGGGCGCCGCGCCCGCCGTGATGGCCCGTACGGCGACGGCGTTGTCGGGTGGCCGCAGCATCGCGTGGGACGCCGACCTCGCCGACCGTGCCCAGCGCAACCTGGAGCGCATGGCCGCCGCCGGGCAGCGCGTCATGGCCGCCGCCACCCGCGACATCGACCCGTCGCGGTTCGACCCGAACGGCGACCTGCTCGGCTACGTCAGCGGGCTGCGGATCACCAGCCTCGTCGGCATGGTGGACCCGCCGCGCGCCGAGTCGCGTGCCGCGGTGGCCGACGCGCACGCCGCGCACATCCGGGTCCGGATGGTCACCGGCGACGACGTCACGACCGGCGCCGCGATCGCCAAGCAGGTCGGCATTCCCGGTGAGGCGATCCTGGGCACCGACTTCGCCGCCCTGTCCGACACCGAACGACTCGCGCACATCGACGGCATCGGCGTCGTCGGCCGCGTCACCCCGGAGCACAAGGTACTGCTCGCGGAAACGTTGAAGCGCAAGGGACACGTGGTGGCGATGACCGGCGACGGCGTGAACGACGCGCCGGCGATCAAGTCCGCCGACATCGGTGTCGCCATGGGCACCGGTACGGAGGTGGCGAAGAACGCTGGCCGGATGATCCTGTCCGACGACAACTTCGCCACCATCGTGTTCGCCGTACGGCAGGGCCGGAAGATCTACGACAACCTCACCAAGTACATCCGGTTCGTGTTGATCCTGCTGGTGGTGTTCGTGCTGACGTTCCTGGGCGCGACGCTGCTGAACATCGCGGCCGGCGAACCGTTCACCCCGGCGCAGGTGCTGTGGATCCACTTCGTCGTCAACGCGCCGTTCGGCTTCGCGCTCGGCTTCGACCGGGAGAGCCCCGGCCTGATGGCGCGCCGCCCCCGGCCCCGCGGCGAGTCGGTACTCACGACCGGCGTGATGCTCACCGCGGGCCTGGTCGGCCTCGCCGTCACGGTCGGCCTGCTGTCGATGATCACCGTCGGCCGCCTCCGGTACGGCAGCGTCGAGGTCGGCAGCTCCATCGCGCTCACCGCGTTCGCGCTGTGCCTGCTGGTGGCCGCCGTCGAGTGCCGCAGCGAGACCGACAGCGCGCTGACGCCCGACACCTTCAACAGCCGGTACATGAACTGGGCGCTGCTCGGCGAGTTCGTGCTGGCCGTGCTCGTCACCCAGCTCGACGCGTTCCGGCACCTGCTCGGTACGGTTCGGCTCGACGCGATGCAGTTCATGTGGGCGTTGGTACCGCCGCTGGCGTTGCTGATGCTGTGGGAGACCGGCAAGGCCGTCGCGCGCCGCACCGCCCGTACCGCGCGGCCCTGACGCTGCCGTGCGCTGATTCCTTGCGGTACAAGGGATCGGCGGGTCAGCGGGCGAGGTCGTCGAGGTGCAGGCGCAGCAGCCGGCGGGCCTGGGCGGGGCTGACGGTCGGCGGCGCGGCGAGCAGTTGCACGACCAGCCCGTCGAGCAGCGCGTGCAGCCGGGCGGCCTCCGTCCTCGGCGTACGGTGCGCGGCCAGCCGGCCGAGCGCGCGCAGCCGCCGTACGACCGAGTCGACGACGTCGCGGATGAGCGCGTCGACCTGCTGCCGGCGCTGGTGCAGGTGCGGGTCCTGCTGGCCCGCTCGCCATCGCCGCGGTACTCGCGCTGTTCGCGTTCCTGCCGCCCGCGCCGCCGCTGGACCGGCTGCCGCACGTACTCGGGTGGCTGCCCGTGTTCCTGCTCGGCGCGCTGGTCAACGCCGCCGCCGAGGAGTTCCTGTACCGGCACGCGACGGCCGCGGCGCTCCGCGGTGTCACCGCGACCGTCCCGGCCGTACTCCTCGGGTCGGTGGTGTTCGGGCTCGGGCACCTCACCGGCAACCCGGGAGGCGTCGTCGGCGTCGGGTACACGGTGGTGTTCGGTCTGGTGTGCGCGGCGGCGATGGTACGGGTCCGCGGCGTCGCCTGGAACCTGCCGATCCACGTCGCCGGCGACCTCGGCGTCGTCCTCACCGCCGCCCTGCTCACCACCTGATCCTGTTTGGGCGGCGTCCACCGGACCGGTTCCGGCGGCGTACCCGGAACGCCGTCGTCTGGCGGAAACCGTTGCGCGGCAGCGCATCGCGCTCCGGTATCGCGGGGGACGGTTGACACGTCGGGTCAGCTGTAACTAGTTTGGTTGCAGTATCGGCGTGGGGTCGGAGGTGCGTGGTGGTGCGGTTGAGCAGCCGGTGCACGGTGGCGATCCACGCGCTCACGCTGCTCGCGCGCAGCGGCGACGGTCAGTTGCAGTCGTCCGGCGAGATCGCCGACAGCCTCAGCAGCAACCCGGTCGCGGTCCGGCGACTGCTCGGGCAGCTGCGCGACGCCGGGCTGGTCGTCTCGGTCGAGGGGCACGGGGGAGGGTGGCGGCTGGCGCGGCCGGCGCGCCGGATCAGCCTGCGCGACGCGTACCTCGCGGTGGAGGAGGGTCCGGTGCTGCCCGGGTACGCGCACCCGCCGAGCGAGATGTGCGTCGTCGGGCGCAACATGCACGCCGTGCTCGACGAGGAGTTCGAGCAGGCGGAGCGGGCCATGCTGGATCGGTTGGCACGGACCACGATCGCGACCATGCTGGCCCGGGTACTGGAACGGGAGCGCGCCTGAGGGGCGCGCCGGACGGAGGCGTACTGGCGGAGGGCGACGTGCCCTCCGCTTCTTCCGGACCAATCTGCAACACCAATAGTTACAGATGGAGTTTGCCTGATGCACCAGACACCCACCCGGACCCCGCAGGTCCCCCTACCGGCGCTGCTGAGCGTGCTGGTACCGGCGATGCTGCTGATGATCGTGGCCAGCGACATGGTCAACCTGGTACTGCCGCGCATCGGCCGCGACTTCGGCGCCAGCGAGGCGGAACTGGCCTGGGTCGTGACCGGCTTCCTGCTGGTGTTCGCCGTCGGAGTCCCCTTCTACGGCCGCATCTCCGACCGGATCGGCATGCGCACCCTGTTCGCCTGCGCGCTCGCCGGGTACGCCGCCGGCAGCCTCGTCTCCGCGTTCGCGCCCACCCTCCTCGTACTCGTCGCCGGCCGCGTCGTCACCGGCGCCGGCGCCGCCGCGATCCCCGTACTGTCGGTCATCGCGGTGACCCGGCTGCTGCCACCCGGCCGGCGCGGTACCGGAATCGGGTTCATCTCCGCCGCCAGCGGCGTCGGCACCGCGGCGGGCCCGGCGGTCGGCGGCGGTCTCGGCCAGGCGCTCGGCTGGCCCGGACTGTTCCTCGTCACGGCCGGCTGCGCCGTCCTGCTGATCCCCGCCGCCGTACGGCTCCTGCCGGCCGACGCGCCCGGCGACGACCGCCCCTTCGACATCGCCGGCGGCGTACTGCTCGGGCTCGCGGCCGGGTTGCTGCTGTTGGGTGTCACCCTCGGCCAGGGCGCCGGGTTCACCGCGCCGTCGGCGCTCGGCAGCCTGCTCGGCGCGGTCGCCGCCGGCGCACTGTTCGTCCGGCGCACCCGGCGCGCCAGGCACCCGTTCGTCGACCCGGCCATGTTCGCCAACCGCGTGTACTCCGCCGCCACCGGCACCGTACTGCTCGCGATGCTCGTCAACCTCACCGCACTGGTGTTCGTCCCCGTCATGCTGGTCGACGCCAACGGCCTCACGCCCGGCGGCGGCGCGCTCGTGATGATCCCCGGCGGCGTCGCGTTCGCGGTCGTGTCACCGCTCGTCGGGCGCCTCGTCCCACGCGCCGGGGCGCGGAACCTCACCGTCGCCGGACTCGCCGCCATGGCCCTGTCCATGCTCGCGCTGTCGTTCCTCGCCGGCGCCCCACCGGCCGCCACCGCCGTCGTCGTACTGGTCCTCGACCTCGGGTTCGCCTTCGTGGCCACCAGCCTCACCGACCTCGCCGCCGGCGCCCTGCCACCCACGCAGGTCGGCGTCGGGCTCGGACTCTTCCAGGGCGCCCAGTTCCTCGGCGCCGGCGCCGGACCGGCCATCGTCGGCGCGCTCGTCGCCGCCCGGCAACATGCCGGCACCGCCCTCAACCCCTGGTACGTCCTGGCCGCACCCGCCTACTCCGACGCCTTCCTCGTACTCGCCGGCGTGGCCGTGCTCGCCGTCGTCGTCGCCCTGCGCCTCCGCTCCGCGGCCCGCACGCGCATCCCCGATCCGGCAACCACACCAAGCCGTAGCTGACCCCGCGGTACCGCCCGCTGTCGTACCGCGGGTCGTGCGGGGCGTCCCGCGTGGCGCAGTCGCGTACGACGGTGGGTCCGGGGCGGAGCAGCGCCGGACGTGCGCGCGGACCGACCCCGTTTCCCTTGGTACGAAAGGGTTCCGGCTCACGGGCGGGGGAGGAGGAGCGGGACCGCCGCGGCGGTGACGACCACGACCACGCTGAACACGGTGAGCGTGCCGCCGAGCCCGACGAGCGCGACGCACGCCGGCGCGAGCGCGGCGCCGGTGACGGCGGCGAGGGCGTCGCTGGTGGCGAAGCCGGCGCTGACCCGGCCGAGGACCGTACCGTCGACGTCGGCCTGGATCCGGTGCTGCGTGGCGACCATCGCGATCGCGCCGGGAACGCCGGCCAGCGCGGTGAACGCGGCGGCGACCGGCATGTTCGGCGCGTGGAACATGCCGAGAAACGCCGCGCCGACGGCGAGGTAGGCGCCGGCCAGCACGGTACGGGTGGGGTGCCGGCCGACGACCAGCCTGCTCGCGGCCGAGCCGACCAGGTACCCGACGCCGAGGGCGCTGACGAGGTACCCGACGTCCTGCCCGGGGCTGTGCAGGCGCCGTACGACGAAGGGGACGAGCAGGGCGGTGAGCGCCGCGTTGGCCGTCCAGTACGCCCAGGTGGTGGCGAGCATGCCGCGCAGCAGCCGGGAACCCGCGAGCAGCCGGACGCCGTCGCGCAGCTCGCGCGCCACCTGCCAGGCCCCGGTACCGGTCCGTCGCGGTGCGGGGATCCGTTGCAGCGCAACGGTCAGCGCGGCCGGGACGAGGTAGCTGGCGACGTCGGCGGCGACGGCCGCGCCGAACCCGCCGACCGACAGCAGCAGGGTGCCGAGCGGGGGACCGGCGAGTCGTACGACGCCGACGGCGAACGCGAAGGCCGAGTTCGCGGCGGCGAGGTTCGGCCCGGTACCCGCGACGGCCGGCAGCAGCGCGGTGGACGCGGGCCGCAGAAACGCCGCCGCGACCTGTTCGGCCACGAGTCCCAGGTACAGCAGGGGAAGCCGGTCGGGGGTGGTGCCGCACAGCATCAGGGCGACACCGGCGGCGGCGCCGAGGTTCGCCAGGATCAACACCGTGCGGCGGTGCCAGCGGTCGATGAGCGCGCCGGCCCACGGCCCGACCAGGATCGCCGGTACGGCCTCCAGCGCGAGCGCCAGGCTGGTCGCCACCGTGGAGCCGGTCACCCGGAACACCTGGTACGGAACGGCCACCACGAGCAGCATCGAGCCCAGCTGCGACACCGTACCGCCGAGGAGCAGCAGGCGTACGTCGCGGTTCCGGAGTCCGAGGGCAACTCTCATGCGCCGCAGGCTATTCTCACGGAACAGTTCATGGCAAGATGTGTTCTGTGGAGACAGAAGACGTCGTCGTCGCGCTCGGCCGCCGACTGCGCGCCCGGCGTACGGTCCGGCAGGACACGCTCGCCTCGACCGCCGAGCGGGCCGGCCTGTCCGTGCCGTACATCGCGAACCTGGAGAACGGGCGCGGCAACCCGACGCTCGCCGCCCTCGACCGGCTCGCCGCCGCGCTCGGCGCCCGCCTCGTCGTCGACCTGGCCGACGCCGACGACCAGCGGGACGGGCCGACCGACGCCAACCCGCCGCCCTCGCTGATCCGGTTCGCGAAGTCCGCGCCCTTCCACGCCGCCGTGCGGCGCATCGCCGACGCCACCCACCACCCCCACCCCGTGGTACGCGAGCGGCTGCTCGCCGCGATGACCCGGCTCGGCTCCCTGGCACCCGACGGCCGGGCGACCGACCTGGACTGGCACCGCGTACTCGACGCCGCGACCCTCATCGCCACCAACGGCTGACGTCGCGACCGATTCCTTTCCGCGGCGGCCATGGTCTACCTGGGTGGAGGCGCGAACGCGGCCTCCGGACACGGCCGAGTACGAGGGGTTGATCGCCGATGGGTACGCCCGCGACCATGCGCGCACTGCACCAGACGTCCCGGCACGGGCCGCGGGACATGCGGCTGGTCACCGACTCGCCGGTACCGCAGCCCGGCCCGGGCGAGGTGCTGATCCGGGTCACCGCCGCGGGGGTCAACTTCGCCGACGTGTCGAAGGCGTACGGCGCGTTCCGGCACGGCCCGGTACCGCCGTACGTGGCGGGGTTCGAAGCGGCCGGAACCGTGGTGGCCGTGGGGGAAGGGGTCACCGGGCCGCTCCCGGGCGCGCGCGTCGTCGGGATCGGCGACGGCGCGTTCGCCGAGTACCTGGTGCTCCCGGCGGCGGGCGCCGTACCGGTGCCGCCGGACTGGACGGAGGCGCAAACGCTGGGGTTACTGGTGAACTGGCCGACGGCGCTCGCCGCCCTCCGACCGCTCGGCGGGGTCGAAGCCGGGCAGGTGGTGCTGATCCACGCCGCCGCGGGCGCCACCGGTCAGGCCGCCGTACGCATCGCCAGGCACCACGGGGCGACCGTCCTCGCCGCCGCCGCGCCGGACAAGCACGACACCGTTCGGGCGCTGGGCGTCGAGCACGTCCTGGACTCCCGCAGCGACGATCTCGCCGCGCGGGTACGCGAGCTGACCGGCGGTGCCGGCGCCGACCTGGTACTGGAGTCGGCGGGTGGCGCCACGTTCGCCGCGAGCCTGGCCGCCGCCAAGCGGGTCACCGGCCGTGTCGTCGTGTACGGCATGGCGGGCGGCGACGCGCAGGTCACGAACCGGGACCTGGTGTACCGGCACCAGATCCACCTCGTCGGCCTCAACGTCGGCGTGCTCATGCAGGCCGCGCCCCGGCTGTTCGACGAGCTGATGGCCGAGCTGTCCGGGCTGATCGCCGCCGGCGTCCTCACCCCGACCGACCCCACCGGGTACGACCTCGCCGACGGTACGACAGCGTTGGTGGAACTGGAATCCCGGGCCACCGTCGGCAAGCTGGCGCTGCTGCCGTGAACAGCGCCGGTGCGTCGCGCCGGAGGTGGTCGCGGCGCGCGGAACCACCGGCCCGGGCCCGCCGCCGTACCAGGCTCGCGGCGTGACACCGGACTCTCCGGACCAGGGCCGGTTCACCGCCGAGACCGCACGGTACCGCCGCGAACTCGTGGCGCACTGCTACCGCATGGTCGGCTCCGCGCACGACGCCGAGGACCTGGTCCAGGAGACGTACCTGCGGGCATGGCGGTCGTACGCCGGGTTCGAGGGCCGCTCGTCGGTCCGGACCTGGCTGTACACGATCGCCACGAACGTCTGCCTCACCGCCTTGAAGCCGCGCCCCGTGCGGGTCCTGCCGTCCGGCCTGACCGGCCCGTACGACGGGGTCGACCGCGTGCCGACCCCCGTCGCGCCCGGCGAGGTCTCCTGGCTGGAACCGTTGCCGGACGCCCGGATCGCCGCGCCCGCAAGCGATCCGGTCGCGGTGGTGGTCGGCCGGGAGTCGCTGCGGCTGGCGCTCGTCGCCAGCCTGCACCACCTGCCCGCCCGCCAGCGGGCCATCCTCCTGCTCCGCGAGGTGCTCGCGTTCACCGCGGCCGAGACCGCCGAGATCCTCGGTACCACCACGGCCGCGGTCAAGAGCGGCCTGCAACGCGCTCGTGCCCGGCTCGACGAGCTGGACCCGGAGCCCGAGACGCTGCTCGAACCGACCGATCCGCGGGCCCGCGCCCTGCTCGACGGCTACGTCGCCGCCTTCGAACACTCCGACGCCCGACTGCTGGAGCGGGTACTGCGCGCCGACGCCACCCTGGAGGCGACCCCGTTCCGCGACTGGCAGTCCGGCCGCGCGACCTGCCTGCACGTCCTCGACACGTACGTGCTCGGCGCGCCCGGCGCCTGGCGGATGCTGCCAACCACCGCGAACGGCCAACCCGCCGCCGTCGTGTACCACCGGGCGACGGAGGGTGCGCTCCGCGCCGACGGTGTCGTCGTACTCTCCGCCACCGCGACGGGTGTCTCCCGCGTCGTCAAGTTCCAGGATCCGGGGCTGGTCGCCCTGTTCGGATTCCCGGACGTGCTGGATCCCTGACCCCGTACGCGACGGCGGCGGTTTTTGCGCGGGGTGTCGCGTTCTGTGCCGGCGCTACGCGACTGCGGCATTGGTCGCTGCCCGATCGGCTCCGTTGGCACCGGCCGGACGGCGACACCGGCCCGGCACCGCCGGAATACGCGACGAAGGTTCACTAGCATTTCCCTATGACCGACGGCGCGGACCCATCGCCCGGTGCCCGGCCGGACGAACGGCCGTCCTGGACCATGGTCACGTGGTCCGCGGTACGCGCGCTCGGCTCCACCGCGGCGCTCGTCGCCCTCTACTACGCGCTGCCGCTGTCCCAGTCCGCCGCGTGGGTCGCGGTGGCCATGCTCGTCGCGGGGCTGGTGCTGCTGGTCGCGCTGGTGACCCTCCAGGTACGGCTGATCGTCGCCGCGCGCTTCCCCGGACTGCGGGCGGTCGAGGCACTGGCGACCAGCGTCCCGCTGTTCCTGCTGATGTTCGCCAGCACGTACGTGGTGCTCACCGCGATCTCGGCGGGCAACTTCAGCCAGCCACTGAACCGGACCAACGCCCTGTACTTCGCGGTCACCGTGTTCGCCACCGTCGGATTCGGTGACATCACGGCGAAGACGGACACGGCGCAGCTGCTCGTCACCGTACAGATGCTGCTCGATCTGGTGATCCTCGGACTCGGCGCCCGGATCATCCTCGGCGCCGTCACCCGCGGCCGGCAACGGCGCGCCCGCGCCGCCCCACCTCGCCGCTAGTGCCGTACCGGCATGATCGGAGGGTGGCTCGCGGGACGGGCGCACGCGCCACGGCTGGTATTACTGGAGCATGCACGAAGAGACGGCACGCTCCGCGATCGACAGGTTCATCTCCGCGTTCAACGCCTCGGACGACAGCCGTGCGACCGCGCTGCTCTCCCAGGCCCTCACCTCGGACGTGGTCTTCTGGGGGCCGTTGGGTCGCAGCGAAGGATTCGAGGTGGTCGAGCGGTTCGTGCTGGACCTCCGGCGGCGGGCCGGCACGATGGTGCGCTCCTCAGCGGTGGACATGCCGGACGAGTGGGCCCGGTACCAGTGGGTCTTCACCACGCCGGACGGCGGCACCCGCCTGTCGGGAACCGACGTCGTCCATCTGCGGCGGAGCCTCATCGACCAGCTCATCGTCTTTGCCGGGGAGATCGAGCCGGTCGCCTCCTGAGCCGGCCTCCTGTCGCCGTCTCCTCCGTGCCCCTTTCGGTACTCCGGGGAGTCGGTTCGCGGTCGGTCGGGCCGCGGCGTCGTGGGGCGTCCGCCCCAGCGGATGCGGGCGCTTGGCGGTGCCCGTACGCGGGCGCCGGCGACAGGACACCGCGGTCAGGACCGGGTGGTACGTCTGGTCAACAGGCCGGCAAGGAGCATGACGAGTACGCCGATCGCGGCGCCGACCAGCGTCCAGAGCACCCGTTCGCCTTCGGCCGTGTAGGTGGACGGCTGCACGAGATCCTCCAGGATCAGGACCGCGGCCGCGACCGTGGCGGTGTAGAACGCGTAGTTCCAGAGGCGGATCGCCACCGCGTGCACGAGCAGCACGATCGCCAGTACTTCGAGCGCGTGGTTGATGGACAGCAGCCTGGCACCGGATTCGTTGGCAGGGATCAGAAGGAGCAGCGCGGCGGCCACGGCGCCGAGTACCGCGCCGACGACGCGCTGGGTGGCGTTCAGGGTGCTCTGCGCCAGGGTCGGCTTCACCGCGACCATCGTCGCGATCGGCAGCCAGTCGGCGTGCGACAGGCCCAGCCCGAACGCCAGGGCCACGCTGCCCGCGATGGCCACGGCGCGGATGCCGGCGAAGACGAGTACCGGAGGGGTGAGCTTCCGGGGTGACGTGTCGCCGGGGATCTCCGCGACCGGCTGCGGCGCGTCCCGCCGCCCACGGATCAGCCACCACACCGCCGCCACCGCGATCCAGAGCGCCGCGCCACCGGCCCAGGCGAGTACCTGTGCCCAGATGTGGTTGTGGATCCGGGGCTGTTGGTGGATCTCGACGGCAAGCGAGAGAGCGACGATGAACCAGACATTCAGCAACGTCGCGGCGACGACCGCATGCATGCCGCGTACGGCCGCCAGTCCGCCGAGCAGGACGACGACGAAGGCGGCCAGCACCAGCCAGCCCCACGCGACCCCGGCGAGGCCGAACGCGAGCGCGGTCAGTCCGGCGCCGATCACCGCGAAGACCGCCATCCGTACGACACGGCCCCGCATCGCGCCGCCCGGGTCGATCAGGACGACGAAGACAGCGCCGAACACCGCGCTGAGCAGGTACTCGTCGTGCCCGATGGCGGCAAAGACCACCAGGGGCACCAGCGCGATGTCGAGGAACATCACGCCGCGCGCCCAGTTGACCGCCGAGGTGTTGCGCGCGAACACCGTCGACAGCCAGGTCATGGCCCTGCCCCGGTACGCGGCCCGTCCGGGCGGCGCACCGGTACCGGTCAGCTTCGCCGTCATCGGCTACCTCCGGGGCACTGCGCCGCGTCGGGTGCCGTCCGGTCCAACGCTAGTGCGGTGTCTCGCCCCCCACCGGTGATGGCTGCGAGTGGGACCGGTCGTCGTGCAGATCTGTCCGACGGGCGGACGGGCAACCAGCGGTTATCCGAGGCGCCGTAGTGCGGTCTCGACGGCGACCTCGACCCGGGACGTCATGCCGGTCGTGTCGACGGCACGGCGCCCGGCGACCTGGCCACGGATCCACTTCGGCTGGCTGTCGCCGTGGTGCAGCAGGGCGTACAGGTCCCACCACGGATCGAGGGTCACTCCGGCGATGGACTCGTAGCGCGACCGGAGCTGCTCCGACCACTCGGGCGAGTGGAGCGCCGCCAGGTACCGCCGACACTGCCCGACATCGATCGCGCGCGAGCCTCGATGGATGCCGTTCCAGTCGGTCAGTCCGGTGATCCTCCCGCGCGACCACAGCATGTTGACGGGCAGGAAATCGCAGTGCAGAAAGACGGCGGCGTCCTCGGGCGGCGGCGCGGCCATGGCCTCGAACGCCGCCGTCCACACCGCCGGCCGCCGTGCGCCTGCCGGCACCCGAAACCCGCCGAGAGGGGCGATCCACGAATCCGTCCACGGCCTGAACGTCGGAGCGGGGAGATCGAGGGAATGCAGCAGCACAGCCATCTCCGCGATCCTCGTCAGCCACGACCGCGGATCCGCCGGATCGAGGTGAACGTGCCCCGGCAGCCGGGTCATCAGCAACGACGGCGCGCCGCCCGTCGAGGCACCGGCAGCGTCCGCGGCCAGTACGCTCGGCACCGGGAGCCCGCTTCCCGCCACCACGCCGAGGTTGGCGATCTCCTTCTGCACGGTCTCCTGAAGTCCAAGCCCGCCCGGGTACTGGCGCAGTACGACGAACGTTCGCTCGCCACGCCGCTCGACGGTCACCCGATGCACGGCGGAGCAGACGCCACCGGTCAACCGGCGATAGCCGACGACGCGACTGCCGCGACCCATCGACGCCGCAACCCAGGCGAGGCTCTCCGCGGAGGGCCGACGCTGCCTGAACCCGCCGTCCCGCCAGTCGCCGTCGGTCATGCCGCGAACCTATTCGTCGGGGCCCTGCTGCGGTAGGGGTTTTCGTACCCGACGGAGCCAAGGGCGCGGCACCGTGTGGATCGGGATTCCCTTGGGGGATCTGCAAGTCGGTGGCGCGGAGGAACGTCAGGACCTCGCCGTTGCGGTCCCTGGGCCACGCCGCCGTCCGTACGTGGTGTCGTCAGCGTTTCGTACGGCGGGGCCGCCGGCGTTTCCGTACGGACCGGTGTGCGGCGGTCGGGTCGTCGCCGAAGCCGACGGCCAGCCGGTAGGTCATGTCCGCGAGCAGGAACCGGATCTGGTCGGTGGGCAGCACGTCGCCGAGCGCCAGGACGACCATGCCGTGCTGCATGGTCCAGATCTCGGCGGCCCAGCCGAGGGGGAGCGGGTCGTCGGCGGCGTCGAACCGGCCCGCGTCGATGCACCGCCGTACGGAGGCGACGAGTCGTTGGAACAGCCCGGATCCGGGGTCCGTGTCGGCGGGTGGCGGCCGGTCGACGAACATCGCCCGGTACATCTCCGGGTCGGCGAGCCCGGCGTCCAGGTAGACGAGGGCGTCGGCGGTGAGGTCGGCGACGGGGTCGTCGGTGCGGGGGATGCGGTCGAGCGCGGCGTCCAGCCGGGCGAAGCCCTCGGTACGCACCGCGTGGCGCACCTGGTCCATGCTCCCGAAGTGCGTGTACACGGCCATGGTGGAGGCGCCGACCTCGGCGGCGAGGCGTCGGGTGCTCAGCGCGCGGGGTCCGTCGGTGGCGAGGATGCGCGCCGCCGCGTCGATGAGGGCGGTACGCACGGCCGGGTCGGCAGCTCGGGGGCTCACCGCTTGACCGTACCATAACGTCGGTATATAACAGCGATATGGAACCCTCGACGCGACCTGCCGAGTGCCCCACCCGGTCATCCGCCCCGCACGGCGGCGACGCGCAGACCCGGCGCGCCACCCGCATCCTCGGCCTGGTCGCCGACATCGGCCTCCCCCTCGGCGGGTACTACCTGCTGCACCTGCTCGGCCTGTCCGACTGGATCGCGCTGCTCGCCGGTACGGTCGCCGCCGGGCTGCGGGTCGCCGTCGTCGCGCTGGTGTCCCGCCGGATCACCGCGTTCGCCGCGCTCACCCTCGCCGTGTTCGGCGTCGGGCTCGCGCTCGCGTTCGTCGGCGGCGACCCGAGATTCCTGCTGTGGAAGGATTCCGCGGCCACCGCGACCGTCGGCGTCGCGTTCCTGGTCAGCCTCGCCGCCGGCCGGCCGCTGACCCTGTCGGCCGCGCGCACCTGGCGGCCCGCCACGGCCGCGACCCTGACCCGGCTGTACCACGGGGATCCGGCCGCCCGGCGGGTGTTCCGCGGCAGCGCGTACGGCTGGGGTGTCGGGCTGCTCGCCGACTCGGCGCTGCGCGCGGCCGTCGTGTACCTGCTGCCGGTGGACGTCGCCGTCGGGCTCACCGCGGTCCTGCCGGTCGTCACGATGGTCGGGCTCGGCGGCTGGAACATCGCGTACGTGACCCGCGCCGTACGGCGGGCTCCGCGGCTGGCGCCGCTGATCGTCGGACGGCCCCGGCATGTCCGGTCCGCGCCCGCGGCTCCGACTTCCTGACGACACCGCACCTTCCGTACGAGAGGACCGCGTCATGGAACCGATCACGTCATCCGCACCGCTGCGCCCCGCCTGGCACCGCACCCTGTGGGTGGTGCAGGTGGTCGCCGCGGTCGGGTTCGCCGCCGCGGCGGCCGCCAAGCTCAGCGGCTCGCCCGAGGTGGTGGCCACGTTCCGCGCGATCGGCGGCGGCGACTGGCTCCGGTACCTGGTGGCCGCGCTGGAACTCGCCGGCGCCGTCGCCCTGTTCGTACCGCGGCTGGTCGGGCTCGCCGGCGTGGCGTTCGTCGCGCTCACCGTCGGGGCGACCGTGACCCAGCTGGTGACCGGCGCCAGCCCGGTGATGGCGCTGCTGATGCTCGTCCTGTCGGCGGTCATCGCCTGGGGTCGCCGGTCGAGCATCGGCAGGCTGCGGGCCGACCTGACGCGCCGCCGCGGGTGACGTCAGCGCACGCGGGCGAGGCGTGCCACCAGCGCGGCCCGGCAGTCCGGCCACTCCTCGGCGAGGATCGAGTACATCGCCGAGTCGCGCAGTCGGCCCTGCTCGCCCGGCGCCCAGGACCGCGACCAGCTCCGGAGTACGCCCTCGAAGCGGGCGCCGACGCTCTCGATCGCGGCGCGCGAACGGGCGTTGCGGGCGTCGGTCTTCAGGTCGACCCGGGCCACACCCCACTCCTCGAACGCGTTGCCGAACAGCAGCATCTTGGCCTCCGTGTTCAGCCCGGTGCCCTGCGCGGACGCGGCCAGCCAGGTGAAACCGACCTCGACGGCGCACAGGCCACCGCCGTCCGGCCACGGCCGCGGATCCCAGTACGCGGTGACGCCGACGGCGCGCCCGGTCGCCGTCGCCACCTGCGCGTACGGCGCGAGCTTGCCGGTCGCGGCGCGGGCGAGCTGCGCGTCGAGGTACCCGTCGATCTCGGCCGCCGTCGGCACCCACGTGTACGAGTACGAGCCGCGGTCCTGCTCGACGGCGGCGGCCAGATCGGCCGCGTGGCGTCGATCCAGCGGTTCGAGCCGGACGAGCTCGCCCGTCAGTACCGGTGCGGTCAGGGCGTCGGCGGTCGGCTTCTCCTTGTGGGGCAAGGGATCGGCGCTGCGGGTCGCGCGCCCGGTGGACGGATCCGGGTACGGGACGGTCGACACGGTGGGCCTCCGTTCGCGGCTTGCCCGGCACACCGCGTGCCGGGCCGGGTCATCACCCGGGGCACCCCACCCACGACACGGAGGGTTGCCGGCCAGCGAGCCGGGGCTTCGCGCTGGCGCTCATGACCTCGACCGACAACCTAACATCGCGACCCGCACCACTAGCCCGGCCCGTCCCGGGCGACGGCCGTGCCCAGGGTGTGTCTGCACAGGTTCGGTCGAGCGAGGCGGCGAAGGGGCGCGGCGCAGCCGGCCAGCAACCTGTGCAGACACACCCTAGAGGAAGACGCTGTCGTCGTTGTCGTGCCGGATGTTGTACGTGATCAGGGCCAGTCCACCGATCAGGATCAGGGCCGCCCGCCACCACGCCCAGTGGTCGACGAGTTCGTCGCGGACGAAGGCACCGGCCTCGGCGGCCAGGTAAGCGAAGAGCGGGTACCCGGCCAGATCGGGATCGTTCCCGTACGCGACCAGCTCGAACCATTTCATCGCGAAGAACAGGCCCAGCACCAGCGCCGCGGTCAGTACGCCCGCCAGGACCTGGTAGCCGGTGCCGTGCGCAGAGGCGAGCATGACCAGGCCGTACCCGGCCAGGAAACCCGCCACCCCGCAGCCGAAGAGGGCCAACCCGGCCAGCGCGCTGTCCAGCACACGAGCTGTCCCCACGATGTAGACCAGGCAGCCGACGACGAACGGCAGCGTCAGCCATCCCCACCCGCGCAGTACCTCGACGAACAGCCATCCGAGCAGCATGTGGTAACCGGCGATGACGGAACAGGTCAGGAAGGCCCGCACGGATCCATCTCCCTACCAAGGGGGACAGGCTGTCACGTAACGACAGGACGATACCGTGCGAAACGCGGCATCGCGATCGCATTCGTCGCGTTGACAGGTGCGGTGTGTGTCAGCCTGCCGGAGGCATGGCGTGGGCCGGGGATCGGGGCCCTTGCCGGCTTCCCCGCTCATGGTGGCGGTGGTTGCGCGGTGGCCGAGTCCCGCTGACGCCGAACCAACCTTCGACGCGGCACGGTCGACGACCGCACCTGCCGCGACGCGCCGGAGGTACCGGTCGCCTGGCGTCGCGCTGCGGTGCCCACGCGGGCATCGTGGTTCGTAGTGGGGGCTGGGGTTCCGGCGCGGGATGACGATGACGCTGCGAGTACCAGCGCGACCGACAGCAGGCAGGTCCCGGCAACCGTCGTCGGTCCGAGACGCTCGCCGAGGACGGCAACGCTCAATGCCAAGCCTGTCAACGGTTCCAGCAACGTGAGGATGGCGGCCGTCGTCGCGCTGGTACGCCGGAGGCCCGCGTAGTACAGCGGGTAGGCGACGGCTGTGGGGATCGTGGCCAGTGCGGCAACGGCCGTGACCGATCCGGGACTGGGCTGCATGACGAGTCGGCCGGCAGCCGCCGCAAGCGGTACCAGCAGCAGCCCGCCCAGGGAGAAGGTGATCCCTGTCGCCGCAAGGTCGGTGAGCCCGTGGACGGGCCGCGACATCATCACGTTGACCACGGCGAAGCCCAACGCGGAACAGGCGGCAAGACCTACACCGACGAGCAGGGTCGGGAGCGAGACGCCAACGGGGGGAACGCCGAACATCAGGGCGAGGCCCACGAACGCGAGCCCGATGGAGGCGAGGACGCAGCCGGTCAGCCGACGCCGTCCGGTGACATGCTCCACAATGGACACCAGTACCGGGATGGTGCCCACCGTGGTCAGGGTGGCCAGCCCCACCGGAATGATCGCCGCCGAGAGGTGGTAGCAGGCCTGGTACGTTGCGGTCAACGCCGACACCGCCACGATGCGGCGCCAGGCATCGGAGCCTCGCGGCCACCGTGCCTTCGTCACGGTGAGTACGGCGAGGAGCAGCGCGCCGCCGCCCACCAGCCGATAGCAGGCGACCGCGAGCGGGGGCAGGTGCGCGGTTGATCCGAGCAGCCGGGCAAGAATCCCACCGGTGCCGAACAACATCCCGGCGGCTGTCAGTCGAGTCAGGCCGGCCGTGCCATGGCGCCAGAGCCGCGACGGGCGAAGAGGTGACATCGAAGTCCACTTCCTGCGACGAAGTAATGGGTCGCGGAAGCGAGGCGGCACCGAGATAGACGCACGGATCTGCGCACACACAGCCGGCGCGTCGACCCGTGGTCGGCGCGCCGGTTCACCGCCTCGCTAGGCGCGCGGCGGTGCGGTGATGCGTGCGTGTCCGAACATGGGTTCAACCTATCCGTCATGCCGACGCAGACAACAGCATTTCCCTTGGCCACGCGTGGCTGTCGTCGCACCGAAGCGGGAACGCAGCGCCGCCACTCGACGAAAGCGCGTGGCCACTCGCCCGGTCCCACGTCGGCGGAGCGCCGCGGGCGCCTCGGATCGGTGGTGACGGCCCTTTCGGCGGACGGCAACACGGACCGGCCGCGCGGCACCGGGTTCGCCGCAGATCGCGCATCACACGGGGCCACGCGCATACCGCGCCGCAGCATCACGCGGCAGCGCCCGCACGGCAGCCAGCGGCCGAGCCTGTGCAGCAGCGCCGTCAGCCCGGTCCGGGGGCTTCTCCGGCACCGGGATCGCCGAGTACCGGGCGCAGGAACGACCGATCGAAGCGGCGGATGCACCGCGTCCGGGCGCTGAGCTCCCAGAGTTCCTGGGCGCGGGGATCCTGGCGGATGCCGGCACGATACTGCTCGTACGCGGCCAGGCTGGCGAACGAGAACAGCGCGTACGCGATGTCGTTGGCCCCTTCGTGCGGCAGGAAGCACCCGTGGTGGACCCCGCCGAAACGGGCGACGATCGGGATCCAGCCCGTGACGTACTCCTCGAAGGCGGCCACCTGGGCGGGATCGATCTCGTAGCGTAGATGGCAGGTGATCATCGCAGCATTCTTCCTCTGCTCTGCTGGTCGGGAACGGCGCGCAGGCCGCCAGCCGATGCGGGCCGACCGACTCACGACGACGGGACACGGGTCAGCTCGACGCATCGACGGGGCGGACCGGCACAACTCTCGTGTCGAGTTGGTCGTCGCCGACGCCGGCCTGACCGCTACTCGGGTTGCCAGGCGGAGCGGATCAGGGCGCGTTCGGTCCAGGTGAGGTGGACGGCCGCGGCCAGCCACGCCGCCGCGTACCGGTCGGGGCCGGGGTCGGTGAGGACGCCGAACACGTCGCGGCCGCGCCGGTCCGCCTCGGCGGTCAGCCCGGCCGCGAGGTCCGCGGCACCGGCGAACCCGGCCCGCCGGAGCGGCCCGTACGTCTCCCGGCCGCGTCGTCCGGACTCCGCCACGGCGCGCCGGCCGCCGGTCACGGCCAACTCGACCAGGTGACGTACCTGCCACAGCGGGGAGTCGGCGAGCGCGTCGACCTCGGCGTACCCGGGGAGGGGTGTGCTGTCGGTCGGTGGTGGCAGGTGCGCGCCCTGGAGCTGGTCGTAGCCGAGGTCGGCGTGGCCCTGCCACTCGTCGGGCAGCCGGACGGTCGTGTCGCTGCCGGGGACCGGTGCCACGGCGAGCGGTCGAATCGTAGCCGCGCGCTCGGGATCCAGCCGGCCGACCACCCGCAGGTGCAGGCCCGGTCTGGCGGCCAGTTGGCGGAAGTTGGTCAGGTGGGCCAGATCCGCGTTGTCGTTGGCCGGCACCAACCGGATCAGCGGGCCCGGCGACCCGTCGGCCGGCCGGGCGAGGAGGTGGTCGCGTCCGGCGCCGAGGATCTCCACCTCGCAGCCGACCAGCTCGGCGGCGGCGCGGTCCGCCTGCTCCGGGTCGCCACCGGTGTCGGCGCCGAGCCGGTCGGCGACCACGTCGGCGACCGGCCGGGCGAACAGCGCCGCCAGCGGTCCGGCCGACCAGGCACTCGCCGCGAGCGGCGTCGCTCTGACGCCCCGGCCCGCGCCCAGCCGACCCTCGGGTGAGATGGTCGCCCCGGTGATCAGCAGGCCGCCGCGGGCGAGTTGCGCGTGCGTCAGCGCCGGCGCGCCGATGGCGACGGGCGCGGTCGCGGCGCCCCGGGCACGTCCCGGTCCACCCGGCTTGACGTCCGCCACGGAGTACCACTCGCCGTCGTCGGTGACGACGTGCGTGACGACCCCGGCGTACCCGGTGGCGGTGAGGACCGGTTCGCGGCAGACACCGTGCACCCGCAGACTGCTTCCCTGCCGGTACGCCCGGCGCGCGGTGCCGATCAGCGCGGGGTCCGGGTCGGACCGGGCCAGCAGGGTGGCGGTGAACAGCAGCTCGCGCAGCGCGGCGACCAGGTCGGCGAGCCGGTGGGTGTCGTCCCGGCCGCGGGCCGCGCGCAGGCCGCGTACCACCCGCAGCGCCGCCGCCTCCGCCCGGTGCAGGCCGGCCAACCGTGCGGTGTGCGCGGCGCGCAGCAGCTCCGCCTGCGGTACCGCGCCGGCGGAGGGTACGCCCGCGGCGAGCACCGCGGCGGCCGCCGACCACAGGCTCTCCGCCGCGGCCACCTGCGCCGCGGTGGGCCCGACCGTTGCGGTCGGTGCGTCGCCGGCCTCGACGTGGTCGGCCGTGGTGTCCGGCCGCGGCGCCTCGCCGGCGGCGGGTGCCATCGTGTCTGGCCGCGGCGCGTCGCCGGCGGCGGGTGCCGTCGTGTCGGGGTCGGCGACCGGGCAGGCGCCCAGTACGGCAGTGCGGTGCAGGCAGCGCGGCGCCAGCAGGCACGTACACGTGGCCTGGTCGGCGGTGGTGACCGCGCCGGACGCGCCGGGCGTCAGCGTGACCACGGTGTCCTCGCCGCACTCGATGCGGACGGTGTCGCCGTCGGCGAGGACCGGTGCGGTGGCGTACCGCTCGATGGTGGTGTCGAGTTTCTTGCGCAGCCGCGGGCTGAGGCCCTCCACGGCCTCGGCCAGGACGTCGGGCGCCACCGGCGGCAGGGTCGGGAGGGTCATCATCGTTCTCCGCGGAGGCAGTCGCCGACCCACTGGGCCAGGGCGAGCGGGCTGAGGGCGGCCACCGGCATGCCGGCGGCGACGAGCTGCTGCGCGACGGGTACCGAGTAGCGCGGGGTGCCGGTGTCGTCGAGGGCCGCGCAGCCCATCAGCCGGACCCCGGACGACGCCAGTGCACGGACCTCGTTGAGCAGGCCGCCCAGCGGGTAGCCCTCCTCGAAGTCGCTGACGACCACGACGAGGGTACGGCTCGGCACGGTCACCAGCGACCGCGCGTGCGCGAGCCCCGCGGCGATATGGGTGCCGCCGCCGACGCGTACCTCCAGCAGCAGTGACAGCGGGTCGCTGACCTGGTCGGTCAGGTCGATCACCCGGGTGGAGAAGGCGAGGAAGTGCGTCGACAGGCTGGGCACGCCACCGAGTACGGCGGCGGTCAGGGCGGACCAGATGACGGACGCCTCCATCGACCCGGACACGTCGACCACCAGGACCAGTCGCCAGTCCGACGCGCGGTGTGCGCGGGTGGTGAACACCGGACGCTCCGGGACGACCACCGTACGGCCGTCGATGCGCCGGGTGTGCATCAGGTTGGCGCGCACCGTACGCGGGAGGTCGAGGCGGCCGCCGGGACGCCGGGTGGGCCGCGGGGTGGCGAGCCCGGACAGCGCCGGCCGCAGCCGGGTCGCCAACTGCCGGGTCAGCTCCTCGACCAGCCGTCGTACCAGCGGGCGGAGCTTGGCGAGCCGCTCCTCGGGCATGCCGCCGGCGAGCGACAGTACGGAGGTGAGCAGCTCGATCGACGGCCGGACCGACCCGGGATCCAGCTCGGTGAGGACGTCGTGCCGGCCGGCGTCGGCAGCGCGGCCCAGCACCTCCTCGCGGACGTCGGCCCCGAACAGCGCGTCGAGCTGGTCGGCCCAGTCGCGGGCGGTGGGGAACGCCGTGTCCTGCCCGCCCCGGTCGCCGTCGGCCCGCAGGTCGAGGCTGCCCTCGCCGCGGCCCGCGCCGTACAGCTCGTCGAGGGCGTGCGCGTAGCCGCGGGCGTCGACGGGGAGCTTCTCCTTCTCCTGGCCCAGGATCAGCCGCCACCGGTCCGGTGCACCGAGCCCGCCCCTCGTCTCCCGGGTACGGGTCGCGTCGCGGTCCGCGTCGGGCGCGCCGCCGGCACCGCCGTCCGCGGCGCCGGATCCGGCGGGTGGCACCGGCCCGAGTCGGTGCAGCGCGGCGGATCCGGCCGCGTCCGCCGCGGTCCACCGGGCCAGCACCGCCGGCGGTACGGACAGGGCGAGGTCGAGGCGGTCCCCCGTACGACCGGTGACGACGTCAAGCATCCGGCGCCGGCCGGCCGGGTCGAGCGTGTCGAACCCGCCGCGCAGAGCCGGGAGCCGGTCGAGGAACGCCCGGTCGCTCAGCGCGTCGATCCGGTCGAGCAGCGGGTCGAGGGCGGCGGGTGCCGTTTCGAGCAGCGGGGCGGCGGCGGTGAGTACACCCGACAGGAGGCCGGTGAGCCGGCGCCGCCCGTCGGGCCCGCCGGCCGCGTCGACCCACCCCGCGCACCGGGTACCGAGGGTGTCGGTGGGGTCCAGGTCGAGCAGCGTACGCGCGGCCAGCGCGGCGCCCTGCGCCAGCGGCGATCCCGCCGTCGTGAGGTGGCCGAGCGCCTGGTCGATGCGCAGCCCGCGGTGCTGGTCCCCGGCCCGTACGGCGAGGGCGACGAGCGCCCGCGCGTCCTCGGCCCGGTCCGTACCGGCGAGGCCGGGAAGGGCGCGGACCGCGGTCTCCAGCAGGAGGTGCGACAGGTCGGTGGCGCGGGCGCGTTCGTCCGGTCCGGCGCCGGGCAGGTGCCCGCGGCTCAGCGTGTCCAGCAGGTCCAGCGCCTGTACGAGTTCGGGCAGGGTGGCGGCGGACGGCAGTACCTCGGCCGCGTCGGACAGCCGGGTGGCGACCAGCTCGGGCAGGTCGCACTCGGCCGCGGACCGCAGCTCGTCGAGGATCTGGGCGCAGGTCGCGCCGCCGTCGGCGGTCTCCCGCCGAAACGTCTCGCGCAGCGTGCCCGCGGCCGCCTGCGCGGCGGTCACGCCCCGCACGCCCGCCAGGTCCAGCAGCGCCGGTACGGCCGGGGTCCAGGTGAGCCGCCACCGGGTGCCGACCGCGGACCCGTCGCCGACGCCGGCCACCTCGACCGGTTCGCCGTAGCCGACGCCGCAGACCCGCAGGCGCCGCAGCAGGATCTCCCGCCGCCGGTCCAGATCCGACCGGAACGGGTCGAGCCGCAGGTCCTTGGCGTCCGTGTCGCCGGGGCCCGGCAACCGCAGCGCGGCCAGCTCGGCCTCCACCGCGGGACCGAGCCCGGACCGGGGCGTACCGGGGGCGATGCGGCCACGCTCGGCGCCGACCAGTACGGTGCCGAGCGCGCGGGCCACGGCCCGGCCGCGGCCGAGCAGCTCGCCCTGGCCGAGGACGGTCGTCACCGCCTCCAGCAGTTCGCCGCGGCCGGGCGCGGGCAGGCCGCGCAGCCGGGCGAGATCGTCGGCCAGCCGTACCGTCTCGACGGCCTCTCCGGTGCCGGCCGGGTGCCCGGCGGCGCGCAGTTCGCGGCAGAGTTCGGTGACGGCGCGCGCGGCCGCCTGCCGCAGCAGGTCGGGGTCGCCGCCGGCGGCGTGCACGGCCTGCTGCCAGCGCGGATCGCGGATCCCGGCCGGGTACCCGGACCGGGAGTCCAACAGGTCGAACCCGTACGGCACGAGCGAGGTCACCACGGTGTCCGGCGCGCTCCCGGCTTCGGTGGCAGGTCCCGGCTCGGCCAGGGCCGGCGCGTGGAACGCGCCGACCACCGCGGCGACCCGCCGCCCGCCGGCGCCCGCATTGCCGATCACCGTACGCATGTGCGCTTCCCGGGCCAGGTCCGTACGCGAGATGCCGCCCCGGGCGAGGGCGTCCTGGCGCAGCGCCCAGCCGACCCCGAGCGCGGCCCGGCGTACGGCGTCGGGCGGGCAGCCGGGGGCGAGCACCTCGACCGCGCGGTCCCACATGTCGTCGCCGTCCCGGCCGGTACCGGCGGCGGTGAGCGCGTCGGCGAACCCGCGGCCTGTCTCGGCGCCGGACCGCGGCGCGTCGTCGCCGGCCGCCCAGCCGGGATCGGCCATCGGCAGGTCGCAGCAGACCACCGGGACGTCGCGCTGCCGCGCCCAGCGGATCGCCGCGAGTTCCGGGGAGAAGTCGGCGAACGGGTAGAAGCCGAGCGGCCCGTCCGGGCGGGCGCCGGCCAGCGCGACCGGCGCGTGCAGCTCCGGATCGGCCAGGTGCGGCAGCCACCGCTGGAAGTCGGTGGGCAGCTCGACGCACACCACGTCGACGCCGGCCGCGTCGAGCAGCGCCGGCAGTACGACGGCCAGCGCCGGGCTGTGGTGCCGCACCCCCAGCAGGTACGGCCCGGTCCTGTCGCCCAGCGCTGCGACGGCGTCCCGCGGATCGGTGTCGGGCGGCGCGGCGAGGGCGGTCGGTGCGGTCTGGTCGACGCTCACCGCACCTGCTCCCGCAGGTCCCACAGGCGACGCCACAGGGTCGAGCCGTCCGCGGCGCGGCGGCGCACCGCACCGTCCCAGTACCCGAGGAGGCGTTCGTGGTCGGCGGGGTCGTCCTTGCGCACCACGCCGAGCAGGTGCCCCGGTACGAGGTCCAGCGCGTCGCCGCCGCTCAGGTACGCCGTGGCGAGGCCGAGCGACGCGGCCACCTGGACGGCCTCCGCGGTGGACATGACCGTGCCGGGGCGTTCGACGTCCCAGCCCTCGGCGGTGCGGCCGGAGCGCAGGTCGCGGAAGACGGTGACGAGCGCGTCGAGGACCGCGTCGTCCACGCCGTACGCGGCGCCGGCGCGCTGCACCGCCGTGGTGGCCTGGCGTCGTACCAGGGTGGTTTCGGCGTCCGCGTCGGCGATCGGCTCGACGGTTTCGAAGTTGAAGCGTCGCTTGAGCGCGGCGGACATCTCCGACACGCCGCGGTCGCGCAGGTTCGCGGTGGCGATGACGGTGAACCCGGCGGTCGCCGCGACCTGGTCGTCGTCGGTGCCGGCCAGCTCCGGGACGTTGACGCGCCGGTCGGACAGGATCGACACGAGCGCGTCCTGTACCTCCGGCAGGCAGCGGGTGATCTCCTCGACCCGCGCGACCCGCCCGGTACGCATGGCGGTCAGTACGGGCGAGTCGACCAGCGCCTGCCGGGTCGGCCCCTGGGCGAGCAGCAGCGCGTAGTTCCAGCCGTACCGGAAGGCGTCCTCGGTGGTGCCGGCGGTGCCCTGCACGGTCAGCGCGCTGGTGCCGCAGACCGCGGCGGACAACAGCTCCGACAGCATCGACTTCGCGGTACCGGGCTCGCCGACGAGCAGCAGGCCGCGCTCGCCGGCGAGGGTGACGACGCAGCGCTCCACCAGCGCACGCTCGCCGATGAACTTGGCCGTGATCGGCAGGCTGTCCGGCAGCCCGCCGGTGTCGTCGCGCTTCCCGGGCAGTGTCAGCGGTTCGCCGTCGCTGCCGCAGATGAACGTCACCACGGCGCGTGGCGTCAACGCCCAGCCGGGCGGCCGCGGCCCCTCGTCGTACGCGGCGAGGAAGGCCAGCTCGGTGGCGTGGCGCTGCTCGGCGGGCAGCATCTGGACGGCGGCCGGAGCGGTCGCCTGGTCGGTCAGGGTCATGGCGAGGTCCTCGTGGTCGGGGTGGTGGGGGAGGGGCCGCGCCGCCGTCGTGACGGCGCGGCCCGGGAGCGTGCGGGGTCAGCGGCGCCGGGCGCGTTTCGCCGGCAGTTCCTCGAACCGGGGCACGTCACCGTCGCGCAGCCGTTGCCAGGCCCGCCGGTACAGGTCGGCGACCGGCTCGGTGGGTGCGACGATCCCGAGCCGCGGGTGCGGGCCGCGCAGGAGGCCGTCGTAGAGGGGGAGTTTCCACTGCTCCGTCGGGAGCAGCGGGGCGTGCAGCGGGGTCCAGCCGCCGGGCAGGAACAGCGACCGGCCGGCCCGGGTACGCGTCGCCTCCACCACCAGGTCGGTGCCGGCCAGCTCGGCACGGGCCGCCTTCAGCCGGGCGGGTTTCCAGCCGGTCCACCGGGCCGTGTTGCGGTCGACCGGGTCGGGCATCGCCAACACCATCAGGTACACCGCGGCGGCGTCGGCGCCGATCCCGTGCTCGGCCGCCACCTCGGCGACCAGGTCCGGTACCGAGCGGGTCGGGTCCTGCGGCCACCACGTGCCGTCGGCGCCGGGCTCGCCGGCCGCCGGTGCGCCCGGATCGGCCAGCAGCGCGGCGAACCGCGGATCGCCGGCGAGCCGCAGCGCGATCTCCTCCTCGAACTCGCCGGCCACGCCGCGCAGCGCCGCCAGGTACGGGTCGTCGCCGGAGGCGTCGAGCAGTGCCGTACGCAGGGCCGGTGCGGGCTGGTTGTCGTGGGTGGCGAGGATGACGGCGCCGTAGCGTTCGAAGCCCGTGCCGGTCTCGGTGGGAGCGCCGGCCGCCTGCCGGAACGACGGGAGGCTGATGTAGCGGCGCAGGTCGAGCAGCAGCTCCGGGTTGGCGAGCCGGTCCCGTACGGCGGACAGCGCCCGGGGCAGCGCCGCCCGCATCGGGTCGCCGGCCGGCAACCGGTGCGCCAGCCAGGCCAGCAGCGTCACCGTACTGACCAGGATCGTCGCGGTGAACCCGGCCGCGTGCGGATCCACCGGTACGGCCCGGTCGCCGTGGATCCGCCACCCGAGGTCTCGGCTCAGGTGCGGGTCGGCGGCCGGGTCGAGCAGCGCGGGCAGCGCGTGGTGCAGCTCCCATCCGGTGTGCACCGACCGGGTCGCGTCGTGCAGCAACGCCTCCGGGATCGCGGGGCGGCGGCCGACCTTCTCGTTCCAGACCGCCGCCGCGGCGGCCACGTCCGGACCGTCGGTCCACAGCCGGGCCGGGTCCGCCGGCAGCAGCGCGCCGACGATCTGCCGCCGCACGTCGGGTTCCAGCCGGCGCAGCTGGTCCTTGGCCACGACCGCGTCGTTCTGCTTGACCTCCAGCAGGGTGCGCGCCGCGGTCGGCAGGAACGTGCGACGGTACTCGCCGACGTTGGGCATGCCGGCGACCACGAGCCGGGCCACGGTCGGGGTGACGCCCGTCAGCTCGGCGAACTGGTCCGCCGCCGCCGGGAACCACGGCGCCGGCCCGCGCTCGGCCAGCTCGGTCCGCAGCGCCGTCAGCCAGCCGGACGCGCGCGGTGCACCGACCGGGGTGCACGACGCCACCTCGTACGGCGGGGGGAGCTCGAACCGGCCGGTCGGATCGTGGAACAGCCCGTCGAACGTGTACCGGGTGCCGCTGTGCATGTGCCCGAGGAACACGACGAACGCGCCGTCGGGCAGTCGCAGCACTCCGGACCACGCGACGTGCTGCCGGTCCTCCAGGTACGACTGGTCGAGGTGCGCGGAGACCCAGCGCCACCGGCCGGAGTCCGCGGTGGACGCCAGCCCCGGCGCGTCGACGTCGCGCAGCAGGTCGAGCAGCGTCTCCCGGTCCGGTTGCGCGGTGGTCGGCGCCGCCGCACGGTACGCGATCGCCGCTGCCCCGTCCACGATCGTCGCCAGCTCGACGGCACCCCACGGCAGGTCCGACCCGTCGAGATGGGTACGCCCGGCAGCCAGCTGTGGCCGTTCCTGTTGTGCCGCAACGGCTTCCTGACCGATCACGGTCAGTCGGGCGACGATGCCCCGGTCGTCGTTGTAGCGCCACTGGTCGTCGATGAGGCCGCTGAGCGTGCCCAGCGGCAGGACCCGCGGCGGGCCGGCCGGCGCGTGCGGTTCCTCGCCGGCCAGCGCGGCGGTGAGCCGCTTGGCCGTCGCGTCGAGGGCCGCCTGCTGCCGGGCCGCGATCCGTGCCACCCCGGCGATGCCGGCCAGCAGGGCGTCGTCGCTCACCTGCGGCAGCAGCGTACGGATCGCCGCCGGCAACTGCTCCGCCGGTACGCTGCCGGCCGCGGTCAGCAGCGCCGTCGTGGTGGCGTGGTCGATGCCGCGCAGCGCCAGGGAACCCTGCGGGTCGCGCGGACGCAGGCAGTGCCAGTACCGCTCGGGCGGCAGGATCGGCGTGCCCGCGGCGAACTCGCCGGGCGGGTTGTCGGTCTTGGCGGTCGCGACGACCACCCCGTCGGCGTCCACCAGGCCGATCTCCCACGGGCCGCGCTCGTACACGCCGAGGGGGCGGTCGGCGCCCGGGATCGGCAGTGCGCCGCACGGGGTGCCCCGCCGCGGCGCCAGGGTGATCCGGTGGCCGGCCGGGTCCTCGCCGCGCAGCGCGCCGTCGGGAAGCCTGACCACCCGCCAGCCGACGATCGACCCGCCGTCGCCGGTCCGCACCGGCAGCTGCCAGCCGGACTGGAACGTGCTGCCGGCCGGTGCGTCACGCAGTGCGTCGGCGAGGAACCCGGGCAGGCTGTGCCGTCCCCGCGCACCGGTGACCGGGTCGTACTCCCGCCACTGGTGGTGCTGCTCGGGGTCGAGCACCCAGTACGCGGTGCCGTCGCCGATCACCGCGGCCTCGTCCGGCACCGCCGCGTCGCCCCGGTGCAGCACCCCCGCCCCGGTGGTACGGCCGCCGCCGGGCAGCGGCAGCGTCGACGCGAGCCGGCCGGGGCCCGAGTAGTACATGGTGATGCCGCGGGTGTGGGCGTCGCCGTTCAGCGGCTGCGGGCGGTCGGCGGCGGTGTGCCAGTAGCCGACGGTCCGGCCGGAGTCGTCGTTCCAGTAGACGAGGAGGGCGCCGTCGACGTAGTGGAAACCGGCGTGGTTCCAGCGGTTGCGGACGGTGTCGGGGGTCCGCAGGTCGTGGCGGAGCACGGTGCCGTCGGCGTCGATCACCCGCACCTGCGTCGGCCCCGCGACCACCAGGTACGGCCAGGCGTCGGCGACGACCAGCTCGGTGACGCCGTTGCGCGCCACCAGTTCCGTCGCCGCCTGCTCGAACGCCGGCCAGGACAGTTCGTCCAGCAGCCCGGCCCGCAGCGTACGGGCGAGGACGGGCGCCAGGTCGGTGGCGGCGACCGCGCGCACCTCGTCCTCGGCGAGCGCCAGCGCCTCACCCGGCAGCCAGGACAGCCGGTACAGCATGCCCGGCAGTTGCGGCAGCCCCTCGGCCGCGGACCGGCTCGCCACCCGGCGTACCCAGTCGGCGAGCATCGGGCGACCGCCCGGCGAGGCGGCCAGCATCCGGATGGCGCGCCGCGCGTCGGCGTCGTCGCCGAACGAGTCGGCGGCGCTGCGGAACGAGTCCTGGAACCGCCCGTCGGCGTGCAGCGCGCGCAGGTCGCGCTGACCCTCGCCCCTCGCCCACTGCTCCAGCGCGAGCCCGCCGCCCGTGTCGGCGACCGGCACCTGGTGCGTCAGCAGGAGGTCCAGCAGGTCGACGTCGCTGCCGACCGACTTCAGCGTCCGGCCGGACGCCGCCAGCTCCGCCCGCAGTACGTCGGCCATCTGCTCGACGAGGTGCAGCAGCGCCGGCATCCGCTCGGCCCGCCAGTAGCCGCGGAACGACAGGAAGCGTTCCAGCCAGCCGGCGGAACCGTCGCCGGGGCGTTCCTCGGCGGGCCGGGTCGGGTCGGTGAGGCCCGCGGTGGCGCCGGAGTCGGTCAGGATCTCCAGCCACAGCCGCACCAGTTCCGTGTCGCCGGACGGCATCACCGTCAGCAGCGTGCCGCGGACGGCCGGGTCCTGCCGGGCCAGCGCGACGAGCGCCGTGCGGTGCGCCTTCCACCAGCCGTACGGCGCGCGCAAGGTGCCCGGCAGCGCGAGCAGGTCGCGCAGGTAGGCGCGCTCCTCCGCCTCGACGTCGGCGCCCGCGGCGCGCGCCATCCGGCGCAGGTCGGCCGCGGTCTGCGTGGACGGCGCCAACCCGCCCGCGGTACGCCGCACGCAGAGTCGCCGGAACCGCTGGAACGCCTCCGCGGCGGGCAGCCGCCGCGCCAGATCCTTCGCGTACGCGGAGAGGGTCTTGACGGGCAGCGCACCGGCGAGCGCGAACTCCAGGAACACCGCGTCGAGCCGGTCGGCGTCCAGCGGCAGCCCGAACTCGGCCTCGACGGTGCGGGCCCGGGTGAACATGCGCGCCGCGTACGTCGCGTTCTCCACGCCGAGGAACACCCGGCCGGCCTGCTCGAAGAACGTCGGCAGGAAGTGCGGCACCGCCACCGCCAGCTCCGCCGCCAGCGCCTGGTACGCGTCCAGCGCGTTGCCCGGCTTGGACCTGGCCTGCCGCGCGATCCGCTCCAGCTCCGGTACGACGGCCAGCGCGTGGTGCCCGTCGGCCGGGTGGTGCACCAGCACCCACTCCGGGAAGCCGAGCGCCTGCCGCTGGCCCAGCCCGACCACCTCGGGTTCGGCGTCGGGCGTGAGCCCCAGGAACCCGACGGCCTGGTCCTCGGCCGCGCCCAGCTCCTCGGCGACCAGCCGTACGACGATCCGGTCGTCGAGGGCGGGATGCCGGTAGCTGCGCACGGTCAGCGGCACCGCCTGCTCGCCGCCGTCCGTGGTGCCCAGCGGCAGGACCGCGCCCGCCGCCAACAGATCCGCGCCGCTCACGCGCCCTTCCCTTCCTCGACCTGACGTCCCGCGTACAGCGCGGCGGCCATCCGCATGCCCTCCGACCACGCCACCGGACCCACCGAACGCAGCGGCAACGACCGGCCGTCCTCGTCGTTCCAGGTCAGGTCGCCGGTCTCGGCGTCGCTGTCGTCCCAGTAGTACGGCTCGCCGATCCAGGTCGACGCCTCGACCACCCGGGCGCCGTCGCGGACCCGGCAGGTCGCGTACCCGCCCGACACGCGGTATCCCAGCGACGCGGCGCGAGCGGCCAGCACGTACCGGGAGGGGAACTTGCCGCCGGCGAACTCGCTCACCGACCACACCTTGTCGGGGGTGTCCTCCGCCCGGCGCCAGGTCGCCCGGTGGATCTGCTCGACGCGTTGGGTGACACCCAGCTCGGCCGCGAACTCGCGCAGCTCGTCCAGGTCGGCCAGCAGCACCGGATGCGGCAGCGTCACCGTACGCGGGGCGATGCGGACCGTCTCGCCGTCCAGGGTCACCACGCGCAGCGCGCCGGAGTCGGTGGCGTCGCGCAGGAACCCGACCTCGTCCGGCTCGTCGCCGACGACCACCAGGTCGCGCAGCGCGCACTGCCACGCCTCGTCCCGCCACAACCGAGCCAGCAGCAGCGTCGGCACCGGCAGCGAGGACACCATCCAGGTGTCGACCTGCGCGACGCACGCGGTGGTGTGCCGGTCCAGCCAGGCGGCGAACCGGCGCAGCCGGTCGACCTCGGGATGGTCCCGCAACGCCCGCGGCAGCGACTTCAGCTGCCGCCCCGCGGCACGACCGGCGGTCGCCCGCGCCGCCACCCTGCCCTCCACCAGAGCGACCTCGTACCCGTCGCCCGCCGACAACCAACCCACCCGTAGACCTCCGAGATCGCAGCAGATGCCCGGCCGCGCCGTACCGGCGGGCCGTCACAATGCGCAGCACCATATTGGGCGCCCCTGACATTTCTTCGCGCGACCCGTCCGCCGGGTACGAACCGCTCAGCCGTGCCGGTACGGTCCCGGACGGTGCGGCGCCCGGCGCGGCCGGCGGTCGGCGGTGTTGTCTAGGATCGTGGCGGCCCGCCGTGACCTGCGCCTTCGGTACGGTCGCAAGCGGCGGGCCGCGCTCCGCACCCCGCGGGGCATGGTGACCACGCCGCCGGACGGGAGCCCGCCTTGACCACCGCACTGATCGTCGGCGACCTCCAGCGCGGCATCACGGGCAGTTACCCGTTCGCCGCGGGCGTCGTGCCGGCGGTGACCGACCTGCTTCCGCGCGCCCGTAGGGCGGGGGCGCTCGTGGTGTTCGTGCACTTCGCGTTCCGTGCCAACGGCGCGGACCTGCCGGCCGGCGCGCTGTACCGGTCGTTCTTCGACGCGGGCGACGCGTTCCACGAGGGGTCGGACGGGCCGACGGTCGACCTGCCGGTCGAGGCCGAGGACGTGGTGGTGCTCAAGCGTCGCGCCAGTGCGTTCGCCGGCACCGACCTCGACCTCGTACTCCGGGCCCGTGGTGTCGACACGATCGCCGTCGCCGGCGTCGCCACCAGCGCGATGGTCGCGGCGACGTGCTACGACGCGGCCGACCGCGGCTACCAGGTCACGGTGCTGCGGGACGGCTGCGCCGACGGTGACGCCGCCATGCACGACTTCTTCATGGACGCCGTCTTCCCCAGCCGCGGCTTCGCGGTCGTGTCCTGCGCTGACTGGCCCGCTGCGGCCGGGGATGCGTTGGGGCGCAAGGAGAGTGGCGGGTGAGCGGGTTCGACGCGGACGCGCGGTCGATCTGGTCGGGGCGGGCCGCCGCGTACGCGGAGACGTTCGCCGCGGTGTGCGCCGACCCGGTCGGCGACCTGCTCGACGCCGCCGCGGCCGGCCCCGGCGTACGGTTGCTGGACGTCGGCACCGGCTCGGGCACCGTCGCCGCCGCGGCGTACGCGAAGGGTGCCCGGGTGACCGCCGTCGACGCCGAACCGGGCATGGTACGGATCGCCGCGGGCGCCGTACCGCGGGCCGCGGTCGCCGCGCTTCCCGCCCTGCCGTTCGCCGACGGCGCCTTCGACGCGGTGACCGCCAACTTCGTCCTCGACCATGTCGGCTGGCCGCGCCGCGCGCTGGTCGAGCTGGCGCGGGTGACTCGGCCGGGCGGCCGGGTCGCGGTGACCGTGTGGTCGGTGCCGGCCGCGCGCGGGCAGTCCCTGCTGCCGCGGGCGACCGAGGCGGCCGGGGTCGAACGCCCCGCCCACCGGCCCGTCCTGCCGCCCGAGACCGACTTCCCGCGCAGCGAGCCCGGACTCGTCGACCTGCTGACCGCCGCCGGGCTCGCGGATCCCTGCTGCCGCACCATCTCCTGGCAGCACCGGACGTCCGCGCAGCGGTGGTGGTCCGGCGCCGCCGCCGGCGTCGGCTTCAACGGCCACCTCGTCGCCACCCAACCGCCCGCGGTCCGGGCCGAGATCCGGCGACAGTTCGACCGGCTCAGCGCCGAGTTCGCCACCCCGGACGGCGGGCTCGCCCTGCCGCACGCGGCCCTCCTCGCCCGCGGTACCGCCCGCTGACCGGATCCCTTCCGTACCAAGGGATCCGGGGGTGTCGGTGGGTCTCGGCACGACCCGACCGCGCCAGACTCCTTGGTACCACGGGGTTTCCGGTGGTGTGGTCAGGTGGCGGGCGCGCGGAGTCCGTCGAGGACGACGGTGAGGTTGCGCTGCCACTGCCGCGGTGCGGCGCGCACCCCGAGCGTACGGTCGGCGGTGGCGGTGGACGCCAGCAGGAACGCCACGTCCCTCCACCCCACGTCGGTACGCATCGCGCCGGCCCGCTGCGCGCGGGTCACGAGCGTACGGATCCGGCGGCGCAGGGCGGTGAGCGGCTGGTCGAGGTCGTCGCCGCAGGCTCCGCCGAGCGCCTCGGTGATGCCGCAGCTCTCGGCGCGCAGCGCGACGTACCGGTCGGCGAAGGTGCGGAAGCCGCGCCACGGATCGGTGTCGGCCAGCGCCTCGTCGGCGACGGCCGCGATCTCGTCGAGCACCTCGCCGAGCACGGCGGACAGCAGCGCCTCGCGGGACGGCACCCGCCGGTAGAAGGTGCCGATGCCGACACCGGCGCGGCGGGCGATCTCGTGCGCGGTGACGGTGACGCCGACCTCGGCGACCGCGTCGCGCGCCGCCTCCACCAGTCGCGTGACGTTGCGCCGCGCGTCGGCCCGCGGTGCCGCGTCGCCGAGCAGTCGTTCCACCGCCTCGCCCATGTGGCGAGGGTAGCAGGAAGTGGACTCGTGCCGTCCGGTTGGCTACGGTGGCCAAGCGGACTCGTCGAGTCCGGATAGGAGGGCGACATGGTCATCCGGGTCGGCATCGTCGGCGCGAACCCCGAACGCGGCTGGGCACTGCGCGCGCACGTACCGGCGCTGCGGTCGCTGCCGGACTACCGGATCACCGCGGTCGGCACCAGCCGCGCGGAGACCGCATCCGTTGCCGCGCAACGGTTCGGCGCCGAGCACGCGTTCACCGACCCGCGCCGGCTCGCCGAGCATCCGGACGTCGACCTGGTCGCAGTCACCGTCCGGACCGCCACCCACCGCGAACTCGCCGGCACCGCGCTCGCCGCCGGCAAACACGTGTACTGCGAGTGGCCGCTCGCGCGCACCACCGCCGAGGCCGCCGAACTCGTCACGCTCGCCGGCACCGTGCACACCGCCATCGGCCTCCAGTCCCGGTACGCGCCGGCCGTCGTCGCCGCCCGTGCCGCGATCGACACCGGGTACGTCGGGCGCGTCCTTTCCGTCGCGGTGCACGCCACGCGCGCCAAGGGCGCCGGCGGTACGGTGCCGGACTGGGCCGCGTACACGCTGGATGTCGGCAGCGGCGCGGGCACGCTGGAGGTCGCCGGCGGCCACACCCTCGACGTCGTACGGCACGTGGTCGGTGACGTCGTCCCGGCCGCGGCGACGCTGACGACGCGCCAGACCACCCACACGGTCGCCGGGACCGGCCGGACCGTCACCGCCACCGGACCCGACCTGCTGTCCCTCACCGGTACCGCCGGCGGCGCGCCGCTGACCGCGCTGATCCACGACGGCCGGGTCACCAACGCCGGCACCCGCATCGAGATCGCCGGCACCGACGGCGATCTCGCGCTCGTGTCCACCGGGCCGGAGGCGCCCGCGGGAGTACAGATCGGGGCGCTGCGGCTGCTCGGCTCGCAGGGCGGTCCGTGGCGCGAACTGGCCGGCGACCCGGAACCGGGGGAGGGCCGCAACGTGGCCCGGCAGTACGCGGCGCTCGCCGACGACCTGCGGACCGGAGCGCGGACCGTACCGGACTTTCGTACCGGGCTTGCCGTGCACCACCTGCTCGACGCCGTACGCGCGGCCGCGTCGGTCAGCGCGGAGTGAGCAGGCAGAACTCGTTGCCCTCCGGATCGGCGAGCACCGTCCAGGGAACCTCGACCGGCCCCAGGTCGATCACCGTCGCGCCGAGCGCCCGCAGCCGCGCCGTCTCGGCGCCCATGTCGTCACCCGGGTACGGCCGGACGTCGAGATGCACCCGGTTCCATCCCGACTTCACCTCCGGCGTACGCAGGAACTCCAGGTACGGGCCGACGCCCGCGGACGAGCGCAGCGCCGCGTCGCGGTCGGACACCTCGTGCACCGTCCAGTCGGTCGCCCGGCTCCAGAAGTCGGTCATCCGCCGCGGATCCGCGCAGTCCACCACGACAGCGGCGATCGGCCCGGTGTCCCGGTACATCTCCCGCGGCTCCAGTACGCAGAACTCGTTGCCCTCCGGGTCGGCCAGGACCGTCCACGGGACCGCACCCTGGCCGATGTCGACCGGCGTCGCGCCGAGATCCCGCAGGCGCGCGACCAGTTCCGCCTGGTGGTCCAGGGAGGTGGTGGCGAGGTCGAGATGCACGCGGTTCTTGACCGTCTTGGGCTCGGTCGAGGCGACGAGGTCGACGACGACAGCGACCGGATCGGGGTAGTCGAAGCCCTCCGGTTCGAGGTTCGTCACGCCGGGGCCCTCGCTGGAGACGGCCCACCCGAGCGCCTCCGCCCAGAAGCCACCCAGCGCGGCGTCGTCCCGGGCCTTCATGTTGACCTGTACCAGCCGCGTCGCCATGCCGCCGATGCTAGGCCGTGGTCGCGTACGTCGTCAGAGGTCCTGGGTCCAGACGCCCCGGGGATGCTGCTCGGGTCGGAGCCAGAGACGCGGTTGCCGCTCACGTACCACCGGCTCGCAGTCCGCATCGGTGGGGAACCGCCCGTGTCTGTCGGTCCAGAGGACCTGGACGAAGGGAATCGGCGGACGTCGGTAGAACGAGATCGCGCTACCGAAGAACGCCTTGTACCAGCGCGGGTCGATCGCCGTGAACAGTACGGGGTGGCAGTCGACGACGTTGCTGCGCTCGTGGCCGAGTTCGGGTGGCCGACCGCTCGCGGTCTGTCCGCCGACCACGTTGAGGCACCCTTTCATGGTGTCGACGTCGAGGCCGAAGATCGCCAGTTCGGGTTGGCGGTGGCTGTGCCAGATGCCGACGGTGAACGCCCAGCCGGGCCCGAGGTCGTCTTCGGGTATCTGTACGACGCTCCAGCCGTGCTCCTGGACATGGCCGATGGTGGTGCGGTCGATCGCGTCGAGCCGGTCCCGGTCGCCGTAGTCGTGGCAGATGACGCAGGGACAGGTCGGCTGGCTCTCGGTCACGCGACGACGGTAAGTCACCGCCGGGCCTGAGCATGCCGACCACGCTGGCCGTCCGCCCGCTGAAATGCGGTTAGGCGGAGTCGCAGAGGAGGGAGTCGGCGATGGAGGTGCGGGCGTACAGGACGGAGCGGCCGGCGCGGTGCGTACTGACCATGCCGGCGTCGCGGAGCGCGGTGAGGTGCTGGGAGACGCCGGCGGCGGACAGCCCGATGCGGGCGGCGAGCGTGGTGGTGGAGGTCGGGGACTCCAGTTCGGCGAGGATGCCCGCCCGGGTACGGCCGAGTACGGCGGCGATCGCGTCGGCGCGGACCACGGGGCGGCGTTCCCACAGCGTGGCGGCGCCGCGCGCCGGGTACGTGAGCTGCGGCGGGTGCGGCGACCTGGTCCAGGTCAGTACGTGGGAGGCGAAGGCGGACGGGACGAGCACGAGCCCCGGGCCGGTGGACTCGCGGGTGATGAGGCAGTGCCGGCGTACCAGCTGGAGGGTGTTGTCGTCCCAGCTGAGCGTGGCGTGCAGGTCGTTGAACAGGTGGCCGGCGCCGTGTTCGGCGACCTGCCGCGTCCGGTGGTACACGTCGGCGTCGAGCAGGGCGCGGATCCGCGCCCAGTACGGGGCGAGTGCGAGTTCCCAGTAGGTCTCGATCTCGTCGGTGAGGCGGCACAGCCGGGCGCGCGGGTCGGCGCGCAGCGTGGCGCCGCGCGTACCGAGGAAGGTGCCGAGCCGGTCGAGGTCGGCGCGGACGTCGTCGGTGGGGGTGTCGCGGACGACGGACAGCTCGGATTCGAGGGTGGAGGCGAGGCCGTGCGGGATCGGCGTGAGGAAGTCGGGAATGTACCCGGAGACGGGGACGAGCTCGGCGAGCCAGCCGGAGTCGAGCCCGGCGGCGGCGATCCGGGGGCGCACCTGGTCGGCCCAGGTGTGGTGGATCGGGTTGCGCGCGGTCGAGGCGAGCACGCGGAAACTGGTCACGACCTCCCACAGCGGCGACACGGAGAACCGTGTCGGGGCCAGGTCGTCGGCCGAGAACGCCAGCTCCGTGCGCACGTGTCGCCCCCATGGATTCGGTCGGTACTTAATCAGTAGGTGCGATGGTACGTCGGGCCGCAAGCTGCTCGACGTGTTCTCGACCTTCAGCGGCCTGCCCCGCACCGCATGGATCATCTTCGCCGGCACCGTGGTGAACCGTCTCGGCTACGTCGTCACCCCGTTCCTTGTCTTCTACCTCGGCGCGCGCGGCGTCCCCGCCGAGCAGACCCCGTACGTGCTGGGTGCGCTCGGCGCCGGCAACCTCCTCGGCCCCGCCGTCGGCGGCCTGCTCGCCGACCGGTTCGGTCGCCGCCCGACGATGCTCGCCGGACTCGTCGGTACGGCCGCGGCGCAGGGCCTGCTGTACGCCGCGCCGAACGTGGTGACGCTGGCGCTGGCCGCGGCGCTGCTCAGCTGCGCCGGTACGACGGTCGGCCCGGCGGCCGGTGCGCTGCTCGCCGACACGGTCGCCCCGGGCGCGCAGCGCGCCGCGTTCTCGCTGATCCACTGGGCGATCAACATCGGCACCGCGGTCGCCGGCGTACTCGGTGGATTCCTTGCCACGCAGGGATACTGGCTGCTGTTCGCGGTGGACGCGGCGACCTGCCTGACGTTCGCCGTCGTGGTCGGCACGCTGCTGCCCGCCGGCCGGGCCCGACCGCGCAGCGGCACCGGCGGCGCCGGGTACGGCGTGGTTCTGCGGGACCGGCTGATGCGCGCGCTGCTGCCGCTGTTCGTCGTCGGCCTGACCATCTACTCGCTGACCGAGGTGTGCCTGCCCCTCGCGATCCGCGACGACGGCCTGTCGACCACGACGTACGGGCTGCTGGCCGCGCTCAACGCCGTCCTCGTGGTGGTCGCGCAGCCGTTCGCGGCGCGGATCCTGGCCCGGTTCCGGCAGGTACCGGTGCAGGTCCTGTCGAGCGTGGTCATCGCCGTCGGGGTCGCCGCGACCGGCCTGGCGCACCGGCCGTGGGAGTACGCGGGGACGGTGGTGGTGTGGTCGCTGGGCGAGGCGATGGCGGGTGGCATCGCCGCGTCGATCGTGGCCGGGCTCGCGCCGGCCGACGCGCGCGGCCGCTACCAGGGCAGCTTCCAGTGGTCGATCGGCGTCGGCCGGTTCGTCGCGCTCGGCGCAGCGACCGCCGTGTACGCGACCGTCGGGCCCGCCGCGATCTGGCTGTTCAGCCTCGTCGCCGGTACGGCCTCGGCACTCGGGGTCGCGGTGCTCGGGCCCGCCATCGCCCGCCGTACGGCGGAGGTCGTGTCGGCGCAGGACGCGGCGCCCGCGAACGTCGCGGCGGGCGCGGACCAGGACCGGCCGGTCGCCGGGGCGACGGCGTGACGGCGCGCGTGCGCGGGATCAGGGGTGCAGGCGGTAGAAGCGGAAGACCGGGTTCTCCACCGGCAGGATCTCGGTACGGCGGAACCCCGCCGCGGTGGCGAGGTCGGTCAGCCGCGCCGCGCGGATGACCGGCCCGACCGGGTCGGCGTCCGGTGCGGTACGCCCCTGCGGGATGCACCAGAGCGGGCCGACGTTGGCGAGGAACCGTTGCACGGGGTCGTCGTTCGGCGCGGTCAGCGCGTCCTCGGCGGCCTCCTCCATGACGAACACGCTGCCGCCGTCGGCGAGCATCGACCGCGCCGTACGCAGGGCCCGGTCCGGGAATGCCATGTCGTGCAGGCATTCCAGGAACATGACCAGGTCGTACCCGGCGGCGGGCGGTGGTTCGGTCAGGTCCTGGACGGCGATCGTGATGCGGTCGGTCAGGCCGTGGGACGCGACGTTGAGCCGGGCCTCGCCGACGGTCGCGCTGTCGACATCGAAGCCGTCGACGGTCACCGGGAAGTGCGTGGCGAGCGCGATCGCCGCCCAGCCCGTACCGCAGCCCAGGTCGGCGATCCGGGCCGGCCGCGCGGTGTCGGTCAGGCGCGCCGCCACGTCCGGCATCGTCGCGATCCAGTCGGCCAGCTCGTTGTGGTACGCGGGCCGGTTGAGCGCGGCCTGCCCCGCGACCGCGTCCGGCCCGTACTCGGGCAGCGGCACGCCCGCGCCCGTCCGGAACGCCGACACGAGCTGCGGCAGCGCCCGGCCCAGAGCGGCGGGCAGCCGGGACAGCGCGGCCAGGTAGTACGGCGACACCTCGTCGACGAGTACCTCCCGGCCGCCCTCCGGCAGGTCGAACGTGGCCGTCGCCATGTCCGGGCCGGAGGCGCGCACGAACCCCGAGACCGCCTGCCCCTGCAACCACTCCCTCGTGTACCGCCGGTCCAGCCCCGTACTGTCGGCGAGGTCGGCGGCGGTGATGTCCGGCGTGTCGGCGAGGGCGCGGTACAGCCCCAGCGACAGCCCGAGGTACACGCCGTACAGTTCGGCGGCGGCGACCCCCGCGGTGAAGATCCGGCCACTCAGTTCCTCGGCCGCGGCCTGCGGTTCGGCCGTCTTCTGGTCGGTCATCACGCCTCCCGTTCGGCGACAGCGGCACACCGGCCGGCCCCGGCCCGCCGTCGGCGGCAGCGGACCGGGCCGCCGGTTCCTGCCGTCCACGCTGGCTCCGCCGGGAGACCACGGTCAACCGGTGCGCGCGGGGAACGGACCGTCCGGGCGGCCACCCGGACCGTTCGGCCGGCGGCCGTGGTGTCCGACAACGGTCGACCCGGGTGAAACCCTTGGCGCGCAGTACATACCGGCCGCTGCCGGGTCAACCGACGTGCTGGTACACGATCTGCCAGTTTCCGCGGACGACCTTCAGCAGCAGCGTCAGGTGGCGGTCGGTGCCGTCCGCGGACCGTACGGTGGCCGAGCCGACCGCCTCCCACCGACCCGTACCGACGAGCCAGTCCACGTCCGAGGTGATCCGCGCACCGGCGAGCAGCCCCGGTACGACGGCGTCCCGGCCGCGGCGCGGTCCGTCCGGCAGCCACGCCACCGCGCCCGGGTCGACCAGGGCGGCGAGATCGGCCGCGCGCCCGCCGGCCAGCGCCTCCTCGTACGCGGTGACGAACGTGGCGAGTTCGCGGTCGGTCTCCCGGGTGGCGTCGATCGTGATCGCCTCGCCGGCGGCGATCGGGCGCGCCGCGACGTCGCAGCACCGCTCGAAGTCCTGGTGGCAGGAGGGGTCGTCGGAGTGGTTCACGTACCTGGCGGGCGGCGGGTACAGGAAGCGGCGGCCACCGAAGCTGTGCACGAACAGCTCCTCGCCCGCCGGCAGCCCCTCGTACTCCGCCGCGGTGAGCGGACGGAGCCGGTAGCCGACGACGATCTCGCCCGGGGCGAAGTTGCGCCGCGCGTACACCCCGCGTCCGGCAAGGTTTCCGGTGCCGACCGTCACGTCGTTGCTCGGTCCGGGCACGCGGTCAGGCCCCGGCGTCGCGGTCGTCGGCGGTGAGCCGGTCCAGGTCGCGCTCCGCGTACAGCCGGTGCTGCCACTCCTCGTTGAGCACGACGAGCAGGCACTCGCGGACCGGGAACCGTTGCGGCGGCGGCCATCCCGGCCCGTCGACCGGCTCGGTGTCGGCGTCCAGCGACGCCTCGGTCAACCCGTCGAGCACCTCCCGTACGCCGGCCATCCGGTCCCGGCGCAGCGCCAGCACCTCGTCCAACGACGGCCGCACCGCCCGGTCCCGCGGTACGCCGGGGGTGTCGGGCATCTCGTCCCACGGCAGGTCCAGCGGATCCCACGGCGACGGGTCGCCGAGGACGGCCCGCCGTACCCAGGAGTCGGTGGCGAACGCCAGGTGCCGCAGGGTCTCCACGAACGACCACTCGCCGTCCACGGATGCGTGCAGCAGCACGGGATCCAGCCGCCGGGCGCGCGCGACGGTGCCGTCCCACAACCGCTCGACGACGTCCCAGGCGGCGCGGAACCCGTCCGGCGTGGTCGGCCGCATCGCGGCCCGCTCCGGGTACCGCCGGTCCAGCTCGGCCTCGATCAGCGGGCCGACGTCCACCCCGTTGATCGTGACGTTCTCCAGCTCGCCGTTGATCTCGACGTTGCCCAGCTCGACGCCGTGCATCACGACGCCGCTCATCGCCACCCCGCGGAAGCGGGCCCCGGTCAGGTCGCAGGCGCGGAACTCGGCGTCCGCGAGCGTCGCCCGCTCGAACCGGGCGCCCCGCAGCTCCGTGCCGATGAAGTCAGCCATCCCGCGACCGTAACCCCGGGGTCCGACACTCCGCCGGTACTCCCGCGCACGGTGCGCGCCGACCGGTGCCGAGCGGCGTCGCTCACCCGGCTCTGCGCAGCAGTACGAAGTCGTCGCGGAACTCGTGCCGCAGCCCGGCGTCGGCGGTCTCGGCCAGGATGGTCGGTTCGTCGGCCGCCCACACCTGTCCGTGGACGTCGTGCTCGGCGAGCACGACGCCGCCGCGCAGGACGCGGTAGACGTTGTGCCAGCGCATCCGGTCGGGTCCGGCGACGTCGCTCGCGTACCACCGCTGGTACTCGCAGTCGCCCAGCCGCACCGTGGCGCTCAACCGGAGCGGTACGGTCCGGGGTCGGTCGACGCCGTAGTGGCGGTCCAGTACGGCCACGGCGTCGTCGGTGAGGTGGTCGGCCAGCAGCCGCCACAGCCGGCGCCGGTGGTCGTGGTCGAGTTGGCAGACGAGGTGGATCGCCAGCGCGGCGCCCCACGGGCCGGGCTGCTCGACGTCGAACACGTCGCCGCGCAGCACGGTGACGCGTCCCCGAAGATCCGGCCGGTACGCGAGCCGCGAGGTCAGTACCGTGCGCATCGCGGCGGAGCGTTCGACGGCGACGACCGCGCTGTCGGGAAACGCCTCGGCGAGCGCGAGCACACCGTGTCCGGTGCCGGCACCGAGGTCCACGACCGTTCCGCGGACGTCGAGCGCGGCCAGCACGCCGGGCAGGGCGTCGAGCAACCGGTCCGGCGGGCCGGCCGCCCGGAACAGGTCGGCGAACTCGGCGACAACGACGTGGTCGTCGGACACCGTGGCCTCCTCTGCCGGCACCGCACGCTGCGCCTCCCACCGTACGGCGCACGCCGACTCCGCCGCTGGAGCGTCCCGTACCGCCGGACGGGGCCGGGGTGCCCGCCGCCGCCCGCGCCGCGTTCGGTACCAAGGAGGCAGCCGATACGACCCGTGGGAGTGGTAGAACCGTGACAGCAGTACGGACGAGCGCCTCGACACCCCGTGCCCGCGACGAGGCGGTGCTGCGCGGCGACCGGTGGCGGGTCAGCGTACTGGCCGACGGGCTGCTCCGGCTGGAGTGGTCCGACGACGGGGAGTTCGAGGACCGGCCGTCGACGTTCGCGGTGCACCGCGACCTCGACCCGCCGCCGTTCGCCGCCACGACCGACGACGGCGTACTGGAGGTGCGCACCGACCGCTGCACCCTCCGGTACGACGGGGCGCCGTTCAGCGCGTCCGGTCTCACCGTCACGACGCCGTCCGGTGGTCGCTGGCGGTTCGGGCAGCCCGGCGGCGGGCTCGGCGGCACCGCGCGCACCCTCGACGAGGTCGACGGCCGCACCGAGCTCGGCGGTGGCGTCGTCGCCCGTACCGGCGTCGCGGTCGTCGACGACTCGGCGTCGTTCCTGTTCGACGACGCCGGTGGGATCGCCGCGCGCCGCCCCGGCCGCCGCGACCTCTACGTCTTCGCGTACGGATCCGACCACGCCGCCGCCGTCCGCGCCCTGTACGAGCTGTCCGGACACCCGCCCGTCCTGCCGCGCTGGGCGCTCGGCAACTGGTGGAGCCGCTACCACCCGTACACCGCGGGGGAGTACCTGGAGCTGTTCGACCGGTTCGACGCCGAGGGGCTGCCGTTCTCCGTCGCGGTCATCGACATGGACTGGCACCGCGTCGGCTCCGTCCCCGCCCGGTACGGCACCGGCTGGACCGGGTACTCCTGGGAGCGCAGCCTGGTGCCCGACCCGCCGGCGTTCCTCGCCGAACTGCACCGGCGCAACCTCCGCACCACGCTGAACCTGCACCCCGCGGACGGCGTGCGCGCGTTCGAGGACGCGTACCCGGAGGTGGCCCGGGCGGTCGGGATCGACCCGGACAGCGGCCGGACGGTCGAGTTCGACCTGACCGACGAGACGTTCCGCGACGCGTACTTCCGCCACCTGCACCACCCGCTGGAGGACGAGGGCGTCGACTTCTGGTGGATCGACTGGCAGCAGGGCACCACGTCCCGGATGGCCGGCGTCGACCCGCTGTGGCTGCTGAACCACTACCACTTCCTCGACTCCGGCCGCGACGGGCGCCGCCCCATGGCGTTCTCCCGCTACGCCGGCCCCGGCAGCCACCGGTACGGCGTGGGCTTCTCCGGCGACACCGTCGTCACGTGGGACTCGCTGGACTTCCAGCCGGAGTTCACCGCCACCGCCGCCAACATCGGGTACGGCTGGTGGAGCCACGACATCGGCGGGCACCTGCGCGGGCGGCGCGACGACGAACTCGCGACCCGGTGGGTGCAGCTCGGCGTGTTCTCCCCGATCCTGCGCCTGCACTCGTCGAACAACCCGTTCATCCGCAAGGAACCGTGGCTGTTCCCGGGCGAGGCGCGGCAGGCGATGGGCGAGGCGCTGCGGCTGCGGCACCGGCTCGTGCCGTACCTGCACACGATGAACCACCGGGCCGCCGCCGGTACCCCGCTGGTACGCCCGATGTACCACGTGCTGCCCGACCGGGCCGAGGCGTACGAGGTGCCCAACCAGTTCGCGTTCGGCAGCGAGCTGGTCGTCGCCCCCGCCACCAGCCGGCGCGACCCGACCACGCTGCGGTCCGCCACCCGGGCCTGGCTGCCGCCGGGCACCTGGACCGACCTGTTCACCGGCACCGTGTACGACGGGGACCGCTGGCTGGAGCTGCACCGCGGCCTCGACACCATCCCCGTACTGCTGCGCGCCGGTGGCATCCTGCCGCTCGCCGGTCCGGACGACCTCGACGCCACCCGCAACCCGGACCACCTCGAACTGCTCGTCAGCCCGTGGGCGGACGGCACGTTCACCCTCGTCGAGGACGACGGGAAGGGCGACGGCACCGCGCTGGTCACCGCCACCACCACGCTGTCCTGGGACGCCACGGCCGGCGTCCTGCGGATCGGGCCCGCCGAGGGCGCGGACGGTGTCGTACCGGCCACGCGGACGTGGACGGTCACGTTCCTCGCCGACGCGCCGACCGAGGCGCCGCTGGTCGACGGCGTACCGGTGGAGGTGGTCGCGGGGGACGGGCGCTTCAGCGTGCGGGTCGCCGGCGCCGCCGCGACCGTCCAGGTACGCCCGGCGGAGCCCGCGGACCGCACCGCCGCGGCCGTCGAGCGGATCCTCGGCGACGCGCAGTGCGAGTACGCGGTCAAGCTGGCGGCGTGGGAGGTCGTCGGCTCCGGCCGGTCGGTCGCCGCCCGGCTCGCCGAGCTGCACGCCCTGCACCTGCCGCCCGCGCTGTACGGCGCCGTCGCCGAACAGCTCACCGCCCGCGAGACCTGACCCCGGTCACACGGGCAGCATCCGCCGCGTGTACCCGGCCGCGACCAGCTGCCGGTACGCGTCGAGGACGGGCCGCGGGACGGGCTGGGGGAGCGCGTACCCGCGGGCCGGGTAGGCGAGGACGCGCTCCAGGTCGCCGACCATGTGGTCGATCACCAGCCGCGCGTCACCGATCCCCGCCACGTACGCGGCGAACGGTGCGGCGGTCGACGCGCACCAGGCGTCCACCTCCGGCCACAGCCGCCCGCAGGTACTCCACGCGCGCCGCTGCATGTACGGCATGCACACCAGCACGACCGTCGCCGGTCGTACCCCGGCGGCGGCGAGCACGGCGCGCGACAATGCGATGTTCGCGCCGGTGTTGGTCGCCGCCGGCTCCGTCAACACCGCCCCGTCCGGTACGCCGCGGTCCCGGAGCCGCCCGGCGAACGCCGCCGCCTCTCCGTACGGGAAAAGGTTGGGGCGCAACGGGTTCGTGCCGCCGGAACACACCAGTACCGGCACCCGGCCTTCGTGGTGGAGGTCGGCGGCGACGTCGGCGACGCCCAGATCGTGGCAGCCCAGGACGATCCCGGCGTCCGCGTGCCGCCGCGGCTCGCCGAGCCGGTGGTACTCCCACAGGATCTCCGCCGCGGCCAGGTCCTCGCGGGTCACCGGCCGCACCGCCGCATCCATCGCTGCTCCCTCGTACCGGCCCAGGACGAGCATGGCACGGGGTGCCCGGCCACCGTCGGCGGGCTTCCGGAACCGTTCTGCTTATGTAGATAAAGCGGCATGCGGACTCTGCCGGACCCGGATCGGCCGACCAACGACCCGTCTCGCCGGCTGGATCGTGGCCACCGCGGCGCTCGTACTCCTGCCGCTCGTCTGGGTCACCGTCCTCGCCGTGTGCGGGGCGTACCGGACGCGGCAGCCCGTTCGCGGCGAGTTCCGGCGGGTCGTGACGGGTATCGTGGCGGTGCTCGCGGTGGTGTCGTCGGCACTGCTCGCGACCGCGTTCCCTGCCTCCCGGGGCGCGGTGGGTCTGGCTCTGTTGACCGCGGCCGCGGGTGTCCTCTGTGGACGGACGGCGTGCCGCGTCGGCGGCTGGTACGGGCGGATCCGGCCGGCCCGCCGCTGACCGGGTACGCGCGCGAGTGGGCGGACCGTCGTGCGGCAGACTGGCCGCATGAGCGACATGTGGGACGACGGCGCGGAGGACCTCCGCACGTACGGCAATCCGGTGGGGGAGAAGGCGACCCTGCGGGAGTACCTCTCGAACTACCGGCTGACGGTGGAGATGAAGTGCCGGGGGCTCGACGCCGAGCAGCTCGCGCGACGGTCCGTCCCGCCGAGCACGATGAGCCTGCTGGGCCTGGTACGGCACCTGGGCAGTGTCGAGCACAACTGGTTCCACCGGGTGTTGCAGGACCACCGGGACGAGCCACGGCTGCTGGTCTCGCCGGACAACCGGGACGCCGACTTCGACGGCGCGGTCGCCGACCCGGCCGTGGTCGAGGAGGCGTTCGCGATGTGGAAGCGGCAGATCGCCGCCGCGGACGCGTGGCTGGACGAGCTGGACGAGGCCGATCTCGGCCGCGAGGTCCTGGTCGCCGACGGCGAGCCGGCGAGCATCCGCGACATCCTGGTCCACATGGTCGAGGAGTACGCGCGGCACGCGGGGCACGCCGACCTGCTCCGCGAACGCATCGACGGCCGTACCGGTCAGTGAGCCGGCTCAGGCGGTCTGCAGGGCGGCGCGCGGGAACGTGACGCCGGTGAGCTGTTCGGAGACGGTCCACAGCCGGCGCGCGACCTCCGCGTCCCGGGCCTTCGCCGAGCGGCCGACCAGCCGGGGCGGCCCGCCCCGCTCGAACATCCCGCCGGGACCGGCGTAGCTGTCGCCGGGTACGTCCGCGACCGCCGCGTACAGGGTGGGGAGGGCGCCGCCGTCCTCGTCCTGCGCGACGAGCCCGACGGCGGCCTCGCCGATCCCGCGCAGCGTCCAGCGGCCGGTGGGGCGCATCAGGCTCGTGGCCGCGATGCCGGGGTGCGCGGCGGTGGCGATCACCGGCGACCCGGCCTCGGTGAGCCGCCGCTGCAGTTCCGAGGTGAACAGCAGGTTGGCGAGCTTGGACTGCCCGTACGCGCGCATCGCGCGGTACCGCCGGCGCTCCCAGTTCAGGTCGTCGAAGTCGATCGAGCCGCTGCGGTGCGCTGCGGACGCGACGGTGACGACCCGCTCGCGGATGCGGGGCAGCAGCAGGTTCGTCAGCGCGAAGTGCCCGAGATGGTTGGTGCCGAACTGCAGCTCGAACCCGTCGGCCGTCCGCGACAGCGGCGGGATCATCACGCCGGCGTTGTTGACGAGTACGTCGACGGGCTCGGTCAGGTCGTCGGCGAACGCGCGGATGGCGGCCAGGTCGGCGAGGTCGAGCCGCCGGACCTGTACGTCGCCGGTCATCGCGGCGGCGGCCTCCCGGCCCTTCTCGGTGCTGCGCACGGCGAGCACGACGCGGGCTCCGCTGGCGGCGAACGCGCGGGCGGCGCCGCGGCCGATCCCGCTGTTCCCGCCGGTCACGACGACGGTACGGCCCGCCATGGGCGGGATGTCCGAGACGGCAAATGTTGTCATGAGCAACATAGTAGGCAGCGGCCACAATGTTGTCAACGACAACTCTACTGCTAGGATCGGTACCGTGCCCGACGCGACCACCGAGCGGCCCTACCACCACGGCAACCTGCGTACCGCGCTGCTCGACGCCGCCGAACGCAGCCTCCGGGAGCACGGCGCGGACCGGCTCGCCCTCCGCGACCTGGCCCGCGAGATCGGCGTCAGCCACGCCGCGCCCCGCCGGCACTTCCCCGACCGGCAGGCGCTGCTCGACGCGCTCGCCGAGGCCGGGTTCGCCCGGCTGGACGCGGTGCTGCGGTCCGCGCTGGCCGGCGCCGACGACGACTTCGCCGCCCGCGTACGAGCCGCCGCCGTGGTGTACGCGCGCTTCGCCACGGAGAACGCCGCCCTGCTGGAGCTGATGTACACGAGCAAGCACCGGGCCGGGGCGACGCGCATCGTGGCCGCCGCCGAGGCGCCGATGCGGCTGCTGGCGGAGGTGATCACCGAGGGCCAGGCGCAGGGCGCGCTCGAACCCGGCGACCCCGAGCGGATCGGGATCATCCTGTTCGCGACCCTGCAGGGCATCGCGTCGCTGGTCAACGGCAACTTCGTACCGCCGGACCGGCTCGACGGCCTCGTCGAGACCGCCGTCGAACAGTTCCTGCGCGGCGCGCGCCCGGCGTCCTGACCGCTCAGGCCGCCCCGGCGGTCGGATCGAGGACGCCGGCGGTCACCAGGCCGAACAGGACGAGCCCGGCGAGTACCCGGTAGACGACGAAGACCGTGAACCGGTGCGTCGTGACGTAGCGCATCAGCCAGGCGATCACCGCGTACCCCACGCCGAACGCCACCACCGTCGCGATCGCCGTCGGCGCGACCGGCGCGGCGTGACCCTCGCCGATCTTGGTCAGTTCCAGCAGGCCGGAGGCGAGCACCGCCGGGATCGCCAGCAGGAACGAGTACCGGGTGGCGGCCTCGCGGCGGAAGTCCATCAGCAGCCCGGCCGCGATCGTGCCGCCGGACCGCGAGACGCCCGGGATCAGCGCCAGCGACTGCGCGAACCCGAACACCACCGCGGTACGCGGGCGCAGCTCCGCGAGCGACCGCTGGTTGGTCGCCGCATGGTCGGCGAACGCCAGCACCAGCCCGAACCCGACCAGCATCGCCGCGGTCAGCCGCAGGTCCCGGAACACCGTCTCGATGGTGTCCTGCAACAGCACCCCGAGCACCGCGATCGGGATCGTGCCGAGGATGACGTACCAGCCGAGCCGCGCGTCCGGATCCTTCCGGTACTCGGCCCGGAACAGCGACAGCGTCCACATCCGTACGACCCGGCCGATGTCCCGGCGGAAGTACAGCAGGACGGCGGACTCGGTGCCCAGCTGCGTCACCGCGGTGAACGCCGCGCCGGGATCCGCCCACCCCGCCAGCGCCGCCACGATCCGTACGTGGGCGCTGGACGAGACCGGCAGGAACTCCGTCAGTCCCTGCACCAGGCCCAGTACGACAGCCTCGACCCAGCCCACCCGGTACCTCCCGGTCGTCACGCGCGGCACGGGGCCGGACGGTTCGGCGACACCGGCCCGGTTCGAGCGGACGGCCGGCGCTCGCGGCAGCGAACCACGTCCAGATGGCCGGCGACTGAACGGCGGCGATCCGGCTCGTGGCGGTCCCGCCGGCAACGCGGTACCCGAGTTGGGGATGCCGATCGTCCCGGCCCGCCCGGCTGCCGCCCCGCCGGTACGGGCCGCGCGCCGTCAGCGTTTCCGCAGCTCGACGCGGCCCCGGCGGTGTCGGTGGGTACGGCCGGGTTCCGTCGCCGGCCCGGCGATGTCCGCCCGCCGTGCAGCCCGTCTTCACCGATGCGTCGTCGCGCCGTGCGTGGCCGGTGTTACGTTCCGCCCGTGGTACGTGAACCGTTCGCCGAGGACCACCACACCGACGACGAGCCCGATCCCGAGCGCGTCCTGGACGCCCGCTGGCGCGAGGTGTACGACGCCGTCGCGCCGGAAGGCTGGACGCTCGCCCGCGTCACGACGGTCGGCGCCGACGGGACGCCGCGCGTCCTGCCGCTGTTCCGCCGCACCGACCCGCGCTGACCGCGAAACCCCGCTGCGCCAGGCACTCCGCCCCGGTACGGTCCGGCCATGAACGGCAGCCTGTACCTCGCCGGCGGTGGATCGGCGCGCCAGGAGCAGCGGGTGTGGCGCGCGGCGTTCCGTGGCGTGCAACGGGTGGTGCACTGGCCGTTCGCGCTGCCCGACGACCGGATCGGCGGCGCCCCGCAGTGGCTGCGTACGAGCCTTGCCGAGCTGGACATCGAGGTACGCGTGGACGTGTGGTTCAGCCTGGACGGGCACCGGCCCGCCGAACTGGCCGGCACCGACCTGCTGTTCGTCAGCGGCGGCACCACGTCGAAGCTGGCCCGGCACGTACACCGGCACGGGTTCGACCGGGCGGTACGGGATCACGTGGCCGCGGGCGGGCGCTACTACGGCGGCAGTGCCGGGGCCGTGCTGGCCGGCGAGTCGATCGCGATCGTGGCGCTGGCCGACGACGACGCGGACGCCACGACCGACGACCGCGGTCTCGGCCTGCTGCCCACCCTCGCCGTACTCCCGCACGCCGACACCGTCGGGGTCGAGCGTCAACATGCCTGGTCGACGGCGCTCGGCCGCCCGCTCCTGGCCGTACCGGAGGCCGGCGGGGTGCACGTCACCGGCACGACCTGCACCGTGCTCGGCCCCGACCCGGTACACGTCGTCGACGGCGCGGGACGCGTGACGTACCTGCCGGGGGACCGGATCCCGCTGGACGGTCAGTAGCCCCACTTCTCGCAGTACGGGCGCAGCTCGGCGGGTACCTCGTCGAGGGACGGCAGCGCCCGGCCCTCCTGCGGCCGACCCGACCTGATCTTGCCGGACCAGTCGCCGAGCCCGCGACGGAACCGGGTGTGCCCGCGCTTGCCGTACTCGACCATCTCCGGCTCCCACGCCACCCCGAGGAACGCGCACAGCCGCCGGGTCTGCCCCTCCGGATCCGACACCAGCTCCTCGTACGTCACGTCGAGGCCGGGCAGGTCGGTGCGCGCCTGCTCCACCCCCTTCACGTACCGGAGGACGTCGGCGGTGACCTCGTCGGCGCTCATCGACGGGTGCGCCTCCTGCCACGACTGGTGGATCGATCCGGGATGCCGCAGCAGGAACACGAACCGCGCGTCGGGCCAGGTCGCCGCGATCTTCCGGTACAGGAACACGTGGTACGGCGTCTTCTCCACCAGGACGGACTTGCCGCTGTCGCGCAGCATCCGGGCCAGCATGGCGTCCCACATCATGTGGGTCAGCTCCTGCTCGTCGAGCCCGGCCTCCTGTACCGCGGCCTCGGCGAACCAGCTGTCGGCGTTGGCCTGGATGTTGCCCAGGTGCATCTCGTGCGGCGCGAAGATCTCCGAGTGGCTGCCCAGCATCACCCGCAACAGCGTCGACCCGCTACGGATCGACGACAGGACGAACACCGGCGAACGCAGCTGCCGTTGCGCCTGCACCACGCGGCGGGCGCCGGTGCCTTTCCGGACGATCTCGTAACCGGTGGTCCGCCGGAGTACCTGGTTAATCGATCTCTTCATGCTCATTGGCGGCCACGTTAACCTATTTTGCTGTCCGTTAACCTGAGTGTTTTATATGAGTTCGTCCACCGGTCCGACCCTGACCCTGCGGTGATGTCCGGGGCGCGTTCCGTGTCGGCGGCACGCGTCGGGCACCGGCCGGCGGCAGGGCGTGGACGGGCCCGCCACCGCCACCCGGGCCGAAACGCCGCCGGGCGGGCGCGGATCCGGATGGGCCGGGATCTCGCGCAGTCCGAGGAGCCGATCGCGCCGCGGCGGAACCGTTCGGCGGGACGGCGCGGCTGGGCGTGGAACCAGCACAACCTCGGCGTGGTGTACGACGAGGCGGGCGACCGGCGGGCGATCCGGATCCCGCGCGAGGTCGAGGCGAGTGGCGGGTGCACCACCCGCGGCAGCTGGACCGGTCGGGCGGGGACCGCGGCGGTACGGAGTCCGCCAGCTGAGGCGTACGCCGGCCGCCGCGGTCAGCCGTGGCTGAGGTCGACCACGCAGAACCGGTTGCCGTCCGGGTCGGCGAGGACCACGAAGTCCGGGTCCGCCGGGTACCGGTCCCAGTCGACGCGCGCCGCGCCCAGCGACAGCAGCCGCGCCACCTCGGCGTCCTGCTCGGCGGCGTCCCGGACGTGCAGGTCCAGGTGGATCCGCGGGTACTCGTCGGCCGGGCGGTCGCTGGTCTGCAGCGCGAGGGGAGTGCCGACCCCGTCCGGCGGTACGAGGACGGTCTCCCACCCGCCGAACCCGTCGCGCCGCTCCTCGTACCCGAGTGCGCGGCGCCAGAACTCGACCGCCCGCGGCTTGTCGACCACTCCGATCGCGATGACTCCGAGCGTGACCACGGCACCCCCGTTCGTCGTGCCGCCCGGACCGGTGACCGTCAGCCGTTGAGGAGCCCGACCTTGGCCCACACCCCGGCGACCGTGAGATCCGCACTGGCGCGCAACTGTACCCAGAGGTGGTGGCCGCGGTCGACCCAGGAGACGGTCGACGCGTGGGCCTCGTGGATGCCGGCGGCGGGCGCGAGCACGGCCCACGGGTGCGCCTTGGCGACCGCGTAGTCCTTGTCCGGGTCGGTCTCGGCGAACCGGGTCGCGACCTCGATCCCGCCGGGCAGCGCCGCGTTGAACGTGACGGTCACGTCGCCCATGAACAGCCGGCTGCCGGCCCCGACGCTGTACCCGCCGCCGCCCCAGAAGTTCCCGGTGTTGGCGGCGGCGCTGGTGAAGTGGACGCTGGTGGTCTGCCCGGCCTTCAGGGAGAGCGAGCCGCGGCCAACGCTGGTGTAGTACACCTCGGGGTCCTTTCGTCCGGCGACGAGCGCCTTGAGCTGGGCGAGCCCGCCCTGGTACTGGTTGGTGTCGCCGACCGACGGCCGGGCGTCGTACTGCAGCACGGTGATGCGGCTGAAGCCGCCGTACCCGGCGACCCAGTCGCTGGCGCGCACGTTCTGCGCGGCGCCGACGTACCCGCGGTTGGGTGCGGCCCAGAGTCCGGCGAACCCGAGGCTCGCGACGTTCCAGCCACGGGGTTGCAGCCACCAGTCGCCGGTGTAGAAGAGGATCGGCGCGTGGTCGGTCCCGGCGTCCCACCGCTGCTTGAACGCCCGCACGTCGGCCCACGTGGCGTCGGACTCGCAGTCCAGCTGCCACAGGTGCCCGTGCAGGTCGTGCCCGAACAACTGCCGGGCCCGTGCGGCGAACTGGTCTGCCTGGCCGGCGCCGTTCCCGGCGCGGATGAAGTGGTAGCCGCCGAGTACGGGGATCCTGCGGCTGCGGGCGAAGGACAGGTTGTGCGCCGCGTTCGGGTCGACGTACGTGGTGCCCTCGGTGAGCTTGTGGACGAAGAACGACGCCGCGACGCCGCCGAGCGACGACATGTTGCCCTGGTGGTTCGAGCAGTCCAAGCCGTACAGCGTCATGACTCGTCGGCCTCCTCGTCGGCGGGCACGTCGCCCTGGTCCGCGTCGTCCGGGCCCGGGGGCTGGTAGTCGCCGGCGCGGGGGGTCGGGCGCACGGCCGGCTGCTGCTGGTCTGTCATGCGGTGATCGCTTTCTGCCGCGGTTGGCGGATCGATACCACATGGATTGTCCCTGCCGGGTCGCTAAGAACCAACTGCCCGATTCAGTGGTACGCCCGCGCGTGTCGCCCGTTCGCGGTGTAGCCCGTCGGAGGGCGGGTAGTCGAAGGGTCGGTCCGGCCGTGGCCGGACGTACCGGGGCGTGGCGCCAGTACGGGCGGCGTACCCGGTGGAGCGCCGTACGCGGCGTTCGTGGCAGACCCGGGAAACGACACCGACGGGAGCCGGAATGAGCATGTCGGACAAGGCGAAGGACAAGATGGACGAGGTCGCCGGCAAGGCGAAGCAGAAGGTCGGCGAGGCCACGGACAACCCGCGGCAGGAGGTCGAGGGCGCCGCCCAGAAGGACAAGGGGCGGCTGGGCCAGGCCAAGGAGAAGGTCAAGGACGTCTTCACCGACTGACGCACGACAGCACCGGGGTGGCCGTACGGCGGCCGCCCCGGTGCCGTGCGTGTGCGGTGCGGAGTCCTGTTCGCCGTCGCCGTGCGGGGCACATCGACCGCCCCCCGGCGGGACCGCCCGTATTGCCGCTCGCGGTCGGTGGGTGGCAGCAGCGGCGACTGGCGGCCGGGCTTGACCCTGACGCAGGGTCAGGCCCCGACCATGACGGCATGACGAACGACGACGGCGGGCCGACGCGCCGCTGGACCATCCGGTACGAGGGCGGCACGATCCCGCTGACGCGGGGCGGTCGGGGCCGGCCGCTGGTGCTGTGCCCGGGGCTGAACTCGACGCAGGCGGACCTGGCCGAGCTGGCCGCGCTGCTGCGCCGCGACCACGACGTGGTGACCTTCGACCTGCGCGGTCACGGCCTCGCCTCCGCCTCGGACCGGTACTCCTTCGCCGCGTTCCTCGGCGATCTCGCCGCGGTACTCGCCGAGCTCCGGCGCGACGGTACGGTGCCCGTCCTCGTCGGGTACTCGCTGGGCGCGGACCTGGCCGTACACCACGCTTCCGAGCATCCGGGCAGCGTCGCCGGGCTCGTCCTGATCGACGGGGCGGTCCCCGTACCGGAGCCGTTCGTCACGCCGGACGTACTGCCCGAGTTCCGGGCGATGTGGGCGGACATGGTGGAACGGCAGCGGGCGGCGCGCGGCACCGCACGGCAGGTACTGCTCACGGCCGGGCAGATCCTGGCGGTGAACGTCGAGATCGACGAGGTGCGCGCCGGGATCCTCGACCGGTACCGGCGGATCGACGTGCCGGTCACCATGATCGCGTCGACGTCGATGGCCGGTCGCGGTACGGACGGGCACGTGGCGCGCTTCAACCGGAACTGGCGCGCCGGCGTCGACCGGCTCGCCCGCGCGCAGCCGCGAATCGCCGTCCACCGGCTCGACGCGGACCACGGCCTGGTCACCAGCCATGCGGCGGCGATCGCACGGATCGTCCGTCGTACGCCGACCGTGCCGGGGGGCCGGTAGCGGAGACTGGTGTCGTGCTGACCATCGGCGAGCTGGCGTCGTACGCGGGGGTGACGGTGCGCGCGGTGCGGCACTACCACGCCCGGGGGCTGCTGCCGGAGCCGGAACGCGACAGCTCCGGATACCGCCGGTACGACGCGGGCGCGGTGATCGAGCTGGTCCGGATCCGTACGCTCGCCGACGCCGGGGTGCCGCTCGCGCGGGTACGGGAGCTGCTGCGGTCCGACGGGGCGGAGTTCGCCGCGGCGGTCGCCGACATCGACGACCGGCTGCGCGCCGAGATCGGCCGGCTGCAACGGCACCGGGAGCGGATCGCCCGGCTCGCCGCCGGTGACCGCCTGGTACTGCCGCCGGACGTGGTCGACCACCTCGACCGGCTGCGCGCGCTCGGCATCGACGAACGCATCGTCCGGGCCGAACGCGACGGCTGGATCCTGCTCGCCGCGCACTCGCCGCACCGGGTACCGGAGTGGTTGTCGCGCAAGCGGGAGCAGCTGGCGGACCGGCAGCTCGTCGCGTTCTTCCGCACCCTGGGGCACGCCCTCGACGCGGCGCCGGACGACACCCGGCTGGTGGAGCTGGCCGACGAGCTCGCCGGCTACCTCACCCGCCTCGCCGCCGAGAAGGGCGACGAGTACGTCGACGACGTGGACGTGGGGTCCACGATGGCCGCCCTGATGGATGCGCTGGCGTACGAGACGGTGCCGCCGGGGCGCCGGCTGATCGAGCTGCTGGCCGAGAGGGGCTGGTCCGGGTGGACCAGGCTCCGGCGCGTCGCCCCCCGATAGGCGCGGCGTTTCCGGCCCGTACGAAGGCCGGCGGTCAGCCGGGGTGGGCGGCGGCGTGGTGGTGGGCCAGCGGACGGTGCGGGTCGTCGCCGGTCGCCGGGTCGGTGTGGACGGTCGCCCCGGCCAGCCGCGGTACGGCGTGCAGCAGCCGGTGTTCGGCGTCCACCGCGATCGCGTGCGCGTCGAGTACGGACAGGGTGGCGTCGACGGACAGGTCGGTCTCGGCGTGCAGGGTGTGGCCGATCCAGCGCAACCGCAGCATCCCGACCCGGCGTACGCCCGGGGTCGTGGCCAGGGCGTGCTCGGCGGTGTCGACCAGCGCGGGGTCGACCGCGTCCATCAGGCGCCGCCAGATCTCGCGCGCGGCGTCCTTCAGCACGAACGCGATCGCGACCGTGATGGCCAGGCCGACGACCGGATCCGCCCAGCCCCAACCGATCGCGACGCCACCGGCACCGAGCAGTACGGCGAGCGAGGTGTAGCCGTCGGTGCGGGCGTGCAGGCCGTCGGCGACCAGCGCGGCGGATCCGATCCGGCGGCCGACGGCGATGCGGTAGCGGGCCACGAGTTCGTTGCCGGCGAAGCCGATCAGCGCGGCGACCGCCACCGCCCACACGTTGCGTACCGGCGCGGGGTGCAGCAGCCGCTCCACCGCCTCGTACGCGGCGAGCACGGCGGAAGCGGCGATCACCACGACGATGACGACGCCCGCCAGGTCCTCGGCCCGGCCGTACCCGTAGGTGTAGCGGCGGTTCGCGGCGCGGCGGCCGACCACGAACGCCAGACCGAGCGGTACCGCGGTCAGCGCGTCGGCCAGGTTGTGCAGCGTGTCGCCCAGCAGCGCCACCGAACCGGAGGCGACCACCACGACGGCCTGGAGTACGGCGGTGGCGCCGAGCCCGGCCAGCGAGATCCATAGCGCGCGCATCCCGGCGCGGCTGGCCCGCATCGCGTCGTCGACCTTGTCGGCCGAGTCGTGCGAGTGCGGCGTGACCAGGTGGCGCAGCCGGTGCCACCACCCGTGGCCGTGCCGGTGCGCGTGCTCGTGCGGATGGTGCTGCTCGTGCGGATGGTCGTGGTCGTGCGGATGGTGGTGCTCGCTGGACATACGGCTCCGATCCGACGGGGCGCGAACGCACCCACCGTAGGGGTGCGACCACGGATGCGACAACGCCGCAGATGCCACCGACCAGCAACAACGCACCCCGTGCAGGCGGTTGCCCGCGCGCGGGCGCGGCCGGCCGCGGATAGTCTCCGGCCGTGACCTCACCCGAGCAGCCCCTGGTGGCGCCCGACTTCGTCGTACCGGAGCCGCCGGTGGCCGCGACGTTCCGGCTGGAACCGCTCGGCCCGCAGCACAACGCGGCCGACCATGCCGCGTGGACCGGCAGCATCGACCACATCCGCGCCACGCCCGGATTCGGCGGGTCCTGGCCGCCGCCGGACGGCATGAGCCTGGCCGCCAACCGCGACGACCTGGAACGGCACGCGGCGGACTTCGCCCGGCGCATCGGCTTCACGTACACGGTGCTGTCGGTGCCGGACGGCGACGTCGTCGGCTGCGTCTACATCTACGGCTCGCGCCGCGACCCCGGCGTGATCGACGTACGGTCCTGGGTCCGCGCCGACCGCGCCGCCCTCGACGCCGAGGTGTACCGGGTGGTCAGCGACTGGCTGGCCCGCGCCTGGCCGTTCGACCGCGTGGCGTACGCGCCGCGCTGAGCCGGTGGGCCCGGCAGCCCGGGCGCCGGACACGGCCCGGGCTCGACGGCGGACGGACCTGGTGGGACGCGGCGGTCGACAGGACGGCAACTCCGGCAGCCGGCCGCCACGGGAAGCGGAGATCGCGCAGCGGAGGCGTTCCCGACCCGCCCCGGCTCCGTCGCCGACCTCCACCGGTACTGCTACGGCCGAGCCGTGCGGCCGGCGGTGCGGTACCGGCCCGGGGTGGTGCCGACGACGCCGGTGAAGGCGGTGATGAAGCCGCTCGGGTTGGCCCAGCCGCAGGCGTGCGCGACCCGGGTGGTGTCGTGGCCCTCGGCGAGCAGGACGAGCGCGTGGTGGATGCGCACCTGGGTACGCCACTCGTAGAAGGTCATGCCGAGCTCGTCGCGCAGCAGCCGGCTGAGCGTACGGGAACTGCTGCCGACCGTACGGCCGAGGTCGGCGAGCGGGCGGGTGTCGCCGGGGTCGGCGTAGAGGAGGCGGGCGAGGGCGCGGAGCCGGTCGTCGCGCGGTTCCGGCAGGTGCAGGGGCTGCTCGGACGCCTCGCGGAGCTGGTCGACGAGGACGCGGCGGAGGCGGGCGCTCGCGGCGCTGTCGTGGCCGGGCGCGTCGGGGTCGTCGTGCGGCGCGCCGGTGAGCGTGAGCAGCAGTTCGCGGGCCAGGTCCGAGGCGGTGAACACGACGGGACGCGCCGGCAGCAGCCGGGCCGCCGGCGCCGCGAGGAAGACGATCCGCATGTCGGTGTGGCCGTACGCGCGGTGCCGGTGGCCGAAACCCGCCGGGATCCACGCGACGCGGTTGGCCGGCACGATCGACGTGCCCCGCTCGGTACGCAGCGACAGGACGCCGCGTGCCGCGTACACGAGGTGGCCGCGGCGGTGCGAGTGCAGGGCGCTGGCCTGGCCGGACGGCCACACGTGCACGCCGCCGGACGGCCACAGGCGGGACGCGGCAGGTTGGCGGCCGATGGGCATGACCTGGCATTCTACCGGTGGCCGGCCGCGCCCCGGGCCGGTGATCGTGGCCGCATGAGCACGAACGACACGCGAACGATGCGGGCGGCGGTGTGCACCGGGCCGGGCGGCCCGGAAGTACTGGAGATCCGCGAGGTCCCGGTGCCCCCGGTACGGGCGGGCTGGAGCCTCGTCCGGATACATGCCGCCGGCCTGAACCGGTCCGAACTGCGCACCCGCCAGGGCCACTCGCCGAACGTCCGGTTCCCCCGGGTACTCGGCATCGAGTGCGTCGGCGTCGTCGTGGCCTCCACCGACCCCGCGGTACCGGAGGGCGCGACCGTTGCGGCGGTGATGGGCGATATGGGCCGCGAGTACGACGGCGGGTACGCGGAGTACGCGCTGCTGCCGAACGCGGTGCTGATGCCGGTCCGTACCGCGCTGTCGTGGGAGGTGTTCGCCGCGCTGCCGGAGAGCTACCTGACCGCGCAGGGCGCACTCGACGCGCTGGGTGTCGGGCCCGGTCCGGGGCGGCTGCTCATCCGCGGCGGTACGTCCTCGGTCGGGATGGCCGCCGCGTCGCTCGCCGCCGCGTACGGCGTGGAGACCGCGGCCACGACCCGGCGGCCGGCCCGCGCCGACGCGCTGACCGCCGTCGGTGTCGACCACGTACTCGTCGACGACGGCGGTCCGCTCGCCGGCCCGGTACGCGAGGTGTGGCCCGGGGGCCCCGACCACGTCCTGGACCTGGTCGGGGCGCGGACGGCGGTGGACTCGCTGGGCCTGGTCCGGCGCGGCGGGACGGTGTGCGTGGCCGGATCGCTGAGCGGCTGGTCGATCGCGGACTTCCAACCGGTGGCGATGATCCCGTCCGGTACCCGGCTGACCGCGTTCCACAGCGGTGACCTGGCGGGCGCCGTGGACGCGTTGCGGCGGGTCGTCCGCCTCGTCGAGTCCGGGGTGTGCCGGCCCAACCTCGACCGGGTCTTCGCGCTCGACGACATCGCCGCCGCCCACCGGTACATGGAGGACGACGGGGCGGTCGGCAAGGTGGTCGTGGTGCCGTGACCGTCGACGCGGTCGGCGCAGCGGGTCGGGGCCGCGGCGGTGGCCTGGGCGGCTCGCGGCATCCGGTCGCCGGCACGGGGCTCGGCGAGCTGCACCCCGCAAAGGCTGGAGGTACAGAAGCGCTACGACAACCACGGCGTGGCGGGGTTGCCGGAACCCGGTGCGACCGGTAACACCTGCGCAATGAGCAGATTCGCGGAGGTCGTCGTGCTGGCGCACTACGCCGAGGAGGTGATGGAGCCGCTCACCAGGGAGGACGACACGCGCGCGTGGCGGGGCCGGTTCGAGCCCATCGCCGGCCAGTGGGGCGCCGGGTCGTTCGGCTGCGGCTGGGCGACACAGTTCGAACGGATGCGGCCGCGGACCGGGCTGCTGCGGTTCCTGGAGTCGTTGCCGTGGCCGTACCCGGAGAGCGTGCAGGTGCTCATCCACGACGAGGAGGACGACTGCTTCGGGCTGTGGATGCTGCACGACGGGAAACTCGTCGAGGTCGAACTGCCGGGCACGCGGCGGTTCCACCGGCCGGCACCGCCCGACGAGCGGTACCCGCCGGACCCGGGCCTGCTGCTGCGTACCGACCGGGGGCGCCAGCTGCCCGAGCAGACCCCCGAACACCTCCGCGACCCCCGCCCCGCCTGGTGACCTCGCGTCAGGCCATGGACTCCTTGAGCGCCGGCAGCAGCGTGTCGTCGGCGAACCGCAGGAACTCGCGCTGCGTACGGTCGCCGATCTGGCAGACGGCGACGTCGGTGAACCCCGCCCCGCGGTACTCCCGGACCGCGTCGACGATCGGCCGCACCCGCGGGCCGCACGGGATGTTGTCGGCGACGTCCTCGCGCCGTACGAACCGGGTCGCGGCGGCGAACGCGGCGGTGCCGGGCAGTTCGGCGTTGACCTTCCAGCCGCCGGCGAACCAGCGGAACTGTGCGCGCGCCCGATCGATCGCCCGCGGTGGCCGCCGCTTCAGCAGCCGCGCCAGCAGACTCGCCGCGCCGACGATCCCGCCGTACGTGCCGATCACGGTGGCGTAGCCGGCGACCGGCTGCCGGCGCGGTACGTGTCGGCGACGGATCGCAGGCGCTGCCGTACCGGGACCATCGGACCTCCCTCGGCGTCGCCCGTCGTGGACCGCGGCGGGCCGTTCGCCGTGCTGTTCCGCGGGAGGGCGCGGCCAAACGGCCGCGGCCGTACGGATCCGGGCGCATGTCGGCGCCGTCCGCGGGTATGCCCGACGAACAGCCGTTGCACGGGAGGAGGAGCACGGTGGTACGCAAGAAGATCGAGGGTGACGAACAGGAACGCCGGGGCCGTGCGCGCCGGGCCCGCGCGGTCGGGCGGGAGCCGGGCGGTACGCAGGCGACGACCGGGTCGTCCAAGCAACGCCACCACGTGTCGGCCTCGGCGCGGCACGACGAGAAGCTCGACGCCGTGCACCGCGGCAAGCGGCAGCTGGGTGAGCGGCCACGACCGTTGCAGCACACCGAACACGACACCGGAGCCGGCGAGCCGGTCGGTTCGCCCGCGGTGCCGGCTCCCGAGGTACGCCACACCGAGGCGGGGGTGGCACTCGACGCCGAGCAGACCCGCGTGTACCAGTCGGTCGCCGACCTGCTGGTGCACGACGAGGACACGTTCCTGGCGCGGGTGGCCGCGGCCGCCGACCGGTCGGAGGACCGGACCCGCCGGATCCTCGCGGCGCTGACCCGGGCCAACGTGGTGCGGGCCGTACCGGACGGCGCCGACGACCTGGGCACCCGGTACGAGATCGCGTGACCGGGCGCGGCGCGCGCTACGGCGCCGTCGGTTGCGCCGCCAGGCCGGTCGCGAAGTCGCGGACCGGCGCGCACCAGGCGTCCGGATGCGACCAGACGAACGTGTGCGCCCCGGGTACGAGTACCAGCCGCGAGTGTGGCGCGAGCTGGACCAGGTCGCGTACCCACTGCTCGTCGCTGATCGCGTCATCGCGCCCGTACAGGCCGAGCAGCGGGACGTCGATCGCCCGGACGGACTCGGCGATGTCGTCGGCGATGCACAGCTGGACCAGGCGCAGCAGCCGGTGCGGGCCGGCACGCCACCATTCGGGCAGATGCGAGCGGGTGAGTCCGCCCGGTTCGCGGGAGCCGTCACGCCGCCAGCGCCGCGCCAGCCGCAGCAGGCTCCGCGCGTCCGGATCGACGGTGGGGCTGGCGAGGACGACACCCGCCACCAGCGGGTGGCCCACCGCGGCCCGTGCCGCGACCTGACAGCCGGCCGAATGCCCCGCCAGTACGACCGGTTCGCCGCGCGCGGTCACCCAGTCGGCGACGGCCGCGGCGTACCCGGGCAGGTCGAGTTCGTGGGGCGGCTCGCCGCTGCCGCACAGCCCCGGCAACTCCACCAGGTACGCGCGGGTCCAGCCGGCGAGCGCCCGCAGCGCGGGCAGCAGGTAGTCCGACACACCGAGGCCCTGGACCAGTACGACCTGCGGCACGCCTGGGACGCGGTCGCCGACGGCGCGGCTGCGCATCCGCCCGTACGGGCCGTCGTGGTGTTCGGTCAGCATGCGACGTGCCTACCCATCGGGCCGCACCGTGACACCTGCGTGCTGCGCCATTCCGCGGCGAAACGGAGGTTTGGCGGTATTGCCGAGGGGTAGCAACGCGACGGGGGCTGGTTCGCCGGTATCAGGGGACGTCGGCCCGGCCGCGCGCCGGGCCGCGTCGGTGTGCGGCGACGGGAGGGAGCCGATGGTGACCCGCGACGACACGCGACTGCCGACGCCGCCCCGCCGCTCGGATCCCCGCCACATGCCACCGGAACGTGCCGTGGCGGCGTTCGACTCGGCGTCGGCGTTCCTGCGGGCGACGGCGCGCGGGCTGCGCGGCGAGGACTTCGCCCGGCTCGGCCAGGGCGTGGGAGCCGGGCTGGGAGCCCGGGCGACGATGCTGCTGCCGGAACGGCTGCGCCGCGCCGTGTACACCGCGGCCGGCGCCCGCGAAGGCGTACCGCCGGAACGGCTCGGGGACATCGACGGCGAGGACGTCGCCCGGTGGATCGTCGGCCACTACCGTTCGGGCGGGCCGTACCCGGTGGTGTTCCTGGGTTCCTCGAACGGTGCGCTCACGCACCTGTGCACCGCGCTGGGGGCGCCGTGGCTGCCGCAGACGCTGCTGGTACCGGTGCGGTGGGCGGGAAACGACCCCGACCGGCCGGACGCCGCCATGACCTTCGGGCGGCGGGTGGCGCCGCCGCTGCTGGCGCGCAACCCGGACCTGGCGCTGCATCACATGCACGACGGCAACCAGGACCGGCTGATGGTCGCCACGATGGCGTACTTCCGGATGAAGCGGCGCCGGCTCGGCCACGCGTACCGGGAGTTCCTGCGCGGGCAACTCGCGCCCGGCGCGCCGATCGTCCTGGTGGACGACACGTCGCGGTGGCCGGTGACCACCGTCGCCGACCGGCACGTGTTCCAGACCGGCGCCCGCGGTGGGCTGACGCCGGCCGAGTACCGACGTGGATCGCTGGAACTGGACGACTTCCGGGCGGCCGAGGGCGCCGAACCCGGGCCGCTGCCGGCACCCGAGCCGGACACGACGGCACCGGAGGCCGAGTGGGGCTACGACGACGGGCTGACCCCCGAGGTACTCGACCTCGCGGCCGAGACCGGGCACCCCGTGTACCGGATGCGGCTCGACGAGCCGGAGGCGCTCAGCCCGGTGGTCGCCGAACTGTTCCGCCGCCGGCACGACGGGAACCGGCTGCTGGTCGAGTCGTTCATCATGCTCGATCCGGTGCAGGCCAACCGGATCGGCGCCGCCCCGTTCTGGACCGTGTTCGGGGTCGAGGACTCGGCCGCGGCGCTCGCCCGCTACCTGGACGCCACCGAGCCGTACGACGACATCGACGTCACGCTGTTCTCCCACGGCGTACGGTCCGCGGGGTTGGCGGACGCCGACACCTGGCGCGACCTGGCGGCCCGGGCGCGGCGCAGGGGACGGTTGCTCGCCGTACGACCGGGCCGGTATCCGGTGGACTTCGCCAGCCTGGCCCGGCTCACGCCGGCGCTGCGCCGGATCCCGTCCGCGTACGGGCCGGCGCGCCCGATCGTGCTCGCCGACCTGGCCGACGAGATCGCGCGCTGGCCCGGTATCACCTGGACCCGCGAGAGCACCGACTGAATCCGACGGCACCACCCCGTCGCCGTCAGGGCGGTCGACGATTCACCGTGCCGCCGTGGTTTTCGCCCTGCGGTACGGAGTGACCGGGTTCGCACCGGCCCGGCGACCGTCGACGTTTGCCGAACCAGGCCGTCGGGTACCTGGACGACAGAGCGATCCGATGCGCCGTGGCGTGTCCGCCGGGCGCGGGTCAACCCGGGGGGTGTACTGGATGCGTGACGACCATGTCCGTTTCTACGAGCGGATGCTACGGCGCCTCGCGAGTCTCCCGGCTGACAGTCCCCGGCGGGAATGGTTGCGGGGCAAGGTGATCGAAGGGTTCGTCCCGTTGGCGGACCGGCTCGCGCGGCGGTACGCGTCGCGGGGCGAGTCGTTGGAGGATCTGCAGCAGGTGGCGCGCGTCGGGCTGGTCAAGGCGGTCGACGGCTTCGACCCCGAGCTCGGCGGCTTCCTCGGCTACGCGGTGCCTACCATCCTGGGTGAGCTGAAGCGCTACTTCCGGGACCAGTGCTGGGATGTACGCGTCCCGCGGGATCTGCAGGACCTGCGCCGCCGGGTGCACCAGACGGCAGACGAGCTGGTGCAGCAGAAGGGACACGACCCGAGCAGTGCCGAGGTCGCGGCGGAACTCGACGTGGACCGGGCGTCCGTGACGGCCGCGGTCGGCGCCGACCGTGCGTACTCGGCGTCGTCGTTGAACGCGCCGGCGCGGCAGGACGGGCAGGGCTGCGAGGTCGGGGATCTGTTGGGCGACAACGATGAGCAGGTCGAGTGGACCGCCGACCGCGTGTCGCTGCGGCCGGCGCTGGACCAGCTGCCGGAACGGGAGCGTCGCGTCCTGGCGATGCGGTTCTTCGACGACCTCACGCAGACGCAGATCGCCGAGCGGATCGGGCTGTCCCAGATGCACGTGTCGCGGCTGATCAGCCGTACGCTGGACGGGTTGCGGGCGTGGATCGACGGCGAGTGCGACCACGTCGAGGTCTGCCACGAGCGTCCACATTCGACAGTCGCCTGAGCGTCGCTCGGCTCTGCTGGCGATGTCTGCGGCTGTTCTCGGCGGGCGGCGCCGCGTTCGCCTCGTGGACCCGGGTAACGGGCGCCCGGGGCGAGCGCGTTCTCCGGAACGGCCGGCAGCGCACGGTCGGTGTCGTGTCGCCCGAACAGGACCGACCGACACCGGGGCCGGCCCCATCCGTTGGTACGTCATCGCACCGCTCAGAGGTCGTCGCCCCATCCGGTGACGGCGAGCGTCAGAGTGCCGGCGGCCGGTGACACCCGTTGCACGGTCACGAGGTCCACGTCCACGGCGTCGCCGCCGTCGTACAGGCTCAGGACACAGAACTGCTGACCAGGCGACAGGTCGGACAACGGGATCTCGGCAAGCTGCGCGCGGGCCGCCTTCGCCAGCTTGACGCAGCCACGCTGGTCGCGGACACCGGACGCCCGGTACCCGTAACGGGGGCCGTCCGCCGCGAAGGAGACGTTCCCTCCGCCGCCCGGGCAGCTGCGGAAGAGCATGGGGGAGTCGCCCGGCTGTGGCATGTCCGTGCTGACGTACGGCTTCGCGTAGGACGTTCCGAAGTACACGTACTGCTTGGTGCAGCTCTCCGATGTGGCGCTGCCCAGGTTGATCGGTGCGTCCCGGTACATCAGCGGAGCGTCGGGCCCGCCCGACGCCGTGGCCGTGGGGGTCGGGGACGTGGTGGCGGGCCGGGTGGGCGGGGACTGCCGGCTGGCTCCGGTGTCGTGGCTGGAGCAGGCCGTGGCCAGCGTGACGGTGGACGCGGTCAGGACGGTGGCGATCAGGGCACGTTTCACGGCGCTGAGGGTGACAGCCGGCGGTGCGGCGCGACAAGAGTCCGTGATCATGGTGTTACGACGACAATCGTCACTCTCGGCCGAACCGCGGTCGGTGTGTCCGGTCCGGGCGGGTACTGCCGCGTCGTGATCGGCAGGGGCAGTCGCGGAGCGCGGGGTTCCCACTGCGCGTGGCGGAAGTGGGGCTACAGCTGGCATCCAGCACGCCCCACCGGCCTCGGCCGACCTCGACATTGAGCCCCGGTACGCGTCGTTCGACTTGACTATCACGCTTGACTTATATCAAGCTTGGCTTATTCTACGGTGGTGCACGCGTTCGACATCCTTGGTGATCCGGTCCGAAGACGCATCCTCGTCCTGCTCACCGCCGGCGAGATGCCGGCCGGCGACGTCGTCCAGAACGTCGGTGCACACTTCGGCATCACTCAACCGGCCGTCTCCCAACACCTGAAAGTGTTACGGGAAGCAGGATTCGTGCGGGTGCGGGCCGACGGCACGCGCCGGCTGTACTCACTGGAAACCGCACCGTTGCGCGAGGTCGACGAGTGGCTGGATCCGTTCCGACGGTTCTGGGCGCCGCGCCTGGACGCGCTCGCCACCGAGATCGCTCGCGGCAAGAAGACACGACGCGAAGCCAAGACCACGGCACCGAACGACGACGAGGAGCACCCGTGACCGAGGAATCCGACCGCATCATCGCCGCGCAGGCCGACGGCGTCCGCCGTGACCTCGACGTGGAGCGAGACGGGGCACGTCAGCGCACGGTACAGACGCTCAGTCAGGTCTATCCGACGACGGTCGACGACCTCTGGCACGCCTGTACCCGGGCCGACCGGCTCGCGCGCTGGTTCGCGCCGGTGAGCGGCGACCTCCGTCTCGGTGGTCACTACCAGGTCGAGGGCAACGCCTCCGGCACGGTGGTTGCCTGCGACGCACCGAAGTCCTTCACCGTGACCTGGGAGTTCGGCGGGGACAGCAGTCAGCTGACCGTGCGCGTCGCCGCGGACGGCGACCGGGCACGGCTCACCATCGAGCACGACCACACCGGCGACGCCGACTCGGACTTCTGGGCGCAGTTCGGGCCGGGCGCGACCGGGGTGGGCTGGGACCTTGCGCTGCTGGGCCTGTCGCTGCACCTGGTCGCCGGACAGGACCGTCCGGCCGATGCCGAGTCGTTCGCCCAGGGAGAGCCGGCGCAGCGCTTCATTCGTGCCGCGAGCGCACGGTGGGCCGAGGCGTCCGTGCGTGCCGGTACGCCGGAGGCGGACGCCACCGCAGCCGCGAACCGCACCACCGCCTTCTACCTCGGCCAGTCGGCTGCGGGCTGAGATGACCGGTACGGGAACGGCGGAGGTGCTGGCCGAACTGGCCGCGCTGGAGGACCCGAAGATCCGCGCGGTCAACGAGAAGCGCGGCGACGAGCACGGGGTGAATCTGGGGCGGCTGCGCGCCGTCGCGAAGCGTGTCAGGACGCAGCAGGACCTCGCGCGCGAGCTATGGGCGACGGGAGACGCGGCCGCGATGCTGCTGGCGACCCTGGTGTGCCGCCCGAGAGCCTTCGAACGCGACGAGTTGGACGCCATGCTGCGGCAGGCTCGGACACCCAAGGTGCACGACTGGCTCGTGACGTACGTGGTCGCGAAGAACCCGTACGCCGAGGAGTTGCGGCAGCGTTGGCTCACCGATCCGGACCCGGTCATCGCCAGCGCGGGCTGGGCGCTGACCACCGAACGGGTACGAAAGAAGCCGGCCGGACTCGACATGGCTGCGCTGCTCGACATCATCGACGCGCAGCTGAAGGACGCGCCGGATCGCCTGCAGTGGGCGATGAACGAGTGCCTGGGCCAGATCGGGATCGTGCATCGTGCGTACCGCGCGCGTGCGGTCGACATCGGTGAGCGCCTGGGGGTGCTCAAGGACCATCCGACCCCGCCCGGCTGTACGTCTCCGTTCGTGCCCGTGTGGATCGCCGAAGTGGTACGTCGTCAGGATCTGTGAGGACGACGGCCACGGGGGTCAGGGCTGCTCCGACACCGACGCGACGCCGCCCGCCAGCGTGCCGTTGTGGTACGCGGCGACCGGTCGCGGGAGGTCCTCGCCGTCGGTGAGCCCCAGTCCGGTACCGCCCAGCAGCGTCACGTGCCCGTTCGTGGCCACGGTGCGGCGCCACCGGTCGCTCACCTGTACCGGGGCGTCGACGAGGTGGCCCTCGGTCGGCCAGCGGATGGCCAGGGCGGTGTCGGTGATCGTCACCGTCCAGCCCGGCAGTTCCGGCAGGTCCGGGTGGAACAGGTCGAGGACGAGGTCCATGCCGGCCGCGAGCAAGGCCGAGACGAACATGCTGATCGATTCGCCCGCGAGACACGTGATCCGCACCCGGGACGCGTCCTCCACGAGGATCACCGCTTCGGCGCGGCCGTCCTCGTCGGGCCAGATTCCCGTTCGTACCAACAGGTCGAGGCCGATCACGTGAACCTCCCTCCTCGGCACGGCGGTGACGTCACCCGACGAACGTGGCGCCACGAGTACCAAGAGACACGTCGTGTCGTCTGCTCGGGGGACGTGACTCCGCAACCGAACCGGTGGCAGCGCTCTCGCATACCCTCGGAGGAGCCCGTCACTCCTTCGGGCGGTCAATTCCCTGCTGCCTGAGGGGGACGGGTCCACGTTCGGCCGGGAGGTCGCGTACCGGACGGTCGTCTCGCCGACCGCGGCGCCCAGCCAGAAGACCAGCAACGCCGGCCGCAGCCCCGGCACCGGTTCCGGCCAGGCGACGAGACCCGCGCCGCCCGCCACCAACCCGATCGGCAGGGTGAACCGCGGGCTGCCGAACGGCACGGTGAACCGACCGGACAGCGCCGAATCGGCCGGAAACGCCGACGGCGCGGGCGATGTGCGCGGGTACGCCCGCCACGGCCGGTGTTTCCGGCGTAGCGCCAGTCTCGCGCACGCCGGGAACACCGATCTGTCCACTATGGACATAGGTGGGCGGTTTCCGTTGCGCTGCACCGGTCTTCCGGTGCGCGTCGTACCGGACCCTTCGGTGCCCGGCGGATCACGTACGGGGCGGGTCGACCAGGGTACCGAGCGGGCCGAGGTCCAGGTTGAGGTCCTCGGGGGACAGGCCGAAGTGGTCGCGCAGCTCGGTCATCCGCCGGTCGAGGGTCATCAGGGTCAGGCCGATCTTCTCGACCTGCTCGTCGGTGAGGTCGCCCTCGTCGACCCGGCGCAGCGCCTGGCGTTCCATGAGCTGGCGCAGGAGTTCCACCACGGTGAGGACGAGCGCGGCGAGGTCGTGGTCGGCGGTCTCCGGGTCGAGCGCGAGCCGCTGGTCACCGGTCATCGGCGAACTCCGCCCGGACCGAGGTGAGCAGCGCGTTGAGGGAGACGCGGACCAGGTCGACGTCGGCGATGCTCAGCGTCACGTCACCGGTGAGGACGACGCCGCGGGCGAGTACCCGGTCGAGCAGGTCGACCAGCGACACCCGGTCGGCGCGTACGACGGCGCCGGTCATGTCTCGTCCAGCCCGGCGAAGGAGTACGGCGGCCACGGGCCGGTGAGGTCGACCCGGTCGGTGGCGGCGAGCCCGGCGACGGCGTCGGTGAACGCGGCCCGCCGGTCGTCCGCCACCAGGTACGAGGCGGTCAGCACCGGTGCGGCGGACTCCGCCGGCCACGCCTGCCGGTCGTCGTGCCGCCGGTACGCGGTGGCCAGCGGGCGCAGCGTCCGGTCGACCCGGTCGGCGAGGTCCACGGCCGAGTGCCGGACCCGTTCCCGCGCGGTACGTTCGGCGCGGCGCTGCGCCAGGTAGCGCGCGCCGGGGCTGCCCTCGGTGGCGACCTCGGCCGGCGGTGGCGCCGGCGGCGCGTACGCCTTCACGCCCCACTCGGTGCATCCGGTGACGCGGCCCAGCGCGGTGGTCAGGTCGTCGGCGCGTTCGGCGAGCAGCGCGGCGACCCCCGCGTCGTCGCGGTACACGCTCGCCAGCCGCAACGGTACGACGGGGCCCCGTTCGGCGACGCGGGTGACGACGGCGTGGTGCGCGCGGGCGACAGGTTCCAGCCACGCCAGGTCGGACAGGTTGCGGTGCAACGGTTCCCGGCCGAACTCGTCCAGCGGTACGGAGCTGACCGCGGCGGTCAGCGTGCCGTGCCGCACCGCCCGGACCGGCTCGTCGCGTACGCCGGGCACGTCGAGCGGCGCGTCCCGGTCGGTCACCGCGTACACCCAGACGGCGCTCATCGGTCGTCGCTCCCGTCGTCGCCGGCGTGCGCGTCGTCGGGCTGGCGGGCGGTCAGTTCGCCGATCCGCCGGCGCAGCCGTTCGTTCTCCGCGGCCAGCTGTTTGTGGTCGGACGCTTCCAGCCGCTCGGTGTCCTCGGTGCCGCGCAGCCACGGATCCCTGACCCACCAGTCGATCCCGACCTCCCGCGCGGTCTCCAGGGACGCGACCACCAGCCGCAGCTTGATGGTGAGCAGCTCGATGTCGAGCAGGTTGACGCGGATGTCACCGGCGATCACGAGTCCCTTGTCCAGCACCCGTTCCAGGATGTCGCCCAGGTTCGCGGGCTCCCGCTGGCTGCCCGCGCCGTACAGGTCGCCGCCGGTGGCCTGCAGTGACGTCGTCATGTCCGCTCCTGTCCGCCGGTACTGCCGCGCGTGTAGCGGCGCACCCGCTGGTACGAGCGGAGATCACCGCGGTCGTCGAGTTCCAGCTCGTAGATGGCGAGGATGTCCGCGGACGACGGGACGTGCCGGTCCTCGACCGCCTCCACGCCGACGACCCAGCCGTCCTCGTCGCCGCGACGTACGGAGACGACACCGACGACGTCGCGTGCGATCAGCTCGCCGACATGCTTGACGGCGGCCCTGCTCGCGCCGGTCGCCGACACCCGTCCGGTACGCCGACGCGGACGTTCCTCGGCCCGGTCGTCCTCGCGCCGCTGCCGGTCGTGGCGGTCGGTGTCGCGCGGTCGATCGCGCGTCTCGTGGCGATCGGTGTCGCGCTGCCTGGTGGCCATCGGTCAGTCCTCCTCGGCCGGCACGACCGCGCGGTCGAGTACGGCCTGTTCCTGCTGGCGGGCGTCCTCCGGCGACAGCTCGCCGGCACGCTCGCGCTCCTCGATCTCCTCGACCTGCCGGCGCATCGCGGCCGGGTCGCGGGTCTGCGTGTCGACCTGCGCCTGGACCACCTCGCCGAGCCACACCACGGCGCGGACCGGCGCGATCGGCAGGGTGAGCAGTCCCGTGACGAGTCCCATGACGTCACCGGACCGTCGTCACGAAGTCGTACGGGGCGAGCGGCCCGCGCACCCGGATCTCGGCCCGGCCGTGCCAGTCCCGCGCCACCTGCGCGAGGCTGCCGGTCAGCTTCTCCTCCGCGTCCACCTCGGCCAGTACGGCGATGCGCGCCGCGTCCAGCTCGTGCGCCGGCTCGCGGACCACCGCCTGCACCACGTGCGGGCGTACCACATCGGCAAGGGCGCGGGTGTCGTGCTCGCGCTTGGCGGACACGGCGGCGTTGATGCCCTCGCCGAGGCGGATCCGGTCCTGGTGCGTGAGTTCCTCGGGGCGCCCGGCGATCGAGTCGCGCAGTTCGGCCAGCTCCGGGTGCTCGTCCAGGACCTCGCCGAGCACCGCCTCCTGCACGTACCGGGCCGTCACCATGTACTCGGCGCGGCCGCGCAGCTCGTCCAGGGCCCGTACGAAGTCGTCGCGGTTCGGTTCGAGCAGCTCGCCCACCACGGCGTCCGGGTCGGTCAGCGCGGCCCCGAACGTGAGGGGCAGCACCGGCCCGTCCGCCGCGACGGCGTCGAGCAGCCGCTGGTGCGCGAGCAGATCCTCCTTGCGCCCCAACGGTGTCCGCGCGTCGATCGGGCTGACCAGCGCGGCGACGTCGCCGGACTTCAGGGTCTGCACCTTCGCCGGCGGATCGCCGATGCCCGCGTGGTCCCGCGGTGGTGCGGTGTCGGCGGAAACGATGCCGTAGACGTACACGGCGTCGGTCATGTCAGTCCTCCTTCCGGCTGCGGCGTTCGCGGTGCCGCTCGCGGTCGTCGCCGCCCAGCGCGTCGCGGGCCTTCTCGCCCGCGGCGTCGAGCGCACCCTTCACGGCGCCCTTGCTCTTGTGCTGGGCGCCGCCCTCGTTCAGGTCACCGACCAGTTCCGGCAGGCTCTCCTTGTCCTGCTCGATGTTCAGCCGGCCGACGGCCTCGGCGAACCGCAGGTACGTGTCGACGCTGGCGACCACCACCCGCGCGTCGATGGTCAGCAGCTCGATGCCCACCAACGACACGCGCACGTACGCGTCGATGACGAGACCCTTGTCGAGGATCGTGTCCAGCACGTCGGCGAGTGAGGACGAGGATGGTCGGTCGACCATGCCTCCGCCGCCACCCTGGGGCTGTACGGCCGTGGTCATCGGTACTCCCTCCGGTCTCGGATCCGGGTCGACTACCCGGCGCCCCCGCGCCGAAACCATCGCCGTACCGTGTCTGACCTGCGGTGCTGATGCCGTTGTGGTACCGCCTGATGGGGCGGTACCGATGGGTCGGGCTTGCGTCGTGTGTCGTACCGCGGCGGCTTCGACCGATCCCGGCGACAGGATCCTCCGGGCGGATCTCCGCGTACCGGTCGGGTTGCGCGGGGCGCCGTCCGTGACGCTGTTTACCGCGTACCGGTCCGGGTAGTGCCCAACCTTCGATCGACAGAAGTCGACATCCGGCAGTGGCGTGTGTGCCTGTCGTACGCGGGGGCGAACGGCCTCGGCACACCGCCACGACATCCCGCCGCGCGTTCCGCCGTCCACTGTGGACTCGGACCGGACGGGTACAGAGGGGGACCGAGGCATGAACAACGCGACGAAGGTGGCGATCGCGGTCGCCGGCGGCTACCTGCTGGGCCGGCGCAAGAAGATGAAGCTCGCCCTGCTGCTCGGCTCGTGGCTGGTGGGCAAGCGGCTGGACCTCGACCCGCGCCGGCTGGGCAAGGAGGCGCTGTCGATGGTCTCCGGCGCGCCCGGAGTGTCGGAACTGACCGGGGACGTACGCGAGAAGCTCGTCGGTGCCGGCAAGGATGCCGCCGTCGCGATGGTCAACAGCCAGCTCGACCGGGTGTCGCAACGCCTCAGCGACCGTACCGACGCACTCACCGGGGCGGCCGGCCGGTCGGACGACGACGAGGACGAGCCGGACCGGGCCCGCGCCGAGGAACCCGAGGACGAGGACCTGGACGAGGAGCGGTCCCGCGACGAGGAGCGGGACTCCGACGAGGAGCCCGACCGCGACGAGGAGCCCGACCGCGAGGACGAGAAGCCGCGCCGGGCGCGGAGCCGCCAGAGCAGCCCACGCAAGGACGACGCGGACGGCTCGCGGCGCGGCCGGTCGGCCGACGACCGGAAGCCCGCCCGGCGGAGTACGCGGTCGGGGTCGGGCTCGGGGCGCAGCGCGTCCGGCGGCAGCTCGGGCCGGGAACGGCGTACCAGCGGGTCGGCCGGAAAGTCGTCGGGTAGCACGTCCGGCAGCCGCCGCGCGACCACCGGCCGCCGTACGGCACGGGCCCGGCGCGGCTCCAGCGACGACGAGTGACGAGTGACGGGCGAGAAGAAGGGACGAGACGATGGCCGCAGCAGACACCCGCAGCGGTGGCACGCTGCAGACGATGATCGGGAGCGCCCGCGACGCCGCCGCCCGCAACCCCGCGACGCAGCGACTCGTCGAGGAGCTGGAGCGGTACCTGACGGCGCAGGGCGAGCGCGCCATGCGCGCGCTGGGGGAGAAGGTCAGCAGCACCACGCAGCGACTGACCGACGTGGCGACGGGCGATGCCGAACCGTCCAGCCTGCTCGGCCGTACGGTGGGGGAGCTGGCGTCCGGCTCGGGCCCGGGCAAGTCCGTACTCAAGGCCGGCGCCAAGAAGGTCGGCGACGCGGTGAAGGGCGCACTGCCCGGCAGCGGCGGCAAACGCGGCGGCAGCAAGGCCATGACGATCATCGAGGACGTGGACGTGGGCGTCCCGATCGACGTCGCGTACAACGAGTGGACGAAGCTGGAGGATTTCCCGAGCTGGTCGAAGGGCGCGCAGTCGGTCAACCAGAAGGACGAGGTGACCACCGACTGGAAGGCGAAGGTGGCCTGGTCGGCGCGCAACTGGACCGCGACGATCGACGAGCAGGTACCGGACCAGCACATCTCCTGGTCGTCCGAGGGCCCCAAGGGTGTCGTCAACGGTGTCGTGTCGTTCCACCGGCTCGACGACCGGCTCACCCGCGTCCTGCTCGTCCTGGAGTACTTCCCGGGTGGCTTCTTCGAGAAGACCGCGAACCTGTGGCGGGCGCAGGGCCGGCGGGCTCGGCTGGACCTGAAGCTGTTCCGCCGGCACGTGATGACCAACCCGGACGCCGGCGAGGGCGGCTGGCGCGGCGAGGTGCACGACGGCGAGGTCGTCGACGCGAGCGACCAGGACGACGACCGGGACGACGACGACCGCGACGAGCGCGACGACTACGACGACTACGCCGACGAGGACGACGAGGACGAGGACGACCGGGACGACGACGAACGTGACGAGGACCGGGACGACGAGCCGTCGGACTACTACGACGACGAGGAGGACGAGGAGGACGCGCGCCGCGCCTGAGCGGCGCGACCGTTGCGCGGCCGGGGACTGGCGGGAATCGGGCGTCGTCCTCGGCCCCGTGCATCACTCCGCCGGCCCGCGGGTAGCCGGTCGGCATGGGTGTGATGTTGGCGCTGGCGTCGGCGGTCTGCTACGGCCTGGCGGACGTCGCCGGCGGCCTGCTGTCGCGGCGGTGGTCGTTCGGGCGGGTGGCGCTGGTCGGCCAGCTCGGCGGCCTCGCCGTGATGCTGGCGGTGGCGCCGTTCGTGCCGGCCCCGGCTGTGTCGTCGACGGCGCTCGGCTGGGGCGCACTGTCCGGCGTCGGTACGGGCGTCGGCATGGTCCTGCTGTACCGCGGGATGGCGCACGGCGCGATGAGCGTGGTGGTACCGGTCAGCGCCGTCGGTGGCACGGCCCTGCCGGTACTGGCCGGGGTGCTGCTGCTCGGTGAACAGCCGTCGCGGTTGGCCTGGGTGGGTGTGGCCGCCGCGGTACCGGCGCTGTGGCTGGTGTCGCGCACCGGTGGCCGCGCCGGGCCGAACGCCGTCGCCGGCGCGATGGACGGCCTGGGCGCCAGCGTCGGCATCGCCGTGCAGTACTTCCCGCTCGCGTTGGCGGCCGCCGGCGCGGGGTGGTGGCCGCTGGTCGCCGGCCGGGTGACCGCCACGCTGACCGTACTGCCCGTGGCGCTGCGCTCGGCGTCGGCCGGATCGCCGCCACAGCACCGTTTCCGGGTACTCGCCGGCGCGGCCGGCAGCGGCGTGCTGGCCGCGGCGGCGCTGACCTGCTACCAGCTGGCGACCCGGCAGCAGCTCGTGGTCGTCGCCGTCGTGCTGTCCTCGCTGTACCCGGTGATCCCGGTGCTGCTGGGCGTCACGGTGCTGCGGGAACGGCTCACCCGCTGGCAACGGGCCGGCCTGCTCGCCGCAGCCGCCGCCGTCGTCCTGCTCACCGTGTCCTGACACGGGCGACATGCCGCCGCACGGACGCGCTGGTCCGTGCGGCGGCCGGGCGGCTCACTCGTGCTTGGGCAGCTCCGCGAACGAGTACGGGGGCCACGGGCCGGACAGTTCGACGCGGTCCGTCCGGGCGACCGCCCCCACCCGGTCGGCGAACTCGCCCCGGCGGGCGTCGTCCACCAGGTACGAGGCGTTGAGTACGGGCGGGTCGGGGGCGTCTGCCTCCCACGGGTCGCCGTCCTCGTGCCGGCAGCGCGCCACGGCGAGCGGCGCCAGCCACGCGTCGACGCGTTCTGCCACCGCGGCCCCGACGCGCCGGAACTCGGCCACGGCCGTACGGCGGGCGCGTTCCCGTGCCAGGTCGGCGACTCCGGACGGCTGCTCCGTCGTCTCCTCCGGTACGACGGACGGCGCGTACGCCTTGACGCCCCACTCGGCGCGGCCGGTCAGCCGGTCCAGGATCGCGTGCAGTTCGGCGGGATGGTTCCGGAGGAGCGCGGTGACGCCCGCGTCGTCGGCGTACACGGTGGCCAGGTGCTGGGGCACGACCGGCCCGTCGCGCGCGGCCGCGGTCACCACCCGGTGGTGCGCCCGCGCCACCTGTTCCAGCCAGAGCGCGTCGATCAGGTTGCGCCGCAACGGTTCCGGCCCGTACTCGGTGTCGGGTACGGTGCCGACCACGGCGGTCAGATCGCCGCACCGTACGGTGCGCAAAGGTTCGCCGTGCACGCCCCGCTCCGTCGGCGGGGTACGTGCCTCGGTGACGGCGTACACCCAGACCGCGGTCATGATGCGACCTCCTCGCGTTCCACCTCCGCGTACAGTCGTGTCCGTCCGTCTCAACCGCGCACCTTCGGCAGTACGTCGTCGGCGTAGCAGGCGAAGAACGCCTCCTGGTCCGGGCCGATCTGGTTGACGTACACGTCGTCGTACCCCAGGTCGAGGTACTCGCGCAGGCGGCCGACGTGCCGGTCGACGTCGGGGCCGCACGGCACGGAGTCGGCCACCATCTCCTCGGTCACCAGGGCCGACGCCTGCTCGAAGTGGCGCGGCTGCGGCAGGGTCTGGGCCAGCTCGCCGGGCACCTGTTCGGACGCCCACAGTCGGTGGGCGAGTCTGCGGGCCGCGGCCTCGTCCGGGCCGTGGCACACCTTGTAGCCGATCTGCGTCGGCTTGCCGGCACCGCCGGACGACCGGTACTCCTCGACGATGGACCGGTCCGGCAGCATCGTGATCAGGCCGTCGCCGCGTTGGCCGGCGAACCGCGCCGCGTGCCGGCCGAACGCGGACACGTACACCGGGGGTGGTTGCTCGGGCAGCGTGTAGAGCCGCGCGTTGACCACGGTGTAGTGCCGGCCGCGGTGGTTGACCAGGCGGCCGGTCCACAGTTCGCGTATCAGCTCGATCGCCTCGTCCAGCCACTCCAGCCGCTCGCCCAGCGACGGCCACGGCCCACCGAGTACGTGCTCGTTGAGAGCCTCGCCGCTGCCCACGCCGAGGGTGAACCGGCCGTCGGTCAACGCCGCCGTGGTCGCCGCGGCGTGCGCCACCACCGCCGGATGCAGCCGTACCGTCGGGCATGTCACGGCCGTACCGATCGGCAGCGAGCACACCGACGCGATCGCCCCGATCACGGTCCACACGAACGGCGATTCGCCCTGCGCGTCGACCCACGGGTGGAAGTGGTCCGAGATCCACAGCTTCTCGAAACCGGCCTGCTGGGCCATCCGTGCCTGTTCCACCAGCTCGGCAGGGCGGTGCTCCTCGCACGACAGGAAGTATCCGACAGCCATGCCTCCCCCTTGCCTCTCGGCTGTCGCCTACCCGCGCTGGGCCCGGCTATGCCTTGCCGGCCGGTCGGCACAGCGCCGAATGCCCGGAACACGCCGGGCCGCCCCGCCCGCCCACGATGTCCGCGACCCGCTCGGGTACGACGATCGGCCCGGACCCGTGGGCTGCCGATCCCTGCGCACGGTGTGCCGCGGTGTCGGGGATGCGGTGCCGGGGAATGCGGTGCCGGGAGCGCAGCGCCGGGAACGCATGCAGTGCTGGGGAGTGCGGGCGCGCCGTGCCGGGCGGGATGTGTCGTCAGGTGGCGAGGTGCCCGACCGCCACGTCGCGCGGCGGCAGCGAACCGCCCACCAGGGCGCGCGCCACGTCCACCGGGCGCAGGCGTACCCGGCGGGCGTAGTCGAACAGGACTGTGGCGGCTTGTGCGGCGTCGAGGTCGGTGGCTCCGGCGAGCAGGCCCACGGCGTGGTCGATCTCCACCCGGTCGTTGAGAGTGGCCAGGGTACGTTCCGCCAGCTGCTCCCGGCGGTGCCTCAGGGACGGCTGGGTGAGCGCCAGCGCGGCCAGGTCGGCCAGTACGCGGGCGAACCGGATCTGTTCGTCGCCCAGCACCGTCGAGGTACGGCAGAACAGGTTGAGGCCGCCGATCGTCTCGTCCTCGACGTGCACCGGCACCGAGTACACGGAGGCGTAGCCGACGCGGAGGGTCGCCGTGGTGAACAGTGGCCACCGGCGTTCCGCGCCGCGCAGGTCCGCGACGCGCACGAGATCGCCGGTCGAGATCGTGTCGACGCAGGGGCCCTCGTCGGTGTGGGACTGGAGCATCTCGGCCAGCCGGGCGGACTCGTTCGACGCCGCCGCGACCCGTAGATCGCCGCCCGCGTCGCGCAGGAGTATCCCGGCGTCGGCCTGGAGCACCTCGGCGGAGCCCTCGGCGATCAGATCGAGGACGGCGCCCGCGTCGTACTCGTCCACGAGGTGTGCGGTGACCGCCGCGAAGACCGCGACCATGGTGTTTCGCTGGTCATCCACCGCATCAGCATAAGCGTCGCCCGGGGGCTGTGGACCGTCGCTCATCCGCTCTCCTCCAGGTCCGTGCGCCGTGCGACCACGTCGGCGGCCACCGCGCGGAGTGTCCGCTCCTGCGCGAAGGCGTACGCGCGGAGCCGGGCGAACGCGTCCGTCAGCGAGATCCCGAGCCGGCCGGCGATGATGCCCGTGGCGATGTTGACCTCCTTGTAGGAGTTCGCCGCGGCGATCCAGTCCTCACCGCGTCCCTCGGCGCGGGAGACGTGGTCGAGCACCGCCGACAACGCCAGCTCGGCCAGTACGACGGCGTCGGCCACGGCGTCGCCGGTCGGCACACCGCTGTGCCTGCCGTACAGGTCCAGCACGCCCAACCGGATGCCGCCCATGCGGAGCGGGAACGTGGCGACCGATCGCACGCCGGCGGCCTGCGCGGCGTCGACGAACGCCGGCCAGCGCGTCGCTTCGCCACCCAGATCGTCGACGAGGACGGGCCGGCCCGACTCGTGCGCGGCCAGGCCCGGACCTTCGCCGACCGTGTACTGCATCTCTTCGAGGCTGACGGCCCAGTCGTCGCTCGCGCCGAGCACCGTCTCGGCGCCCGACGGGGTCCGCAGCGACACGGCCGCCGCGTCCGTCCCGGACAGTACCGAGACGCAGGCGTCGCACACCGCGGTGGCGCGGCCGGTGCCGCCGCGCGCGTCCAGGAGCGCGGCGACCACGCGGCGCAGCCGAACCCGCCGCTCGCCGCTCATGTCACACCTCGCCCCGTGCCCAGCATGCCTGGTTCCTTGTTATCAGCTCGCGGTACCGGTGAACGTCTCGGGGCGATATCCGTTGTTCGTGGCCGTCCGCCCGGTCCCGCGCCGCGTGTACCGCGCCGGCAGCTGCCCCGGTCGACGTGGCCGCGGCTGGTGGCTACCCGGACGGGTGACGACGAAACCGGCTGTCCGGACACCGTACGGCGGCGGGGTGCGACGCCGATCGATGCGGAGCGTCCATGATCGGCGGGCCTGGTACGCGGGGCGGCGTCACGGTTCGTGGTTGTTGTTTGAGCCGCCGGTAGGCCGGGGTAGGGCGCGAATGGGAGGCATTCGAGGCGCGCGATGGTGCGCCGTCGCGCTGGCTCGTTTCTGTGAGGGGGCAGCAATGCGTGAGGAGGATGTCCGACGCTACGAACGGATCCTCGTTCGTGGCGCCAGGTTGCCGGAGGGCTCGGCGCGGCGCGCCAGGCTGCGTACGCGGGCGATCGAAGGATTTCTGCCGTTGGCCGACGGAATGGCCCGGCGGTACTCGGGGCGCGGCGAGAGCCTGGAGGATCTGGTCCAGGTGGCGCGGGTCGGGCTGGTCAAGGCGGTCGACGGGTTCCATCCGGACCGCGGCAGCTTCCTCGCGTACGCCACGCCGACGATCCGCGGCGAGCTCAAGAAGTACTTCCGGGACCAGTGCTGGGATGTGCGGGTGCCCCGCCCCGTCCAGGACCTGCGCGCCCGGGTGCGCGCGGCCGTGGACGAGTTGGCGCAGCAGCGCGACCACCTGCCCACCGTCACCGAACTCGCCGACCGCCTCGATGTGGACGAGAAGGAGGTCGAGGAGGCCGTGCTCGCCCACCAGGCGTACTCGGCGGAGTCGTTGAACGCGACCACCCGTACCGAGGACCAGCAGGGCGAGGTCGGTGACCTGCTCGGCGACGCCGACCAGCACGTGGAACTGGTACCGGAGTGGGTGTCGCTGCGCCCGGCGCTGGACCAGCTGCCGGAACGGGAACGGCAGATGCTGCGGCTGCGGTTCTTCGACAACCTGACGCAGCACGAGATCGCCGACCGCGTCGGGATCTCCCAGATGCACGTGTCCCGGCTGATCAGCCGTACCCTGTCGGGGCTGCGGGACTGGATGAACGGCGACTGCGACCACGTCGAGGTCTGCCACCACCGCGGCTCGACAACCCGTTCGGCCTGAGCCGCGATCCCTTTCGTGTCAAGCGTTTCCCGCGGTACGGTCCGGCGGAAGCCGGCGTGCGTCGACTGCCGGGGCGCGGCGCGGGCGCAGCAGCGCGGAGACGATCAGGGCCAGCAGGGCGGGGGCGCCGATGACGTCCAGTACGGCCCGGTAGTTGCCGATCGCATCGATCGGGGACGCCGACGGTCCCCAGTACACCGGGTCGGGCGGGTCGGGCGTCCCGGTGGTGACGGTGTACCAGGTGACCTCGGCGAGCAGGACCACCGCGGGCAGCGTCGAGACGACGAGCGCCCCGTACGCGATCCGGGTGCGGGCGCGCTCGCCCGGGGTCCGCGCCGTCGTACGCCGGCTGAACCAGCCGAACACCAGCCAGCCGAACGCGCCCGCCAGCACCCCCGCCACTCCCTGCCCGTACGGGACGACGGCGGGCATCTCCCGTCCGAACATCACATGTGCGCCCAGCAGCGGGCCGTTCGCCCTCGGCGTCCAGTACTTCTCCCCGTCGAGGGTCTCGTACCTGACGCGGTCCATGGACACGGTGAGTACGGTGCCGTCGCGGCGGGCGCTGAAGGTGGCGGTGGGTCCTTCGCCGAAGCCGTCGTCGCTGACGTCGAGGGTGCCGAGCGTCCAGCCGTCGGCGCGCAGCCGGGCCCGCGCCGCACGCGCGGCGTCGGCCAGCCCGGTGTTGTCCCGCCGGTACGTCTCGATGTCGATCCCGCCGGGCGTGTAGTCGAGATCGAAGTCGTCGATGGCCGGTGGCACCAGTACGTGGACCGCTTCGTTCGGCAGCGACCGGTGCATGCCGGACCAGCCGAACACGTAGTCGTCGCGGCTCTGCGTCCCGCCGCCCACCGGCGGTCCCGGCGCGATGCGGGCCACGGTCTGCCGCACCGCGGCGGGCGTCGGCAGCGGACGCGCGGCCGCCTGCCACGCCAGCCGGTATCCCACGACGGAGCCGAACAGCCCCACGATCACCGCGGTCACGAGCGAGAACGCGACGACCCAGCGGCTGTCCGGTCGGCCCAGCCGGGCCCGCAACCCGCTGGCGACCAGGTTCACCGCCTCCCGCGCCGTGGGCCGGTCGCGGCCGGGCGGCGCAGCATCGAGCATCGTGCCGACGATCTCGTCACCCCGCGCCTTCCGGTACGCCCGGGGGTAGCAGAACAGCAGCCGTCGGTACCGCCGGGCCAGCAGTACGGGTGCCGTCCGGTCCGGCATGCGCGCGTCTCCTTCCGTACGGTGTCTGCGGTGCGGATCGGGTGGTGTCAGGCCGTTCCGGGGTTGGCGCGCAGCCGGGTACGGGCGATGCGGGCGGCGCGCTGGAGTTCGGCGGCGCGTTCGGCGAGTGCGGTGCGGCCGGTGTCGGTGAGCCGGTAGTAGCGGCGCAGGCGGCCGTCGACGCGTTCCTCGTGGTCGGGTTCGACGAGTCCCTCGGCGGTGAGCCGGTCGAGTGCGGTGTAGAGCGTGCCGGCCAGCAGGGTGATCCGGCCGGCCGACAGCTCGGACACGTCCTTGATGACGCCGTAGCCGTGCCGGGGCCCGTCCGCGAGCGCGGTCAGGATCAGGAACGTCGGCTCCCGCATCGCTGCCATGGCCCGGACTATATATCAATGATCTACCTATCGGCCAGCCGCGGCGGAAGTCGTCGTCGGCGCGGTGCCGTTGTGGCCCCGCCGTCCGGGCGTCGCATCCGACCCGGAGATTTCGTGTCAGCCGCCCGTGTGCACCGCGGGGAACGGTTCGTCCCGCCTCGCAGCCCCGCCGAGACCATCGCGTGCCGCGATGTCACCGCCGTTTCGTGTACGGTGGTGACCTTCGTGTGGCGATCAGGGAGGCGCGCGGGATGGTGTCGGTACTGCAGAACGTGGCGATCGACTGTGCGGACGCGTACGAGCTGGCCCGGTTCTGGAGCGGAGTGACGGGGCGCCCGCTGCACCCGGACGACCGGCCGGGCGACCCCGAGATCCAGGTGATGCTGGCGGAGGGGCCGATGCTGCACTTCAACCAGGTGCCCGAGCCGAAGACGAGCAAGAACCGGCTCCACCTGTGCCTGCGCCCGGACACCTCGCGGGACGAGGAGGCGGCGCGGTTGCAGGACCTCGGCGCCAGCTTCGTCGCCGACCATCGCAACCCGGACGGCACGGGCTGGGTGATCCTCGCCGATCCCGAGGGCAACGAGTTCTGCGTGCTGCGCAGCGAGGCGGAACGGCGCCGCTGAGCCGATTCCGGCCGGGACGCCGCGGACACCGCCCCCTGGCCGACCACCTCGGCCCGCTGCTGGCCGGCAGCGGCACGCCCGGCCCGGACTGGGCGACCGCGCTGGCCACCGTCGAGTCGCTGACCGGCGTACGGCTCGACGCCGACTGGTTCCGCCGGCCGCAGCGGCGCGCGACAATTCCCACCTGACCTCGGCGTACGGTCGGGTCGGGAGACGGTGACTGGGGGGCTGATGTACCCGGAACTGATGCACACGGCGATCGACGCGACGGACTGCCGGGCCCTCGCCGAGTTCTACCGGCGGTTCCTCGGCCTGCGGTACCGGCCGGGCGACGAGCCGCCCGCGGACGGTGCCGACGACGCCGACTGGCTGGTACTCGTCGACGACGCCGGCCGGCGGGTGCACGCGGTCAACCGGGTCGACCGGCTGGACCGTTCGACCTGGCCGTCCGACGACGTACCGAAGCAGATGCACCACGACTACCGGGTCGACACCGTCGACGAGCTGGAACGCCAGCGCCGGCGGGCCGAGGACCTCGGCGCGACGCTGCTCGCGGACCGTACCGACGATCCGGACGAGCCGCTGTACGTGCTCGCCGACCCGGAAGGTCACCCGTTCTGCCTCCTCGTCGGCTGACGGGCGCGGCGCACCCGGGGCACCGCGCCCGCCCTGCCGTACCTTCGCCGGTATGACGACGGAGAACCGGGCGCCGCGGGTGCCGCCGTGCGAGAGCTGCCGCGGGCAGCAGGTCGCCAACCTGGGCCTGACCGGACAGCACACCAACGGACTGCATCCCAACAGCCGGTCGCTCGGGTTCCGGCCGATGTCGACGCTGTCGGCCACCGTCTGCCTCAACTGCGGCCGTACGACGTTCTACGCGGACGACCTCGCGAAGATCCGGGAGGCCGCGCAGCGCCACCCCGACTGGTTCACCTGGTGACGGGTCGGCCACAGGTCAGCGGTCGGGCCGGTCACTGGTTGAGGTAGGCGAGGACGGCGCGGACGCGGCGGTGGGTGTCGTCGGCGGGCGGCAGGTCGAGCTTGGCCAGGATGTTCGAGATGTGTTTCTCCACCGAGACCGGGGCGAGCACCAGCGCCGCGCAGATCGCCGAGTTCGACAGGCCCTGCGCCATCAGGCCGAGCACCTCGCGTTCCCGGGGCGTGAGCGCGGCGAGCCCGCGGTTGCGGCTGTTGCGCGCGAACAGCTGGCTCACCACCTCCGGATCCATCGCGGTACCGCCGGCCGCGACGCGCTCGATCGCGTCGAGGAAGTCGTCCAGCGACGTGACCCGGTCCTTCAACAGGTACCCGACGGCGCCGCGACCGTCGGCGAGCAGGTCCGCGGCGTACGCGCGCTCCACGTACTGGGAGAGGATCAGGACGGGGGCGTCGGGTGTCTCGGCGCGGATGGCGAGGGCGGCGCGCAGCCCCTCGTCGCGGAACCCGGGCGGCAGCCGTACGTCCACAATGGACAGATCGGGCCGGTGTTCGGCCACCGCGGTACGCAGGTCGGTGGCGTTGTCGACCGCGGCGACCACGGTGTGCCCGGTGTCGGTGAGGATGCGGATCAGGCCGTCCCGCAACAGCAGCAGGTCTTCGGCGATCACGATGCGCATGGCAGCTCCGCGAGGACGACGGTGGGACCACCGGCCGGGCTGGTCACGGTGAGGGTGCCGCCGAGCGCCTCGGCCCGCCGGCGCAGCCCGTCGAGTCCGGCGCCGGCCGGGTCGGCGCCGCCCCGCCCGTCGTCGCGCACCCGTACGGTCAGGAGGCCGGGCTCGGCGTGGATGTCGATCCGGCAGGACGTGGCGTCGGCGTGCTTGGCCGCGTTGGTGAGCGCCTCGGCGACCACGAAGTAGGCGGCGGACTCGACCGCGGCGGGCAACTGCGGCGTACCGGCGGCGTGCACGTCGACGGCGAGCGGGCTGTCGGCCGCCAGCGCGGACAGCGCCTCGGCCAGCCCGCGGTCGGTCAGGATCGGCGGGTGGATGCCACGGACCAGCCGGCGCAGTTCGGCGAGCGCGTCGTCGAGCTGACGGCGCGCCAGCCGTACGTCGTCGGCCGCGGTGGGCGGCCCGGCGCGCAGCTTGCGTTCGGCGAGGGCGAGGGTCATGCCGGCGGCGACGATCCGGGCCTGCGCCCCGTCGTGCAGGTCGCGTTCGATCCGGCGCAGCTCGGCGGCCTGCGCGTCGACCACGCGTACCCGGGTCTCGACGAGGCGCTGCGCCAGCGCCTGCTGCGCGCCGATGCCCAGCAGCCAGCCGGCGAACCGGACCTGCCCGTCCGCCACCCGCACCACCAGGTACGCCACGGGCACCGCGAGCGCCACGCCGACCAGCGAGGCGACGCACCGGCCGGGCCAGGTGGACACCAGCGGCGCGACGAACCACGGGGCGTTCGGGTTCGGTACCGCCCACAGCCAGGCCGGCGCGGTGACCAGCCCGAGCGTGACGAGGGTGCACGCCAGCGCGGGCAGCAGGCAGACCAGCGACAGCGGGAACAGCAGAGCCAGCCAGGCCGCGTCGCGCCAGGTGGCCGGGGAGCCGGCGAGCTGCCGCGCCCGGCCGGTGACGTTCGGCGCCGTGAGCGGCACGTACGGCGAGGCGACGGGGTGGCGCAGCAGCCGGTCCGCGCGGCGCCGCTCGACTCCTGCCAGGGCGCGGGCGGCGGTCGCGGACGCCAGGAACGCGTGCGGCCCGAGCCGGCTCAGCGACAACAGGCCCACCAGGACGACCGACGCCACGAACCAGGCGAATGCCGGAATTCCCACCGGTACCGCGGATGCGAGGTAGCCGAGCGAGCGGACGGTCCGGCCCGCCCACGGCGTCCGGGGCGGCGCGGAGGTCACGGCGCCCACCGTACCGGTGTCCCGGTCCGCGGCCCACCACGGTACGAACGCCTGCCCGGTACGCCCGGTTCCGCGGCATCCACAGTGGACGGTCGGGGCCGGATCCGGCGTAGCGGACGGCGGAGCCGGCGCCCGGGAGTACCGGACGCCGGCGGGCCGGGCGGGGTCAGCGGGCATCGGCCGGCAGCGCGCGGCGACGGACCACCAGCCGCGCCGGTACGGTCCCGGCGAGCATGCCGAGCAGTACGGTGCCGGCCAGGAGCACGCCGTACCCGGTCGGGTTGGCCAGCCAGCGCCACTGCCCGTCCTGCGCCACGCTGAACGCGCCGTACACGATGGCGCTGACCGCGGCGCCCAGCACCACGCCGACCGCGACCGACAGGGCGGTCTCGGTGCCGACCATCCGGCGTACCTGCCGGGCGGTGGCGCCGGCGAGCCGCAGGTCCGCGAACTCGCGGCGGCGGGCGACGGTCGCGATCGCGAACGTGTTCACCACCGACACCGCGATGAACGCCACCAGGATCACGATCAGCGCCTCGAACGCGGCCTGCTGCGTCTCCGCCCCCCGCACCGGTACGGTCGCGTCCGCGGCGACCAGGCCCGGGGTGGCCGGCACGCGACCGGTCACGTACACGGCGCGGACCAGGCCGCGGGGGTCGTGCGCGGCGACCAGACCGGCCGGCAGTACGAGGTCGCCGAACCCGGCGGACAACCGGTACACGGCCGTCACCCGCAGCGTCACCCGGGTCGCGTCCGGCAGCCACACCGCTACCCGGTCACCGACGTGCCAGCCGCGCGCCGCCGCCAGGTCCGCGCCGACCGCGAGCCCGTCGCCGGTCGGCCGCAGCCGCCCGGCCGACACGTCCAGGTCGAGCGCGGTGGCGCCGGCACGGTACAGGCCCTGCGCGGCGTAGTGCTCCGGCTTGCCGTCCTCGTCGATCAGGACGGTCGTCGGCAGTGTCGCCGCCGCCCCGCGTACGCCCGGCGTCGCGGCGAGCCGGCGGGCGTCCGCCAACGGTACGCCGGAGCCGGTCGACACCAGCTGGGCGTCGGCCGCGGCGGCGCGCCGCGTCTGCTGCGCCTCGGCCACCTGCACGGTCAGCGTGCTCGTGGACAGCAGCGTCGTCGCGATGCCCAGCAGCAGCATCAGCGGCATCGCCACCGACGCGACCCGCCGCGCCGACGCCCGTACGGTGGCGGCGGCGAGCCGGCCGGTGACCCCGGTGGCCGCGGCGACCGGACGCAGGGCCGTACCGACGAGGCGGACGAGGACCGGGCCGGCCGCGGCGGCCGCCGACAGCAGCAGCGCGCAGGCCACGAACCCCATGCCCATCCCCATGTTTCCGCGCAGTGGCGCGAAGACCAGTACGGCGACCGCGCCGGCCGCGGTGACGAGCGTGGCCGCCACCCGCACCGCGGTACGCGCCGGCGGCGCCACCGCCGTCTCCTGCAACGCCTGCGTCGGCGCGATCCGGGTGGCCCGGCCCGCGGCGATCCGGGCCGACAGCACGCTGATCGCGGTACCGGCGAACACGGTCGCGGCGAGGACGAACACGTTGACCGACACCGGGAACCCGGGCGGCAGTACGCCCGCGGCGGTGAACCGGCCGGCGACCGTGCCCGCCAGCGGACCGCCGACCGCGGCGCCCACCACGCCGGCGACCACCGCGACCGCGGCCGTCTCGGCCGCCAGCAGCCGCCGCAACTGGCGCGGCGTGGCGCCGATCGTCCGTAGCAGAGCCAACTCCCGCAGCCGGCCGGCGACCACCAGCCCCACCGACCCGATGAGGACGAACACCGCGGCGAACGCGGTCACCCCGAGCATGATGCCGAACACCGACACCGCGCCGACGTAGCTGATCGACGCGCCCGGCACCTCGGCGCGCAGCCGGTCGGCGCCGGCGTACACGGAGGCGGTGCCGGCCAGCGGGCGTACCCGGGCGGCGAGGGTGTCCGCGGAGACGCCCGGCTCGGCGAACACGGCCACCGCGGTCGGCCCGGCCAGCCCGGACACCGCGGCGACCACCGCGTCCGGCAGGAACACCGCAGCCTGGTTCGCCACCGCCGGCCGCGTCACCCCCGCCACCCGGTACGCGTGCGGACCGGTGCGCGTCGACACGACCACGCGGTCGCCGACGTGCCCCAGCGACGCGTCGAGCACCACCTCGCCGCGACCCGGCGCCGTCCCACCCGCCAGCCGGTACGGCGTCGCCACCGCGGCCGCCCAGTTGTGCGCCACCACCGGTACTCCGTGCGGCCCGCGCGCCGGCCGTCCCGCCACGGTCAGATCCACCGGGAACGACACGTCCGGCACGGCACGCGCCACCCCGTCGAGCCGGGCGATCCGGCCCGCCAACGCCGGCGACAGCGCCGCGGCGCCGGTCAGCGGCTTGCTCTTGGTCTTGCTCTTCACCTTGTCGCCCTTGTGGGTCACGGTCGTCAGGCTCACCTCGCGGGGCTGCGCGACGGTCAGCGTCGCCGCGGCGAACCGGTCCGGGCCGGGGCCGGCGGTGAGCGCCGAGCACAGCAGGACTCCGCTGACCGTCAGCAGCGCCACGGTCAGCGCCACCGCCAGGAACGACCCGGCGAACGCGATCAGCCGCCGCCGTACGGAGGCCAGTGCCAGGGTCGTCATCGCGCGCTCAGCTCCGTCATGCGTGCGGCCACCTGTTCGGCGGTCGGGGCGGACTCCTCGCCGGCGAGCTGGCCGTCGGCGAGGAACACGACGCGGTCGGCCCACGCCGCCGCGTTCGGGTCGTGGGTGACCATCACGACCGCGGCGCCGTCGGAGTCGACCGCGTGCCGCAGCAGGCCGAGTACCTCCCGGCCGGTGGTGAGGTCCAGGGCGCCGGTGGGTTCGTCGCCGAAGATCACCTCGGGGCGGCCGGCCAACGCGCGCGCCACCGCGACCCGCTGCTGCTGACCGCCGGACAGCTGGCCCGGCAGCGCCTTCTCCTTACCGGCCAGGCCGACCCGCGCCAGTACCTCGCGGGCGCGGCGGCGGTCCGGGCGGCGGCCGGCGAGCCGCTGCGGCAACAGCACGTTCTGCTCGACGGTGAGCGCCGCGACCAGGTTGAACGACTGGAACACGAACCCGACCCCGCGCCGCGCCACGGTCAGCGCCGGCTCGCGCAGCCCGCCGATCTCCGTACCGGCGAGGCGGACGCGGCCGGACGTCGGTCGGTCCAGACCCGCCGCGCAGTGCAGCAGGGTGGACTTGCCCGAGCCGGACGGTCCCATCACCGCCGTGAACGTTCCGCGGTCGAACCCGACCGTCACGTGGTCGAGTGCCCGGGTGCCGGTGGGGCCGGCGTACACCTTGGTGACGTCGGTCAGGTCGGCGACCGCCGTCGTCGTGAGAGTGCCCATCGTTGCCATGCCGACCATGCTGGTCGCGCCGGGCGGCGGAAACGACATGGCCAGCGCTGATCCGCGACCTATGGCCAGCCCCACCACGGCCACGCCGTCGGCGTACGTCACGCTGGGGCTGGACGCGTTCCTGCGGGCCGCGTCCGGGCCGTACGGGACCGCGGGCCGGTGATGTGAGCCGGGCGGGTTTCCGTTGTGCCGCTCGGGGAGCCGCGGCAGACTGGCCGGGTGCTGACTTCCGTGCTGGCGTTCGTGGGCGCCGCGTTCCTGATCGCGATGGTGCCGGGCCCGAGTACGGCGGTGATCCTGCGGCGGGCGGTCGTCACCGGCCGTCGCAGCGGGCTCGTCACGGTGCTGGGCAACGAGACCGGCATCCTGGTGTGGGGCCTGGCCGCGGCGTTCGGGTTGTCCGCGCTGCTGCTCGCCTCGCGCATCGCGTACGACGGGCTGCGGATCGTCGGCGCCGGCGTGCTGATCTGGATGGGTGCGCGTGCGCTGTGGCAGGCGCGCCGCGGCACCGCCAGCGACGCGCAGCCGGCTGCCCCCGCCGCGGTCCCGCACCGCCGGGCGTACTGGCAGGGTCTCGTCACGAACGTGGCGAACCCGAAGGCCGGGGTGTTCGCGATCTCGTTCCTGCCGCAGTTCGTGCCGCACGGCGCGCCGGTGTTGCCGTGGCTGGTGGTGTTCTCGGTGCTGTGGGCGGCGGTCGACCTGCTGTGGTACCTGCCGCTGGTGTGGCTGGCCGGCCGGGTCCGCGGCGTCTTCCAGCGCGTGGGCGTACGACGGCGCCTGGAGCAGGTGTCCGGCGCCGTCCTCGTCGCGCTCGGCGTACGGCTGGCCGTCGAGTCCGCCTGACGCGGGTCAGCCTCGGGGCTCGCCGTACCAGCGCCAGTCGGTGAGCCGCGGCCGGCCGGGCAGCTCGGCCCGGCCGGTGGCCCACAGCAGCGTCCGGTACCGGTCGGTGTCGGTCGGCGCGTCCGGGAACAGCCGCGTCAGCGCCCGGTCGCACAGCTCGGCCGGCGGCTCCCACCCGGCGCCCAGGCCCTGCGCGACGTCGTGCATGTGCGCGACGGTCTCGACCACGCCCATCGCCGCGAAGCCCTCGGGGTCGGCGTTGCCGTACACGTGGTGCGCGGTCACGGTGGGGTCGGCCGTGCGTACCACGGCGGTGAGCAGGCCGCCGCAGGCGTCGACCACCTGGATCAGTCCGGCGGTGCCGGCGTCCCGTTCGGCGTAGATGACGCTCGCGGGGCCGCCCGGCCGTTCCCGCCGCCACGCCACCCGCACGTGCGACGTCTGCGGCGGGTCCACCGCGCTGAGCTGCGTCGCGTACGAGAAGAGGTCGTCGGCGAGGTGCTCGACGGTCTCCCAGCAGTCCCAGTCGAGTGACCCGGCCGGTACGCTCCAGTCCCGGTCGGCGACCGTCCGCAGCGTCGCCACCGCCAGCCGTACGGCCAGCGCGACGTCGTCGGCGGTGACGCGCGCCCCGCGTTCCCCGGTCATCTGCGGTCCTTTCGCCGGTCCCGCCGGAGCGTACCGGTCATGCCGGGTCGCCGCTGAGCGCCGGTCGCGCGGCGGCCGCGTCGTACGCCCGGCGGGCCGAGACCATGTCGGCGCGGTGCGTCCGTGCCCAGTCGGCGAGCGCGGTGAGCGGCCCGCCGAGCCCGGCCGCCAGCGGCGTCAACGCGTACTCGACGGTCACCGGCACGGTCGGGTGCACGGTGCGGCGCAGCAGGCCGTCGCGTTCCAGGGCGCGCAGGGTGCGGACGAGTACCCGGCGGCTGACGCCGTCGACGGCGCGTTCCAGTTCGGTGAACCGCAGGGTACGGCCGGCGAGTGCCTCGATCACCTGGACGGTCCACTTGCTGCCGATCCGGTCGAGCAGGTCCCGGACCGGGCACACGTCCGTGACCTGGTCGGTTACCTCGGTGTCCCGTGGAGACATGGAAGTCCCTCCTTCCGCGCCCGCCCATCGTTGCGGACGATGTGCGGGGTGTCGAACGGAAACAGGGAGTGTGTGATGGCGCTGACCCGGGTACCGGGGCGGGAGGTGCACTTCCGGGTGCACGGCGCGGGACCGCTGCTGCTGGTGCAGCCGGGGCTCTACCAGGTCGGTCCACAGTGGACGGACCTGGGTTACACCGGCGCGCTGGCCGGGGAGTACACGGTGGTGGAGATCGATCCGCTGGGGCACGGGCGCAGCGCCGCGCCGACCGATCCGGCGGCGTACGAGCTGCCCCGGCGGGTCGACGACGTGCTCGCGGTACTCGACGAGCTCGGCGCCGACCGCGCCGTCTACTGGGGGTACTCGATGGGCGCGTGGATCGGCTGCGGACTCGCCGCGTACGCCCCGGACCGGGTGGCGGGGCTGGTCGTCGGCGGCTGGGATCCGGTCGGCGGACTGGAGGTCGCGTACGAGCACGCGCGCCGTACCGTGCCGCTGCCGCCCGATCCGGACTGGACGGCGCTGGCGCGTGCCGCCGCGGCCCGGGTACCGGAGCAGGCGGCGGTGATCGACGCGGGCGACCCGGTCGCCTTCGACGCGTGCCACCGGTCGCTGGAGCACCAGCCGGACCTCAGCCCCGCGCTCGCCGCCCTCGACGTCCCGGTCCTCCTGTACGCCGGGGACGCCGATCCGTACCATCCGGGCGCGCGGGCGGTCGCGGCGCGGATCGGCGCGGGGTTCGCCACCGTCGCCGGGTGCGACCACACCGGCGCCTGGCACGACGCCACCGCGGTACTCGCCGAGGTCGTCCCGTTCCTCCGGACGGTCGCCCGGTGACCGGCGTACGCATCGGGCTGCTGCTGCCGACCCGGGAACGTACCGTGACCGGCCGGCACGACCCGGCCGCGCTGATCGACCTGGCACGCGCCGCCGAACGTGCCGGCCTGGACTCGGTGTGGGTCGGCGACTCGCTGACCGCCCGGCCCCGGCCGGAACCGCTGACCCTGCTGGCCGCCGTCGCCGCCGCCACCGAACGGATCACCGTCGGCACCGCCGCGCTCACCGCGGCGCTGCGCCCGCCGCTGCCCGGCGCGCACGCCGTCGCCACCCTGGACCGGATCGCCCGCGGCCGGCTGGTCCTCGCGCTCGGCGCCGGGTTCCCGCTGCCGGAAACGGCGGCCGAGTTCGCCGCCGCCGGCGTACCGTTCCGCGAACGGGTCGGCCGGCTCGACGAGACCGTCCGGATCTGGCGTACCGCCTGGACCTCCGGCGCCGCGTACGACGGCCGGTACTGGTCGCTGCCCGCCACCGGCCTCGTCCCGCCGCACTCCGCGGGCGGGCCGCCGCTGTGGCTGGCCGGTGGCGACCGGCCCGGGGTGCTGCGCCGGGTGGCGGAGACGTACGACGGGTGGCTGCCGTACCTGCCGGACGACGACGCGTACGCCGCGGCCTGGCGGACGGTGCGCGCCGAGCACCGCACCGCCGGCCTGTACGCGACGGTCCACCTCGACGCCGACCCCGACCGGGCGGGCCGCCGACTCGACGACTACACCCGCGGCTACTACGGCCGGCCGGTCGCCGAGATGGCCCGACTCCAGGCGTTCCGTGCCGGCACGGCCGCGGCGGTCGCCGACTGGCTCTCGCGGTACGTCGACGCCGGCGCCCGGCACCTCGTCCTGCGGCTCGGCACGCTGTTCGCCGACGAACAGTGGCCGCGGCTCGCCGAGGAGCTGCTTCCGTTGCTGCGCGGGCGATTCGGCCCCTGACGCCCGCCACGCCCGGCCGGACGGTAGGTTGCACCCCCATGGGTACGCTCGCCGACCTCCGCGCCGATCTCGCCGCCCGCGCCGACCCGCGGCGCGCCGAGGGCGTGGCCCGCTACCTCCGGATGGTCCCCGGCGGGTACGGCGAGGGCGACACCGCGCTCGGCATCCCGGTCCCCGAGCAGCGCGCGGTCGCCGGCCGGTACTGGCGGGACCTGACGCTCGCCGAGACCGCGGAGCTGCTCGCCGACGGCGTACACGAGGTGCGGTTGACGGCGGTGTTCGTGCTGGTGCGGAAGTTCGACCGGGCGGACGCGGGGGAGCGGGACCGGATCGTCGGGACGATGCTGGCCAACCTCGACCACCTCGACAACTGGGACCTCGTCGACTCGTCCGCGCCGTACCTGCTGGGGCCGTGGCTGCTGGACCGGGACCGGGGCGTCCTGGACCGGTTGGCCGGCTCGGCGGTGGTGTGGGAGCGGCGGACCGCGGTGCTGGCGACGCTGGCGTTCATCCGCGCCGGCGAGTTCGACTGGACCTTCCGGCTCGCCGAACGCCTGCTGCCCGACCCGCACGACCTCGTACACAAGGCGGTCGGGTGGATGCTGCGGGAGGTCGGCAAGCGCGACCGGGCGGCCGAGGAGGACTTCCTCGCCCGGCACTACCGACGGATGCCCCGGACCATGCTCCGGTACGCCATCGAGCGGTTCGCACCGGCGCGGCGCACCGCGTACCTCACCGGAACGGCGCCGTACCACGGCGAATGAGCCCTGTACGGCCGGCCCGCGCCGGCGCATGATGAGGTCTACGACGGCGGGATCCTCGTCGTACGGCCGGATGGCGGTGGCGCATGTCGGGACAGGCACGGGTGTCCGGCCGGGGCCGGCACCGCATCGTACGGACCGGGCTCGCGGTGCTGCTGGGCGCCGTCGCCGCCCTCGTGACGACCGCGCCGGCGGTGGCCGGTGACGGCCCGGCCGGCTTCTGGTACGGGACGGACAGCACGACGATCACCATCTCCGGCGGCGCGCCGTACCGGGAACCGGTGATCGGCGGCTCCTACGGCGGGTACGTCGGCATGCTCGGCAACTGGGCGAACCTGACCGGCTGCAACAAGATCGTCGTCTGGTCGACGACCGACGCGGCGCGCGCCGCCACCAACCGCGGCACGTACCACCTGGGTGTCGGGGTCGGCGGCTACTACTTCATGGGCGGTCCTGGCGTCGACCCGCACTACGACGGCACCACCACCGAGGCGTACGCGTGGGGCGCGCGGCAGGCGGCGCAGGCGCTCGCGGACGCCGCGTCCCGGCACGTCACGTACCCGGTGCTGTTCGCGGACATCGAGATCCCGGGCCACTCGCCGAGCTACACGCCGGCCGACGACAACGGCTGGAACTCGGTCTACACCTCGCCGTGCAGCGGCGTGGTGCGGACCGGCTTCGTGCCGGTGACCGTCGACCGCGCGGTCCTCAACGGCTTCGCCGGCTACGTCACCGGCCACTCCGCCTACCGCGCCGGTGTCTACTCCGCGCCGGACATCTGGGCGAGCATCTTCGGTAGCGGCAGCGCGTCGCTGATCCCCAACACCTACGAGTGGACGTACGAGTCGTTCACCGGCAGCCTCACCCACCACCCGTACGGCTGGTGCCTGTCCGGTACGTCGACGTGCGCGCACTTCTTCGGCGGCCAGACCAGCTCGTCGAGGTACGCGCTGATGTGGCAGTGGTCGGGCGGCGGCGGCAGCCGCAACGGGTACGGCGACTTCGACCAGATCGACGCGGCACGTACCCCGTGACCCCGGCGCCGTCGCCGCGCGTGGCCGCCCGGGTGCGTCCCGTCCACCGGTCGGCGTGCCGGTGCCGTCACGGATCATGGAGGTCCGGCGTCGCCGCGGGAGCCGGTCCCGCGGGCGCCGGGTGACCCGACGCCACCGACCCCGGGAGTACCGATGGCGGCCGCGCCGCAGCCACCGATGCGCAGCAAGTCCGACCTGCACCAGGCGATCCGTACGACACGGCGTGCGGTGCTGGTGGTGAACACCCGGGCCCGCCGCGGCCGCCGGTACCACGCGGCGATCCTGGCCCGGCTCCGCGCCGACGGCTGGAACCTGGTGGCGGACCTCGGCGTCGACCGTCCCGGTGGCCTCGCCGACACCATCGCCGCCGCCGTCGACCACCGGCCCGACGTCCTCATCGCGGCCGGCGGCGACGGCACCATCAGCGAGGCCGCGCGGCAGCTCGCGCACCGGGACATCGCCCTCGGCCTGCTGCCGCTGGGCACCACCAACAACTTCGCCCGTACGCTGACCGTTCCGCTCACCGTGGCCGGCGCGCTCGACACGCTCGTACACGGCGTGGTCGCCGACGTCGACCTCGGCCACGTCAACGGGCGCGTGTTCACCAACATGGTGTCGCTCGGCGTGTCCGCCCGCGTCGCCGAGCACGCGCCGCACCGGCTCAAGCGCATCCTCGGCCGCGCCGCGTACCCGTTGACGGCGGCGGCGATCCTGCCGCGGCACCACCCGTTCCGGGCGCGGCTGACCACCGACGACGGGCGTACCGTCAGCGCGCACACGCACCAGCTGAACATCGCCAACGGCGGCTTCCACGCCGGCAACCCGATCACCGCCGACGCCTCGCCCGACGACCGGCTGCTCACCACCTGGCCGCTCGGCGGCCCCCGGCGTACGAGCCTGGTCGCGGCGATCGCCGGGCAGGTCGCGCACGGCCGGCGCCGTACCCAGGCCAGCCACCCGTTCCTGACCACCGACGCGCTGACCCTGCACACCGACCCGCCGCAGGCGCTGGACATCGACGGTGAACTGCACGGCAGCACCCCGGCGCGGATCACCTTGTCCGCCAACGCCCTGCGCGTCCTGGTACCGGTGGGCTTCCCGGACACCTGACGGTCAGCGCGGCAGGTCGTCCTCCACGGCGTCGACCCCGGACACCGCCTCCACCAGGTACGCGGTCGTGCCGGCCCGCGGATCGCGCGCGTGCAGCGTCTGGAACATCGGCCCACCCGGTACGCCGAGGTCGACCACGGTCGCGCTCGCCCCGAGTACGGCGCGTTCGAGGTGCGGCGGTGCGGTGCGGTCGATGCGGGTGGCCACGCCGGGCGTCACCCACACCGGTACGCCGGCGATTGTGCCGGACAGTTGCAGGTGGAAGTGCCCGCACAGTACGGCCTGCACGTCCGTGTCGCGCAGCGCGTGTGCGAGCCGGTCGACGTCGCGCAGGTTCGCCGAGCCGAGCAGCGGGGAGTCGACCGGCGCGATCGGCGGATGGTGCAGCACGACCACGGTGCCGGCCGCGGCCGGAGTCGCGAGGATCTCGGTGAGCCAGGCGGCCTGCGCGGCGCCGAGCGTTCCGTGCACCTCGCCGGGTACGAGGCTGTCCAGCGTCACCACCCGCAGCCCGCGTACCTCACCGACCGCGGCGCAGCGTCCCAGTCCCGGCGGTACGGTCCCGGCGTCGTCGCCGTCGGCCGCGCGGTGCCCGCTGCCCAGTACCGCGGCGAACGCGGCACGGTCGTCGTGGTTGCCCGGGCAGTACACGTGCGGGATGCCGCGTTCGGCCGCGAACCGCCCCACCCGTTCCAGTACGTCCGCGTACCCGTCGGGCGAACCGTCGTCGGCGAGATCGCCGCTCACCACGACCACGTCCAGCGCCGGTACGTGGCGCGCGTCGTACAGCATGCGGTCGAGTGCCGCGGCCGCGTCGACACCGTCCTCGTCGATCCCGGACGCGGTCAGGTGGGTGTCGGACAGGTGCAGGATGCGGTGCCCCATCGTGTCGCTCCCTCAGCGGTGTGGGGCACCCAGGCGGTCGACACCCCGTACGTCACTCCCCGGTGGTTCGACCACCCGCGCCAGTCGTGTGCCGTCACCGTAGCGTCCCGATCCGGGTGAGGGTCGGTGATCCACCCCACCCGGGCGTACGGCCGGAATCTCCACTGTGGACAGTGCATCGGCGACTTGCCGGACGTACCGGACGCCGCGGTCGTCGTACCCGGTCGCGACGGGGCGGGCCGATCGGCCGGGGCGGGCACCGATCGGCTCCGATCTTGCATTTGTTGAGCCTAGGCTTGCGTCGTAGAGAGCCGGGCGTCCCGGACCCTGATGCGCGGCCCCCGCGAGCCCGACAGGGAAGGCTCGCACATCGCCTTCGCGGGGGAATGCACCATGGGGACGTTTCTGCGCGTGACGTTCGCGCCCTTCCGGCGGGCCGGAGAAGTCGACGGAGCCTGGTGGCCCCGGTCCCGCGACCTGGACACCGAACTCGCCGAACTCTTCCCGCCGGTACAGCGTCGTTTCGGGCAGATCGAATGGTTGCGGCTGTCCTGGGCGGACTGGGACACGCACCCGGACCGGGCCGGCGACGGCGTACCGATCGGGTGGAACCGGCAGATGCTGACCCACCTGCTCGTCGCGCACTGCCTGCACGGCACCGCGGTCTTCCTCCTCGTCGTACCGGCCGACACCGAACCGCACGTCGCGCGCCGGGCGCTGATGCTGGCCGCCGACGCGCAGTGGACACCGCGCGGCGCGACCGACGTCCTGACCCAGGCGGGGATACGGCCGGCCAGCCGCTGAACGGCGCGGGGTAACGGCACCGCGACACCGCAAGGTTTCCCCGGCGACTGACCGGTTCCAGTCCGGCTGCCCGTACGCTCGTTCGTGCCGGACGCGGCCGGCGACGCCGAGTCCGTCACGTACGGAGTGGGCCGAACGGTGGCGACGCGTCCGATGCGGTGTTCCGGTCGTCGCGGCGCGCCACCAGGTTGTCGACGACATCCACGACCCCGGGTACCGACCGGGCGGCCTGCACGGCAAGCGGGATGCTCGCGGGGTTGTCGAGCTCACCGGACAACGTGACGACGCCGTCGGACACCGCCACCCCGACCTCGTTCGGGTCCGCGACGAGGAACGACTCGACGACGTCGTGGACCACGTCCGCCCGGATCTGCCGGTCACTGCGCAGGAAACTGTGCAGCAGGTCGTTGCGCGCGACGATGCCGACCAGCGCGCCGTCGGGATCGAGTACGGGCAGGTGCTTGACCTCCCGGTCGCGCATGAGCTGCGCCGCCTCCACCACGGTCGCCTCCGACGACACCGTGCACGCCGGTACCGACATCAGGCCCGAGACGCGGTCGCTCGCTGCCTTGGCGGCGGCCCTCTTCCGGCGCCTGCTGGCGAGCAACCCCGGCTCCAGCGCATCCGCGACGATGGCCACCTTGGTCAGCAGGTCCGACTCGGAGACCACCCCGATCACGTCGCCCCGTGCGTCGACCACGGGCAGGGCACCCACCTTGTTGCCCAGCAGAAGTTCCGCCGCCTGCTTGTACGTCGCGTCCGCGTCCAGGGTGATGACCGGCGTACTCATCACGTCTCGTACCTTGGTCGTCGTCATGGCATCTCTCCCGGAACTGTCCGGACATGCCGCACATCGCGGCACCTCGGCCGGTTGACGGCGCGGTCGCCGAGTCTTCGCGCGCGTGGTCGACGCCGTCGTGTCCGCGCCTGTCGCGCCTGGCCCCTTGACGGCCATCGTCGCGACCCGACTCCGCCGTTGCTAAGGGCCATTGGTCCCGTCGGGCGGCGGAGCGGGCCGGGCGGCGCGACGGAACCGGCTCGACCCGGACCCGCGCGGTCGGGCCGAACTGCCCTGTGCGGCTCGTTCCGTCGCGCCCACCATGGACGGGTGGTGGGGCAGGCCGGGATCACCGATGCCGTCGGGCTGACAGCGGCCGAGGCAACCGAACTGAGGGCACGGTTCGGCCCGAACGAGGTGCCACCGCCGCCGCGGCCCCGGGTGTACCGGCGGGTCGCCGGTCAGCTGCGCGACCCGCTCATCCTGTTGCTGCTTGCGGCCATGGCGGTCACGATCGCGCTGCGGGACCTGACCGACACGATCGTCATCGGCCTGGTGATCGTGCTGAACACGACGGTCGGGGTGGTTCAAGAGGTACGCGCGGACCGGGCGGTCGCGGCGCTGCGGCGGATGGCCGCGCCGACGGCCCGGGTGCTGCGGGACGGCCGGACCGGGCTGCTCCCGGCGGCCGAGGTCGTACCGGGGGACGTGGTGACGCTGGCCGGCGGGGACGTGGTGCCGGCCGACGCGACGATCGCCACCGCGGACCGGTTGCGGGTGGACGAGGCGGCGTTGACGGGCGAGAGCGTACCGGTGGCGCGGGAGGCCGGGGAGGCGGTGCTGGCCGGCACCGTGGTGGTGTCCGGGACCGCCCGTGGCGTCGTGACCCGGATCGGGGGAGACAGCGCGCTGGGGCGGATCGCGGCGCTCGTCTCCGGTCAGCCCCGGCGCCGGACACCGTTGCAGCAGAAGCTGGCCGGACTCGGTCGCGTGCTCGGCGCCGCCTGCGTGGCGCTGTCGGTCCTGGTGATGCTGGCGGGGCTGCTGCGTGGGCTGCCTGCAGAGGAGATGGTACTGACGGCCGTCAGCCTGACGGTCGCCGCCGTGCCGGAGTCGCTGCCCGCCGTGGTGACGGTGGCGCTGGCGCTGGGCGCGTACCGGATGGCGCAACGGCACGCGGTCGTACGGCACCTGCCCGCGGTGGAGACGCTGGGCTCGGTGACGCTGGTCGCGACGGACAAGACGGGCACGCTGACGGAGGGCCGGATGTCCTGCGCCCGTGTCGTACTGCCGGGCGCGGTGCTCGCCCTGTCCGGCACCGGGTACGAACCCGCCGGTGGATCGTCCACAGTGGAGGGTCGAGTCGACCGGCGGGAGATCGACCGGCTCGCGGCGGATCTGGTGCTGTGCAACGACGCGGACCTCGCCGCACCGACCCCGGACCGCCCCGACTGGGCCGCGGTCGGCGATCCCATGGAGGCGGCGCTGGTCGCGGCGGCCGGCCGTCTCGGAACCTTCGCCGAGGCGACGCGGCGACGGTATCCGCGGGTCGGTGCGATCGGCTTCGAGACGACCCGGCGGCGCATGACCACCCTGCACCGTGCCCCGCAGGGCGGCTACCTCGTCGTGAGCAAGGGCGCGCCGGAGGTACTGCTCCCGCAGGGCGGTCCGCTGCGGGACGCGGCCGACCGGCTGAGCCGGGACGGGTACCGGGTGCTCGCGGTCGCCGACGCCCACCACGACGCGCCGCCGGACCGGTCGGAATGGGAGGACGCGCTGCGCCCGCGCGGCGTCGTCGCCCTGACCGACCCGGTACGCCCGGGCATTCCCGCGCTGCTGCGCCGGTTCGCCGCGGCGGGAATCTCCTTGGCGATGGTCACCGGCGACCACGCGGCCACCGCGACGGCCGTGGCCCGGCGGGTCGGGATCCCCGACGACGCGGTACACGCCAGGATCCTTCCGGCGGCGAAGATGGAGCTGGTCGCCGGATGGCAGTCGCGGGGCGACGTGGTGGCGATGACCGGCGACGGCGTCAACGACGCGCCAGCGTTGCGGCGGGCGGACATCGGCGTGGCGATGGGCCGCGGCGGCACCGAGGTCGCCCGCCAGGCCGCCGATCTGGTACTTGCCGACGACGAGCTCGCCACCGTCGGCGCCGCCGTGGAGGAGGGACGGCGGATCTACGCCAACATCCGTCGGTTCCTCTGGTACGCGCTGTCCGGTGGACTGGCCGAGGTCCTGGTGATGCTGTTCGGTCCGCTGCTCGGAATGGCGGTACCGTTGCTGCCCGCGCAGATCCTGTGGATCAACATGCTCACCCACGGGCTGCCCGGCGTCGCGCTCGGCGCCGAACCGCCCGACCGGAGCGTGCTCGACGACCCGCCCCGACCGCCGGGCGAGGCGATCCTCGGTGCGGGGCTCAGCCGACGGCTGTTGACGACCGGTGCGCTGATCACGGCGGTGACGTTGGGCGTCGGCTGGTGGGCCGCGTACACCGGGCGGCCGTGGCAGTCGATGGTGTTCCTGACGCTCGGTTTCGCCCAGCTCGGCATGGCGCTGGCGGTGCGGGCCCGACCCGCGTCCGGTACCCGGCCCAACCGTGCGCTGTACGCAGCGGTCGCGTCCTCGGCGCTGCTGCAGCTCGCGGCCGTGACCGTACCCGGGCTGCGGGACCTGCTCGGTACCCGTCCGGTCGGCGCGGTCGACCTGGTGGTGTGCCTGGCGGTCGCGGCGGTGCCGGGCCTGGCCGTGGCGTTCGCCCGGCGGCTCGCCGCGGACTGACCCCGCGCTGTCCCGGTGGTGGACCGGGGCCGCCGGCGATGTGGCCGGCACGGCGCCGGCGTGCGGCGGCCCACCGCCCGACGTGCCGCCCGTCGACGCCCGCCGACCGGCCTGCCGAACCGGGCCGTACGGCCCTCCCGGCCCGCCGCGCCCGGTCGGCAGCATCGAGACGGGAGCGCGGTCGCGTCGTGGCCGGCCGCCGCGAAGGGGGCGGGGACCGTGTCTGTCGTGGTCGGGGTGGACGGTTCGGACCTGGCGGTGGCGGCCGTCGACCTGGCCGCGCGGGAGGCGGCCCTGCGTCGGCGCCCGCTGGAGGTGGTGTACGCCTTCGACTGGCCACTGCTCGGTACGTCGATGCGCAGCGCGCCGATGGCGACGGCGCGGGACGAGGCGCAGGAGGTGGTCGACACCGCCGTCCGCCGCGCCAGGGACGCCGCCGCGGGCCTGACGGTGCGCGGCGAGGTACGCAGCGGGCTGCCCGGCGCCGTGCTGGCCGAGGCGTCCCGGCGCGCGGATCTGGTGGTGGTCGGCAGCCACGGTCGCGGCTGGGTTGGTGAGCTGCTTCTCGGTTCCACCGGACGCTACCTGGCCAGGTACGCCACCAGTCCGCTCGTCGTACTGCCGCCGCACGTGCCGGATCCGGCCTGGGCGGCACCCGTACTGCTCGGCGCCGACTGCCGCCCGCGGTCGGAGGCGGCCGTCGCGTTCGCGTTCCGGGCGGCCGATGTGCGGCACGTTCCGCTGGTGGCGTTGCACGCGTGGCGGGCGCCTTCCGCAGGCGAGCCCGGCGACGTGCTGCCCCCGGCGTACGACGTCGACGAGGTCGGCGCGGTGGAGTCACGGCTGCTCGCCGAGAGCCTGACCGGATGGTCGGCCAAGTACCCGGACGTGGTGGTGCGGCAACGGGTCGTCCATCACTCGGCGGGACGGGCGTTGGTGGATGCGGCGCACGGGGCCGCGCTGCTGGTCGTGGGCGCCGGAGCGGGTTCCCGGCTCGGGGCGGTGGCCCACCGGGTCCTGCACGAGGCCCCGACCCCGGTCGCCGTGGTCCGGGAGGTCCCGCCCGTGCCGACCGACCGGGGCCGCACCGCGTGAGCGCGGACGCCGTACGACCGGGTCGCACGGCGTCCGCCGGAACCAGCGGGGCCGCCGGTCGCCGGGATCAGGCGCCGAGTGCCGCCGCGGTCGGTACGACGAGGCCGAACAGGTCGGTGACGGTGGTCAGCGCCGCGGTCCCGAGTACGGCGGCGGGCACGACGGTGCCGTCGGGTGCGGTGAGGGCGCGGGTGGCGGTGGCGTCCGCGACCACCGTCGGCCGGTACCCGAGGCGGAACGCGCCCTGCGCGGTGAACGTCACGCACATGTGCGTCATGAACCCGGCGAGGACGAGGTCGGTGCCCGGGGAGGCGCCCAGGTCGAGCAGCGTCCGGGCCAGCGTCGTCTCGTGGAACGCGTCCGGGAACCGTTTCACCACAACGGTTTCCCCGTCGACGGGCGCGACCTCGGCACTGATGGCACCGATCGCTGCCCCGATGTCGTACGGGGAGCCGGGGCCGCCGTCGTTGACCACGTGCACCACCGGCGCGCCGGCGGTACGGGCCCGCGCCAGCAGGTCCGCGGCCGCGGCGAGCGCCGGCTCGGCCCCGTCCAGGGCCATGACGCCCCGCCGGTACGTCTCCTGAAAGTCGATCATGACCAGTACGGCGTCGCCGAGTCGCGGCGGCCGCTCGTCCAGGGCGAGTACGGTGCGCAGGCTGGTGCTCATCTCGTTCCTTCCTCGTGGGTCGTGCCGCTGCGCCGACGCAGGGCAGGGTGCTCCGCCCGGCAGTACGCCGGGGGAGTGGGGCGGTGGCACGGAAACGGTGCCGTTGCGCGGATCGCGGGCGCGGATCAGCCGGTACGGGTCCGGAAACGCCGCCGGTACGCCGCGGGTGTGGTGGCGAGCCGCCGCCGGAACGCCCGGTGCAGCGTCTCCGCCGACCCGAGCCCGGCGCTGGCGGCGATCCCGCCGAGCGTCCGGTCCGTACTCTCCAGCAGGCGCCGCGCCTCCTCGATCCGCGCCGCCTCGACGTACGCGGCGGGGCTGGTGCCGGTCTCCTGGGCGAAGACGCGGGCGAAATGCCGTTCACTGAGCCGCATCCGGGCCGCGAGTACCCGGGCGGAGAGGTCCTCGTCGAGGTGGTCGGCGATCCACGCGCGCAGCTCGTCGATGTCGCGCCGGGTCGCGGCCGGCCGGCTCAGCGGCACCGAGAACTGGCTCTGCCCGCCCTGCCGCTTGAGGTACAGGACGAGTTCGCGGGCGACGGCGAGCGCGGTCTGCTCGCCCAGGTCCTCGGCGACGAGGGCGAGCGCCAGGTCCAGGCAGGCGCTGATCCCGGCACCCGTCCACAACCGGCCCCGGTCGGTACGCACGAAGATCGGGTCCGGGTCGACCGTGACCTCGGGATGCTCGACGGCGAGCTGCGCGGCGGTCGACCAGTGCGTGGTGGCCGTACGCCCGTCGAGCAGTCCGGCCGCGGCGAGCACGTGCGCGCCGACGCACACCGACGCGACCCGCGAGGCATGCCGCGCGGTACGCCGCACCCACTCGACCACGTCGGCGTCGGTACGCGCGACCGGGCCGTCGCCGGTCATCTCGACCGCTCCGGGTACGAGCAGGGTGTCGACCCGCCGGCCGATCCCGTCGAACGTCGCGTCGGGCACCAGCCGCACTCCCGCCGACGTACGCACCGGGCCGGCGTCCGGCGCGGCCAGGCGCATCTCGTACCGGGTGGTGGCGGTGACGCGGTTGGCCAGGGCGAACACCTCGGCGGGGCCGGTGACGTCGAGCAGGTCGACGTCGGGGAAGACCGCGACGACGACGCGGTGGGCAGCGGGCATGGGTCCATCGTGGCGGCCGCGGCCGATGGCGGCAATGACGAGGTCCTGTCAGATCCGGACACGCGTACGGCGGCTGAGACCGACCCCACAGCGCCGTCGCCGGCCGGCACCGCGCATCGGGCGGGCCGACCATCTAGGTTCGGATCCCGTGCGGATCATCTCTCTGAACGCCTGGGGCGGCGCGATGTTCGACGACCTCACCCCCTGGATCGCCACCTGCGACGCCGACGTCCTGTGCCTCCAGGAAGTGACCCATACGCCCGGACTCGACGGCTGGACCGCGTTCGAGGACGCCGACCGGGCGCTGCCGCAGCGGGCGAACCTGTTGGCCGACGTACGGGCCCGGCTGTCCCGGCACCACGCCCTGTTCACCGCCAGCGACGCCGGACCGGTGCACGACCGGGACGGCCACGCGTACCGGCAGGACTTCGGGGTGGCGTCGTTCGTCGCCGACACGTTGCCCGTGGTCGGTCTGCGCACCGCGTTCGTGCACGGCAACTACGTCGAGTACGCGGAGGACTGGCCGAACGACGGGCGGCCCCGCGCCGCGCAGGCGGTCCGCGTGTACGACCGGGCGGCCGGGCGGTTCGTCACCGTCGTGCAGGTGCACGGGCTGCGCGACCCGCGCGGCAAGGGCGACACCCCGGCCCGGCTCGCCCAGGCCGAACGCCTCGCCGAACTGGTCACCGGCGCCAGCGAGGAGGGCGACGTGACCGTACTGTGCGGCGACTTCAACCTGCTGCCCGACAGCGAGATGTTCCCGATCCTGGCCAAGGCGGGCCTGACCGACCTGGTCCGCGACGCCGACACCCGGACCTCCCGGTACCGCAAGCCGCTGCGGCACGCGAGCTACCTGCTGGTCTCCGACCCCGCCGCGGTACGCCGGTTCGAGGTGCTCGCCGACCCCGAGGTGTCTGACCACCGCGCCCTGCTGCTCGACCTCTGACCGGATCCGTTGTGCCGCAACGGTTCCGGCGTTCCGCGGGTCAGGTGCGCTCGCGGCCGACGGTGCGCAGGTGGCCGGCGCGGGCGTCGCGGGTGCGTACCTCGGTCGGCAGGGTGACGTGGCGGGGATCGTCGGTGGCGCCGGCGATCCGCTGCGCCACCAGCCGCATCGCGGTGGCGCCCAGCTCGGCCGACGGCAGCGCGGCGGTCACCGTGGCCAGTCCGAGCAGGTCGACCGGGCCGGCGTCGTCCATCCCGGCGAGCGCCACGTCCACCGGTACGCTGCGCCCCACGGTGACGAGGTCCCGCGCCACCGTCGCCACGACGTACCCGTTGGCGCAGAGGGCGGCGGTGGGCGGGTCGGCCGCGTCGAGCGCCGATCGCAGCAGCGCCAACCGGACCGGCTCCGCCTGCTCCCCGTACGGCCGCAGCGCGGTCAGCTCCGGGCTGACCGCGAGGCCGCGCTCGCGCAGTGCCCGTACGTGCCCGGTGAGCCGGTCCCGCACGCTGGTCACCCGCGTCTCGCTCCACAGCGTGAGGATCCGCTCGTGCCCGGCGGCGATCAGGTGACGCGTCAACTGGTACCCGAGGGCGACGTTGTCGACCATCACCGCGTCGGTCGGCACGTCGGTCCGGTACCGGTCGACGAGGACGAGCGGGATGCCGTGCCGGCGGATCCGGCTCAACAGTGCGGCATTGTGCGCGCCCTCGACCGGGTAGAGCACGATGCCGGCGACCGGCGAGAGCAGCGCCTCGGTCAGCGCGGTCGCCTCCCGCCGCGGCGACGCGAGGACGTCGCGCCGGGCCGTGTCCGTCAGGTACATCCGGTAGCCCAGCTCGGCGCAGACCGACTCGACGCCACTGACCACAGTGGACACGTGGGTGCCGCGCAGGCCGTGCACGATGCAGGCGATCGTACGAAGCACGCCGGGGCCGCCCGCGCGCTCGGCCCGTTCGGCGACGTACGTGCCGCGGCCCTGCCGGCGGATCAGCAGCCCCTCCGCCACCAGGTCGTTGAGCGCCTTCACCGCCGTCGTCGTACTCACCCCGTACCGCGCGCACAGCTCCCGCTGCGTCACGAACGGGCCGCCCGCCTCGTACTCCCCGCGGTGCACCGCGGCGCGCAGGTCCGCCTTGATCCGCTGGTACAGCGGGGCGCGGCCGTCAGCGGCCATCGGGGCGCCCGGGGTGTCGCCGCATCGATCCCGCTCCCTCGCGTTTGACGCGCCAAAAGCTCGGTGTGGTGCCAGTTTGGTCGGGTCGTGGGTCGTAAGTCCCGATGGTTGACACGTTAACACCGTCTTCGCGGGAGAGGGTGCGGCGGAGGTGCGCGCCACCGCGCCTCGTCAGTCGGCGCCGTCCGCCGCGGCCGGGTCCGCGCAGAGCTGCCCACGCAAGGTGGCGTACGCCCAGCGTTCGAAGGCCGCGGGCGTCCAGCCGCGCTCCCGGACGAACACCAGGTATAGCTCCGGGCTGAGCAACCCGTACAGCAGGTCGGCCGCGCGGGTCGCGGAGACGCCGGGGCGGGCGTCGGGCTTGCCGACGAGACTCGCGGCCGCGGCCCGCTGCACCGTGTACCGCGGATCCTCGGCGTGGTTCCAGTCCGCGGCGATGTCCGGATCGGCGTCGGACGCGGCGGCGATGACCGCCATCATCGGCGCGACCCGGTCCAGGATCTTCCGCGTACCGCGCACGTGCGCGCGCAGTTGCTCGTCCGCCGTCTGTGTGGCCACGGCGGAGCGGAACCAGCGCCGGTCCATCGTCGCGACCGGCGCGCTGTCGCCGGCGATCGTGTCGTCCACGACCGCCTTGAACAGCGTGCGCTTGTTGCCGAACACGAAGTAGATCGTCTGTACGGCAACGCCTGCGCGCGCGGCGACGTCCTGCAGGTTCGTCGTGGCGTACCCCTGGTCGAGGAACAGCTCGCGGGCCGCGGCGACCACCTTGTCGCGGGTCTGCCGGGACCGCTCGGTCCGCTTGTCCGGTCGCTTGACGGTACTCATGGCTGAAGTGTATCTCTAGAGTTGAGTTCTAGAGTTCGACTAAGAATTGTTTCGATTCGGGAGGCAGTCATGAGCGCGCACGGCGAGACCACGACACGGTCCGAACGCGAGGCGGAGGAGGCGGTCCGGCGCGAGCTGGCGGAGTGGTACCGGGCCGGGAAACCGCCGTGGGACAACGGAACCACGCCGCCCGAACTCGTCGCCGCGGTGACCGGCGACGCGGCGCCCACGCCCGGCCGCGCGCTCGAACTCGGCTGCGGCACCGGCACCAACGCCGTCTACCTCGCCCGGCACGGTTGGGACGTGGTCGGCGTCGACCTCATCGACGATGCCGTACGGCAGGCCCGCGCCAAGGCCGAGGCCGCCGGCGTCGGAGTACGGCTGCTGTGCGGTGACGCCAGCCGGCTCGACGACCTCGACGTACCGGGGCCGTTCGGGTTGTTCTTCGACCTGAGCTGCTACTGCGGCATCCCGCACCACCGGCGCGACGCGTACGCGGTGGGACTCACGCGGCGGGCGGCACCCGGCGCGCGACTGCTGATGTTCGGGTACGGGCCGGAGGCGTTCCCCGACCAGATCTCCGGCGTCACCGCCGACGAACTGCGCACCCGCTTCACCGGCTGGGAGCTGCTCGACGTGACGCCGGGGACGAACCCGTTCCCGACCTTCTGGTTCACCCTCCGCCGCACCCCCTGACCCGCCTGCTACCGTCACCGGAAGATTCGTTCTTCTGGTGACGGGAGTGGCGTGTGACGACCGAGGCGATCCGTGCGGCGGCGCTCGACGTGTTCCTCGACCGGGGGTACGCGAACGCCACGGTCGCCGAGGTGGCGGCGCGCGCCGGCGTCACCGAGCCCGCCGTACGGGAACGGTTCGCGGACACCGCGGCACTGCTGGAAGCCGTGCTGGGGCCGGGTTTCGACGACATCGAGGAGCTGCTCGACGGCGGGCACCTGACGCCCGACGAGTTCCTGGAGCGCTACCTGGACCTGTCGCTGGCCGACCGGAAGGCGCTGACGTTGACGATGGTCCAGTCCGGCATCACGACCGCGCACCCGACGCTCGGCCCCCGGGTACGCCCGCTGGCCGGGCGGATGCTCGCCGCGCTGGGCGCCACCGACGACGAGGCCAGCCGGGTGCGTACCTGGGCGGTGCTGGCGGCGATCGAGTCGACCATCGCGTTCCAGCCCGACATCCCGGCGGCGGCGATGCGTCCGCCGCTGCTCGCGGCGGCCCGCGCGGCCCTGCACTCGGCGGACTGACACCCGTGTCGCGGCCAGCGCCCGGGCGCCTGGAACTCGTCCGGGACCTGCTCAACACCGTCTCGGTGGCCCGCGGCACCGACGAGATCGCCGAGCCCGACGGGTACCGGGAATGGTTGGTACGGAACGGTTTCCCGGGCGCGGCCACCGCGGCCGACCGGCGGCGGACCGTCGCGCTGCGGGACGGGTTGCGGGCCCTGGTCGGGGCGCACGGCGCCGACGAGCCGCTCGCCCCGGCGACCCTGGCGTCCGCCCGCGCGGCGGTGGGCGACCCCGCGCTGCGGCTGGACGTCGACGGGTCCGGCGCGATCACCCTCGTACCGGCCGGCGGCCGGCTGGTGGCCCCGGCCGCGGTGCTCGCCGCGGTCGCCGCGGCCGCGGTCGACGGCAGCTGGTCGCGGCTCAAGCTCTGCCGCCGCCCCACCTGCCGCTGGGCGTACTTCGACGCGTCGCCGGCGCGGGCCGCGGTCTGGTGCACGATGGCGGTCTGCGGCGCCCGGCACAAGTCCCGCGCGTACCGGCAGCGGCGCGGATCCGCGGCTGACGCGCGTCGGGGTCGCTGACGGGGGTTGTCAGCCGTGGTCGGCGACGATCGGCGGCATGAGCGACTTCGACTTCTTCATCGGTACCTGGAACGTGGTCAACCACCGGCGTACGACGCTGCTCGCCGGGTGCGACGACTGGGAGACGTTTCCGGGGACGAGTACCTGTCGGCAGATCTTCGAGGGTGGCGGGAACACCGACGAGATCGTGTTCCCGACGCTGGGCAGCCGCGGTTTCACCCTGCGCCTGTTCGACGTCGAGCGGAAGGAATGGTCGCTGTACTGGGCGAGCAGCCGTACCGGGACGCTGTTCCCGCCGGTGGTCGGCACGTTCACCGACGGCCGCGGCGACTTCTACGGCGACGACACCCACGAGGGCCGGCCGATCCGCGCGCACTTCGTCTGGTCCGACATCACCGCGAACTCGGCGCGCTGGGAGCAGGAGTTCTCCGCCGACGGCGGAAAGACCTGGGAGTCGAACTGGATCATGGAGTTCACCCGCGCCTGACGGCCCGACCGGTGCGCCGGGTGCTGGCCCGTTCGTTGGTACAAAGGGGGGGTCGGTCGTCCGGCCGACTCTCCCGGCGGCTGTGGGAACGGGGTTCGGCATGGACGAGGACGGGCGGCCCGCGTACCGCCGGTCGACGGGTTCGCGGCGCGGGGAGGCCCGGCGGCAGGAACTGCTGGCGCGGGTGACCGACGACCTGGCCGCCAACGGGCTGGTGGACTTCTCGCTGCGCCGCGCGGCGCGCGCGGCCGGCACCACGCACAAGGTCCTGCTGTACCACTTCGACGGCGTGGACGACCTGCTGACGCAGGCGATCCTGGCGCTGCGCGACCGCCGGATCGACGGCGCGCTCGCGGCGAGCGGCGCCGTCCCCGACACCCTGTCCGCGCGGGTACGCGCGGTCTGGCCGGTACTCGTCGGCGAGGAGTCCCGGGTACTCGACCAGGCGATCGGCCTGACCATGTACGACCCGGAGCGGTACGCGGAGCTGGGTCGCGGCGCGTCGCAGCAGTACCTGCCGACGTTGGTGGGGTTGTGCCCGCCGGACTGGTCGGACGCGCGGAAGGCCGAGGTGGCGCAGCTGGTACTCGCGACGCTGCGCGGGTTCCTGATCCACCGGGCGACGGGCGGTGACCCGGCCGGGATCGACGCCGGGTTCGCGGCGCTGACGCGGGCGCTGGACCGGGAGGAGGCGGCGGGCTGAGTACCCGGTGGACGGTGTTGTGAACCGCGTGGTTCACTTGGTGGGCTGGATCCCACGTCCACCCCGGAAGGCGGTGCGCGGAATGTCCGTCACCCGCGAAGCAGTGCGATTCGTCCGCGGCGACATCGAATACGCCGCGTGGTACCACCCGGGCACCAGCGGTGCCTGCGTGATCATGGCCGGCGGCCTCGGCGTACCGAAGGGGCCCGGCACCGACCTGTTCGCGCCGCGCTTCCAGGAGGCCGGGCTCGGCGTGCTCGCCTTCGACTACCGCAACTTCGGCGAGAGCGGCGGCCGGTGGCGGCAGGTCGCCCGCGTCGCCGACCAGCTCGCCGACTGGCACGCCGCCATCGCGTACGCGCGGAGCCTGCCGGGCATCGACCCCGACCGCATCGCGCTGTGGGCGTTCTCCGCGTCCGGCGGGCACGTCCTGCGGGTCGCGGCGGCCGATCCGCGCGTCGCCGCGGTGATCGCGCAGACCCCCAACGTCGACGGCCCGACCGTCAGCCGGCACGCGGCACGCTACCAACGGCCCGGCGCCATGCTGCGGCTCGTCGGCCACGCCCTCGCCGACACGGTCGGCGGACTGCTCGGGCGACCGCCGCGGACCGTACCGCTCGCCGGCCCACCCGGTACCGTCGCGCTGGTCAGTACGCCGGACTCGCAGGTGGGGCCGCGCGCGCTGCGGGCCGGGGAGTACCCGGAATGGCGGCAGGAGATCGCCGCGCGCGTGGTGTTCGGCCAGAGCCTCTACCGGCCCGGCCGCGTCATCTCCCGGGTACGGTGCCCGCTGCTCGTCCTCGTCTGCGACGACGACCGTACGGCGCTGGCCGAGCCCGCCGCCCGCGCCGTACGCCGGGCGCCGCGCGGCGAACTGGTACGGATGCCCGGCGGCCACTACGAACCGTTCCTCGACGGGCACGAACGCGCGCTGGAGGCGGAGCTGTCGTTCCTGCGCCGGCACGTCCTGTCCGTCGACGCCACCGCCGCCGCGGGCTGACGCACTCTTCCCCGACGCGTCCGGCCGGGTCGCCCCGCCGCCGCGGGCTGACAGACCGACCCCGCACGTCTCGGCCGGGTCGCTACGCGCGAAGGTGCCGGCCGGTCCCGCGGCTCGGCACGCCGGCTCCGATCAACCGCCCGACCCTGCGCCTCGGCTTGGAACACCGTCGGGGCAACGGATCTCGTACGGTCGGAGCCGGACGTCGTCGGGCCGCGGGGCGGCTCAGTCCCGGCGGTCCGGCGGACGTCGACGAGGAGGTGCTGGTCGGGTACACCCGGCGGTTCGCCGACTGGGTCGCGGAGTTCGCCTCGCCGGATCTGCGCGACCAGGTGCGCGACGCGCTCGGGCTCGACCCGTCCACGCCCTGACGTCCCGCGTGGGGCTGAGGTTTTCGCGTGCCAGGGCAACCCTGCACGGGGTCCGGGTCGTCATCCCGGGTGGAGGTGGCGGTGGACGACTTCGCGGACTACGTCACGGCGGCATGGCCCCGGTTGCTGCGCTCTGCGTGGCTGCTGACCGGTGACTGGCATCTGGCCGAGGACCTGCTCCAGACGGTACTGGCCCGGGTGCACGGGCGCTGGTCGCGGTTGGACGCGCCCGACGCGTACCTGCGGACGGTGCTGGCGACCACGTACCTGTCGTGGCGGCGCCGACGATGGTGGGGTGAGGTGCCGGCCGGTTCGTTGCCGGAACGCCCGGACACCGACACCAACGCCAGGGTCGACCTGCGGGAGTCGGTGCGGCGGGCCGTGGTGGCGTTGCCCCGCCAGCAGCGCGCGGTACTCATGCTCCGGTTCCACGCCGACCTGACGGAGGCCGCGACGGCGGCGGCGCTGGGCATCGGGCTCGGCACGGTCAAGTCGTACACGGCGCGGGCGCTCGCGGTGCTGCGGGCCGACCCCGGCCTGCGGGAACTCATCGGCGCGTCGACCACGGGTGGAGAGGAGCTGCGGTGACCGACGGACAGCGACTTCGCGAGCTGCTGGACGCGGCGACCGCCGACGTCCCGCCCGACCACCGGGGCGCGCCCCTGGCTGCGATCCACCGCCGGGTACGTCGGCGCCGCGTCGCCCTCGCCGCCGGTGTGGCCGCGGCCCTGACCGTTCTCGTACTGGGTGGTGTCGCGGTCGCGGTCGGCGTACGGCCGACGCCGAGCCGGCCGGCACCCGCCGCGTCGCCGTCCCCGTCGGCGTTGCCGGTCGTGCCGTGGTGGTCGGCGATGGTGGCCCGCGACGACCGGACCATCACCGTGTACGCCGGCGTCAAGGGCTGCACGGACGTGACCGGGCCGCGCGGCGAGCTGGTACGGCAGAGCGCCGACCGGGTCGTGATCGCGGTACGCGGTGCGGTCGTTCCCGCCGGTGACTGCGCGACCGGCGGGCAGGCCGTTCCGGTGACCGTGCACCTGTCGGCCGGCCTCGGTGACCGGACGGTGCTCGGTGCGGGCGGCGGGTCGCGCCCCGTGTACCACGAGCGTGACCTGCCGGATCTCGCCGCGACCGGCTGGACCAGAGCGAAGGGCGCCTGGGCCGCGGGGGACGACCTGTGGTCGGCCACGTACAGCGGACCGAACGGCAGCGCCGTGTCCCTCACCGCGACACCGACCCGCGGCCGCGGCAACCCCGGTACGGTCGTGACCACGATGCGGTTCGGTTCGCACGACGCGACGATCACCCGCTCCGGCGGTGGCCCGTGGAACGCGATCTGGCGCGTCGGCGGCAACACCTACGTCCTCACCTACGTGCCGAGCGAGGGAGGCAGCACCACGCAGGACGCGTTCACCCACCTGCTGGGTACGCTCCGCTGGGACTGACCCGCGGCACCGCACGGCGTCGGCCGGGTGGGCGTTGGCTCACCCGGCGCGGACGTCGCTGAACCGGCGGATCTGCGCCCGGTACGCCAGGCCCACGAGTCGCGGCGGCAGCGCCGACAGCAGCGGCCCCATCCACCGCGGCGGCGGCTGGTTGACGCCTTCGCGTGCGGCGAGCCGGGACACCAGGCCGGCGCGCCGCGCGCGGACCCGTTCGTACCGGCGGAGGGAGTCGGCGGCGGGGTCGGTGAGGGTGCGGGCGAGCAGCCACGCGTCTTCGAGCGCCTGGTTGGCGCCCTGTGCCTGGGTGGGCGGGAACGCGTGGGCCGCGTCGCCGAGCAGGGTGGCCGCGCCGCTGCCCCACCGGTCGCCGACCCGGTGCAGGACGTGCGGGTAGCGGCCGATGTCGGCGTCGGTGACGCTGGCCAGCAGGGCCGGTACCGGCTCGGCGTAGGTGGCGAAGCGGTCGCGCAGCATCGCGCTCGGCGACGGCGGGTCGTCGCCGGTCCAGCGGGTGTCGAACCACCACTGGAGCAGCCCGTCCCCGGCGGGGAGCAGGCCGACGAGGCCGGCGTCGCCGACGATCAGTTCGCCGGTGGTGCCGCGGGCGAGGTCGGGCAGGAGTGGGCCGAGGCCCTGCCAGGTGGACCAGCCGACGTCCGCGGCGGGCGCCGGGTCGAGGACCGCGCGCCGCACCGCCGAGCGGTACCCGTCGGCGCCGACGAGGACGTCCGCCTCGTGTTCGGCGCCGGACGCGTCGAGGGCGACGACCCGGCCGTCGCCGGTGCGTACGTCGGTGACGGGGGTGTCGAAGCGGATCACGTCGTCGGGGAGGCCCTCGGCGAGCCGGTCGACGAGCTGTTCGCGGGCGATCACGCGGACCGGCCCGCGCAGCATCCGCAGGTCGGCGCGGACGACGCCACGACCCTCCGCGGTACGTAGGCGCAGCCCCGTCATCCGCCCGCCGAGCCCGTCCAGGCTCACGCCGAGCCCGGCGAGTGCCGCGTGCCCGTTGCTGAAGATCGTGACGCCGGCCCCGCCGCGCCGTAGCCCCGCCGCGGCCTCCAGTACCCGTACCCGGTGGCCGCGCTGGCGCAGCCCGTGCGTCAGCGCGAGGCCCCCGACCCCGGCTCCGGCGATCAGTACGTCCATGACACACCTCCATTCACTACGATCGTACTAGTACCGATGGTGTCATAGACTGGGGGCGTGCCAGCACCCAACCTGGAGCGCCGCCGCGCCCTCGCCGACGCCGCGATCGAGCTGCTGGTGTCCGCCGGCGTGCACGGCGTCACCCACCGCGCCGTCGAGCGCCGCGCCGGGCTGCCCACCGGCACCGCGTCGAACTACTTCCGTACCCGGGAGGACCTGCTCGTCGCCGTCACCCGCCGGGTGCTGGAGCTGCACAACGCCGACCTGGCCGCCGCCGCGGCCACCCATCCGCGCCGCGGCACCCTCGTCGAGCAGATGACCGACCTCATCGCCGGCTCGCTGTACGAGGCGGCCAGCGACCACCGCGACCGGTACGTCGCGATCTTCGAGCTGTGGCTGGAGTCGCAGCGCCGCCCCGCCCTCGCCGCCGCGATGCACGACCTGATCCTGGGCGCGGAGCAGTTCACCGCCCGGCACCACGACGACCTCGACCTGGCCGTGCCGCGCGACCGCATCCCCGTCCTGCTCCGCCTGTACGGCGGGGCGCTGTTCACGATGGTCTCCGGTCCGGAGCAGGGGGTGACGCCCGCCGTGGCACGCGACCTCGCCTCCGCCCTGGTCCGCGGCGCGCTCGCCTGACGCCTATCCTCGATCCGTGGCAGGGTACGGGATCCGCACGGCGCTCGCCGCCGACGCCGCCGCGGTCCACGCGCTGCGGGCGCGGGCCATCCGCATCTCCGCGGCCGGGTACTACGCGCCGGATGCGTTGGCGGACTGGGCATCCAGCGGTTCCGAGGACGCGCTGCGCCGGAAGATCACGACCGCCGACGGCGTCGTCGCCGTACTGGACGGGCGGGTCGTCGGGTGGGCGTGCCTGGACGGCGCCGAGGTCGACCAGCTCTACGTCGATCCCGACCACGGCGGCCGCGGCGTCGCCCGCCTCCTGTACGCCGCGATCGAGCACCGCGCCACCGCGCGGGGCGTCCGTACGCTCACCGCGGTGGCGTCGCTGCGCTCGGCGCCGGTGTTCCTGCGGTTCGGCTTCACCGAGGTACGCCGGGAGGCCCGGCTGTTCCACGGGTACCCGATGACGGTCGTGGACGTGACCAAACACCTCGGCTGACGCGACCCGCCGACGGGTACGGTCGGTGCGGGACCGAGCCGGGCGACGGAGGGTGTGCGGTGGGGGCGAGCGAGTGGGCGGACCGGTTGCGGCGCAACGGGTTCGCCGTCGAGGAGGCGTTGGGCTCCGGGATGGAGGCGGCCGCGTTCACGCTCGGCCCGGACAGTGTCGTGAAGGTCTGGTTCGACCGCACCGCGGCCGACCTCGCGCCGCTCGTCTCCTTCTACGCCGAGCTGCTCGACGCCGGCCTGCCGTTCGCGACGCCCGACGTACGGGAGGTGTCGTCGCTCGCGGGGCGGGCGGTGACGGTGGAACGGCGACTGCCCGGCGGCACCCTGCACGACGCGCTGGCGTCCGGCGCGATCGGCCCGCCGACCGCGCAGTCGGCCGCGCTGACCGTAATCACCGCGCTCGCCGAGGTCGCCGCGGGCCCGGCCGCCGCCGCGCTGCCGGTACTCGGCGAGGCGCCGCCGTGGTCGCCGAACGCGCCGACATGGGGCGACGCGCTGGCCGCCGTACTGCGCCGGCGCCTCGACCGGTACGGTGCCGGGCTGCGCGCGGCCGTACGTGATCTGGACGCCAAAGTGGCCGGCGTACTGCGGCTGCTGGCCGAGCTGCCGCCGGCGCCGCGCGGGCTGGTGCACGGAGACCTGTGCCAGCCGAACGTCCTCGTCGACGACACCGGGCGGGTCACCGCGCTGCTGGACTGGGGATTCCTGACCACGAAAGGCGATCCGGCGTTCGACGCGGCGACGTTCGCCGGCTTCTTCGACATGTACGGTCCGGACGCGCGGCGCTGGGACGACACACTGACCGCGCTGTTCTGCGACCGGCTCGGCCACCGGCGCGACCGGCTCCTGCTCTACCGGGCGTACTACGCGCTGATCGGCGCGCACGCGTACGATCCGGCCGGTGCGGACGGGCACTTCGCCTGGTGCGCCGCCACTCTGGACCGCCCGGACGTCACCGCCCTGCTCGTCGGGTGAGAGCACTGCGGCCAGCGGCGCCGCGTACCGGCAATGCCGTTTCCGGAGGAGTACTTCGATGCGGTCGTCAGCGTGGACTCGTACCACTACTTCGGCACCGACGACCTCTACTTGCCTTACCTGGCACCGTTTCTGCGGACCGGCGGCCAGCTCGGCACCGTCCTGCCGGGGCTCACGCACGAGATCGACGGCCGCGTTCCGGACCACCTGCGCCACTGGCAGCAGGACTTCCACAGCTTCCACTCCGCCGACTGGTGGGCCCGGCACCTGGCCAACAGCGGCGCCGTCACCGTCACCCGAGCCGATGTCGTACCGGACGGGTGGCGGCACTGGCAGCGGTGGGAGGCGCTGGGTGTGCGGACGGCGCCGCCGGAGTGGCGGGCGCACTGCGCGGCGCAGGCCGAGGACCTCGCCGCCGACGCCGGCCGCACGTACTGTTTCCCGCGCCTGGTGGCGTACCGGACCGGCGGTTGAGGCGGTCAGGCCGGGACGGGGGCGGCGGCGCGGCGGCGGGTCCAGATGGTGACGACCTGGACGACGCTGCCGCCGAACATCAGGACGCCGAGCGGTACGTGCAGCGCGGTCAGGTGCGCGATGCCGAGCATCACCTGGACCAGCGCGACGGCCAGGAACACCACCGCGAACAGGATCGCGCGCGGCGATCCGCCGCCCGGCCGCCACGCCAGGACCGCGACGGGCACGTGCAGCATCGCCACCACGAACAGGGTGTACGCCCCGGCGCTGTGCAGCGGCTTGCCGGCCGGTACGGACAGCAGCAGGCCCGCGGTGACCGCCTGGACGAAGACGGCGACGGCCTGCACGGTGACGACGAGGCGCAGGAGCGCCGGCAGCGGACCGCGGTTCGCGGTGGTACGGGTGGACATGGCGGGGTCGTCCCTTCGGATGGCGGTGGCCCGTGGGGCCGTGACCAGGTGGTGCACTGGTCCGACGACTCTGCCAGGGAGAATGTGAGGTCGGTGCGGCGGACCTCACAGATCGGTGGGCCGTCTCGTCGTACCGGTGGGGGCGACGAGTCGAGGGGCGGCACGATGGGCGGGGTCACGCCGGCATCCGGCGATCCGGAGCTGGACGCGCTGGTACGCGAGCGGCGGCAGCTGCTGAACCTCGGGTACCGGCTGCTCGGGTCGTTCGCGGAGGCCGAGGACGTGGTGCAGGAGACCTACGCCCGGTGGTACGCGATGAGCCGGGAGCAGCAGGACGCGATCGCGTCACCGGGCGCGTGGCTGACGCGGGTGGCGGGCCGGATCTGCCTGGACCTGCTGGGGTCGGCGCGGGCCCGCCGCGAGCGGTACGTGGGGGAGTGGATCCCTGAACCGCTGCCGGACCGTACCGAATGGGGTGCGGCGGATCCGGCGGACCGGGTCACGCTGGACGAGTCGGTCAGCATGGCGTTCCTGGTGGTGTTGGAGGCGATGACGCCCGCCGAGCGGGTCGCGTTCGTCCTGCACGACGTCTTCCGGTACTCCTTCGCCGAAGTGGCCGAGATCGTCGGCCGTACGCCGGCGGCGTGCCGGCAACTGGCGAGTTCGGCCCGGCGCCGGATCGAGGCGGCGGAGCTGCCCACGACGCCCAAGCCGCGGCAGGCCGGCCTCGTCCGGGACTTCCGGCGGGCGTGGGAGTCCCGCGACATCGGCGCGCTCGTCGGCCTGCTCGACCCGCGCGCGGTGATGACCGCCGACGGCGGCGGCGTCGTGAGCGCCGCGCTACGCCCCGTCGAGGGCGGCGAGCAGATCGCCCGCTACATCGTGGGGCTCGCCGAGAAGGCGCCGGACATGACGATCGTGGAGCGTACGGTCAACGGCCAGCCGGGGTTGGTGGCGCAGCGCGACGGCGTCACCGTGGTGGTCGCGGCGCTGGACGTGTCGGCCGGGCGTATCACCCACATCTGGGCGGTACGCAATCCCGAGAAGCTGTCGGCCTGGGCCACGTCGCCGGAGTCCTGAGGGGTCGCGGCCGGATCCCGGCGGTGGTGCGGTAGGGGCGCACCACCGCCGCGTCAGCGCGGGTCGAGACGGTACAGGGCGGCTCCGCCCGGATCGAGCGTCACGTCGACGATCGCCGGGTTGGGCTGCGGCGCGTACGTGCCGCTCGCCGCGTCGAAGACGCTGACCCGGGCGACGGTCTCCGCGTGCAACTGGAGCCGTACCGTGGCAGGGGTGGTGTGGGATCGGTTGGCGGCCAACAGGAAGCGGGTCTCGTCGGCGGCGTCGGCCGGGCGGAACCGGCCGAGGACCACGGCGTCGCCCTCGACCCGGCGTACCCGGTCGTCGGGGGTGAAGTCGGTGGCGCCGACCGGCAGGGGAGTGTCGTTGGCGTGCACCACGGACTCGGACACCAGCGGCTTGAGCTGGCTGCCGGCGGGTTGCAGCCACCCGGTGTTGAGCGCCCTGGCCGCGTCGTACAGGGCGGTGCGGTGGCCGTCGACGGTGACGAGTGCCTGCGCCGGCACGAAACCGCTGCCACGACTGGGATCCGGCGTCCAGTACGTGAAGTACTGCACGCCCTTCGCGCCGTACGCCAGCGACACGTTCGCCTGCCACGCGACCTCGGCGGCGCTCGGCAACCGGTGCCCGGCGTACTGCACGGACTGCAGGTAGATCCAGGTCGGCAGGTTCGCCTTCAGGCCCGCCGCGCGCACGATCGCCCAGTTCTGGAAGTACAGCGGGTCGTCGGTTCCGTTGGCGTTCAACGGATAGCGGTCGTAGCTGAGGACCGACGGCGCGATCGTGTCGACGGCCTCCTGCACGTACCGGGTGTAGGTCGGGGCGTCCATGCCGGCGGTGCCCCAGGCGCCCCACGGCTGGCCGAGCCGCCGGAAGTTCACGTACGGCAGCACCGTCGGCGCCACCTGCCGGACGATCGACACCAGCGCGGCGAGCGTGGTGAACCGGTCCGTGGCCGGCTCGTCCACCAGGTCCAGCCCCGCGAACGCCGGATACTTCCTGTACGTGGTGAGCACGGCGCGCAGGCACACCGTCGCGTCGGCCACGCTCAGTTGCGGCCGGTTGCCGCTCGGATCGCCGGCGATCCAGAAGTTCCCGGCGGTGACGACCTCCAGCGGGTCGCCGGACACCAGCATCTTCAACCCGGCCTGCTGTGCCAGTCCCAGCGCGTACGTGATGCCGGTGGCGTCCCACAGGTAGTTGCCGTTGAGCAGGAACGTGAAGCCCGCGTCCGCGATCTCCGCGTACCGCTCCGGGGTGGTGAACGTGGGCGGCGGCGGCCAGAACACCCCGATCGGGAACTGGCTGCCGCCGGTCAGCGGCAGGTCGGCCGGGCTGACCGCCGGCGCGGACACCGGGGTCGCCGCGACCGGATCCGCTTGCGCCGCATCGGGTCTGGCCAGGGCGGCCATCCCGGCGGCGGCCATCCCGCCGGCCAGGACGGCGCGCCGTCCGAGCCCTGCGCGTACTGAGGTCATGCGTCCTCCAGATGGGTTCGCACCGCGTCGGCGGTGGCCCGCATGGTGCGGACGGTTCGGTCGTACGTGCGTTGCGCGACCGCGACGTACAGCATCTCGACGACGGTCAGCTCCGAGTGCCGCGCCGCGAGCGGCCCGTCCCGGAACGTCGTCTGCTGCGACACGGTCGTCAGGACGTGGTCGGCGAGCCGACCGATCGGCGCGTCCGGAAACCCGGTCACCGCAACGGTTGTGGCACCCCGCTCGTGCGCGCGGCGCAGCACGTCCAACGTCTCCCTGGTACCGCCGCGGTGCGAGATGCCGACCGTCACGTCGCCGGTGGTCTGCAGTGCGGCGGCGGTCAGCCCCTCGTGCACGTCCGCGCTCACCCACGCCGGTACGCCGATGCCGTGCAGCCGCATCCGCAGTTCCGCCGCCATGATCGCGCTGCCGCTGACCCCGAACACGTCCACCCGGCGCGCGCCGGCGACCGCCGCTGCCGCCGCGTCCAGGGCCGAGAGGTCAAGCGCCGCAAGGGTTTCCCGTACCGCGCGGGCCTGCGCGGCGGCCAGCCCGCGGGCCACCTCGGCCAGTTCGGTGTCGGCGGTGAACTCGCGCCGGATCCGTTCGTCCCAGGCGCCGCCGACCGACGCCGACGCCGCCACCGCGACCCTCAGCGCCGGATACCCCGCGAAGCCGAGGTACTGCGCCAGCCGCGTCACCGTCGACGCCGACGTACCGGAGCGATCGGCGAGCTCGACGATCGTGCCGCGGACGACGCCGGGCGGATCGGCGAGTACCTCGTCGGCCACCCGCCGCAGCGCACCCGGCAGGTCGGGCGCGATCCGACGCAACGCCACGAGAACATCCGGCTCGGACATGGTCGAAATTATTGCCAGTCCGAGGCGTAAGGGCCATATCCCCGGCAAGAATTTCTTTGCCGTCGCGCGGGCGCGCATCAGGATGAGGGGGTGCCGATCCCGCGCCGCGCAACGATTCCGGCCACACCGCCACGTCGAAGGCGGTCAGCTCCGGTGGCAGGGTCGTACCCCCCCGGACCTCGCCGGTCTTCTGGTCGGCACCGGCGACGCCCGCATCGACCACCGCACCAGCCCCGCGTACCGGGGGAGCGGGCCCGGCGGGCGGCCGGCGGCTCGAACTCATCCGGTCCGACCTCGTCGCCGAACGCGCCGGGTTCCGCCCCTGACGGCGGTCCGGCGCGTCATCGGATGGTCGGGATCTGCTCCTCGATGCCGTCCATCACCGCGACCGCGAACGTGGCGAGCGCGTCGGTCTTCTTCGTGTCGCTGCCGTCCAGCTCGAACAGTTCCACGACCATCATGTACCGGTGGAAGGTGCGCCGGTACACCCAGGTGCTCGGGTCGGAGCCGTCGCACAGCGACGACCCGGTCCCGGTCTGCGGGCAGAAGTGGTTGAGCTCGTTGAACGCGTCGGTGCCCGCCTTCATCTCGTCCTTCACCGACTCCGCGTCGTCGGCCGTGGGCATCGCGAACACCATCACGCTGGCCATCAACCCGTCGTCCTTGTCCAGGTAGTCCGCGGTCAGCATACGGTCGCAGTCGTACCGGTTGACCAGGTCGGTGGTGGCGCCCTCCCCGCCGGTACTGGCCTTGTCGCAGTTCGACCGCACGCCGTACGCCGGCAGCTCGTAGTCGGCCAGCTCGGGGAAGAACTGCTCGGGCTCCATCGGGGTGTCGTCCAGGTCCGCGTCGTCGAGGGTGTCGCCGTCGCGCGCGGTCGGCGAGGGGGACGGCGACTCCGACGTCGGTGACGGCTCCGGCGACGGCGAGTCCGACGTCGGGTCGATGTCCGGCGTCGACTGGCTCCCGCTGGCCTGCGACACGGCCCGGCCGATGCTGTTCGCCACGAACACGCCGAACCCGACGACGATGACGACGGCGACCACGATGGCGAGCACCCGCGCGACCGTGCCAGCCGACGTACCGGACTTCGTCGGCTGCGGCGGCAGGCCCGAGAACGGCGGCGGCGCGCCAGCGCCCCCACCGTCGTGCCCGAAACCAGCGGGACCGGAACCATCAGCCCCGGGACCGCCGGCCCGGGAACCATCAGCCCAGGGGCCGCTGGGCCCGGAACCATCAGGCCCGGGACCGCCGGGACCGGAACCATCAGGCCCGGGACTGCCAGCCCCGAAACCATCGGAACCGCCGGGAGCAGCACCGTTGGCGCCGGACGTGTCGGGCGTGGATCCGTCGGAAGCCGCGCCGCCGGACGCGCTGGCCTCCGCCGCGGCGGGGTTGACGCCGGCCACCGGGGGTTCGCTGCCGATGGCCTCCGCCCAGGCGGCCTCGACGTCGTCCTCGTCCCCGTCGTCATCCGGCGTACGCTGCGCGGTCACCTCGGTCGGGTCGTCGTTCGCCGGCGCCGTACGCCGCAGCGGGTCCACCTTCGTCTCGGTGCTCGGTACGCCCGGGCGGATCACGGTGTCCGCGGCGCTGGCGTACCGGTCGGCCTCGGACTGCTGGGTCGCGATGAGGTCGTGTACGGGCTGCGGCCAGAGCCGGTCGACCGGCGGCAGGTCACCGACCGCGTCGCGTACCTCGGCGGGGGTGGGGCGGTCGGCGGGCTCCTTGGCCAGGCAGCATTCGACGAGGTCGCGGAGCTGGTCGGGGAGCGCGTCGAGCTCGGGCGCGGAGTACACGACGTTGAAGAGGGTCTGCGGGGTGGACGGGCCGTCGAACGGGTTGGCGCCGGTGGCCGCCACCAGCAGCACCGTGCCGAGCGAGAACACGTCGCTGGGGCCGGTCACCGGCTGGCCCATGGCCTGCTCGGGCGACATGAAGCCGGGTGCGCCGACCAGCCAGCCGGTATGGGTCAGCTCGGTGCCGGCGCCGTCGGCCGCCCGCGCGATGCCGAAGTCGATGACGGTCGCGCCCTGGTCGGTGAGCAGCACGTTCGACGGTTTGAGGTCGCGGTGTACGAGCTGCGCGTCGTGGATGTCGACCAGCGCCGACGACAGCGCGGCGGCGAGCGCCAGTACGGACTCCACCGGGAACGGCCCGGTGGCGAGCGCGTCGTGCAGCGACGGCCCGGCCACGAACTCCGAGGCCAGCCACGGGATCGGCGCGTCCGGGTCGGCCGCCAGCACCCCCGCCGTGTACTCGCCGGCCACCTGGCGCGACGCGGCGACCTCGCGGCTGAACCGGGCGCGGAAGCCCTCGTCGTCGGTGAGCTGTTCGCGGACCTGCTTGACCGCGACGAGGGTGCCGTCGGCGGCGGCGGCGAGGAAGACCCGGCCCATGCCGCCGCGCCCCAGCTCGGCGAGCACCCGGTACGGTCCGATCTGCTCCGGATCGTTGGGCCCCAACGGTTTCACGATGCTCCACCCGTTCCCGACAGCGACGTACGACGGCAGCGTGACGGCACACCGGCCCATCGAGACCATGCATTCACATACACAGCGTATGTTTCGTGCGCAACGTACGCCAGGCCGGTCGTGCGGTGCACGTTCCGCCCGGTCAGGCGCCTATGCTCGGCGCATGCCCCCGGTCCGCAACCGGCGCGCGCAGCACTCGGAAGCGACCAGGTCCGCCCTCCTCGACGCGGCCCTGCGCCGGTTCGTCGAGCACGGCTACGCCGCGACGACCCTTGAGGACGTGGCCACCGACATCCGGGCCACCCGCGGCGCGGTGTACCACCACTTCGCCGGCAAGAGCGCGCTGTTCGAGGCGGTGTTCGACCGGGTGGAGACCGAGACGTTCCGGCGCGTCGTCGAACGGGGCGCGCAGGCGGGCACCCCCTGGGACGCGATGCTCGCCGGCATCGAGGTGTTCCTGGACCGCTGCTGCGAGCCCGAGTACGCGCGGATCGTGTGGCAGGAGGCGCCCGTCGCGCTCGGCTGGCACCGGCTGCGCAACCTGGAGGAACGCTACGCGTACAGCGTGGTGGCGGAGACCGTGCGGGCGCTGACCGAGCTGGGCGAGCTGCCGGAGCATCCGGTGGAGCCGGTCAGCCGCATCATGTTCAACGTCTTCGGTACCGCCGGGATGGCGCTGGCGGAGACGCCGGACGCCGACCGGGGCCGGGTGCGCGACGAGTACGCGGGGGTCATCCGGCACCTGCTCACCAGCGTCCGGGTGCGGCGTGAGAGGTCCTAACAGAAAGGCGTCCGCCAGGCGCCGACGGTCCTTTCCTGTCAGGACCTCTCAGACGATCGCCGGCTGCGGTGGCGCGGTGGCGCGGGCGAGCGTCTCGACGACGACCAGGAGTACGACGAGGCCGACGCCGAAGCCGATGGCGGCGGACGCGCCCGCGCCGGTGAGGACGAAGCCCAGGGCGGCGAGGACCACCAGCGCGATGTCGATCGGTACGTGGAAGCGGTGCAGGAACGCCGGCACCGGGCCGAGCGGTACGCCGGTGCGGGCGAGGCCGTGGCCCATCGCGTCGAGTCCGCGTCCGGTGGTGCGGCGGGTCCAGACCGCGGGACGGGCCGGTCCCGCGAACCAGCACACCACCGCGACCAGCGCGCCCAGCACCGCCATCACCCGGTACGCGGTGAGCACGTTGCGCAGCACGATGTCGAAGACGTGCGCCACCGCGTCGGGCGAGTGCACGGCCGGCGGCAGGTTGTTCAGGTAGTACGCCCGGGCGATGGCGACCCCGGCGATGATCAGCAGGGCGCCGACGGCGAGGAACGCGCCGGCCAGCAGCAGGCCGCGCCGGTGCCGTGGTGCGGTGAGTACGGCGGCGGCGAGCAGGACGAGCGCCACCCACGGCAGCCAGGTCGCCACGGTGTCCAGCGCGGTGACGTAGTTGCGCAGCTTGGGCAGCGCGGTCGAGGAGAAGAGGACGAACTCGATGTTGATCTTCGGAATCTTCCCGGCGAGGGCGAAACCGCGGTCCACCAGCCGCTGCTTCACGGTCAACAGCAGCGCGCCCAGGTCCACCGACACGGTGGTGCCCTGGCTCTTGAGGATCGTGCCGCCCTTGCCGGTCAGTACGGTCTGCAGGTTCTCATGCGCGACGCGGTTCGCGGAGTCCCAGGCGTCGGCGAACGTCGAGCTGTGCACGATCTGGTCGACCTCGCGGGCGATGAACGACTCGACGCCCGAGACGGCCGGGCCGACGAGCGAGTCGACGGCGGGCGGCGCACCCTGCTTCTTCAGCCAGTCGGACGCCTCGTGCCCGAGCGTCGTCAGGTCCACGCGGGTGGTGATCTCGTCGGTCAGCCGGCGCGAGATCGCGTCCTGTACCACTGGATCGGTGGCCAGCGGCGCCACCGTCGCCACGTACCGGTCGGTGTTGAGGAGCTGGTTGCGGGCGAAGACGGCGACGACCGACAGGACGGCCAGCAGCGTACCGACGAGGAGCAGGGCGACGGCGCCGAGCCACCGGCCCACGCGTACGCCGCGGCCGGATGCCTTGCGGCGCAACGCCTCCAGCTCGCGCCGGTCCGCGTCGGACAGGTCCTCCGGCGGCTGCTCGGTCATCCCACACCCCTCCGTCGCGCCGGCCGCGCGCGGTCAGGTCCGCCGCGGGCACGCCGAACATTCGAAAGCGTAGGCCGCCGATCCGTGCCGCGGGGCCACAACGCCGCAGAACGCCGACGTACGCAGATCGCC
>NZ_BOMB01000031.1 GCF_016861975.1 Actinocatenispora rupis | reverse complement strand
GACATCGTGACCCAGCAGCCCGTCGCCGCGGCAAGCGGCGAGTTCGCCCTCGGCGGGGACCTGACCGTGCGCCGGCTCGGCTTCGGCGCCATGCGCATCACCGGCCCCGGCATCTGGGGTCCGCCGGCCGACCACGACGAGGCGGTACGCGTGCTGCGCCGCGCCGTCGACCTCGGCGTGACGTTCATCGACACCGCCGACTCGTACGGGCCGTACGTGTCGGAGGAGCTGATCCGCGAGGCGCTGCACCCGTACCCGGAGGAGCTGGTGATCGCCACGAAGGGCGGCCTGCTGCGCACCGGGCCGAACGCGTGGCACCCGCTCGGCGACCCGGCGTACCTGCGGCAGGAGGTGGAGATGAGCCTGCGCCGGCTCGGTCAGGAGCGCATCGACCTCTACCAGCTGCACCGCATCGACGCGCGCGTGCCGCTGGCCGACCAGATCGGCGAGCTGCGCGCGCTCCAGCAGGAAGGCAAGATCAACAAGATCGGCCTGTCCGAGGTCGGCGTGGACGAGATCCGGCAGGCGCGCGAGATCGCCGGCATCGTCTCGGTGCAGAACCTGTACAACCTGGTCGAGCGGCGTTCCGCCGACGTGCTGGCGTACTGCGAGCGGGAGGGCCTCGGCTTCATCCCGTGGTACCCGATCGCGGTGGCCGAACTGGCCGACGACGGCGGTCCGGTGCACGAGATCGCCGCGGCGCACGACGCGACGCCGTCCCAGGTGGCGCTGGCGTGGCTGCTCGCCAGTTCGCCGGCGATACTGCCGATCCCGGGCACCGGCTCGGTCGCGCACCTGGAGGAGAACACCGCGGCGGCCGCGCTGACGCTGACCGCGGACGAGGTCGGCAAGCTCAGCAGCCGCTGACAGGTCAGGTGGCGCCCGCGTCCCGGGCGGGCGCCACCGCACCGCGGCAAAACCCTCGGTATGCGCCGGAAACGGGCAGCGTGACCAGAGGATTACTCCGGAGGTCACGCACCAACAGTGCGCTCCTGCTGGCACATCCCGCGTACGGTGGGTAGCCGGTCGGCGTCCGTCGCCGGCCGCGACCCCCCGCTCCGGCGGGCGCGGACCCGCTCCGGCGGGTCGCTCCGCCGGGGCAGTACCCGACCCGGGAGACCTCCGCGATGCGTACGTACCGTGCCGTCCCCAGGCCACGCCCGGCACGACACGCCCTGACCGCCGTCGGTGCCCTGCTCGTCGCCGGGCTGGCGCTCACCGGCTGCTCCCGACTGGAGCATCCGACCGGCGACCCGACCCCCGCCGGGTCGGCCGCACCCACCGGCGTCGGCGTCTTCGGCGCGGCGCCGAGCCCGTCCGCCTCGCCCACCCCGGCGCAGCAGGCAGGCGGGACCTGCAAGCTCCTCGACTACGACAGCGTCGAGGCCGCCACCGGCACGCGCTTCCAGGTCGCCGCCGCCAGCACCGCCTCCGGCGCCCGTACGTGTGCGCTCCAGGTGCTCTACTCCGACTACCCGGACCTCACCCTCAGCGTGGTCGACACCAAGGCCGACGCGAAGGCGTTCGGGAAGGCCGCGCCCAGCGACGCCAGTACGGTCAAGGGGCTCGGCAGCGCCGCGTACAGCCGGGTGCTGGGCGCGGGCGACGGCGCCGGACCGGTCGTCGAGGTCACCTGGCTCGGCCAGCACAAGCAGATCGTCTCGCTGCGCTACACGTACCCGAAGGGCACGTCGGCGACCACGGCGGGCCGCTCGGTGTCCAAGCTCGTCCGGTACGCGGGATCCATCGAGGGCAAGCGCTAGCTCGGGTCCGTACAGGCCGGCTGCGCCGGGCCCGTTCGCCGCGTTGTCGACACGACGGTATGCGCACGCACCTCCGCCGTGCGAGACAACGAACGGACTCCGGCGCTGTGCAGACTCGCGCTAGTCGGCCGGCTGACCGTCCGGTCGGCCCGCCCAGCTCTGCAGCCGCGCCACGACCTCCGTCGGGTCCGGCACGCCCCACAGGCTCATCCGCGGGATCCAGCCGCCCGGACCGGGCACGCCGACGAGGATGTTGCCGACCCCCGGCCGCACCTCCTCGATCCGGTACGTCGACGGCGCCTGGTCCGTCGGCGCCAGATCGTCCGGCCCGTACGCCCGGCCGCTGCCGCGCGACGCCCGCACCACCAGTACGCGGCGGTCGGTGATCACGTACAAGAGGTCCGCCACCACGCGCGGTGGTGGCGGACAGGCCGGCTCGGGGATCAGCAGCGCCAACAGCCCGACGACGAGCAGCAGGATGGCGCCCGCCGCGACGAGACCCGCGACGAGCAGTACCGGCATCAGCCACGCGGTGACGTCCGAGCGGACGTCCGACAGCATCGGCAGCACGACCCAGAACGTCACCGCCGTCGCCACACCCGCCACCAACAGCGCCACCACCGGCCGCGTGAACCGGCGCGCCAGATAGCCGCGGCGGCTGCCGCCGGAACTCGGCCGCAACCACCACTGGATCTCTTCGTCCGGCTGGAAGAGGGTGCCGTCCGCCGGACGTACCGGTGCGCTCATCGCTTTCTGGGTACCACGCGGAACCGTTGGTAAAACCCGGATTCCGCGAAGTTGACGCGCACGGCGGATCGACTCGGATGGATGCCGCCGGCACCGTGCCCGGCTCTCGTCCACCGACCGTCCGTACGCCCGCCGGTGGGTCCTCCGCCCCCTTCTCACCCCGCGATCGCCGATCCGCCCGACGCCGGTCCGCGGCCCCGCCGTCGCCACGACACCGTCGTACGTCACCGGCCCGCCGCAGGTACGTGCGAACGCATCGCCCCGGTCGTGGCGCGCGCCGCCGACGGCACGGCGCTGGCGTACCAACGGATCAGAGGACGGTGGGGGGTGGGGAGCACGGCCGACAAGCGTCTGGGGGTGCTGGCGGGGCGAACGGCGCAGGTTTCCGGATACGCGAGCAGCGTGGGCGACCCGGGCGCTACGCGGGGCGTGCCGCCGGGTCGCCGCGGTCAGGTGGTGACGAAGACGCGGCTCGCGACGGACTGGGTGAGCCGCAGCTCCGCGCCGTCGTGGCTGATGGTGACGCTGTCGCCGTCCCGCTCGACGAGGACCTTGGCGCCCGGGTCGATGCCGGCGGTGTGCAGCTTCTCCAGCAGCGTGGCGTCGGTCTGCACGCTCTCGCAGATGCGCCCGACGGTGACCGCCCCGCGGACCTCGGGGTTGGTCAGGTTCCGCTCGGCGAGCTGCTCCTCGATGGTCGGCGCGTCCGGGTCGAACACGTCGAGGCCGGGGATGGGGTTCCCGTACGGCGAGTGGGTGGGACGGCCGAGCAGCTGGTACACCCGCTGCTCGACGTCGTCGCTCATCACGTGCTCCCACCGGCACGCCTCGTCGTGGGCCGCCTCGTACCGCATGCCGATGACGTTGATCAGCAGCAGCTCGGCGAGCCGGTGCTTGCGCATCACGGCGACGGCGTGCGCGCGGCCCTCGGCGGTCAGCGCCAGGTGACGGTCGCCCTCGACGGTCAGCAGCCCGTCGCGCTCCATCCGGGCGACGGTCTGGCTCACGGTGGGGCCGCTCTGGTGCAGGCGCTCCGCGATCCGGGCGCGCAGCGGCGCGACGCCCTCCTCCTCAAGTTCGAGGATCGTGCGGAGGTACATCTCAGTCGTGTCAACCAGGTCGTTCAACACACCCTCCCGGGGCACCATGCTACCTGAAAACGATTGCGGAACACTGGGGCCGTGACCGCGACGACGAACCCCGGACCGCTGGTCGGTCCCGACTGGCTGCGGGATGCGCTCCGGCAGCAGAATTCGTACCAGGAGCCCCTGACAGTTCTCGACGTACGGTGGCGTCTCGGACAGCCGTCGGCGCGCCCGGACTACCTGTCCGGGCACATTCCGGGCGCCGTGTTCCTCGACCTGTCGGCCGACCTGACGGGGGAGCACGGCGCGACCGGCGGCCGGCACCCGCTGCCCGATCCGGCCGACCTCCAGCGCGTACTCCGGGCCGCCGGCATCCGCGCCGACTCCCGCGTCGTGGCGTACGACGACGGCGACGGCCTGCCGGCGGCGCGTACCTGGTGGACGTTGCGGTGGGCCGGGCTCGCCGACGTGTCCGTGCTCGACGGCGGCTGGCGGGCGTGGACCGCGGCCGGCGGCGACACCGACACCGCGGTACCGGAGCGGGCGCCCGGCGACGTCACCGTACGACCCGGCCAGCTCCCCGTACTCGACGCGGACGGTGCGGCCCGGCTCGCCGCCGACGGCGTGCTGCTCGACGTCCGCGCGGCCGAGCGGTACCGCGGGGAGACCGAGCCGATCGACCCCGTCGCCGGGCACATCCCGGGCGCGGTCAACGTGCCCAAGACCGACACGACCGACGCGGACGGCCGGCTGCTGCCCGCCGACACCCTCCGCGCCACGTACGCCGCACACGGCGTCACCGCCGACACCGCGATCGGCGCGTACTGCGGGTCGGGGGTGACGGCGGCGCACACCGTACTGGCGCTGACCGTCGCCGGCTTCCACCCCGCGCTGTACGTCGGCTCGTGGAGCGACTGGGTCAGCGACCCGTCCCGCCCGGTCGCCACCGGCGACTGATCACTTCTTCGTACCGCCGCGGCGGGTCAGCCGGCTGGCCCGCCACGACTTGACCGTCGGCGCGACCGGCCGGTTCGGCACCCGGGCCCACCACTCCCGGCCGGTCTGCAGCGACCAGTTCCGCCCCTTCGGCAGCGTCCAGTTGTACCGGACGCTGAGCAGCCGCAGACCGGCCCCGAGCACGATCCCCGCCACCAGGCCCACCGTCGGCACACCCAGCTTCGTACAGGCCACGACGATGCCGCTGGCGGCCAGCGCGGCCGTCGCGTAGATGGTGCCACCGAAGATCGCCGGTACCTGCCGCATCATCACGTCCCGGGTGGCGCCGCCGCCGACCGCGGTGATCGTGCCGAGGAGTACCGCGGGGAGCCAGCCGAGGCCCACCTGCAACGTCTTCTGCGCGCCCGCCGCCGCCCAGAAACCGAGCGCGAGCGCGTCCGCGCCGAGCAGCGCCACGTTCCAGCCGCGGCCCTCGATCCGCAGCAGGAACGCCACGCCCGCGCCCGCGAGCGCCGTCAGCAGGTACGCGTAGTCGGTCAACGCGACCGGAGTGCCGTGCTGCAGCAGGGTGTCGCGGATCAGTCCGCCGCCGACACCCGAGATGACGGCCAGCGTGACGAACCCGATGACGTCGAGCCGTTCCCGCGCCGCCACGGCCCCGCCGAGGATCGCGCTGGCGAACACCCCGGCCAGGTCGATCGCCCGGGTGACCTCGCCGAGCGCCGTGGAGCCGACCAGCGCCATCCCCTCCCACCGCCGTCACCGGACCAGATACGAGTCTGCCCGCGACGGACGCGTCGCGGGCAGACTTCCGGGCGGAAAGGCGTCAGCGCGGCCCGTGCCCCTGCTGCTGCGTCTGCAGGTACTGCGCGCGGCGCGGGGTGCGCCCGTTGCCGTTGCTGCCGTTGGAGCCGCTGGCGTTGGAACCGTTGCCGGTTCCGTTGGTGCCGTTGCCGTTCGACCCGTTGGTCGACTCGGCCGGCAGCTGCGCGGTGCGGTCGGGATCCGGAGTGATCGGCTCCAGGATCGTGGTGCTGTCGGTGAGCGCCGCCGTCACGTCCGGGTCGGCCGGGTTCGCCGGAGTGGACTCCTCGGCCGCGGCCGGCGCCTCGGCCTGCGTCGCGGTCGGCTCGTCATCGTCGTCGTCGTCCAGCAGCGCCGCGCTGGCCCCGGTCAGCCGGGTCAGCGTCTCGCGCAGGTGGCCGATGTCCTTCTTGATCTGCCGCCGCCGCTCGTCCAGCTCGCCGACCTTGCGCCCGGCCTCGGCGACGACCCGGTCGGCCTGCGCCCGCGCCGTACCGAGAATGGCCTCGGCGTCCCGTCGGGCCGACTCGGCGGCCTGCCGCGCCGCCTCCTCCGCCTTGGTACGGATCGTGGTCGAGTGCTCCTCGGCGTCCTGCCGGAGCTGCTGCGCCGACAACTCCGCCTCGGTACGGACCTGCTCGGCGTACGAGTCGGCGTCCGACCGGGTCTTCTGCGCGTACGCGTCGGCGTCCCCGCGGACGTTGGCGTCGTGCGCGGCGACCTCGTGCCGGATCTGCTCCGCCTCGGTCTCCGCGGCCGTCTTCAGCTCGGCCGCGTGCTGCTCCGCCGCCGCCCGGGTCTGCTCGGCGATCTGCTCCGCCTCGGACCGCACCCGGTCCGCGTACGCCGTCGTCTCCTCCTTGAGCGTGCGCAGCTCCTCGGCGACCGCGGCCCGCTCCTGCTCGCCCTCGCTCCGCAGGGCGGCGACGTCCTGCTCGGTCTTCTCCCGGAGCTTCGCCGCGTACTCCTCGGTCGCGGTGCGCAGCGCCTGTGCCTGCGCCTCGGCGTCGGCGACGAGCTGGGTGGCGTAGTCGGACTTCTCCGCCAGCTCCGCGTCGACCTGCTCGCGCCGGGTCGCCTCGGCCTCCTCGGCCTCGGCCCGTCGCGCCGCCAGCGCCGTCTCGAAGTCCTTCCGGGCCTGCTCGGCCTTCTCGGTCGCCTCCGTGAGCAACCGCTCGGCCTCGGCCTTCTTCTCCGCGATCTCGGAGACCGCCGCCTCCCGGATCACCGCCGACTCCTCCTCGGCCAGGGTCAGGATCTGCTCGACCCGTGGCCCGAGGTGCCGGTACGACGGCTGCTCGTCGACGGCCGCCCGTCGACGCAGGTCGATGAGTTCGGCCTGCAACTGCTGGAGCTGGCCCGACGCCTGCTGCAACTGCGTGTACGCGTCGTTCCGCTCGGTCGCGAGCGCGGTCAGGTCGGCTTCGACCTGGGCAACGAAGCGGTCGACCTGTCGTCGGTCGTACCCCCGGAGCACCATCTCGAAGCTCGCCTCGCCGCGCGAGCTGCCGTCGTTCAAAGAGAAGAGACCCTGTTCCCCGCCTTGCGCCATGGTCCCATCCTCACACGTAACGGCCCGTCACACACGGAAGGCGCCCGGGTGACGGGGCTCGCGTTTTCTTGCCTCGTCACGAAATCGGCCGACAGGGAGCATCACCGTCGGCGCCGACCCGACGAGGGTACACACTTGGTCGGCCGATCGAACAACCGCACCGGACGGCGATCGCCGTCCGGTGCGGTTTCCGTTGTCCCGTAAGGGTTGTCAGCGCGCGGCCGGGATCGCCTGCGTCTGGTCGTCGCTGCCGGACTTCCCGTTGGACTTCGCCTTGCTGCCACTGTCCGACTTCGACGCGTCGTCGTCGGTGGCGGCGACCGCCGCGGCCACCGCCGGTGCGGCGGCACCGATGTTGGCCAGGCCGCCCAGCATCTCGCGGAGCTGACCGAGCTGCGCGGTGATCTGGTCGCGCTGCCGGGACAGGTCCTCCACCTCGCGGCGCGCGGTGGTGGTACTGATCTCGGCCTCGGACCGCGCCTCGGACGTCACCCGGGTCGCCTCGGCGCGCGCGTCCGTCACGGTCTTGTCGGCCAGCGCCTTCGCCTTGTCGACCGTCTCGTTCGCGGTACGCTCGGATTCGAGTCGACGCGCCTCGGCACGCTGCTCGATCTCCTTTGCCCGGTCCTCGGCGGCCCGCGCCCGCTGCTCGGCCTCGCTGACCAGCTTCTGCGTCTGGGCGACGGCGGCGTTGTGCCGCTCGGACTCCTCGCGCTCGGACTTCTCGCGCCGCTCGGCCAGCTCCAGGGCGAGCGCCTGCAGCTCCTTGTCGCGCTTGTCCTTCGCCTCGGCGAGCAGCTTCGCGGCCTCGGCGCGACGCTCCTCGGCCTCGCGCATCGCCTTCGCGCGCAGCTGGGTGATCTCCCGCTCGGCGGTGGCGCGCATGGTGGAGACCTCGCGCTCGGCGGTCGCCTTCAGCTCGGCGACCTCGTGCGCGGTCGCGGTACGCAGCTGCTTGGTCTCGCGCTCGGCGTCGGCACGCATGTTGTCGGACTCGCGACGGGCCTGCACGCGGGTCTCGGCGGCCTCGCGCTCGGCGGCGGTCTTGACGCCGCTGGCCTCACGCTCCGCGGTGGACTTGACGGCGGCCGACTCGGCGCGCGCCTTGTCGGTGATCTCGCGGGCCTCCAGACGGGCCGCGGACAGGATGCCCTCGGCCTCCCGCTTGGCCTCGGCCCGGTGCTCGTTGGCCTGCTCCTCGGCCAGCCGCAGGATGTGCTCGACCTTGGTACCGAGGCCGGACAGGGTCGGTCGGCTGTTCTCCTCCAGCTGCTTCGACTGGTCGCCGAGCTTCTGTTCGAGGGTGGCGTTGCGCTGCTCCGCCTGGCGCAGCCGACGCTGCGCGTCGTTCATTCGCTGCTCGGCCTCGCCCCGCGCGTTCTCGGACTGGCCGAGGGCGGCGTTCAGGCGTTGCACGAAGTCGTCGACCTGGGCCCGGTCGTATCCCCGCAGGACAACGGTGAAGTCGGGCTGGCTGTTGGCTTGTTCGAAGAAGTTCAGGGAGGGCTGCTGCTGGGCCATGGACACATCCTCGCAGACCCCCGGGCTGCCGGGTGGGGCCGCGAGTCCCGGTCCGAACGGGGAGGTCCGAACGGGGGGAGGACCACGACCACCGACACGCGGGGGGATGTCATTGTCGGTTTGCCGGTAATTGGGTGATGATCTGGGGCTTGATCCTACTCGCCCGGGTGCTGCCTACGTCGCGGTCGCGCCACCGCTCTCAGCCGACATAGTCTCCCAACGGTTCGGATGTCACCCCAGGCGGGTCAAGTGACCTTCGCCACTCTAGGTGCGACGCTCCGGTTCCTCCACCCGCCGCGGCCACGTACTCGGGTCGGAACGTGCTCGACCGACGGGTGTGCCACGGCGTACCGGAACGCCGGTGGCGCCCTGTCGCTGACAACGACCCAGCGGGCCGCAGGCCACGGCCGGACGCCGAGAACCCCGGGCCGGACGGCTCGTGACCGCACGGCCCCGTACCACGATGCCCGTTTCGTCCGGAGCGCTCAAGTCCTGTCGGGCGCGGGCGGTTGGACCAGCTCGACCAGGACACCGCCGGCGTCCTTCGGGTGGACGAAGTTGATCAGGGAGCCGCCGGTGCCGGTGCGGGGCTCGTCGTACAGCAGGCGGACGCCGCGGGCGCGCAGCGTGTCGGCCGCCGCCACCACGTCGGCCACCGTGTACGCGAGCTGCTGGAGGCCGGGGCCGCGGGTGTCGAGGAACCGCGCGATCGTCGAGTCGGGCCCGAGCGGCGCGATGAGCTGCAGCATCGTCTCGCCGTCGCCGGCCCGCAGCATGGCCTCGCGTACGCCCTGGTCGGGGTTGGTCTCGGTGTGCACGCAGGTCATCCCGAACGTGTCCGTCCAGTACGCGACGGCGGTGTCGAGGTCGGGGACGGCGAGGCCGACGTGGTCCACGCGCAGGACGCGCAGGCCCGTGGTGAGATGGGTGGCACGGCGGCTCTCGTCCGGACTGGGCATGTCGGTAGTCTGACGGGTGAACGGTCGTTAAGGCGAGGCGCCCCGTCGCCCCGCCCGGGAAGTACGTGGGAGGACATCGCGATGACCAGCGTGCTCGTGCACGGCGCCCGGACGCCGATGGGTCGACTGCTCGGCGGACTGAAGGACTTCCCGGCCACCGCGCTGGGCGGGCTCGCCATCTCGGCCGCGCTGCGCCGCGCCGGCGTGGCACCCGAGCAGGTGGAGTACGTGGCGTTGGGGCAGGTGCTGCAGGCCGGCGCCGGGCAGCTGCCCGCTCGGCAGGCCGCGGTGGCCGGCGGAATCCCGATGACCACGCCGGCCGTGACGATCAACAAGGTGTGCCTGTCCGGGCTGACCGCGATCGCGCACGCCGACCAGCTCATCCGGGCCGGCGAGTTCGACGTGGTGGTCGCCGGGGGCATGGAGTCGATGACCAACGCGCCGCACCTGCTCACCGGGCAGCGCGCCGGGTACAAGTACGGCGACGTGACGTTGCTCGACCACATGGCGTACGACGGGCTGACCGACGCGTACGACAGGGTGGCGATGGGGGAGTCGACGGAGCGGCACAACGGCCGGCTGGGGCTGACCCGGGCGGAGCAGGACGAGTTCGCGGCGCGCAGCCACCAGCGGGCCGCCGTCGCGCAGAAGAACGGCGTGTTCGCCGACGAGATCACCCCGGTGTCCGTACCGCGGCGCAAGGGTGACCCGGTGGTCGTCGCGGACGACGAGGGCATCCGGGCGGACACCACGGTCGAGACGCTGGCGCGGCTGCGCCCGGCGTTCGCGCCGGACGGCACCATCACGGCCGGTTCGGCGTCGCAGATCTCCGACGGCGCGTGCGCGGTCGTGGTGATGCGTAAGGAGAAGGCGCAGGAGCTGGGGCTCGACTGGCTCGCCGAGATCGGCCCGTACGGGACGGTCGCCGGCCCGGACAACTCGCTCCAGTCGCAGCCGGCGAACGCGATCGGGAAGGCGCTGGACCGGGCCGGCAGGAGCGTCGCCGACCTGGACCTGGTGGAGATCAACGAGGCGTTCGCCGCGGTGGCCGTGCAGTCCACCCGGGAGCTGGGCATCGACCCGGAGCGGGTCAACGTCAACGGCGGCGCCATCGCGCTCGGCCACCCGATCGGCATGTCCGGCGCCCGGCTGGCGCTGAGCCTGGCGCTGGAACTGCGCCGGCGCGGCGGAGGGCTCGGCGCGGCGGCGCTCTGCGGCGGCGGCGGTCAGGGCGACGCCCTGCTGCTCTCGGCGCCGGGGGCCTGAGTGCGGGGCACGGTCCCGGTACCGGATCTGGTCGAGCGGGCCAGGTCCGGTGACCCGCGGGCCGTGGCCCGGCTGATCACGCTGGTCGAGGACGACGCGCCGCAGTTGCGGGAGATCGCGGCGGCGCTCGCCCCGGTCACCGGGCAGGCCCGGGTCGTCGGGCTGACCGGTGCGCCCGGGGTCGGCAAGTCCACCACCACCTCCGCGCTGGTGGCCGCGCTGCGCCAGCGCGGCGAACGGGTCGGCGTCCTCGCCGTCGACCCGTCGTCACCGTTCACCGGCGGCGCGATCCTCGGCGACCGGGTACGGATGCAGGAGCACGCCACCGATCCCGGCGTGTACATCCGGTCGATGTCCTCGCGCGGCAACCTGGGCGGGCTGGCCGCCGCGACCCCGCAGGCGGTCCGGATCCTCGACGCGGCCGGCTGCGACACGGTCCTGGTGGAGACGGTCGGCGTGGGTCAGGCGGAGGTGGCCGTCGCGTCCCTCGCCGACACCACCCTGGTACTGACCGCGCCCGGCCTCGGTGACGCGATCCAGGCGGTCAAGGCCGGCATCCTGGAGATCGCGGACGTGTTCGTGGTGAACAAGGCGGACCGGGACGGGGCGGACGCGGCGGCCCGGGACCTGCGCGGCATGTTGGCGCTGGCCCGGCGCGAGCCGTACGAGTGGCGCCCGCCGGTACTGCGCTGCGTCGCGGCGCGCGGCGAGGGGATCGACGAGGTGGTCGAGGCGCTCGACAAGCACCGCGCGCACCTGGCCGAGCACGGGGAGCTGGCCCGCCGCCGGGCCGCCCGCGCGGCGGCCGAGATCCAGGCCATCGCGCTGGCGTCGCTGAGCCGCCGCATCGCGCCGCACGCCAGCGACGTGCTGGCCGACCGGGTCGTCACCGGCGCCCTCGATCCGTACGCGGCGGCCGACGAACTGCTGCGCACCCTGCACTGACCCTGTCCCGTACGCCGGTCGCCGAGTGCGGTGGCCGGCGTTCCGCGTGCCCACGCAACGGTTCGGTCACGGGGCTGAACCGCGCGCTGCCGTAGCGGGTCGAGACAGCAGGCGCGTACGAGCGGAGGAGGCACGGTGGCGGGGTGGCTGGTGACGGTCCGCGGCATCCGGTACCGGTCGGGGCGGTCGCTGGTGGTGTTCCTGCTGGCGGTCGTGGCGACGACGGCGGCGGTGCTGGCGCCGGCGTACACGGGGGCGGCGGAGCAGTCGGCGCTGACCGACACGTTGCGGGCGATGCCGGCGCAGACGTTGGGGTTGACCGTGACCGGCGCGTCCGCGTCCGACGTCGACGTGGCCTCGCTGCACAACCAGGCCCTCCCGCTGGTACGCGAGCGGACGGAGCTGTCCGCGGTGCTCGGCCGGCCGTACGAGGGGGCGACGGGGGCGGCGACGCTGTCGTCGCTGAGCGGTGCGCCGGCGAGCTTCGTGGTGTACCGGTCGGGGGTGTGCGGGCACGTCCGGCTGGTGGCGGGGGCGTGCCCGGCGGCGGGCGGCGACGAGGTGCTGGTGCACGCGGACGTGGCGCGGCGGTTCCACCTGGCGGTCGGCGACCGGCTGGACTTCCGGTCCGGCACGCCGCACCGGATCGCCGGCATCTACCGGGTCCGCGACACCGGCGAGCGGTACTGGTGGGGCGGCGGCCGGTTCGGTACGGACCCGGGCAGCGACTCCGACCCGCAGGAACGCGTACAACCGTTGCTCAGCAACGATCCTGCCGCGGCGGGCTGGAAGGGCGTCGGGTCCGGGCAGTACGAGCTGGACTTCCCGGTGGACGTCGGCGCGGTACGGCTGGCCGCGGTGCCCGCGCTGCGCGCCCAGCTCCGTTCGCTGGACCCGGCGCTGTCCGACGTGTCGATGCGCTCCGGCACCGGGCTGCCGGACGCGTTCACCACCGCGCAGCGCGAGCAGGACGCCGTCACCGGCTCGGTACCGGTGGTCGCGGTGCCGCTGGTGCTGCTGTGCTGGTTCGTGCTGTACCTGATGGTCGCGTCGCTGACGGAGGAGCGCGGGCCGGAGATCGCGCTGGCCAAGCTGCGTGGTTTCCGCGGCCCGGCGACCGTACGGTTCGGACTCGGTGAGGCGCTGGCGCTGATCGTGCTGGCCGCGCCGGTCGGCGTACTCGTCGGGTTGGCCGTGGTGGAGGTGATGGCCGACGTGGCGCTGGCGGACGGGACGCACGTCGCGCCGACCGCGTCGGTGGCGTACGTGGCGCTGGTGGCGCTGGCGGGGGCGGCACTGGCGGCGGCGCTGGCCGCGCGCCGGACGATGGCGTTGCCGGTGATGGCTCTGTTGCGCCGGGTTCCGGCCCGTGGCCGCTGGCGCGCGACGGTCGTGGAGGGCGGTGTGGTGGCGCTGGCCGCGGCCGCGCTCTACCAGGCGCTGTCCGATCCGACGTCCCGGCTGGGGCTGGTCGCGCCGCCGCTGCTGGCGCTGGTCGCAGGCCTGGTTGCGGCCCGGCTGCTCGGCCTGACCGCGGGCCGGCGGCTGCGCTGGTCCCGCGGTCGGCTGCGCCCGCCGGCGTTGCTGGCGGCGGCCCGGCTCGCCCGCCGGCCGCTGACGCAGCGGATCGTGGTGGCGGTGACGGTGGCCGTGTCGCTGCTGTCGTTCGCCGCCGCGGCCTGGGACGTCGCCGGCCACAACCGGGTACGCGTCGCGCAGGACCAGGTCGGCGCGGCCTCGGTGTACACGGTGGACGCGGCGGGGCCGCAGGCGCTGCGCGACGCGGTGGCGAGGGCCGACCCGGCCGGCCGGTACCTGATGCCGGCGATGCAGAGCCAGGTGCACTACGGCGACGGCAACGTGACCGTACTGGCGGTGGATCCGGCGCGGTTGCCGGCGGTCGCGGCCTGGTCGGGGCTGTCCACCGACCGGGTCCGCGCCCTCGCCCGTACGTTGCCGGGAAGGCCGGCGCCGACGCTCACCGTGCACGGCCCGCTGTCGGTACGGCTGACGGCGGGGCACATCACCACGCACCGCCCGGTACAGGTGGTGGCGCTGGTGGCGCGCGCCGACGCCGGCCCGCGCGAGGTACCGCTGGGCACGTTGCGCGCCGGCGACCGGACGTACGCGGCGGCGCTGCCGGGGTGTGGCGGTGGCTGCACGCTGACCGGGCTCGGCCTGTCCCGGTACCCGGGGGACTTCGGCCACCTCGCCGCGACGCTGCGGGTGACGGCCGTGTCGGACGCCGGGCACGCGCTCGACGCCGGGCTCACCGCGCCGGGCCGCTGGCGCAACGGGACCGCCGGCGCGCAGGCGAGCGTCACCCTGACCACCGACGGCGGGCTCGGGATCGCCTGCACCAGCGACGATCCGGCCGACCTGGTCGTCACGTACCACGGGGAGCCGGAGCGGCTGCCGGCGGTGCTGTCCGGTGCGGCACCGGCCGACGACGCGCGCGCCACGCGGTTCGAGTTCCCGGCGTTCGGCGGGACACCGCTGCCGTTCACGGTGACCGGGCGTACCGACGTGGTGCCGCGGGCGGGGCGGCACGCGCTGCTGGTCGACCTGGCGAACGTGCAGCGCGTCCAGGCCACGCAGGTCGACCCGCAGGAGTCCGACACCGGCCCCACGTACCAGGTGTGGGCGGCGGCGGGGACACCGGCCGGCGTACTGGCCAGGCTCGGGGTTCCGGTGCTGCACACCGATTCCCTCGCCGCGGTACTCGACCGGCTGGGCCGGCAGGCGCCCGCGCTCGCGCTGCGGCTGTACCTGGTGGCCGGCGTGGCGGCGCTGCTGCTGTCGCTCGGCGCGGTGCTGCTCACCGCGTACGTCGGGGTCGACGCCCGGCTGTACGAGCTGGCCGCGCTGCGCGTGGTGGGCCTGAGCCAGGCGGACCTGACCGCCGCGGTACGCCGGGAGTACCGGGTGCTGCTGGGGGTGCCGCTGGTGGCGGGGCTCGTGGCGGGCGCGGCCGGCGCGGTGCTGATGCTGCCGGTGATCCGGCTCGTCACGTCCTCCGACGCCGGCGTGCACCGGGTGTACGCGCTGGGGCCGTGGTGGGTGCCGGGCGCCGTGCTGGTGACCGTGGCCGGGCTCGTCGCCGTCGCGTACGGCGTGGCCCGGATGTTCGGCCACGCCCGGCCGGAGTCGCTGCGCGAGGGGGCACGCTGATGCGCCGCACACTGTCGGACACCGCATCCGCGGTCCGCCTCGCCGTCGCCGGCCTCCGGTACCGGGGGACGCGCTCGGCCGTCGTCGGGGTGCTCGCGGTACTCGCGACGGCCGCCGCGGTCCTCGGCCCCGCGTACTCCCGGGCGGCGGAGCAGTCGACGCTGCTGGACCACCTGCGCGCCGCGCCGAGCTGGCTGACCGGGTTCAGCGTGTCGTCGACCGGGGTGGCGGGCGACAACACGCCGGCCGCGGTCGCCGGCGCCCGCGGGCCGTCGCCGACCTCGGACGCGCTCGCCCGGATCCCCGTCGACTACCTGACCCGCAACGCGGCCCGCACCATGCTCGCCGACCGGTACTACGGCGCGCCCGTCGGCGGCGTGCAGTCCACGGTGGCGCTGCCCAGCATCGACGGCGACGTGACGACCGGCCGGCTCGTCTACCGCCAGGGGTACTGCCAGCGGCTGCGTCCCGTCGAGGGCCGCTGCCCGCAACACACCGGGGAGGTGCTGGCGAGCACGCGCTCGCCGTACAAGGTGGGTGCGCGGGTGGTGGTGACCGCCTCGGCGCAGATCGACCCGCAGGTCGGCGATGCCGGGCGCACCACCGTCACCGTCGTCGGCCGGTACGCCGTGCCCCGCGACACCGCCGGCGGCTACTGGTTCAACCACGGGTACTTCGACGCCGCGGTGTTCATGAAGCAGAACGCGGAGTACCGGCGGATCGACAGCTTCTTCGGCAGCGAACGGACGGTGCACGCGCTCGGCGTCGCCGAGTACACGACGATGGCGGACTTCCCGCTGCGCGTCGAGTCGGTACGGCTGGACGACGTGGCGACGCTGCGCGCCGAGCTGTCCGCCGGGCGCAGGCAGGTCGACGCGGCCGGGCTGTCGGTCAGCAGTCCGCTCACCGGCGTACTGTCCGATGTGGACAGTGAGCGGGACCAGGTGACGGTGGCCGCGCTGCTGGTCGCCGTGCAGCTGGTACTGCTGTGCTGGTTCGTGCTGTTCGGCGTGGTACGCGGGGCGACCGACGAGCGCGGCCCCGAACTCGGCCTCGCCAAGCTGCGCGGCCTGTCCGGCTGGCGGGTCGCCGGCTTCGGCCTGACCGAGATCGGGCTGCTCGTCCTCGCCGCCACCCCGGTCGGCGTCGCCGTCGGCCTCGCCGGTACGCAGGTGGTGGCGTGGCTCGGGCTCGCCGCCGGCGTCCACGCCGAACTCCGCCTGCCGGTACTCGTCGCCGCCGTCGCCGCGTTCGCCGGCGCGCTGGTGGCCGCCGCCCTCGCCGTCCGGCGTACCGTGACCGGCCCGGTGATCGACCTGCTGCGCCGGGTACCCGTCCGGGCGCACCGGCTGCGCGCCGGCGTCACCGAGGGCGTCCTGGTGGCCGCCGCCCTGGCCGCCTGCTACGAGCTGCTCACCGGTGCCGGCGGGCGGCTCGGCCTGCTCGCCGGCGGACTCGTCGCGGTCGTCGCCGGGGTGGTCGCCGGCCGGCTGCTGCCGCTCGCGCTGCGCCGAGCCGTGCGTACGGCGGGGCGGCGGGGCCGGGTGCCCGCCCTGCTCGCCGCGGCCCGGCTGTCCCGGCGCGGTCAGGTACCGCGGACCGTCGCGCTGGTCACCGTCGCCGTCGCGCTGCTCTGCTACGGCGTGGTCACCTGGGACGTGGCGGGCCGCAACGAGGCGCAGCGGGCCGGCACCGCGCTCGGCGCCGCCACCGTCTACTCGGTCGGCGCGGAGACCGCCACCGACCTGCGCGCCGCCGTACGCAAGGCCGATCCGTCCGGTACGCAGGCGATGGCCGTCGCCCGCGGCCTGTACGGCAGCGGCGACGGCACCAGCGAGATCCTCGCCGTCGACAGCGACCGCCTCGCCCGGGTCGGGTACTGGCAGTCGTCGTTCGCGGACGTCGCGCCGGACACGCTCGCCCGGCGGCTGCGGCCGACCGCGCCCGCACCGGTCACCGTGGCCAGCGGCCCGCTCGCGGTCACCGTCGACGTCGGCTCCGCCAGCCCCGGACTGGCCCTCGTCGCGCTGCTGTCCGATCCGCACCGCCAGGAACAGGTCGTACGGCTGGGTCGGCTCACCGCCGGCAGGCACACCCTGACCGGCACCGTCGACTGCACCGGCTGCCGGCTCGTCGGCTTCGACCTGTACCGCGGGCCGGACACCCCGGCGGCGATCCGCGGGTCGTACACGCTGGTGTCGGTGCGGCAGCGCGGCGCGGACCTGGTCGGCTTCGCCGGTGGCTGGCGCGCGGTGGAGTCCACGCTCGGCCAGCCGGTGAGCGCGGTGTCCACGTCCGCGAAGGGCGCCGCCGTACGGTTCGACTCGCCCGGCGGCGAGGACCTGCGCGTGCTGTACGGCGACACCCCGTACCCGCTGCCGGCGGTGACCACGGGTCGGCTCGCCACCCGGCACGGCACGTTCCGCGGCCCCGGCCTGTACGGGCTCGACCAGGCGTACCGGGTGGTCGGCTCGGCGCGCACGCTGCCCGCCATCGGCACCGGCGTCATGGTCGACCTGACGTACGCCGACCGGGTGGCGTCGTTCGGCGAGTCGCTGGACACGCCGCTGCGGTTCCAGGTGTGGGCGGCGCCGGACGCGCCGGCGTCGCTGCGGCAGCGGCTCACCGCCGCCGGGCTGACCGTGACCGGCGTCGACAGCATCGCCGCGCGCCGCGACCGGCTCGCCCGGCAGGGCCCCGCGCTCGCCCTGCGGCTGTACCTGATCGCCGCCGTCGCCGCGCTGCTGCTCGCGGCCGGCACCGTCCTCGTCACCGCGTACCTGACGGCCCGGCCCGTCCTGTACGAGGTGGCCGCGCTGCGCGCCGCCGGGGTGTCGCCGCGCCTGGTACGCCGGGCCGGGTGGCGGGAGTACGGGCTGCTGCTCGGGGTGGCGGTGGTGGCGGGCGCGCTGGCCGGTGGCGTCGGCGCGGCGCTGGCGGTACCGCACCTGCCGCAGCTCGCGTCGTCCGGCGGGCCGCCGCCGCTGTGGTGGCCGGGCCCGTGGTGGCCGCTCGGCGCCGTCGCCGGCTCGGCCGTACTGCTCGCCGCGGTGACGGCGGCACTCGTCGGCACCCTCGTACGCCGGGGAGTACCCGGTCGGCTGCGGGGCCCCCAGTGAACGACAGGGAGACAGGCATGACGGTGACCGAGACGGCGGCCCGGGCCGAGGTGGGCATCGGGGTGACGTGTCGCGGGCTGGTCTACATCTACCGGCTGGAGGGCTACGACGTGGTCGCCCTGTCCGGGGTGGACCTCGACATCGAGCCGGGCGAGTCGGTGGCGCTGCTCGGGCCGTCCGGCTCGGGCAAGTCGACGCTGCTGTCGCTGCTGGCCGGGCTGCTGCGGCCGGCCGCGGGACGGCTGCACGTCGGCGAGCACGACGTGGCGCGGGCGACGCCGGCCGAACTGGCCGTGATGCGCTCCACCGACGTCGGCGTGATGCTGCAGGGCGCGATGCGCAACCTCCTGCCGTACGTGTCGGCGACGGAGAACATCCACTTCGCGCAGTCCGGGGTGGCGCCGGCCCGGCGGGACGCGCTGATGACCCCGGACGAGCTGCTCGACCTCGTCGGGCTCGCCGGCAAGGGCCGGCAGCGACCGCCCGACCTGGCACCCGGCGAGCGGCAGCGGCTCGCCGTCGCGTGCGCCGTCGCCAACGGCGCCGGGCTGCTGCTCGCCGACGAGCCCACCAGCCAGCTCGACACGCACGCCCGCGACCAGGTACTCGACGTCCTCGCCGAGGTACGCCGCACCGGCCGTACGGTCGTCGTGGTCACCCACGACCCGGACGTCGGGCTGCGCATGGGCCGCACCGTCACCATCCGGGACGGGCGCGTCGGCGCCGAGGGCCGCCGCGGCGAGGAGTACTCGGTGGTCGGCCGGGACGGCGCCGTGCACCTGCCGCCGGACGTACTCGCCGAGGTCGCCCCGGGCACGCTGCTGCGGGTCGAACTCACCGACGAGGGCGCGGTCCGCCTCGTACCAACCGACGACCCGACGAAGGAGGACCGGTGACCGAGCAGGTAGTCGCCGTCGAGGACCTGACCGTCGCGTACGACGGGCACGCGGTGCTCACCGACATCGTGGTGGCCGCCGAACCGGGCCGGGTGCTCGCCGTGACCGGTCCGTCCGGCGCGGGCAAGACCACGCTGCTGTGGGCGATGGCCGGGCTGATCCGCCCCGCGTCCGGCGCCGTCCGGCTCGGCGACGCCGAGGTACGCGACCGGGACCAGACCGTCGCCGCCGGCGTCGCCCTGGTACCGCAGGACAACGGGCTCGCCGCGATCCTCACCGCCGAGGAGAACGTGATGGTCGCGCTGCTCGCGGCTGGCGTACCGGCCGACGAGGCCGCCGAGCGCACCGCGACCGTACTTGAACAGCTGGGTCTGGCGGGGCAGGCCGACCAGCTCGTCGAGGAACTGTCCGGCGGGCAGCAGCAGCGGGTGGCGATCGCCCGCGGCCTCGCCCAGCGCGGCACCGTCCTGCTCGCCGACGAGGTCACCAGCGAACTCGACGCGCAGAACCGCAAGCTCGTCGTCGAACTGCTCCAGGCCGAGGCGTGGCGCGGCGCCACCGTCGTGTTCGCCACCCACGACCCGGAGGCGGCCGCCGCGTGCGACGCGGAGCTGCACCTGCGGGACGGGCGCGGCGAACTGGTCCGTGCCTGACGTGCCGGGGCCGCGTCCCCGGCACACCGTGACCTGCCGCGGAACCGTGCGCCGATCGGGGGAGCACGGCTCCGCGGCAATTGGTGATCTCCACGGCACGGCCAACCCGGGCGCTGCGTCGTTGGACAGGGCGAACGCGTGGGTGTGTCGGCGGAGTCACGCCAGGACCTCGCCGCCGGGCCGGCACGGCTCGTTGGGCCGCTGTGCCCGGCCCGGTACCCTCGCCTTCGCGTACCACCGGGCCGAGAGGCCGGGTCGAGATCTCCAGGAGAGGGCATGACCGAGACCGAAGCTGGGCGTAACGCGGGATCTCATGCGGGTTCGCGCGGGGGGAAGCCGGCGCACGCCGCGGACGAGCCGGGGCGGCGGGTGAACGGGTCGGCGACGGCGGTCGCCGAGCCGAGCGCGCTGGACTCGACCACGATCATCCCGCGCATCCCGGCCGAGGGTGACGTACCGGTGCCGGTGGCCGCGCCGGTGCCGGCGCCGCGCCCCGGCCGCGCGACCACCCGTACCGCCGCGTCGGAGCAGTCCGGCGACGACCGTCCGGCGCGCCTGCGCGGCACGACGGCCATCGCGGGTGACGTGGTGGAGAAGGTCGCCGCGTTCGCCGCCGAGCAGGTGGACGGCGTGTTCGACCTGGGCGGCGACGTGGCCCGCGCGATCAGTACGGTGCGGGAGCCGATCGACATCGGCGAGGGCACCTCGCGCCGGGGCGTACACGTGGAGCTGTCGGGGCGGCAGGCGCGCATCACGCTGACCCTGGTCGTGCAGTTCGGCCACCCGGCGATGCAGGTCGCCGGCCAGGTCCGGGAGAACGTCATCGCCGCGGTCGAGACGATGATGGAGCTGGACGTCGGCGAGTGCAACGTGATCATCGACGACATCCACGTCGAGGACTGAGCGGTGTCGGTGCTGGTGGCGTTCTCGGTGGCGCCGAGCGGCGTCGAGGGTTCGGTGGCGGACATCGTGGCCGAGGCGGTGCGGGTGGTCCGCGAGTCCGGCCTGCCGAACCGTACGGACGCGATGTTCACCACGATCGAGGGCGAGTCCTGGGACGAGGTGATGGACGTCGTGCAGCGCGCCACCGACGCGGTGCGCGCCCGGTCGTCCCGCGTCTCGCTGGTGTTGAAGGCGGACATCCGGGAGGGTGTCAGCGGCGCGCTGGAGTCGAAGGTGGCGCGGATCGAGGAGCGCCTCTCCGGCGACTGACCGGCGGGCGCCCCCGCTACCGTGAGGGGCGTGGGGAAAGAGCTGAGGCTGCCGTTCGACCCGATCGAGCAGGCCGGCGCGCGGTGGAGCGACGAGTTCGGGCCGAGCCGGGCGATGGCCGTGGCCACCTCAGTGATGCGGGTGCAGCAGCTGCTGCTCGCCGGTTACGACGCCCTCCTCAAGCCGTACGATCTGACGTTCGCGCGGTACGAGGCGCTCGTGCTGCTGTCGTTCAGCCGGCGCGGTGAGCTGCCGATGCGGGTGGTGGGCGAGCGGCTGATGGTGCACCCGACGAGCGCCACGAACATCGTCGACCGGTTGGTACGGCAGGGTCTGGTGACCCGCCGGCGCAACCCGGCGGACGGCCGCGGCGTGCTGGCCGCGATCACCGACGAGGGCCGTACGGTCGCGGCGGACGCCACGCGGGACCTGATGGCCGCCGGGTTCGGGTTGGACGCGCTGGACGACGCGGACTGCGACGCGCTGTTCGCCCTGCTGCGCCGGGTACGGTTGGCGGCCGGTGACTTCACCGAGGCGCCGGTGGCTCAGGACGGCTGAAGCAGCGACCCGATCCGCTCGCGTACGAGCTGGCGGGCGAGGGTGCCGCGGTGCCGGCGCTGCGCCCAGGTGAGCCGGGCGGGATCGCCGTACCGGCGGCGGCGGATGTCGGCGCAGAGTTCGGCGGGCGCACCGCTCGCGGCCAGTACGTCGAGGGCTTCGCCCTTGCTGAGCAGCCGGCCGTCGGCGAGGGTGACGGCGGCGCGGGTGACGGTCAGCGGGCCGGCGTCGACCCACACGTCCCGCAGCCACCAGGTCGGGTGCCGGGTCGCGGGCAGCCACACGGCGGCGAGGTCGGCCCGGACGAAGTCGGCGAGTACGGCGTCGGTGACGTCGGCGACCAGGTCGGCGGGTGGCGGGCCGAGCAGCGTACGGCCGCCGAGCGCGAGTTCGCGCCGCGTCACGGGCGTGACAGTACGGTCGAACAGCCGCCGGTGCGCCCACGTCGGGTGCCGCCGGTCCACGTCCGCCAGCCCGTCGCGCACCAGGTACGAGCAGTGCAGGCCCGCCGCGTACGGCCCGGTGCGGTCGATCCGGCGGTGCAGCGCGCGCAGCCGGTCGCGGTCCGGCGGGGTGTCGAGGACGGCGAGCAGGTCCAGGTCGGACCGTCCCGGCCGGAAGTCGCCGAGCGCGAGCGAGCCGTGCGCCCACACCGCGACCGGCGCCAGGGTCTCCCGCAGGTCCGCGACGAACGTGTCGAGCAGCTCCTGTACCGGTTCGGTGGACATGCGCCGAAGCATGGCACGGCGGCGCGCGACACGGGCGGGGGAGCGCACGGCGACCGGCACCGCCCCGTACTGTCGGTGGTGTGTGGCGTCGATCGGCGGTCCGGCTGCCGCGGACCGAGCGTCCGCCGCTGCGTGAGGTGGCGCGCCGGGTCCTGCTCGCGGTCCTGCTGTTGTTCGCGTCCGCGGTGGTGGTGTGGCTGGACGGGAGCGGTTACCGGGACTCGGCCGGCGGCCCGCTGTCGTTCCTCGACGCGCTCTACTACGCGACCGTCAGCCTCACCACCACCGGGTACGGCGACATCGTCCCGGTGACGCCGGGCGCGCGGCTGCTCACCATCCTGCTCATCACGCCGCTGCGCATCCTGTTCCTGGTCATCCTGGTCAGTACCACTTTGGCGGTGCTGACCGAGCGGGGCCGGGAGCAGCTGCGCGTGGCCCGCTGGAGGTCGTCGGTGCGGGGACACGTCATCATCTGCGGTTTCGGTACGAAGGGGCAGGCCGCGGCGCGCGCCATGCTCGCCGACGGTACGGACCCGCGGCGGATCGTCGCGGTGGACCCGCGGGCGGAGGCGGTGGGCGTGGCGACGGCGATGGGCCTGGCCGCGGTGCAGGCGAACGCGGAGCGTTCGGACACGTTGCGCGAGGCCGAGGTGGCCAACGCCGACCAGGTGCTCGTCACCGTGCACGACGACAACAGCGCGGTGCTGATCACGCTGACCGCCCGCCAGCTCAACGCGACCGTCGACGTCTGCGCCTCGGTACGCGAGGAGGAGAACGCGGCGCTGCTGCGCCAGAGCGGCGCCCGTACGGTGATCACCTCGTCGGAGACGGCGGGCCGGCTGGTCGGGCTGTCGGCGTGCAAGCCGTCGGTGGCGTCCGTCGCGCAGGACCTCTTCTCGTACGGGCACGGGCTGGATCTGGTGCAGCGTCCGGTGACCGGTGCCGAGGTCGGTCGGCCGGTGTCCGCGCTGTCCGAGGTCGTCCTGGCGGTGGTGCGCCGCGGCGACGACACCCCGGTACCGCTGCCCGCGGCGACGGCGCCGCTGGCCGCCGGCGACCAGGTCGTGTACGTCCGCTTCCCGTCCTGACCGGCCCGCCTGACCCGCGGCGTCCCGTGGTCGTTTCGTACCTGGGTGGCGGGTTCGCTGGGAAGTCCGTCTTCGTTCCTTTCCGGGGCCCGCTGGGCACGGGTAGTTGGGCGTCCTAGTATTGGCTGATCGATCGTTAAGGTCAGCTGGGAGGTCCGATGGACGCGGCGGGGATCGGGGCGGGACGCGAGCGCTGGCAGCGCCGGTACGACGCGGCCCGCAAGCGGGAGGCCGACTTCACCACGCTGTCCGGCGACGACCTCGACCCGGTGTACGGTCCGCCGCCCGGTGTCGAGGTCCCCGGCTTCGACCGCATCGGCTGGCCCGGCGAGTTCCCGTACACGCGCGGGCTCCACCCGACCGGGTACCGCGGGCGGGCGTGGACGATCCGGCAGTTCTCCGGCTTCGGCAACGCCAAGCAGACCAACGAGCGGTACAAGATGCTCCTCGGCGCGGGCGGTGGCGGGCTGTCCGTGGCGTTCGACATGCCGACGCTGATGGGTCGCGACTCGGACGACCCGCGCTCGCTCGGCGAGGTCGGGCACTGCGGTGTCGCGATCGACTCGGCCGCGGACATGGACGTGCTGTTCGAGGGCATCCCGCTGGCCGACGTGACCACGTCGATGACGATCTCCGGCCCGGCCGTGCCGGTCTTCTGCATGTACCTGGTGGCCGCGGAGCGGCAGGGCGCCGATCTGTCCACATTGGACGGCACGCTGCAGACGGACATCTTCAAGGAGTACATCGCGCAGAAGGAGTGGCTGTTCGCGCCCGAGCCGCACCTGCGCCTGATCGGCGACCTGATGGCCTACTGCAACGCCGAGATCCCGCGGTACAAGCCGCTCTCGGTGTCCGGCTACCACATCCGCGAGGCCGGGTCGACGGCCGCGCAGGAGCTGGCGTTCACCCTCGCCGACGGCTTCGCGTACGTGGAGCTGGGGCTCTCGCGCGGGCTGGACGTGAACACGTTCGCGCCCGGCCTGTCGTTCTTCTTCGACTCGCACGTCGACTTCTTCGAGGAGATCGCGAAGTTCCGGGCGGCGCGGCGGATCTGGGCCCGCTGGCTGCGCGACGAGTACGGTGCGACGTCCGAACGCGCGCTGTGGCTGCGTTTCCACACCCAGACCGCCGGCGTCTCGCTCACCGCCCAACAGCCCTACAACAACGTGGTACGCACCGCGGTGGAGGCGCTCGCCGCCGTACTCGGCGGGACGAACTCCTTGCACACCAACGCCCTGGACGAGACGCTCGCGCTGCCGACCGAGGAGTCCGCCGAGATCGCGCTGCGTACCCAGGCGGTGCTGATGGAGGAGACGGGCGTGACGAACGTGGCCGACCCGCTCGGCGGCTCGTGGTACGTGGAGGCGCTGACCGACCGGATCGAGGCGCAGGCCGAGGAGATCTTCGCGCGGATCCGCCGGATGGGCGAGGCGCGCACCGAGCCGTCCACCGCCTCCGCGGAGGGAAGTGCGTCGGCGGGACACCCGATCGGCCCGATGACCGCCGGGATCCTGCGCGGCATCGAGGACGGCTGGTTCACCGGCGAGATCGCCGAGGCGGCCTTCCGGTACCAGCAGGCGTTGGAGAAGGGCGAGAAGCGGATCGTGGGCGTCAACTGCCACACCGCCACGGTCAGCCGGGAACTGGACATCCTGCGCGTGTCGCACGAGGTGGAGACCGAGCAGCGGGACCTGCTCGCCGCCCGCCGTACGGCGCGGGACGAGGCGGCCGTGACCGCCGCGCTGGGCGAGCTGGTGGCGGTCGCGCGGGGCGACGGCAACCTGGTCCCGCCGATGCTGGCGGCCTGCCGGGTCGAGGCCACTCTCGGCGAGATCTGCGGCGCGTTGCGCGACGAATGGGGCGCCTACACCGAACCCGCACGCTTCTGAGGCTTGGCTCGCCGGCGCTTGCTACCGTGTGCCGCGGCCCGGCTTTTCCGACCGGGCCGGCGCGCGAGGGGGTTCTGCGGTGGGACTGATCGACAAGATCAAGGGCGAGTTCATCGACATCGTCGAGTGGCTCGACCAGAGTCGCGACACGATCGTGTGGCGCTTCCCGCGGTACGACAACGAGATCAAGATGGGCGCCAAGCTCGTCGTGCGCGAGTCGCAGGTCGCGGTCTTCGTCAACGAGGGCCGCATCGCCGACGCGTACGGTCCGGGCACGTACGAGCTGCAGACCCAGAACATGCCGATCCTGTCCACCCTCAAGGGCTGGAAGTACGGTTTCCACTCACCGTTCAAGGCCGAGGTGTACTTCGTCAACACCCGGCAGTTCACCGACATGAAGTGGGGCACGCAGAACCCCGTCATCGTCCGGGACGCCGAGTTCGGCATGGTCCGCCTGCGCGCCTTCGGTGCGTACTCGATGCGCGTGGTCGAGCCGCGCCGGCTGCTCACCGAGCTGGTCGGCACCGACCCGCAGTTCCGCACCGAGGAGGTCGCGGAGTACCTGCGGCAGATGGTGGTGGGGCGGCTGGGCAGCGCGCTGGCCACCGCCGAGGTGCCGATGCTGGACCTCGCCGCGCACCAGATGTCCATCGGCAACAAGCTCGCCGGCGCCCTCAGCCAGGAGCTGGCCGAGGTCGGCATCGCGATCCCCAAGTTCATCATCGAGAACATCTCGGTCCCGCCGGAGGTCGAGGCGGCGCTCGACAAGCGCACCCAGATGGGTGTGGTCGGCGACATGGACAAGTACACCCAGTTCCAGACGGCGAACGCGATCCAGGACGCGGCGAACAACCAGGGCGGCGCCGGCGAGGGCATCGGCATCGGCCTCGGCATGGCCGCCGGGCAGCGCCTCGCGCAGGGCTTCGGTCAGCCGCAGCAGGGCTACCAGCAGGCGCCGCAGGGGTACCAGCAGCAGGGCTATCAGCAGCAGGCGCCGCAGGGCGGTCCGCAGGGTGGGCCGCCGCCGCTGCCCCCGCAGCAGCAGTGGTACATCGGGGTCGGCGGGGCGCAGCAGGGCCCGTTCGACCAGGCGGGTCTGGCGCAGCAGGCCGCGAGCGGCGCGCTCACCGCGAACACCCTGGTGTGGCGGCAGGGCATGGCGCAGTGGACGCCGGCGCAGCAGGTGCCGGAGCTGGCCGCCGTGCTCGGCAGCACCCCGCCGCCGCTTCCGCCGCAGTCCTGACGGGAACCCCTGATGACCGACCAGGCCGCGTCGCAACAGGCGCCGTCGAGCTACCCGTGTGAGAGCTGCGGGGCGCGGGTCGAGTTCGCGCCCGGCACCAACGTGCTGCGCTGCCCGTACTGCGGGCACGAGCAGCAGATCGCCATCGCCCAGCGGTACGTGCAGGAGCACCGCATCGAGGAGCTGGCGACGCTTCCGCGCAAGCCGGTCGCGCAGCTCACCGCGCACCAGTACGTGTGCCAGAAGTGCGGCGCGCGGACGCAGAGCATGAGCCTGTCCGAGGCGTGCCAGTTCTGCGGTGCGCCGCTGGTCGCGGATCCGCGCGCCACCGGGCAGGTCGTGCCGGAGGCGGTGCTGCCGTTCGCGCTGGACAACCGGGCCGCGCGCGACGCGCTGCGCAAGTGGATCTCGTCGCGCTGGTTCGCGCCGAGTTCGCTGAAGAAGGTCACCGACGCGGAGTCCACCAAGGGCACCTACCTGCCGCACTGGACGTACGACTCGCACACGGCGACGCGCTACACCGGCGCCCGCGGCGAGTACTACTACGTGTCCGAGTCGTACACGGACTCGAACGGGAACCGGCAGACCCGGCAGGTGCGGCGCACCCGGTGGTACCCGGCGGCCGGCGAGGTGCGGCGGTTCTTCGACGACGTGCTCGTGCCGGCCACGCCGCGGCTCGGTGCGAAGCAGCTCGACCAGCTGGCGCCGTGGCCGCTGCACCAGTCGGTGCCGTACCAGCCGGCGTTCCTCGCCGGCTACCACACCCTGCGGTACGAGATCGAGCCCGAGCAGGGGCTGAACATCGCCAAGGGCAAGATGGCCGAGGTGATCCGCGGCGACATCCGGCGCGACATCGGCGGCGACGAGCAGCGCATCAACTGGTCCGACACGCAGTACGCCGAGATCATGTACAAGCTGATGCTGCTGCCGGTGTGGCTGGCGAACTACCTGCACGGCGCGAAGACGTACCAGGTGATGATCAACGCGCGCAGCGGCGAGGTGATCGGTCAGCGGCCGTACAGCGGGGCGAAGATCGCGGCGGCGATCACCGCGGGCGTGCTGCTGCTCGCCGCGATCATCACGCTCATCGTCATCGCCCGCCAGCACTGACCCGGTCGCGCCGGCCCGCGCGGATCCGGGCCGGTACAAGGGATCGCGGGCGTGGGGGTACGGTCGCGGGCGTGGCGGAGTACGAGATCAGGGCGTTGCGGGCGGACGACCCGGTGGTGATCGCGGCGGCGTTCACGGCGCTCGGCTGGGACAAGCCGATGACGCAGTACGAGCGGTACCTGGCGGAGCAGGCGCGCGGCGTCCGCGACGTGCTGGTGGCGACGGTCGGCGGGCGCTTCGCCGGATACCTGACGGTGTGGTGGGAGTCGGGGTACGAGCCGTTCGGCGGGATCCCGGAGATCCAGGACTTCAACGTGCTGCCGGAGTTCCGGCGGCGGGGTGTCGGCGGCGCGCTGATGGACGCGGCCGAGGCGCGGGTGGCGGAGCGGTCGCCGGTGGTCGGCCTCGGCGTCGGCCTGTACGCGGATTACGGTGCGGCGCAACGGATGTACGTCCGGCGCGGCTACCTGCCCGACGGCCGCGGCGTGCAGTACGGCGGGCGTCCGGTGGTGCCCGGGTCGTCGATCCCGATCGACGACGACGCGGTGCTGATGTTCACCAAGCGGCTGCGCTGACGGCGGGGCTCAGATCCAGCCGCGGTGCGCGGCGGCGACACCGGCCTGGAACCGGTTGGCGGCGCCGAGCAGGTCGTGCAGCCGGCGCATCCGCCGCCGCATCGTACGGACGGACCAGCCGAGCTGGCGCGCGATCGCCTCGTCCTTGAGACCGCTGACGAGCAGGGTGAGCAGCGCGCGGTCGTCGTCGTCCAGCGGGTCGGCGGCCGGCTCGGCGGGGCGGTCGCCGACGGCGGGCACGGGCACCGCGCGCGCCCAGTACGAGTCGAAGAGGTCGAGCAGGCCGGCGAGCAGCGTGGACTCGCGGATGAGCGCGGCGCGGACCTGCCGGAAGTCGAGGGTGAGCGGGAGCAGGGCGACGCGCCGGTCGGCGATGCTCATCTTGAGCGCGAGGCCGGGCAGTACGCGGGCCTGCTCGCCGCGGGCGGTCAGGTCGGCGAGTTCGGCGAGGTCCTCGGCGGTGGCGAGCGCCTCGGGCGCGTAGATGGTGCGGAACGCGACGCCGCGGGCGAGGATCTGCGGCTGCACCGGGTTGGAGTCGGCCAGCGCGTACGGCGGGCGGTCGAGGGACAGCACCTCCTCGCGCGCCTCCTGTTGCAGCCGGACGAACCAGTGGCCGAGCGCCTCCCGCCCGGTGAGCAGCTCGACCGCGCCGCCGCCACCGGTGTCCGAGCCGTGCGCCTCGAACAGCGTGACCAGCTCGTCGACCGCCGCGCGCGCCGCGTCCAACTCGTCGGTACGGGCGGACAGCAGCCCGGCCATCCCGGTACGCGGGTGGACGGCGGTGTACCGGCGGCGGCGCCCGGCGAGGCGGTTGACGAGGCCGGCGGCGCGTAACCGGTCGAGCGCGCGGACCACGGCCGGCGCGGCGGTACCGGTCGCGTCGGCGACGTCGCCCGGGGTGGCGGTGCCGGCCGCGAGGACCGCCCGGTACACGCGCTCGTCGAAGCCGCCGACCCCGGCGCCGGCCAGTGCTCCCACCTCGTCCGTCACGCGGCAGATCGTGGCCCATCCGTGCCAGCGTCCGCAATGGGCCAGCACACTCCCTTGCCCCGCGACCCCGCCCGCCACTGGAATCGCGTCGGTGGACGCGGCCCGGCCGACCGGTCGCGTACGCCGGATCCCCGGACGAAGGAGCGGACGATGGGACAGCGAAGAACGGTCGTCGCGACCGTACTGGCGGCGGCGCTGGGCGTCACCGCCCTGGCCGGTACGCCGGCGGGAGCGGCGCCGAGCGGCCCGGCGAGGCGGGTCATCGTCGAGCTGACCGGCGCGCCGTCGGCGGGGCAGCGTACGGCGCTCGGCGCCCGGCACCGCGACCTGGTGTCCGACGCGCGCGCGGCCGGGCTGCACCCGAGCGGGCAGCGCTCGTTCACCACGCTGACGAACGCAGTGGCGATGCGCGTACCGGCGGGTGAGGTGGCGCGGCTGCGCGGCCTGCCGGGCGTACGGCGGGTGGTGCCGGACGTACCGGTGCATGCGGCGGCGGCGGACGACAACGTCGAGGTGATCGGCGCGCCGAGCGTGTGGCGGCAAACCGACGGGCACGGGAATCCGTTGCGCGGCAAGGGGATCACGGTCGCGATCCTGGACACCGGGGTGGCGTACGGGCACCCGGACCTGGGCGGCGGCTTCGGCCCCGGCCACAAGGTCGTCGCCGGGTACGACGTGGTGAACGGCGACGACGACCCGGCCGACGACAACGGGCACGGCAGCCACGTGGCCGGCATCATCGCCGGCTCCGGCGGCGTGACCGGGGTGGCGCCGGACGCGACGCTCACCGCGTACAAGGTGCTGAACTCGGCGGGCGACGGCTACGAGTCGGACATCATCGCCGGCCTGGAACGTGCCGTCGACCCGGCGAACCCGCACCGCGCGGACGTCGTGAACCTGAGCCTGGGCGGCGTCGGCGACGGTCACGACCCGCTCGGCGAGGCCGCCACCGCCGCGGTACGCGCGGGCGTCGTGGTGGTCGCCGCCGCCGGCAACGCGGGCCCCGGCGCCGGCACGGTCGGCACGCCGGCCGCCGCCGACGGTGTCATCGCGGTCGGCGCCTCCACCACCGGCGTACGGCTGCCGACGCTGACGCGGGACGGCGAGAAGGTCCAGGTGTACCGGTCGCCGCTGTCCGCGAACCCACCGGCCGCACCGACCACCGCCGAGTTCGTCGACGTGGGCAACGGTACGGAGGCCGACTACGCGAAGGCCGGTGACGTCCGCGGCAAGCTGGTGCTGACCACCGGCACGATGCCGGCGAGCAGCGACCGGATCACCGCGTCCACCCTGGCGTCGGCGCGGCGGGCCGAACAGCACGGCGCGCTCGCCCTCGTCGGGCACGCGTCCGGCGGCGGACCGCAGCTCGCCGGCACGTACGCGGGGGCCGCGCACGGCCTGGAGTCCGGTGACAGCCTGCGCATGGACTCCGTCGTCGTACTCGGCATGGACGCCGACCAGTACGCGGAACTGGTGCGGCTGGCGAAGGACGGCCCGGTCCGGGCGACGCTCGGTTCGGTGGACGCCACCGACCGGCTCGCCGACTTCTCCTCGCGCGGCCCGACGAGCCGGTACACGCTGAAGCCGGACCTGGTCGCCCCCGGCGTCGAGATCCGCTCCACCGTGCCGACCGACCTGTACGGGCCCGGCGTGTACCGGATGTCGGGTACGAGCATGGCCGCGCCGCACGTGGCCGGCGCCGCCGCGCTGGTACGGCAGGCGCACCCGGACCGGGACGCGGCGACGGTGGGCGCGGCGCTGATCGGTTCGGCGCACGGGCTGGCAGACCTTGGCCCCGCGGCGCAGGGCGCCGGGCGGCTCGACGTGGCCGCCGCGGTCTCCGCCGACCTGACGGCGAGCCCCGCGACCCTGTCGCTCGGCCTGGCCGACCAGTCCGCCCGTACGGTGTCCGGCTCGGCACGGTTGACGCTGCACAACGCGTCGCGGCAGGCCGTACGCACGACGCTGGCGGCGAAGCCCGCACCGGACTCGCCGGGACGGGTCACCGTCACCCCGCCGTCGGTCCGGGTACCGGCGGGCGGCAGCGCCACCGTGACCGTCACGGTCCGCGCCGACACCGACGTCACCGGCGACGCGGACCTGGCCGGCTGGGTGACGGCGGGCGCGCTGCGCGTCCCGTACCTGCTGGCGGAGCGGCCGTTGCTGGTGCGCGCCTCGCCGGACCCGAGTACCGGCAGCAGCACCGCGTTCGTGTACAGCCCGACGCCGCTGGCCGCGCCGCCGGTGGTGACCGTGACGCCGCCGCGCGGGCGGCCCACCGCGGTGACCGCCGTCCTCGACCACGACACCTGGTACCGGGCGCCGCTGTCGGGTGCGGTGCCCGGCGCGTACACGCTGTCGGTGCGGGCGCGGACCGCGGCCGGACCGGTACTGGCCGGGACCGGGTCGTTCGAGGTGACCGCGCCGGACGCGGGCGGCGCCTGGCGACCGGTCGGGCCGAACTCCGACGCGCTGCGCCTGACGACCGACCCGTACCACGACGGGCGGGGGGCGGCGCTCGCCTCGACGTCGCCGGCGGTGTGGCTGACCGACGACCGGGGCGCGCACTGGCGGCGTTCCGGGCGGCTCCCGGTCGCCGACGGCGGCGCCGGCTCCCTCGCGTACGGCCGGGACGCGCTCTACTACGCGGTCAACGGTGCCGGCGGCGGCTCGTTCGGCAGCGTCTACGACCCGACGTACCAGGGGCGGATCCTGCGCTCCACGGACCGCGGCGCCACCTGGACCACCGTGCCGTTCCCCGACACCCACGTGTACTCGGTGGCCACGGCGGGCAGCCGGCTCGTCGCGGTGACCTCCGCCGGGTACGCGGTCAGCGACGACCGCGGCTCCACGTGGACCACGTACCCGCAGACCTGGGGTGACGAGCCGGCCGACGTGGCGCTCGGCTCCGCGGACCTGTTCGTCGCCACCGGCACCGGCGTGTGGGTCGTCCACGACGTCACCGGTACTCCCGGGCCGGCGCAGCGCTCGTACACGGCGCGGGACACGCAGCTGGTGGCGCTCGCCGCGGACGGCGACACGGCGCTGGCGACGCTGCTCGATGGGTCGGTGCTGACCTCCGCCGACGGCGGCCGCACCTGGACCGTCCGGTACGACCTGGGCTCGTCGTACCCGGTGTCGGCGGCGGTGCTCGGCGACCGCCTGTACGTCGGCGCGACCGGCACCGACTTCGCCAGTACGGACGGCGGGGCGAGCTGGTCGAAGCAGCCGAAGCCGGTCAGCGGCACCGTGGACACCGGGTTCGCGGCGTGGCCGGGCGACGACGCGGTCGTCGTGTCGGCCGAACGCGGCGGCCTGTTCCGTACCGCCGACGCGGGCGCGACGTTCCACCGCATCGGCGTACCGGGGCTGACCGTGGACTCGCTCGCGGTGACCTCCGCCGGCGGTACGCCACGGCTCGTCGCCGGCACCGAGTCGGACACGTACGCGACGGACCTGCCGGCCGGTGACCTCACGCCGGACACGCTGGAGTGGGGCCGCGCGCGGGAGGGCCTGATCCAGTCCCAGCCGCAGCTGCTCGCCGTCGACCCGACCGACCCGGCCGTGGTGTGGAAGACGCTCGACTTCCCGTTCGTCGACTCGTACGAGCTGCAACGCAGCACCGACGGCGGCGGCCACTTCACCCGGGTCGACCGCACCCAGGAGAAGGCGTACGCGGTGCTGGTGCACCCGGCCGACCCGAAACGCGTGCTGGTGTCGATGTTCGCCCCGAGCCGCGGGTACGCCCTGCGCCGCACCGTGGACGGCGGCGCCACCTGGAAGAACCTGTACCAGGACCGGAAGTACACGGCGCTGGCCGGTGACCCGGCCGATCCGGACCGGCTGTGGCTCGGCGCCGCCGACGGGCTGTACCGCTCGGACGACGGCGGCGCCACGGTGACCCGGGTGGCCACCGGCGCCGTCACCGCGATCGACGTGTCCGCCGGCCGGATCGTCGTCGGCGGGGACACGATCCGGGTGTCGACCGACGGCGGCCGGCACTTCACCACCGGTTCGGTCGGCGGGCTGCCCGTCCGGGTCTCCGCCCTGGCCGCGACGCACGGCGCGCTCTACGCCGCCACCACCGCGTACTCGGCGAACGGGTTGCCGGTCGGTGGACGCGGCGTGCTCCGCAGCACCGACGGCGGGCGTACCTGGCGGTCGGTGTCCGGCGGGCTGACCGCACCGGACGTGACGAGCCTGGCGGTCGCCCCGGACGGCCACTGGCTGTTCGCCGGTACGAAGGGCGGCGGCGTCTACCGGATGCCGCTGTAACGCACCGGCGGGCGGTCGTACCCGGGCTCCGGGCGCGACCGCCCGCCGCGCCGTCCGTACCGTCGTGTCCGCGCTGTCCGGGTGGCCCCCGGCGGTCGGGCAAGTGTGTCGCCGCCGGAGGAATGCCGCAATCGGGGTGAGGGGTCCGGTAGCGGCACGCCGGGCGGCGGTACGTCGGGGCGGGGTGGAAGACTAGGGGCATGAGTCAGCTCGACCCCCGTTCGATTCCGTCGACGTTCACCCGTGGTGCGGTGGACCTCGGCGCGCTGCGGCCGGCACCCCCGCCGAGCCGGCCGAGCCCGGCGCCGCAGCCGGCACAGCAGACCGCGGCAACGCCCGCGGCCGAGATCATCGAAGTGACCGAGGCCAACTTCCAGGCCGAGGTATTGCAGCGCAGCCTCCAGGTACCGGTCGTCGTGGACTTCTGGGCCGAGTGGTGCGGGCCGTGCAAGCAGCTCTCGCCGATGCTGGAGAAGCTGGCCGCGGAGGCCAACGGCAGCTGGGTGCTCGCCACCGTCGACGTGGACGCCAACCAGGGTCTCGCCGCGGCGTTCCGGGTCCAGTCCATCCCGACGGTGTACGCGGTGGTCGGCGGTCAGCCCGTCGACGGGTTCACCGGCGTCATCCCGGAACAGCAGCTCCGGCAGTGGATCGACGCGGTCCGTGCCGCGGGCGGCTCCGCGCCGGCGGAGCCGGAGGTCGACCAGCGGATCGTCGACGCCGACGACAACCTGGCCGCCGGCGACCTCGACGGCGCCGAGGAACTGTTCCGTGAGGTACTGCGGGAGCGGCCGAGCGAGCAGCTCGCCACGTCCGGTCTGGCGCAGGTGGCGCTGATGCGCCGGGTGCAGGGCGCCGACGCGCGCCGCGCGCTCGCCGACGCGCAGGCCCGCCCGGACGACCCGCGGGCGCAGGCGCTGGCCGCCGACGTCGAGGTGATGAACGGCCGCGCCGAGGAGGCGTACGCGCGGCTCGTCGACGCGGTGCGCCGGATGCGCGGCGACGACCGCGACCTCGTCCGACGGCACCTGCTGGAGCTGTTCGACGTGGCCGGGCCGGACGACCCGGCGGTGTCGGCGGCCCGGCGCGACCTGGCCTCGGCGCTGTTCTGATCGCATGACGGCGGACAACGGGGGAGTACGCCGGATCGCGGTGCTCGACGCGCCGTCCAACCTCGGGCTCCAACCGCCCACCCCGGGATCCGTCCCGGGGTGCGCGAAGGCGCCCGGAGCCCTGCGGGACCACGGCCTGGTCGCGCGGCTCGGCGCGGCCGACGCCGGCTGCGTCACCGCCCCGCGGTACGACCCGGGTGACTGGGCGCCGGGTGACGGGGTGTGCCAGGCCGGCGACATCGTCGCCTACTCGCGCACCCTGGCCGACCGGCTGGAGGGTCTGCTCGCCGCCGACCACTTCCCGGTCGTACTCGGCGGCGACTGTTCGGTCCTGCTCGGGTCCGCGCTGGCACTGCGCCGGCGCGGGGCCGCCACCGGCCACCGGTACGGGCTGGTCTTCATCGACGGGCACACCGACTTCCGCCACCCGGGCAACGCGGAGTTCGTGGGCGCCGCGGCCGGCGAGGACCTGGCGCTGGTGACCGGCCGCGGCCAGCCGGTGCTCACCGACATGGACAGCCTCCGCCCGTACTTCCACGCCTCGGACGTCGTGGTGCTGGGCATCCGCGAGAGCGACGAGTACAAGATGGACATCACGGCGGCGGGGATCCCGAGCCGCACGGTGCCGGTGCTGCGCGCCGAGGGCGCACCCCGCACCGCGGCGTGGGCCGCGCGGATGCTGTCCGACACCGCCGGCTTCTGGGTCCACCTCGACACCGACGTCCTCGACCCCACGGTACTGCCCGCCGTGGACGCGCCGAGCGACGGCGGCATCGGGTACGGGGAGCTGGAGACGCTGCTCGCCGACCTCGTCGCCGCACCCAACTGCCTCGGCGTCGAGGTGACCGTCTTCGACCCCGACTACGACCCCACCGGCCGGTACGCGCGGGAGCTGGCCGACGCGCTCGTCGCCGGGCTGCGTCCACTGTGGACCCGGTGGGCGGACGCCCGGCCCCGCGCCACCTCGGTGTCCGGCGCCGTCGCCGCCCGCCCCACCGTCACCCTCCCGGTACCGGACGCGCCGGTGCCGCTGCGCCCGCTCGCCGACGCGCACCGGCTGCTACGAGCCGTCGCGGATCCGTACCGCCACACGGATCCCGCACACTCCACTGTGGACCCGGACGCCGCCGTACCGGTCCCGGCGTCCGCTGTCGCCACGTCCGCCGCGGATCCGGACGCCACTGCGAAGCCGGACGCCACTGTCGGACCGGACGCACCTGTTGAACCGGACGCCACCGTGGACGCGGACAGCGACGGCGCGGGGTCCGGCGCGGGTGGTACCGACGGTGCCGGACCGCTGGCGTCCACTGTGGACGCCGCGTCGGACGGGCCGCCCGCGGACGACGCCGCATCGCCCTCCGTGGCCGACGAATCCGCCGCCGACGCCGCTTCCCCTTCCGCGGCCGGTGAATCGGCGGACGATGCCGGTTCGTTTTCCGCGGCGCGTGAATCGGCGGACGAGGCGGGCGCCGCGGACGAGGCGGACGGCGCGGCCGACTCCGACGAGCCGGGCGCGGCCGGCGGGTCCACCGCGGCGGACGTACGCCGGGGGACGCCGTTGGGCTGGCCGGAGTCCGAGTCGGCGGCGCGGCTGGACCGCGGCACGGCGACCGGCCTCGGCTGGCCCTCCTGACGTACGGGCGGGTGTCCGGCGTCCGCCGCGACTCCGACCGGCTGCCCGGCCTGATGCGGGCGGTCGTTGCCGGTGATGGAGGTGGCGGTCCCGCCGCGCGGTCGCGAGCCTGGGTGGGCGATGACGATCCGGCGACGGGCTTCGGCGTGCCGCGCCGGCTGATCGCGCGGTGAGCACTCGACCGGTCGCGTGGTGAGCACTCCGGACCGGCTCGTCCGGTCGCGCGGCGAGTGCTCTCGGGCTGGCTTGACCGTTCTCGCGGCGCCGCACGAAGGCGCGCGAGTGCTCCGATCAGCTCGGCCGGTCGCGTGGCGAGTGCTTCGGGCGGGCTCGACCGTTCGCGTGGTGGGTACTCCGGGCCGGCTCGACCGTGGTGCGCGGTCCCGGCGGGTGTGGCTGGTCGCATGGTGGGTGCTCCCGGGCAGCCCGCGGCGGGAGGCTGCGCGGGTCGTCCGCCACGACGAGACGGCGCGGTCGTGACGGCTGGCGCGGGGTGGTCGTCCCGCCTGCTACGGCGTCACTCTCGGCATCTGGGACCGCTCCTGTGGCCTTGGTCTCCACCCGCGATGCGGTGTGTCACCTGACGGCTGACGCATCGTGACCTCCCCGGTCGTACGCGGTTGGGTACGGCGGCGGATCCGTGCCCGCGCCAACGGATTCACCGGGTCATCCGGCGGGGTGTAGTCGGACCGGTACCTGGCGCGTCGGGTTGCCTCCGCGTGGTTCGGTACGGCCGGGAGGTCATAGGGTGGAGGCGAATGACCCACAGCGTGGTGGGCGAGGGGAGTGGCACCCATGAATCGCCGTTCGTCGGCCGATGTCGCGGCAGGCAGCGAGTCGGACGAGGTTTCCGGGGACATGCCGGACGTGCCGGTTGAGGTGGACGATCCGTCCGGGGCGCGGCGGGACGCGACCGCCGTCACCCACGGTGAGGCGGGGCTCGACGACAGTGGTGTCGACGACGCCGGTCTGCAGGACGCGGTGGAGAACCGCGAGGTGCTGCTCGCCGAGGCGGCGTCGAGGGCCGGCGCGGACACCGAGCTGGCCGACCTCGTCAAGCTGTACTGGCGGCTCGTGCCGGACGAGGAGCTCGTCGGCCGCACCGCGGCGGAGCTGTTCGAGACGACGTGCCAGCACCGGAAGCTGGCGGCGCAGCGGGACGCCGGCGAGCTGCGGGTCGAGCTGCGCAATCCCGCGGACGAGGGGCACACCGTGCTGTCCATCGTCGTCGACGACATGCCGTTCCTGGTCGATTCGGTGACGGCGGCGCTCGCCTCCCGCGGCCTGGAGATCCATCTGGTGGTGCACCCGCAGGTGGTGGTGCGGCGCGATCCGGCCGGCCGGCTCGTAGCGATCCGCCCGGAGGTCGAGGCGGACGACGCGACGTCCGAGGACACGGTCGAGAGCTGGATGACCTTCGAGGTGGACCGGCAGCAGGACCCGTCCGCCGTGGAGGACCTGCGCGCGGACATCCGCCGGGTGCTCACCGACGTCCGCGAGGTGGCCGAGGACTGGCCGCGGATGCTGGAGCGCGCCCGCGAGCTGTCCGTCGCGCTGCGCGACGCGTCCCTGCCGGTACCGGAGTCCGACGTCACCGATGCCGTCGACCTGCTGAAGTGGCTCACCAACGACCATTTCACGTTCCTGGGGTACCGGGAGTACGAGCTGACGAGCGACGGTGGGGAGCAGATGCTCGCCGCGGTGGACGGGTCGGGCCTGGGCATCCTGCGGGCGGACCGGACGCAGCCGCGGAGCCTGTCGTCGATGGCGCCCGAGGCGTACGCGAAGGCGTTGGAGAAGCGCCTGCTCACCATCACGAAGGCGAACTCGCGGGCCACCGTGCACCGCAACGCGTACCTGGACTACATCGGGATCAAGACGTTCGACGCCGCGGGCAACGTGGTGGGGGAGAAGCGGTTCCTCGGCCTGTTCACCTCCGCGGCGTACGTGCAGTCCGTGCGGGACCTGCCGGTGGTGCGGCGGAAGGTGGCGACGGTGCTGCGCCGGTCGGGGCTGTCGCCGCGCAGCCACTCGGGCCGCGACCTGATGGACATCCTGGAGACGTACCCGCGGGACGAGCTGTTCCAGATCTCGACCGACGAGCTGTTCCGCACGGTGATGGGCGTGCTGCGGCTGGCCGGGCGCCGGCAACTGCGGCTGTTCGCGCGCCGCGACGCGTACGGGCGGTTCATCTCGTGCCTGGTGTACCTGCCGCGGGACCGGTTCTCGACGCGGAACCGGCTGCGGATCCAGGAGATCCTGCTGGAGCGGCTGAACGGGGTGGGTCTGGACTACTCGACCCGCGTCACCGAGGGGCAGCTGGCCCGCATCCACGTCACGGTGCGTACCGATCCGACGAACCCGCCGGCCGACGTGGACGTGGACGCGATCCAGCACGAGCTGGCCGAGGCGACCCGGTTGTGGGACGACGACTTCCGTGTCCTGCTGGACCGCAAGCTCGGTGACGAGCAGGCCCGCTACCTCTACGACCGGTACGCGGACGCGTTGCCGCAGACGTACAAGGACGAGCACAACCCGTACGAGGCGTCGAAGGACCTGGCGAAGCTGGAGCTGCTGGACGAGCCCGGCGAGCTGGCGATGCATCTGTACCGGCGCCGGAAGAACGACGACGACCTGCGGTTCAAGGTGTTCCGGCTGGGCGAGCCGATGATGCTGTCGGCGCTGCTGCCGGTGCTGCACTCGCTCGGGGTGAAGGTCGCCGACGAGCGGCCGTACGAGATCGCCCGCGCCGACGGCACCGTCTACCTGTACGACTTCGGCCTGCGTCCGCCGGCCGACGCGCTGGACATGGGCACCGTGCGGGCCAAGGTGGAGAACGCGTTCTCCGCGGTGTGGCGCGGCGAGTCCGAGGTCGACGGCCTCAACCAGCTGGTACTCCGGGCCGGGCTGACCTGGCGCCAGATCGTCGTCCTGCGCGGGTACGCGAAGTACCTGCGGCAGGCGGGCACGGTGTTCAGCCAGGAGTACATGGAATCGACGTTCATGGCGTACCCGGGGATCGCGACGCTGCTGGTCGCGTTGTTCGAGACGCGCTTCGACCCGCGGATCCAGCTGTCCGACGAGGGGCGCGAGCAGCACGCCGAGCACCTCGTCGAGGCGATCAACGAGCAGCTCGACGACGTCACGTCGCTCGACCAGGACCGGATCCTGCGCAACTTCCTGACGCTGATCCTGGCCACCCTGCGCACGTCGTTCTTCCAGCGCGCCACCGCCGGCCGGCCGAAGCCGTACGTGGCGTTCAAGCTCGACCCGCAACGCATCCCGGTGCTGCCCAAGCCCCGCCCCAAGTTCGAGATCTTCGTGTACTCGCCGCGCTTCGAGGGCGTACACCTGCGGTTCGGTGCGGTCGCGCGCGGCGGGCTGCGCTGGTCGGACCGTCGGGAGGACTTCCGTACCGAGATCCTGGGCCTGGTCAAGGCGCAGATGGTCAAGAACGCCGTGATCGTGCCGGTCGGCGCGAAGGGCGGCTTCGTGTTGAAGCAGGCGCCGCCGCCAACGGACCGCGAAGCGTACCAGGCCGAGGGCGTGGCCTGCTACCAGATGTTCATCTCGGCCCTGCTGGACATCACGGACAACATCGACCCGGACGGCGCGGTCCTGCACCCGACCGACGTGGTACGCCACGACGCCGACGACACGTACCTGGTGGTCGCGGCGGACAAGGGCACCGCGACGTTCTCCGACATCGCCAACCAGATCGCCATCGACTACGGCTACTGGCTGGGCGACGCGTTCGCGTCCGGCGGTTCGGTCGGCTACGACCACAAGAAGATGGGCATCACCGCCCGCGGCGCGTGGGAGTCGGTGAAGCGGCACTTCCGCGAGCTGGGCGTGGACTGCCAGACGGAGGAGTTCACCGCGGTCGGCGTCGGCGACATGTCCGGCGACGTGTTCGGCAACGGCATGCTGTGCAGCGAGACGACGCGGCTGGTCGCGGCGTTCGACCACCGGCACGTGTTCGTCGACCCGGACCCGGACGCCGCCGTGTCGTACGCGGAGCGCCGGCGGATGTTCGACCTGCCGCGGTCGAGCTGGGCCGACTACGACACGTCGACGATCTCCGCGGGCGGCGGCGTGTGGCCGCGGGACGCGAAGGCGATCCCGGTGTCCGCGCCGATGCGCGCGGCCCTCGGCATCGACGACGGGGTGGAGACGATGTCCCCGCCGGAGCTGATCCGGGCGATCCTGACCGCGCCGGTCGACCTGCTGTGGAACGGCGGCATCGGCACGTACGTCAAGGCGACCACCGAGTCCAATGTGGACGTCGGCGACAAGGCCAACGACCCGGTCCGGGTCAACGGCTCCGACCTGCGGTGCAAGGTCGTCGGCGAGGGCGGCAACCTGGGCCTGACGCAGCTCGGCCGGGTCGAGTTCGCGCTGGCCGGCGGCCACATCAACACCGACTTCATCGACAACTCGGCGGGCGTGGACACGTCCGACCACGAGGTCAACATCAAGGTACTGCTGAACCGGGCGAAGGCGGCCGGCGAGCTGACCGAGGACGAGCGCCGCGCGGTGCTCGCGTCGATGACCGAGGAGATCGGCCAGCACGTCCTGCTCGACAACTACGACCAGAACACCGCGCTCGGCTGCGCCCGCTCCCAGTCGCACCCGCTGCTGCCGGTGCACTGCCGGCTCATCACCGACATGGAGAAGTCCGGCCGGCTGGACCGTGCGCTGGAGGGCCTCCCCACCGACAAGGAACTGGCGGCCCGCGCGGCCGACGGCGGCGGCCTCTGCTCGCCGGAGTTCTCCGTCGTCCTGGCGTACGTGAAGATCGCGCTGGAGGACGAGCTGCTCGACTCGGCCCTCCCGGACGAGCCGTGGACGCACGACACGCTGGTCGACTACTTCCCGACCGCGCTGCGCGAGAAGTACGAGACGGCCATGGCCGACCACCCGCTGCACCGCGAGATCGTCACCACGATGCTGGTCAACGAGACCGTCAACCGTGGCGGCACCTCCTTCGTGTACCGGGCGGTCGAGGAGACGGGGGCGACGGCGCCCGACGTGCTCCGGGCGTACGTGATCACGCGTGAGGTGTTCGGGCTCGGTGAGCTGTGGCGCGACCTGGAGGCGCTGGACAACAAGGTGGCGACGGCGGCACAGACCGACGCGCTGCTGCGGACCCGGCGGGCGCTCGACCGGGCGGTCCGCTGGATCGTGCAGAACCGGCGCAGCCCGCTGTCGGTGACCGACGAGATCGACCGGTTCCGGCCGGGCGTGTCGGCGCTGCTGCCGAAGGTCGGCGAACTCTACCGCGGCTCCGAGCACGAGGCGTACGACAAGCACCGGGACCTGCTGGTCGCCGAGGGCATCCCGGCGGAGCTGGCGGACCGGGCCACCCGGGTGCTGTGGGGCTTCGGCCTGCTCGACGTGGTCGAGGTCGCGCACCACATCGACCGGGACGTCACCGAGGTCGCCGACATGTACTACGCGATGTCGGAGCGGTTCCGGGTGGACGAGATCCTCGACCGGATCTCCGAGCTGCCGCGCGAGGACCGCTGGCAGACCCAGGCCCGCCAGGCCCTCCGGTACGACCTGTACGCGGCGCTCTCCGCACTCACCGCCGAGGCCCTGGTCGGTACGGATCCCGGCCTCCCCGCCACCGCCCGCGTCGACGCCTGGGCGGAGGAGAACGCGACGACGATCGGCCGCGCGCTCAACGCGATCGGCGAGTTCGGCGGTTCCCGGGCCGACCTGGCCGCCCTCTCCGTACTCCTGCGCCAGATCCGTACGGTGGTGCGGACCTCGGCGCTCGCCGCGACCTGACCCGAACCCCCGCGTCCGGGAGATTCCCGGACGCGGGAACCGGGGTCGGTGCGGCATGCTGGACCGATGCGGACCGACACGATCGACGCGCACCTGCGCGCCCTGGCCGCGGTACTTCCCGGCCCGGCGCGCGCCCGCGCCAGCCTGCTCGGCGAGGCGCGGGACGGTCTCGTCGACGCGGCCACCGCGTACCGGGCGGCGGGGATGCCGGCCGACGAGGCCGAAGCGCGCGCCGTCGCCGACTTCGGCACCGTCCGCGAGCTGGCCGCCGAGTACCGGGGGGAGCTGGCGCTGTCGCAGGGGCGCCGCACGCTGCTCGTCACGCTCGGCGCGCAGCTCGGCGTGTGGCTGTGCTCCGAGGTGTCGTGGCGGCTCGGCCGGGACGAGCTGTGGGCCGGCACGACCCCGTCCGAGTCGTACCGGATGCTGGCGCGGGTGGTGGACGCGGCGCAGCTGGTGCCCGCCTGCGCGGCCGTACTCGCCGTGGCGCTGGCGTTCACCTGGGGGCAGCGGTTCTTCGCGCGGGCCGACCTGCTGGCGCGGATGTCCGGCATGTTCGGGCTCGGCGTGGCCGCGCTGATGCTCGCGTCGTGCGCGGTGATGTCGGTGGCGACCCCCGGCCTGGCGACGGTCGGGTCGGTGGCGGGATCGCTGCTGCTGTCCGCCGTACCGGCGGGGTTGATCGCGATGAGCGCCCGCCGGTGCCTCGTCGCCGCCCGCCCCTGCTGACCCCGACGCGCCCGTCCCTGCCGGGTTCACCGGGCCGCAAAACCCTTGCGTACCAAGCGGATCCGTCGCTGACGCCGCGTGGAAACCAGCGCCCGACCGCAGGGCGGCAGTCTCCGTGGGGCGCTGGGGGGTCAGGGGGTGCCGAGGACGCCTTCGATGGCGGCGCTGAAGTCGCGCCAGTCGGCGCGTTCGGCGGCGAGGAAGCGGGCGCCGGCGTCGGTGAGCCAGTACGTGCGGCGCTTGCGGCCGGCGACGGTGGCCCACTCGCTGCGCACGTACCCGGCGCGTTCGAGGCGGCGGAGGGCGGGGTAGAGGGTGCCGGTGGGCATGGCGACGGCGCCGCCGCTGCGGGTCGCCAGCGCTTCGGCGATCGCGTACCCGTGGCGGGGGCCGTCGTCGAGGACGGCGAGGACGAGCGCGTCGAGGTGCCCGCGTAGCCGGTCCGCCTTCATGCCGTCAACCTACCCATCCAGTGCCGGCGCCGCCCAGCGGCTCCGGGACATCCCGGGGTTGCATGTCGCTTATCTACATGTAGCCTGTCTACACGTAGAGAGTCAACGCAGTGGAGGCGTCCGTGACCGCCGTCGACCTGGCCCGGGTGCAGTTCGCGCTCACCGCGAACGTGCACTTCCTGTTCGTCGTGCTCACCCTCGGCCTGACCCCGCTGATCGCCGTCATGCAGACGCGGTACGTGCTGACCGGCCGCGCCGTGCACCTCGCCATGACCCGCTACTGGGGCCAGCTGTACGTGGTGAACTACGGGCTCGGCATCGTCACCGGGCTGGTGATGGAGTTCCAGTTCGGGCTCGCCTGGACCGGGGTGAACCGGGTCGCCGGGCAGGTGTTCGGCGCCCCGCTGGCGATGGAGACGATGGTCGCGTTCTTCGCCGAGGCGACGTTCCTGGGCATCTGGATCTTCGGTTGGGGCACCCTGCCGAAGGTCGTGCACCTCGCGTCGTTCTACCTGGTCACGATCACCGCGTACGCGTCGGCGGTCTTCGTACTGGTGGCCAACGGCTTCCTGCAGCACCCCGTCGGGTACGTCATGCGGGGCGGCGAGGCGCGGATCACCGACTTGGGCGCGCTGTTCGCCAACCCGGAGGCGGTCGGCGCGTTGCGGCACCTGCTGCCGGCGGCGCTGATGCTGGGCGGGATGGTGGTGGCCGGGATCAGCGCCTGGCACCTGCGGAAGCGACCGGACGACACCGACGTGTTCCTGCGGTCGTGGCGGATCGGCGTGGTGGTGGGGCTGGTCGGCGCGTTCCTGACGTTCATGTTCGGGTGGGCGCAGCTCGACTACCTCAAGCTGGACCAGCCGGGCAAGGTCGACGCGATCATGCCGTCGAAGGGCGGGGCGCCGGTGGCGGACCGGCCGCCGGGTTGGCTCGGGGTGCCCTTCTCGATCATGCAGCAGTTCGGGGAGTACTCGACGTATCTGGGGTTGTTCCTGCTGCCGTTCCTGATCCGGCGGTGGGTGGTACGCCGGCGGATCCTGCTGCGGGTGATGACGTGGTGGATCCCGCTGCCGTTCGTCGCGGTGGTGTGCGGCTGGCTGGTACGCGAGGTCGGCCGGCAGCCGTGGGTGATCTACGGCGTGCTGCGTACGGCGGACGCGACCTCGCTGTCCACCGGGCAGGTGGCGGTGTCGCTGGCGCTGTTCGGCACGCTCGTCGTCGGCCTCGCCGTCACGAACTGGTGCGTACTGCTGACGCTCGCGCGCCGTGGCCCGCGCCGGATGGCGCTCGGCCGCACGCTCGCGGCCGACGAGCCCGCCCCTGTCGTACCCGCCGTCGTCTGAAGGAGTGTCCACAGTGGACGTTGCGCTGTCCGCCCTGCTGGTGTTCCTGCTCGCCGGCTGGTTCGTGCTCGACGGGTACGCCCTGGGCGCCGGGATCCTGCTGCACCGACTCGCCCCGCCCGGCTGGCCGCGTCGCCGGGTACTCACCGGCGTCGGCCAGGTCGTCCTCGCCACCGAGATGTGGCTGGTCGCCGCGGGCGGGCTGCTGGCGGGCGAGTTCCCGGCCGCCGAGCACGTGCTCGCCGCGGCGTACCCGGCGGTGGTGCCCGGTCTCGCCGCCTGGGTGCTGCGCGACGCGGGCCTCTGGCTGCGCGGCCGGCGCGACTCGGCCCGCTGGCGCGCCGGCTGGGAGTCCGCGTACGCCGTCGGCAGCCTCGTCTTCGCGTTCTGCTGGGGCATGCTGCTGGGCGACCTCGCGCTGGGCCTGCCGCCCGCCGCCGGGCTCACCGACCCGCTGCTGGCCTGGTTCCCGCCCGCCTGCGGTGCCGCCCTCGTCCTGGTACTCGCGGCGCACGGGGCCGCGGTGACCGCCGTCCGGGTGCCCGCGGCCGCCGACGCCGCCGTACGGCTCGCGCACCGGCTCACCGTGCCCGCCGCCGTGGTGACCGCCGTCGTGGCGTGCGCCGCCCCGGCCCTGCCCGCGGTACGCGCGCACCTCGCCCCGCCCGCCGCCCTCGTCCTGCTCGCCCCGGCCGGGCTGCTCGCCGCCCGCCGCGCGCTGACCACCGGGCGCCGGCGTACCGCGGTGGTGGGGACCGCGGTGGCCGCCGCCGCGCCGGTACTCGCCGTCGCCGGCTGCGCCGCGCCCACCCTGGCCCGCCTCGCCGGCGACTCCACCGCCGTCGGCACCGTACTGCTGGCCGCGGTGCCGGTCGTGCTCGTACACCAGGGGCTGCTGTGGTGGCTGTTCCGGCGACCCGTCACCGACGCCACCGTGGCCTTCTTCTGATGCGCCGCCACGGAAAGCGACTCACCGCCCTGCCCGGGGTACGCCGCGGCCTCGGCTGGGGTCGGGTCACCGCCGTCGCCCTCGCCGTCCTGCTGGTCGGGCAGCTCGACCTGCTCGCCCGGCTGATCGTCGCGGTCCTGTCCCGATCCCCCGCGGTACTCCCGCTCGCCGTCGCGCTCGCCGCCGTCTCCGTCGCCCGCGCCGTCCTCGCCGGATGCCGCGAGGCGTCGGCCGGGCGTACGGCGGCGCGGGCCACCGCCGCGCTGCGGTACCGGATCCTCGCTGCGGCGCAGGCGCTCGGGCCGCGCTGGATCGCCGGGCGCCCCGTCGGCGAACTGGTCACGCTCGCCGACCGCGGCGTCGACGGCCTCACCCCGTACCTGCGGGACCACCAGCCCGCCGTCGCGCTCGCCGCCGCCGTACCGGTCTGCGTGCTGGTCCGGCTCTGCTGGGCCGATCCGGCCTCCGCGCTGACCGTCGCCGCGACCCTGCCGTTGGTACCGCTGTTCGGCGCGCTCGCCGGCCGGCACGCCCGCGCCGCCACCCGCCGCCAGTGGCGCCGCCTGTCCGTACTCGGCGGGCACTTCCTCGACACCGTCCTCGGCCTGCCCACCCTGCGCGCCTTCGGCCGCGCCGACACCCACGCCGTACGCCTGCGCCGCGTCGCCGACGACCACCGCCGCGCCACCATGTCCGCGCTGCGCGTCGCGTTCCTCACCGCCCTCGCCCTCGAACTCGTCGCCGCGCTGTCGCTCGCGCTCGTCGCCGTACCGGTCGGGCTGCGGCTGCTGGCCGGCCGGCTCGACCTCACCACCGGGCTCACCGTGCTGCTGCTCGCGCCGCAGGCGTACCTGCCGCTGCGGGCGCTCGCCACCCACTTCCACGCCGCCGCCCCCGGCCTCGCCGCCGCCGACGACGCCCTCGCCGTACTCGACGCCGCCCGCGCCGCCACCCGCAAACCCGCCGCGTCCGGCGAACCCGCGGTCACCGGCGAACCTGCCGCCTCCGGTGAACCGGTCGCCTTCGGTGAACCCGTCGCCTCCGGTGAACCCGCCGCCTCCGGTGAACCCGCCGCCTTCGGTGAACCTGCCGCCTCCGGCAAACCCGCCGCCTCCGGTGAACCTGCCGGCGCAGGCGAGCCGGCGGCTACCGGTGGGACCGGTGTCGCGGCCGGAACCCTTGCGCCGCAGGCGAATCCGCGGCTTCGGACGGGGATGGGCGAGGCGGGGTCGGGGCGGCGCCGGGTGCTGCTGCGGTTCGAGGGCGTGACGGTGCGGTACCCGGGGCGGGACGTGCCGGCGCTGTGCGGGTTCGACCTGACCGTGGCGGTGGGGGAGCGGGTGGTGCTGACCGGGCCGAGCGGCGCGGGCAAGAGCACCGTACTGGCGCTGGCGCTGGGTTTCCTGCGGCCGACGGCGGGCCGGGTGTGGCTGGACGGTACGGATCTCGCCGACGCGGACGGGGCGGCGCTCGCGGCGTGGCGTACCCGGATCGGGTGGGTGCCGCAGCGGCCGCGACTGTTCGCCGGCACGCTCGCGGACAACGTCAGGCTGGGCGCGCCGGGCGCCGACGATGCGCGGATCCGTTGCGCCATCGGCGATGCGGCGCTCACCGAGGTGGTCGCCGCGCTGCCGGACGGGCCGGCCACGGTCCTCGGCGAGAACGGCCACGGGCTGTCCGCCGGGCAGCGGCAACGCGTCGCGCTCGCCCGCGCGCTGTGCCGGGACGCGCCGCTGCTGCTGCTCGACGAGCCCACCGCGCGGCTCGACCCCGCCACCGAGTCGGCGGTACTCGCGGCCACCCGCCGGCTCGCCGCGGACCGTACGGTGCTGGCGGTGGCGCACCGTCCGGCGCTGGTCGCTGCAGCGCGCGCAGTCCCGCTCGCTCCAGCCCGAGCGTTGGTGCCGGCATGACCACGGCCGCGGTCGAGAAGCCTTGCGCCGCAACGGATCAGGTTCGGACGGTGCATCGTCCGTCGCTGGTCGCTGCGGCCCGCGCGGTCCCGCTCGCTCCCGCCCGGGTGATGGTGTCGGCATGACCACAGCTATGGTCGGTAATCCTTGCGCCGCAACGGATCCGGTTCGTCAGGTAGGGCGGCCGGTGGTGTTCGCCGCGGCCCGGGCGGCCCCGCTCGCTCCCGCCCGAGGTGGTGTCGGAATGACCAAAGCCATGGTCGGGAACCTTTGCGCCGTAACGGATCCGGTCCGTACGGTGCGCCGTCCGGCGATGGTCGCCGCGGCCCGTGCGGTCCCGGTCGCTGCTGCCCGAGCGGTGGTGCCGGCATGACCACAGCAACGGTCGAGAAGCCTTGCGTCGTAACGGATCCGGTTCGTACGGTGCGCCGTCCGTCGCTGGTCGCCGCAGCCCGCGCTGTCCCGCTCGCTGCCACCCGAGCGTTGGTGCCGGCATGACCACGGCCGCGGTCGAGAAGCCTTGCGCCGCAACGGATCCGGTCCGTACGGTGCGCCGTCCGGTGGTGGTCGCCGCGGTGGCGGGCGCCGCCGCGGACCTGGCCGGTACGGCGCTGCTCGCCACCGCGGCGTGGCTGCTGGCGCGTGCCGCGGAACGGCCGGGCCTCGCCGCGCTGTCCGTCGCGATCGTCGGGGTACGCGCGTTCGCGCTGCTGCGCGGCACCCTCCGGTACGCGGAGCGGGTGACCGGGCACGGCGCGGCGCTGCGGGCGCTCGCCGACCTGCGCGCCCGGGTGTACGCGGGGCTGGTGCCGCTGGCGCCCGGTGGACTGCCGGCGTGGCGCCGCGCGGAGCTGCTGCACCGGATGGTCGCGGACACCGCGGCGGTGCAGGACCTGGTGGTGCGCTGCGCGGTGCCGGCGGCGGGCGCGGTGGTCGCGGGCGGCGCCGGGCTGCTGCTGGTCGCCCTGCTGGCCCCGCCCGCGGCGGTGCCGCTGGCGCTGGCGCTCCTCACCTCCGCGGTACTGCTGCCGGCGCTCGCCGCCCGGCACCGTCGACGTACCGCGGCGGTGGACGACACGGCGGTGGCGGTGACGGCGGCCGACCTGCTCGACGGTGCCGCCGAGCTCGCCGCGTACTCCGCGACCGGCGCCGCGCTCGCCACCGCTGGCGCCGCGCACGCCGACCGGGCCGCCCGGGAACGCGCCGAGTCGCGTACCGCCGGGCTGCTCACCGCGTTCGGCCTCGCCGTGCAGGGCCTCGCCGCCGTCGCCGCGACCGTGCTGGCCGGGCCGGTGGGTGGGCCGGCGGTGGCCGTGGTGGGGCTGACGACGCTGGTGGCGCTCGAACCGGCGCTGGCGCTGCCCGCCGCCGCCCGCCGGTACGCCGACGCCCGCGCCGCGCTGGCCCGGGTCCGCGCCGTCCTGGCCGCGCCGCCACCCGTACCGGAGCCGGCGGTGCCGCTGCCCGCCCCGACCGGTCCGGTACGCATCGAGGTCCGCGACCTGACCGTCCGGTACCGGGCGGGTGGCGCGGCGGCCGTGGCGGGCCTGTCCGTCGACGTACCGGCGGGCACCCGGCTGGTGGTGACCGGGCCGAGCGGCTCCGGCAAGAGCACCCTGCTCGCCGTACTCCGCCGGTTCGTGGCGCCGTCCGCCGGCACCGTGCGGCTCGCCGGCCACCCGATCGACGCGTACGCGGGGGCAGACGTGCGGCGGGTGGTCGGCGGGGTCGGCGAGGAGGCGTGGCTGTTCGACACGACGCTCGCGGCGAACCTGCGGCTCGGCCGGGCGGGCGCGACCGACGGCGACCTGCGCGCCGTACTCGACCGGGTGGGGCTGGGCGACGTGCTCGGCCTCGACACCCCGGTCGGTACGGACGGCGCGGCCCTGTCCGGCGGCCAGCGGCAGCGCGTCCTGCTGGCTCGCGCCCTGCTCGCCGACCCGCCCGTACTGCTGCTGGACGAGCCGACCGAGGGGCTCGCCGCCGACGACGCGGACCGGCTGCTCGCGGACGTCCTGGCCGCGACCGCCGGGCGTACGACGATCCTGGTGACGCACGACCCGGCCGCCCTCCGGTACGCGGACCGGGTGCTGGACCTGGGCGCCTGAGTCCGTCAGTCGTCGGTGTCGCGGCGGAGCTTCTTGATGTCGCCGCGGCGGCGCTTGGCGTTGAGCCGGCGGGTGACGGAGCCGCGGGACGGCTTCGTCGGCCGGCGCGGTGGCGGCGGTGGCGCCACCGCCTCCCGTACGAGGGTGGCGAGGCGGTCGGCGGCGGCGCGCCGGTTGTCGAGCTGCGCCCGGTGTTCGGAGGCGGCGACGGTGAGGACGCCGTCGACGAGCCGTCCGCCGAGCCGGTCGACCGCGCGCCGCTTGAGCGCGGGGGACAGGACCGTGGAGCCGGCGAGGTCCCAGGACAGCTCGACCCGCGAGTCGGCCGTGTTGACGCCCTGGCCGCCCGGTCCGCCGGACCGGGAGAAGCGCCAGTGCAGCTCGGCCCCGGGGATCGAGATCGAGCGCGTCACGGCCAGTACGTCGGGCATCGGTCCAGCCTAGCCAACGGGGCATCGACGCACGTCACGGTGGTGCCGGCGGGTCCGCAGGTCACGGCGCGGCAAGGCCGGACCGTCGGGCGCGTGCCGCTACCGGCCGGGAGCGTCCACCGTGGCGCGCGTTCCGCCGCCGGCCCGGAAAGTCCACTGTGGACGGACAAAGGGTTCACCGGCCGTTCCGGTAGAGGACGCGGAAGCCGAGATGGTCGGCGAACGCGGCGAACCGCGCGGACCGCATGGTCGACTCGGCGGAGTCGACGCGCTTGCCGTTGACGAGCCGGTCGAGCAGCACCGTCTCGAACGCGGCGGCCTCCACCCAGTCCACCGTCTTCGTGTACCCGCAGATCAGCGCGGCGCCGGTGCGGTCGAGGAAGTCGCGCAGGGCCCGGTCGGGCGCCTTGAGCACGGCGCAGCTGCCGAAGAACAGCCGCCGACCGGTGCACTTGCCGGCGAGGATCTCGCCCACCTCGTCCAGCTCGATGGTGTTGTCGTGGTGGTTGAACTCGGTGAGCAGCAGCCGCTGCGGCTCGCCGTGCAGCGCGAAGAACCCGACGTTGTAGTCGTCGTACTGCTTGAGGGTCCAGCGGTCCAGGTAGTACTCCAGCTCCTGGGCGGTGGCGACGTCCTTGTGGATGTACCGGAGGCTCTGGATGCGCTCCAGCAGCTCCAGGGTCGGCAGCACCGACCCCTTGCTGGTCAGATCGCGCGCCCACTGACCTTCGACGCAGAACACCCCACCCCGCGACATACCACACCAGCCCTTCCGGCGACAGCCCAGCGGAGTCTAAGAGCAGCCCCCGACAACGACCCAGCGGTACCACCCCTCCGGGTGGAGCCGCGCCGCGCGCCGTCACCGGGCGTACCGGGGTGGTCGCGGCGGGGTCGGGCGGCGGGGCATTGACAGGGGTGGTGTGGAGGGGGTGACATGTCGGTTTGACACCGTTGTCAGGCATCCTGCCGGCATCGACCCGTTCGGAGGCGTTCATGGCGTCCAGACCCCTGCGGCTCGCCCTCGGTGGCGTACTCGCCGCGACCCTGCTCGTCCCGCCCGCCGCGGCCACCGCCGCCCCCGTCCACCCGCACGCCGCCGTGTGCGACAAGTACTGCGACGCGCGCGATCCCGCGCTGGCGGCGGGCGACCGTACTCCGGTGTCGGCGACCGTGTGGTCCCGGCAGATCGTGCTGCACGCCGACGACGCCGACGACATGATGTGGGCCAGCATCGACAACGGCGACCCCGGCGACGAGGTGTGGCTGGACCGGTCCTGGGACGGCGGGCGTACCTGGTCGTCCGGCTCGAAACTCGGCGACACGAGCGTGCCGGACGGTTCCCGCGGCTGGCGCACGCTGATGTACAACGCGGACGACTGGGGCGCGAAGTCCATCGGTGCGCTGCGCGCCTGCGGCAAGGCCGGCAACCGCCCCGAGATCGCCTGCACCCCGTGGGCCCGCACCACCTGGAACGCCGCGGACCGGCGCCGCGCCGCCGCCACCGCGCTGATGGCCTTCTACGACAACGGAACCGGCCTGTTCGACACCACCGGCTGGTGGAACTCCGCGAACGCGCTGACCGCCGTCATCGACAACATCCGCACCTCCGGCATGGCCAGCTACCAGTACGCGATCGCGACCACGTACGACAGGAACGTCAACGCGCAGGGTGGCAACTTCACCAACGACTACATCGACGACACGGGGTGGTGGGGCCTCGCCTGGGTCGACGCGTACGACCTGACCGGCGACCCGCGCTACCTCGACACCGCCCGCGCCGACGCCGACCACATGGCCCGGTACTGGGACTCCACCTGCGGCGGCGGCGTCTGGTGGAGCACCGCGAGGACGTACAAGAACGCCATCCCGAACGAGCTGTACCTGCGGCTCACCGCGGCGCTGCACAACCGGATCCCCGGCGACACCACGTACCTGACGCGGGCGAAGGACGAGTGGAGCTGGTTCCAGCAGTCCGGCATGATCAACGGCTCGCACCTCGTCAACGACGGGCTCACCGCCGGCTGCGCCAACAACGGCCAGACCACCTGGTCGTACAACCAGGGCGTGGTGCTCGGTGGGCTCGCCGAGCTGTACCGGGCCACGAACGACGCCTCGCTGCTGACCGCCGGGCGCAGCCTCGCCGACGCCTCCACCACCGCGACCGCGCTCAACCCCAACGGAATCCTCGCCGAACCCGGTGAGGCCGGCACCGACGGCGGCGGCGACGGACCCTCCTTCAAGGGCGCGTACGTCCGCGGCCTCGGCGCGCTGAACGCGGCGCTGGGCGACCACCCGTACAGCGGATACCTGACGCGCCAAGCGAACGCGGTCTACACCGACGACCGCAATGCCTTCGACCAGTACGGCTTCCACTGGGCCGGCCCCCTCGACACGACCGACGCCGCCCGCCAGCAGTCCGCCCTCGACCTCCTCAACATCACCGGCTGACCCAGCGTGTATCCGACAGTGACGTCCCGTTGCGGCGGAGTACCATCTGGCCGTTCGCAACGGGGCGACACCGAGAGGTCCACAATGGACACCGACCCGGCACCACCCGAGACAGTCCGCGACTACTTCGTCCACGAACTCCGCCGCCGACGACGGCTGGCCGGGCTCAGCCAGGCCGATCTGGCCCGCCAGATGAACTACTCGCCCGCGCTGATCGGCATGGTCGAGACGCACCAACGCCCGCCCACACACGAGTTCCTGGCGGTCTGCGACCGGGTCCTCGGCTGCGACGGCGCACTGCTCGGCCTCTGGCCGCTCCTCGCGCACGACGTCCACCCGCACTGGTTCCGCTCGTTCGTGGCACTGGAAGCCGAGGCCGTCGCGCTGAACGAGTTCGAGGTCCTGGCGATCCCAGGGCTGCTACAGACCGAGGATTATGCCCGGGCGAACTTGGTCGTCGGCTGGCCGCCGAAGCCGGCGGCCGAAATCGAGACGTCGATCGCGGCGAGACTCCGGCGTCAACAGATCCTGGAACGTGACGACCCTCCACTGCTCTGGTTCGTGATCGATGAGTCCGTGCTGTTCCGTCCCTTCGGTAGCAGGCAGATCATGGTGGACCAGTTGTGGCATCTGGTGAGAGCCACCCAGCGTCCGTTCATCCGGCTCTCGGTGCTACCAATGGCGAGCAGCAGCCACATCGGCGTGGACGGTGCCTTCGCGCTCATGGAACTGCCGCGGCAGGAGCGCATCGCCTACATCGAGGGGCCGGCCGCCGGACAGGTCATTTCCGACCCAGTTGCTGTGGAACGGTGCCGGCTGGCGTTCGACGCGATTCGCGGGCAGGCCCTGTCCGTGGAAGAGTCGGTCGAGCTGATCGTCCGCACGATTGGAGAGCGGTATGAGAGCCCCTGAGCATCTGAGATGGTGGAAGAGCAGCCGCAGCACCAGCCAGGGCGGGAATTGCATCGAGGTCGCGGTCGACACGCTCGACTGGCGTACGAGTAGCCGGAGCACCGGCCAGGGCGGGCAGTGCGCGGAGGTCGCTGAGCGTGGGGCGACCTGGTACGTGCGGGATTCGAAGGACCGGCAGGGGCCGGTGTTGAGTATGGCCGGCGCCGCGTGGGCGGCGTTCACCGACGCGGTACGAGGAAATCGCCTCGGCTGAGGACAGGAGAGCGCTATGAGTGTGAGCTGGTGGACGAGCAGTCGCAGCAGTACCCAGGGCGGTAACTGCGTCGAGGTCGGGTTCGACCTGTTGGCGTGGCGCAAGAGCAGCCGCAGTGGATCGCAGGGCGGGCAGTGCGTGGAGGTCGCTGAGCGTGGGGCGACCTGGTACGTGCGGGATTCGAAGGACCGGCGGGGGCCGGTGTTGAGCGTGAACGGTGCCGCGTGGGCCGCGTTCACCGACGCGGTACGCCGGGGCCGCATCGGCTGATCCGCTTGCGTACCAACCGAAGGGCTCCGGTCCACTGTGGACCGGAGCCCGTCGCCGTCAGTCGTCCAGGACGGTGAGGTCGAGGCCGGCGAGCCGGTCGGGGTCGGCGAGGATCGTGATGGCGGTGATCCGGTCGTCGACGACGGTGAAGGCCAGCAGCGAGGTGGGCCGGCCGTCGACCCAGGACATGGTGCCGACGGCGCCGTTGACGAGGACGCGCCGGTGGACGCCTTCGGTGGCGGTGCGGCGGAACATGAGCGCGGAGCCGGCGACGGCGTCGGCGCCGTGCAGTTCCTTGGAGAGCTGCGGGCGGGAGAGGCCACCGTCGGCGCGGAGTACGACGTCGGGGTGGAGGACGGCGACGAGGGCGTCGAAGTCGCCGGCCTGGGACGCGGCGAGGAACGCGTCGACGACCTGCTTCTGCCGCACCACGTCCGGGTCGGGCGCGACGGGCTGCCCCTGTACGCGGCGGCGGGCGCGGCTGGCGAGCTGCCGCGCCGAGGCGGGGGAGCGGTCCAGCACGTCGGCGATCTCCTCGAACGGCACGCCGAACATGTCGTGCAGCACGAACGCGAGCCGTTCGGCGGGCGCGAGCGTGTCGAGGACGACGAGCAGCGCCAGCCCGACGGAGTCGGCGAGCAGCGCCTGCTGCTCCGGGTCGACGCGGTCCTCCCGGCTCACCACCGGATCCGGTACGTGCGTGTCGAGCGGCTGCTCGCCCCGGGTACGCCGGGACCGCAGCATGTTGAGGGCGACCCGGGCGACGACGGTGGTCAGCCAGCCGCCGAGGTTGCGTACCTCGTCGGTCCCGGCCCGGCTGACCCGCAGCCACGCCTCCTGCACCGCGTCGTCCGCCTCGGTCAGCGACCCGAGCATCCGGTACGCCACGGCGCGCAGGTGTCCGCGCTGCTGCTCGAACTGTTCGGCCAGGAACTCGTTCTCGGTCACGTGTCACACTCTCCCGTTCGCGCTGTCACCACACTGACCCATCGGCGGCGCCGGATGTGACAGCCGCGGCCCAGATCACGTCCGCGAAGCGCCCGTACGGGCAGATACCCCACCGCTCCACCCGGTCCGCGGTGGACTCGACCGCGGGGCGCAGGGTTGACTCTCGACCTGGTCGAGACGGGAGGGTTCCGGGCGTGTACGACGGCGAGCTGCTCGGTATCGGGGAGATGGCGCGGGCCGGCGGGCTGCCGGTCAGCGCGCTGCGCTTCTACGACGGCGCCGGCCTGCTGGTACCGCGGCGGGTCGATCCGCGCAGCGGCTACCGGCGGTACGGCCGGGACCAGGTGCCGGTCGCGCGGCTGCTGGCCCGGCTGCGCCGGGTCGGGATGCCGCTGGCCGAGATGCGCGCGCTGGTGGCCGCCCGCCACGACCGCGCCCTGGTCGGTGCGCTCGTCGCCGGACACCTGGCCCGGCTGGAGGCCGGGCTGGCCGATGCCCGACGAGAACTGGAGTCCGTGATGTCCGAGACCGATCCCGCCGTGACCGCGTTCCGGGTCACCGCCGCCGACCTGCGCCACGCCCTCGACGCGGTACGGTTCGCGCTGCCCACCGCCGGCCCCGCCGACCTCGACGCGGTGCTGTTCGAGGTGGACGACGAGCGGCTGACCCTGGTCGCCACCGACCGGTACCGGATGGCGGTCAGCGCCGTACCGGTGACGGGGCGGTCGGGGCCCGCCGGCCGGCTGCCCGTACCGAGGGCGGAGCTGGACCGGATCGCCGCGCTGGCCGCCGACCCGCTCGACGCCCGTATCGACGGCGACGTGCTGCACCTCGCCGACCTCACGCTCACCGCCCACCCGGGCGACTACCCGGCGTACCGGATGGTGGTGGGTTCGGTTGGGGGACAACGGATCCCGGTCGACGCGGGGGAGCTGCGGGCGATGCTCGCGGACGGCCCGGTGCACACCGTACCGGAGGCGCAGGGTCCGGTCGCCGCGCTCGGACTGGACCCCGCCGGTGCGCTCCGCGTCGTCGATCCCACCACGCCCGGGTTCGTCGCCGCCGTGAACCGCGGGTACCTGCTGGACGCGCTCGACGCGGCGCCCGCCGGACAGCTCGTCCTCGACCTCGACGGGCCGCTGCACCCGCTCGCCGTCCGCCACCCCACCGACCCCGGGACGTACTCGGTGCTCATGCCCGTCCGGCTGCCCTGACCGCCCCCTGCTGACCGGTTGCGGTGCCGTCCCGGCGGCTCGCGTCAGTCGGTGCGGAGGTAGCGGCGGAGGACGAGCTTCAGTTCGGCCAGGATCGCCGGATCGCCGGCCGGGTCGTCCCGGAACGCCTCGTTGAGGAGCTTGTCGCCGACGGTCACCGCGACCCGGGACTGCCGCACCGACACGGCGATCCCGTACCGCTGGGTCAGGACGGCGCGGAAGTGGCTGGCGATCAGTTCGTCGTGGGCGTCGGACACGTCGCGGGGCAGGTGCGTCGCGGTGCCGCCGACGAACCAGACCTGGTGGAACCCCGGCTCGGACCGGTAGAAGTCGGCGTACGCGTCGACGACGCGGTCGACGAGCCGGGAGGCGCGGGCGGGCGGGTCGGCGAGCGCGCCGTCGAGTACCGCGGTCATGCGGTCGAGCCAGCGCAGCAGCAGCGCGTTGGCGATCTCCGTCTTGTCGGCGAAGTAGCGGTAGAGGGAGCCGACGGCGACGCCGGAGCGTTCGGCGATCAGCTTGGTGCTGATCTCGTGGTACGGCAGCTCGATGAGCAGCGCGGCCGTGGTGGCGAGGATCTGTTCCCGTTTCGCCCGGCTGCGCTCCTGCCGTGGGGTGCCGCGGCTTGACACGGCGGCAAAACCTGAACCAGACTCCGGTTCATGTCCGTTGCGCATGCATCCAGGGTACGGCCGTTCGGGCTGCTCTGGGTCGCCAGTACGATCTCCGCGCTCGGCGACGGCGTGCACTGGATCGCGCTGCCGCTGCTCGCCGCCTCCGTCACCACCGACCCGCGGCTCGTCTCCCTGGTGTCCGTCGCCGAACAACTGCCCTGGGTACTCTTCGGCCTGCTCGCCGGCGCGCTCGCCGACCGCGTCGACCGCCGCCGCGTACTGTGGCGCCTCGACGTCGTGCGCGCCGCCGTCGTCGCCGTCCTCGCCGCGACCGTCCTCACCGGTACGGTCACGCTGCCCGTCGTGCTCGTCGTCGCGTTCGCCCTCACCAGCGTCGGCACCCTGTACGACAGCGCCTCCGCCGCGATGGTCCCCGCGCTCGTACCGGAGGCGCAGCGGCCCGCCGCCAACGGTCGGCTCCAGGCCGGCATGCTCGTCGCCGACACGCTGCTCGGCGCGCCCGTCGGCGCCACCCTGTTCACCGCGCTGGCCGCTGCGCCGTTCCTCGTCGACGCCGCCAGCTTCGCCGCCGCCGCGATCCTCGTCGCCGCCATCCCGGTACGTGCCGCGCCACCCGCCACGCGCGCCGCCGGTACCGTACGCGCGGACGTGGTGGCCGGGTTGCGGTTCCTGCTCGGCCACCGGCTGCTGCGCCGGCTCTGCGCGTACGGGGCCCTGCTCAACCTCGTCACCACCGTCGCCGTGGCCCTGCTCGTGCTCTACACCCGCGGCGTCCTGCACCTCGGCAGCCTCGGGTACGGGCTGCTCGTCGCGGCGTTCGCCGTCGGCGGCGTACTCGGATCGCTGACCGCCGGCCGGATCGCCGCCGCCGTCGGATCCCGCACCGTGCTGCTCGCCGCGGTCGCCGTCGGCGGGGCCGGAGCGACGGGGATGGCGCTCGCCACCCATCCCGTACCGGCGGGCATCGCGGTCGGCGTGTTCGGTGCGGCGAACGGCCTGTGGAGCGTGGTGGCGGTGTCGACCCGGCAGTCGCTCGTGCCGGACCGGATGCTCGGCCGCGTCAGCAGCGCCTTCCGGCTCGTCACCCTCGGCGCCGGTCCGCTCGGCGCGCTGGCCGCCGGCTTCGTCGCCCACCGGTACGGCCTGCGCGCCCCGATCGCCGGCGCCGCAACACTTCTGGTCCTCGGCGCGGTACTCGCACCGGCCCTGTTCACCCGCGCCGACCTGCCCGCCCGCCGCCCCTGACCGGGCCCGCTCGTACCGGGGCCCGGACCCGCCGGCGCCCCTGACTGGACCGGGACGCGGATGGTCCGTTGTGGAGGGTCGGCGGTCGGTCGTGGCGGAGCCGACGACCCGTCGACCCGCGCTCTCGCCGGGGTGTGCGCGTCCACTGTGGAGCGTCCGGGCCGCACTGGTCGTCCCTCGCGGCCTGACCTGGCCGCGGGGTCCATTGTGGAGGGTCAGGAGTCGGTGTGGCGGAACCAGACCACGGCCAGCGGCGGTACCTGGATCGTCGCGGACGCGGGCAGGCCGTGCCACGACTCGTCGGTGGCGGTCACCTCGCCGAAGTTGCCCCACCCCGACCCGCCGTACGACTCGGCGTCGGTGTTCAGCGCCTCCACCCACCGTCCCGTACGCGGCAGGCCGAGGCGGTAGTCGGGGTGCGGGCTGCCGGAGAAGTTGGCCACGCAGGCGACGACGCTGCCGTCGGATCCCCAGCGCAGGAAGGAGAAGACGTTGCCGGCGGCGTCGTTCGCGTCGATCCAGGCGAAGCCGGCGGGGGAGGTGTCCTGGCTCCACAGCGCCGGCAGGTCGCGGTAGCGCGCGTTCAGGTCGGCGACCATGGCGGCGACGCCGGCGTGCCCCGGGTCGGCGAGCGCGTCCCACTCCAGGCCGCGTTCCTCGCTCCACTCGCCGGGCTGCGCGAACTCGCTGCCGCTGAACAGCAGTTGCTTGCCCGGGTGCGCCCACATGAACCCGAGCAGCGCCCGTACGCCGGCGAGCTTGTTCCACTCGTCGCCGGGCATCTTCCCGTACAGCGAGCCCTTGCCGTGCACGACCTCGTCGTGGCTGATCGGCAGCACGAAGTTCTCGCTCCACGCGTACATGAGGGAGAAGGTCATCTCGTGGTGGTGGTACTGCCGGTACACCGGGTCCTTCGCCACGTACGACAGGGTGTCGTGCATCCAGCCCATGTTCCACTTGAACCCGAACCCGAGCCCGCCGAGGTACGTGGGCCGGGTGACGCCGGGCCACGCGGTCGACTCCTCCGCCACCATCACCACACCCGGGTACTTCTTGTACACGGTGGCGTTCGCCTCCTGGAGGAACGACACCGCGTCGAGGTTCTCCCGGCCGCCGTGCACGTTCGGCGTCCACTCGCCCTCGTTGCGCGAGTAGTCCAGGTAGAGCATGGACGCGACGGCGTCGACCCGCAGCCCGTCGACGTGGAACTCCTCGCACCAGTACAGGGCGTTGGCGACGAGGAAGTTGCGGACCTCGCGCCGGCCGAAGTCGAACACCAGCGTGCCCCAGTCGGGGTGCTCGCCGCGGCCCGGGTCGGCGTGCTCGTAGCACGGCGTACCGTCGAACCGGGCCAGCGCCCACTCGTCGCGCGGGAAGTGCGCCGGCACCCAGTCGAGGATCACGCCGATGCCCGCGGCGTGCAGCCGGTCCACCAGGTGCCGGAAGTCGTCCGGGCCGCCGAACCGGGCGGTCGGCGCGTAGTAGCTGGTCACCTGGTAGCCCCAGGACCCGCCGAACGGGTGCTCCGCCACCGGCAGGAACTCCACGTGCGTGAAGCCCAACGTCGTCACGTACTCGACGAGCTGGTCGGCCAGCTCCCGGTAGCCGAGGCCCGGCCGCCACGACCCGAGATGCACCTCGTACACCGACATGGGCAGCTCGTGCCAGGTGGCCTGGCGCCGGTGCGACATCCACGCCGCGTCCGACCAGTCGTACGTGGAGCGGAAAACCCGGGACGCGGTGCGCGGCGGCACCTCCGTGGCCTGCGCCATCGGGTCGGCCTTCTCCCGCCACTGCCCGTCCGGACCCAGGACCCGGTACTTGTACAGCCCGTCGGCCGGGAAGTCCGGTACGAACAGCTCCCACACGCCGGACGAGCCCAGCGAGCGCATGTTCAGCCCGGCGTACGGGCCCCAGCCGACGCCGTCGCCGATCACCCGGACGGCCCGCGCGTTCGGCGCCCAGACGGCGAAGGACACGCCGGCCACCGTGCCGTTGGGCGTCGAGTACGAGCGGACGTGGGCGCCGAGGACCCGCCACAGCTCCTCGTGCCGGCCCTCGCCGATCAGGTGCAGGTCGGTGTCGGACAGCGTCGGCAGCCACCGGTACGGGTCGTCCACGACGCGGGTGCCCGCCGCGTCCGTGACCTCCAGCCGGTAGTCGCGCGGCCCACCCGGCAGCAGCGCCTCGAACACGCCGCCGTCGTGCACCGCCGTCGCCGGGAACCGCTGGTCGCCGTCGACCACCACGACCGTGTCCGCACCCGGCCGCAGCGTCCGCACCGCCGTACGGTCGCCGACCGGGTGCGCACCCAGCAGCGCATGGGGGTCGTGGATCTCGCCCCGTACCAACCGGTCCAGTTCGGCCCTGTCCACCGATCGCGCAGTCGCCACCTGACAACCCTAAGCGCCCCGGCCGTCCGCCGCGCGCCGTTGCGCCCGGTACCGGCGGGTCGTGTCGCGGCTCGGGCGGGGGCGGGCCGGTGCGGGCGCAGACTGGGCGCCGGGCCGCGGCGCCGGCCCGTACCGAAAGCCCGGGGTCGTGCGGTTTAAGCTGCCGTACTGACCGCTTTGTCGGGCGGTACGGAGGGTAGTGCGGATGGGTGCGCTAATCGCCGGCCGGTACCGGTTGGAGGAACAGGTCGGGCTGGGCGGCATGGGGCTCGTGTGGCGTGCCACCGACGAGGAGCTGGGCCGGGTCGTCGCGGTCAAGCGGTCCCACCTGACCGGGCCGCGCGGCGGGCGGCAGGTCCGCCGCGAGGCGCGCATCGCCGCCGTGCTCCAGCACCCGCACGTCGTCACCCTGTACGACGTGGTCCCCGACGGCGACGACCGCTGGCTGGTCATGGAGTACCTGCCGTGGCGGAGCCTGGCGCAGCTCGTCGGCGCGACCGGACCGCTGTCGCCCCGGCGTACGGCGGCGCTCGGGGCGCAGCTCGCCGGCGCGCTGGAAGCGTTGCACGACAAGGGGATCGTGCACTGCGACGTGAAACCCGGCAACGTGCTGGTGGCCGACGGCGGCGTCGCGAAACTCACCGACTTCGGGCTGTCCCGGCAGCTCACCGAAGATGCCGCGCTCGGCGACGGCCGGCTCCGCGGCACCCCCGCGTACCTGGCGCCGGAGGTGGCGAACGGTCGCGAGCCGACGGCCGCCTCCGACGTGTTCTCCCTCGGCGCCACGCTGTACGCGGCGGTCGAGGGCGTCTCGCCGTTCGGCAGCTCCGACAGCCCGGCGGCACTGCAACGGCGGTCCCGGTCGGGCGCGATCGCCCCGCCCGTACGTGCCGGCGCGCCGCTCGCCCGGGTCCTCGCCGCGATGCTCGCGCCCGACCCCGCCGCCCGGCCCACCGCCGCCCAGGCCCGCGCCCGGCTCACCGCCGTCGCCCAGCCCCGCCGCCGGGTACGCCCGCGCGCCCGCCGTACCCCGGTCGCGGTGGCACTGCTGGTCGTACTCGCCGTCGTGGCGCTCGCGGCGGGCGGCGACATCCCGCGGGCCGCGGCCGTACCGGCGGTCGGTGCGGCGGCCACCGCGGACCCGTGCGCGCTGCTGTCACCCGACCGGCTCGGCCGGTACGGCCGGGTCGACGTGGAGACCGACTACGGCAACTTCAACCGGTGCGACGCGATCGTGCAGCGCTCCGCCGGCCCCGACGTCGACGTACGCGCCGAGCTGGCGGTCGGCGCGCTGCCGCCCGGCCACCGCACGTACGTGGCCGGGATGCCGGTGATCGCCGCGCCGGCCGGTGACGACGAGTGCGACCGGGTCGTCGTCATCGGCGACGGCTACCAGGTGTACGTCACGGCCGAACTGCTCGCCGACGGCACCGCGTCGCTCTGCGGCATGGCCGACACCGGTACGGCCGCCGCGGTCGACGCGCTCCGCAAGGGCACCCTGCCGCGGCGCGCCACCGGGTTCCCGGCCGGGTCGCTGGCCCGGGTCGACGCGTGCCGGCTGCTGCGCGGCGCGCCCGGCGTCGACACCAGCACCGCCGAACGCGGCTTCGCCGGCTGGGACTGCGCCTGGGACGGCACCGGCGACACCGACATCCGCCTCCGGTTCGACCGCAACGAGCCGCTCACCACCGAGGACGGCAGCCCCGTCACCCTCGCCGGCCACACCGGGTACGTGCAGCCCGACGGCGACGGCGGCGGCACCTGCCTCGTCCAGGTCGTCCAACGCCGGTACGGCGACCCGCACGGCCAACCCACCGAGGAACTCGTCTACCTCGTCGTACACGGCCACGGCCACGGCTCCCGGTACTGCGCCACCGCGACCCGGCTGGCCCGTACCGCCGCCGCGCGCCTCCCGCACCCCTGACCGCACCACCCCGGTATACGGCGCCCGCCGGGGAGCGGTCCCCGCACCGAGCGGTAGACCTGTCGTACCGGCCGGGTCGATGCTGGCCGGGACGCGGGACGCGGGACGCGGGACGCGGGAACGCGGGACGCGGGAACGCGGGGACACGGAGGTGCGGGGTGCACAACGTGCGACGTTCGTCGGGGCACGCGCTGCGGGCGGGACACGACAGCCTCGCCCTCGGCGTACCGGAGTCGGTGCCGGGCACGATCTTCGCGCTGGCGGTCACCGGCGGCATCGAGATGCGGCCCCGGGAGGGACGCACCATCCTGTTCGGCCGCAACTCCGACGACGTGCACGTGTGCGTCGGCGCCGACGACCGCGGCGTCAGCCGCCAGCATGGCGTACTGCTGTGCGAGGACAACCGCTGGTGGGTACGCAACACCGGCCGGCTGCCGATCCGCCTGCCCGGGTCCAGGCTGCTGTTCCACGGCGAGGACCCCGTTCCCCTCACCGCCGGGTACTCGCCGCTGTTCGTGCGCGGCGCCCGCAACCGCGACCACCTCCTTGAGGTGTACGTGGCGTCCACGGCCGGCGACCGCCCCACCGCACGCCACCTCGACCCCACGCAACCGCCGCGGCTGTGGCGGCTCGCGCCCGACGAGCGCGCCGTACTGACCGTGCTCGGCCAGCGGTACCTGCGGCACGAGGCGCACCCGCAGCCGCTGACCTGGCGGCAGACCGCGGAGGCGCTGGCCGAGCTGTTCCCCGCCGCCGGCTGGACCGCCAAGCGGGTCGAACACCACGTGGTCGCCGTGCGTACCCGGCTGTCCCGGGACGGTGTCGCGGGGCTGACCCGCGAGGAGGTCGGCGAACCCGTCGGCAACGCGCTCAACGACAACCTGCTCCGCGAACTCATGCTTTCCACCACGCTGATCCCGCCGGACCTGGCGCTGCTCGACCACCCCTGACCCGCGGGTCCGTGTCGCCTCGCAACGCGGCGCCGACGCCGGCGACCACCGGGTCGACCAGGCGGAGCGGGCCGGGCCGGGGTACGGGACCCCTCCCGCCGGACGCGGCTACGTTCCAGGCAAAACCGTTGGCAGGGAAGGGATCCGACGATGGAGAAGCTCGTGGTCGCGGCGATCGTCGTCGCCGCCGTCCTGGTGTACCTGGTGCCGGTCGTGATCACCGGGCTCAAGGGCAAGCAGGGCATGGTGTTCGCCGGACTGTTCCTGCACCCGGTGTGGTGGGTCGGCGCGATCCGCCTCGCCAAGCCCGACTCGTACTGGGCGCGCCGGTTCTACCCGCCGGAGAAGATGGACCGGGCCCGCGCCCGCGAGGTGGACGGCCCGCTGTTCCAGCCGGAGTCGGACCGGCTGGCCGCGCTGTCGCACACGAAGGTCGACCCGCACTGACGGGTACGCCGGCCCGGCCGTGGACCGGACCGGCGTACGAGGTCAGGGTGCCCCGATCCCTTGCGGGAAAAGGGAAGTCACGCTCTACGGGAGCTTCCAGTCGACCGGCTCGGCGCCCTGCTGGGCGAGCAGCTCGTTCGCCCGGGAGAACGGGCGGGAGCCGAAGAAGCCGCCGCTGGCGGACATCGGGCTGGGGTGCACGCTCTTGACCACCGGGGTGTCGCCGAGCAGCGGCTGCAGCGACTGCGCGTCGCGGCCCCACAGGATCGCGACCAGCGGTCCGCCGCGCGCCACCAGCGCCTGGATCGCGGCGTCGGTGACCGCCTCCCAGCCCTTGCCGCGGTGCGCGGCCGGCTTGCCCGGCTGGACGGTGAGGCACCGGTTGAGCAGCAGGACGCCGTGCTCGGTCCACGGGGTGAGGTCGCCGTTCGCCGGCCGCGGGTGGCCGAGGTCGTCGCAGTACTCCTTGAAGATGTTGCGGAGGCTGGCCGGCAGCCGCACGTCGGGCGCGACCGAGAAGGACAGGCCGACCGCGTTGCCGGGTGTGGGGTAGGGGTCCTGGCCGACGATCAGCACCCGCACGTCACCCAGCGGCTGCCGGAACGCGCGCAGCACGTTGTCCCCGGCGGGGAGGTAGCCGCGGCCCGCCGCGTTCTCCTCGCGGAGGAACTCGCCCATGGCCGTGATCCGGTCCGCCACCGGCGCCAGCGCCTCGGCCCAACTCGGATCGACAACGTCACTCAACGGTCGCCCACTCATGCCGAGAGACCCTACCCATCGGGTACGACACGTCCGCATTCCGGTCGCCGCATCGGGCGGCGGCCGGCTTGACGAACCAAGCTAAGTGCATTAGCTTTATGGCTACGTTGATTCTCTTGCTGGGGAGTACGCCATGACGCACAGCGCCGTCCACGCGAGCACGCCGACCGTCCGCCCGTGGTACCGGGGGATCGGCACGGTGCCGGGGATCGTCGGACTCGGCTTCGTCGCCTCCTGGATCGTCGGGCTGTCCGTGTCGACGGTGTCCACCGCCCCGCACGCCACCGGCGCGCAGGTCATCACGCAGTACGCGGGGCACGAGGGGATCGGGCTGGTGCAGTTCCTCTGCACCGAGGGGTTGCCGGCGGTCGGGCTGGCCGTCGTGACCGCCGCCGTCGGTCGTGCCGCCGGCGGCCGGTACGGGCGCCTCGTGCGCGGCACCGGTCTCGCCGCGGCCGCCCTGTCGCTGTTGATGTTCGGCCTCGGCGCGGTGCTCACGCTGTGGGCGGTACCGGGCGGGCACGTCGCCGCGGCCGGCGCGCTCAACGACGCCGTCAGCCGCGTCGACGGGGTCAAGATGCTGCTGCTGGGCGCCGTGGGCGCGGGCGCGGTCGGACTCGCCGGGCGCGGCCTGCCCCGCTGGCTGGCGTACGTGGGGGCGGCGCTCGCGGTGACCATGGCCGTCACCGCCGTCGGGTACCTGTTCCTGCTCGGCGGTCCGGCGCAGGTGGCGGTGGTGTCGCTGCCACTGCTGCTGGTCTTCGTCGCCGCGGCGGGCATCGTCACCGGCCGGCGCTGAGCGTCGATACGCCAACGACCCGGCCGCGTGGCGCGGCCGGGTCGACGCGCGTCAGGAACCGGCGGCCACCATCCGGGCGATGGACCGCAGCGGGATCGACCGCCACGCCGGGCGGTGCGTCGCCTCGTACACGACCTCGTAGACGGCCTTGTCCAGCTCGTACGCCCGGAGCAGCGCGGCGTGCCGCATCGGGTCCACCCGGGCCGCCCCGGCGTACCCGGTGCAGAACGCCTTGCGGTTGCGCGCCGCCCACTCCTGCGCCCGGAACTCCAGCTGGTGGTCGTCGGCCGTGTCGCCGACGAGCAGGTGCTCGGCCGCGTAGTCGAAGGAGCGCAGCATGCCGGCCACGTCGCGCAGCGGCGAGTCCGGCAGCAGCCGCTCCGCCAGCGGCTTCACCGGCTCGCCCTCGAAGTCGATCACCAGCCAGGACGTCGGCGTCCGGAGTACCTGGCCGAGGTGCAGGTCGCCGTGGATGCGCTGCACCGGGCAGGCGTCGGTCAGCCCCGCCACCGCCGCGAACTCGGTACGCAGCGCGTCCGCGTGCGGCGCCAGCTCCGGTACGACCCCGACCGCGTCCGACAGCCGGCCGATCATCCCGGTCGACAGCTCCGCGTACCCGGCCCGGTCCAGCTCCGTACTGCCGAGCGTGTCGGCCAGGTCGGCGTGCACCGCGGCGATCGCCTCGCCCAGCCGTTCGGCCTCGCCGGCGAAGTCGCCGCCCACCTCGTCGGCGCGCAGGTCACCCTCCGCGAACAGGTCCCGCACGCTCGCGGTGGCCATCGCCCAGCCCTCCGCCGAGTTCGCCGCGTACGCCGAGACCATCGCGTACGACACGGTGTCGCCGAGCAGCTCGCCCTCGACCTCGCCGAGCAGTTCGGCGACGTGCTCGGAGCCGGCCCGGCGCAGCGCCCGGTTCAGCTCCACGTCCGGGTTGCGGCCGGGGGTGAGGCGGCGGAACAGCTTGAGGATCGCGCTCTCGTCGTACACGACGCTGGTGTTGGACTGTTCGACGTCGACCACCCGGCTCGGTTCGCCACGCGGGATCGCCGCGCCCGCCTCGGGCCGGAAGCGCAGCCCGCCGCGGACGGCGCCGGAGTCGAGCAGCCGCAACAGTTCCTCGGCGAGTACGTCGTCCCAGAGCCCCGCGTACGCGACGAGGTCGTCCACGGCGCCGATCCGGACGTGCTGCAGCTTCTCCGGCAACTGCCGCCGGTACCCGAGGAGCAGCTGGTACCGGTCGGGTGCGCCGGCCGCGTACGCCACCTCGACGACCACGTGGTCGAGCAGCGGCTCCGTCTCCACCAGCGCCACGCACGACACCGGTGTCACGGTGCGTACGGTGCGGTGCTTGCCGGCGAACCAGCGCTGTTCGGGCAGCCAGCCGGCGAGCGGCGCGGCGAGCCCGCGGGCCCGTACGTCGGGTGTCGTCATGCCGCCACCGCGGCCGTCGGCCCGCCGGGCCGTGTGTCCGGGTCCGTCCTCATGCCTCGCGTCCCTTCCCCGCGCCGCCGGGGTCGTGCGTCGCCTCCTGCTGGGGTCGTACCCCGGCGGCATCCCACGACCCCTCCGCCGTCGCCGCCGTCCCACCCATCCTGGCTCAGGTGCCCTCGTCCCGCGCGCTGATCTGGAACCAGAAGAACCCGTGCCCCGGCAGGGTCAGCAGGTACGGAAGCTCGCCGACGGGCGGGAACGGCACCAGGCCGGACAGTTCCACCGGTACCCAGCCCTCCCACTGCCGCAGGTTCAGCTCGATCGGCTGCGGGAAGCGGGACAGGTTGTTCACGCACAGCACCACGTCGTGGATCTCCGGCGAGTCCTCGTCGGCCGGATCCGCGTGCCCCTTGTACTCCCGCAGGTACGACAGCACCGACGGGTTGGAGCCGCCGAGGTCGTGGAAGTCGCCGAGCGCGAACGCGGGGTGCCGCTTGCGTACCTCGATCATGCGGCGGGTCCAGTGCAGCAGCGACGCCGACGAGTTCAGCTGCGACTCGACGTTGATCGTCTGGTACCCGTAGATCGCGTCCATGATGGGCGGCAGGTAGAGCCGGCCCGGGTTGGCCTGGGAGAACCCGGCGTTGCGGTCCGGCGTCCACTGCATCGGCGTGCGCACCGCGTCCCGGTCGCCGAGCCAGATGTTGTCGCCCATGCCGATCTCGTCGCCGTAGTAGAGGATCGGCGAGCCGGGCAGCGACAGCAGCATCGCGGTGAACAGCTCGAGCTGGTTGCGGTCGTTGTCGAGGAGCGGGGCGAGTCGCCGGCGGATGCCGATGTTGGCCCGCATCCGCGGATCCTTCGCGTACTCCCCGTACATGTAGTCGCGCTCGTCGTCGGTGACCATCTCCAGCGTCAGCTCGTCGTGGTTGCGCAGGAAGATGCCCCACTGGCAACCGGACGGGATCGCCGGCGTCTGCTGCATGATCTCCGAGATCGGGAACCGCGACTCCCGCCGTACGGCCATGAAGATGCGCGGCATCAGCGGGAAGTGGAATGCCATGTGGCACTCGTCGCCGCCCACGTCCGGGTCGCCGAAGTACTCGACCACGTCGGTCGGCCACTGGTTCGCCTCGGCCAGCAGCACCCGCCCCGGGTACTCGTCCTCCACGACCTTGCGCACGCTGCGCAGGAACGCGTGCGTCTCCGGCAGGTTCTCGCAGTTCGTGTCGTCCCGCTCGAACAGGTACGGCACCGCGTCCAGCCGGAACCCGTCGATGCCGAGGTCCAGCCAGAACCGCAGGACCGACAGCATCTCCTCCTGTACCCGCGGGTTGTCGTAGTTGAGGTCCGGCTGGTGCGAGAAGAACCGGTGCCAGTAGAACTGCCGCCGCACCGGGTCGTACGTCCAGTTGGACTCCTCGGTGTCGACGAAGATGATCCGCGCCTCCGGGTACCGCTCGTCGGCGTCCGACCAGACGTAGTAGTCGGAGTACTCGCCGTCCGGGTTGCGGCGCGACTCCTGGAACCACGGATGCGCCTCGGAGGTGTGGTTCATGACCAGGTCGGTGATCACCCGGATGCCGCGCTTGTGCGCCTCGTCCAGCAGCAGGACGAAGTCCTCCACCGTGCCGAACTCCGGCAGCACCTGGTAGAAGTCGCTGATGTCGTACCCGCCGTCGCGCAGCGGCGACGCGTAGAACGGCGGCAGCCACAGGCAGTCGACGCCCAGCCAGGACAGGTAGTCCAGCTTGGCGGTCAGCCCGCGCAGGTCGCCGCAGCCGTCCGCGGTCGAGTCGTTGAACGCCCGGACGAGCACCTCGTAGAAGACCGCCCGCTTGAACCAGTGCGGGTCGGTCGGCAGCGACCGCGCCGACCGGTAGTCCGCCGGCTGCGGGTGCGTCACCTGGCCGTCGGCGGTGACGTGGCTGCCCTCGTGCTCGTCCGGTACCGGCCGGACCACCGTCTCACTCACCGCACACCTCGGGTAGTAGATCGCGCGTCATCGGTACGGGTGCACCGTGAACACGTGCGCGGGCTCCAGGTGCGGGTCCAGCCGCACCGCGTTGAACTGTCCCCAGTCGTACTCGGCGCCGGTGATCTCGTCGCGCACCCGGAACCGGTCCGCCCAGTCCAGCCCGAGCGCGGGCAACTCCAGCGCCGTGTTGCCCCAGTGGACGTTGTGTGAATCCAACAGGCACACGACCAGAACGGTGTTCCCGGTGCGATGGTCACGCTTCGAGAAGCAGATCATCGCGTCGTTGTCGATCGGGTGGAACACGAGGTCACGCATCTGCTGCAGGGCCGGGTTCGCCCGGCGCAGCGCGTTCAGCCGGGTCAGGTACGGCGCGAGGCTGCGTCCCTCCGCCTCCGCCGCCGCCCAGTCCCGCGGCCGCAGCTGGTACTTCTCCGAGTCCAGGTACTCCTCGCTGCCCTCGTGCCGCGGCAGGTGCTCGTACAGCTCGTAGCCGGAGTAGACGCCCCAGTTGGAGGAGAGGGTGGCGGCGAGCGCGGCGCGGATCTTGAACATCGGCGGGCCGCCGTGCTGGAGCGTCTCGTGCAGGATGTCCGGCGTGTTCGGCCAGAAGTTCGGCCGCATGTGGTCCATCGAGCCGACCAGCTGCTCGCCGTACTCGGTCAGCTCCTGCTTCGTCGTCCGCCACGTGAAGTACGTGTACGACTGGGTGAAGCCGACCTTCGCCAGCCCGTGCATCATCGCCGGCCGGGTGAACGCCTCCGCCAGGAACAGCACGTCCGGGTGCGTCTTGTGCACCTCGGCGATCAGCCACTGCCAGAAGTTCACCGGCTTGGTGTGCGGGTTGTCGACCCGGAACACCGACACCCCGTGGTCGATCCAGTGCCGCACCACGCGCAGAGCCTCCGCCCGGATGCCCTTCGGGTCGCGGTCGAAGTTCAACGGGTAGATGTCCTGGTACTTCTTCGGCGGGTTCTCCGCGTACGCGATGGAGCCGTCCGCGCGCTGGGTGAACCACTCCGGATGCTCGGTGACCCACGGATGGTCCGGCGCGCACTGCAACGCCAGGTCCAGCGCGACCTCCATGCCCAGCTCCCGGGTCCGCGCGACGAACGCGTCGAAGTCCGCGAGAGTACCGAGCTGGGGGTGGACCGCGTCGTGCCCGCCGTCCGCCGAACCGATCGCCCACGGCACGCCCACGTCGTCCGGGCCGGCGACCAGCGCGTTGTTGCGGCCCTTGCGGTTCACCGCACCGATCGGGTGCACCGGCGGCAGGTACACGATGTCGAAGCCCATCGCGGCGATCGCCGGCAGCCGCTCCGCCGCCGTCTTGAAACTGCCGTGCTCCGCCACGCCCGCCGGGTGGTGCACGCCCGCCTCGGACCGCGGGAAGAACTCGTACCAGGACGAGAACAGCGCGCGCGGCCGGTCCACCCACACCGGGTACGTCGCCGACCGGGACACCAGGTCACGCACCGGGTACTCCCACAGCAGGTCGGCCAGCGCGAGCGCGGGGGCGACCCGGTGGTTCAGGTCCAGCGACTCGTCGCGCAGCGCCAGCACGGCGGCGGTGACGTCCGGGCGGCGTTCCTTGGGCGCCAACCGGATCGCCCGCACCAGCACCTCGGCGCCGTCGGCGAGATCGTTGCGCAGGTCCTCGACGCCCTGCCCGGCGTCGATCTTCACCGTCACCGCGTGCCGCCACGTCCGGTACGGATCGGCGAACGCCTCGACGCAGAACGTCCAGCGGCCCATCAGGTCCGGCTCGACCTCGGCGGTCCACCGGTCCCGACCGGACGCCGACTCGGTCATCCGGGTGAACGGCTGCTTGATGCCCGCGGGGCTGCGCCACACCACGTTGCAGCCGAGGGCGTCGTGGCCCTCCCGGTACACGGTGGCGCCGATGGTGACCCGCTCGCCGACCACGGCCTTGGCCATGTGTCTGCCGCAGTCCACGACGGGGGAGACACGTTCAATGGGGATTCGTCCGGTCATCGCTGACCACGGTATCCACCGTGCGGCGTCGGCGCAGCACGGCGCGCGAGATGTTCGGCAGGAGATCGCCGGCGCGCCACGATCAGCCGCCCGCGGCGACCGGGAAGCGGCCGGCCTCAGCCCGTCGGGGTCAGCTGGCCAGCACCTTGATCAGCGCGATGACGCCGCCGATGATCAGGGCCACCACGGTGATCGCGATGCGGATCCCCATCCGGATCGCGATCGACTTGCCGACGCTCGCCGCCACGCCCTGCCACTGGCTACCGCCCGGCTGCTGCCCGTACTGCGTGGACTGGTACGGGTTGTACGCCGGCTGCCCGTACTGCGGGGGCTGGCCGTACTGGCCCTGCTGCGGGAACTGCCCCTGCGGGTACTGCCCTTGCTGCGGGTACTGCGCCGGGGGGTACTGGCCCTGCTGCGGCGGGTACTGGCCGGGCGGCGCCGAGTGCGGCGCGGCGCCCGACATCGGAGCCCCGGACATCGGCTGACCGTACGGCTGCTGCGGCGGGTACGGCTGCTGGCCGGGCGGGGGGTACGACATTGACTGCTCCACGGACGGGCTTTTCGGAACTGGCCCGGTCACGCTACCCCTCGGCCGCCAGCGCTGTCAGCGCGCCGCCGGCTCGGTACGGTGAGCGGACAGTAAATCCCGGGCGGCCCGGCGCGCGGCCCGGCCCGCCTGCGCGTCACCGTCGATCGCGGTGACCACGCTGGCGCCCTCGATCAACAGCAGCAGCTGCCGGGCGAGGGCACGAGGCTCCCGCCCGCCGGCCTCCCGTACCCGGGTCTCCAGCAGCTCCCGGTACCGCAGCAGGTGCCGGCGCGCGATCTCGGCGACCCGCGGCTCGGCCCGGGTGTCGGTGACCGTGTTGACCACCGCGCAGCCGCGGTACCCGGGCTGGGCGAACCACTCGATCAGCAGGTCGAACACCGACAGCACGCGGTCCGCCCCGGCCGGCGCGTCCGCGGTGTTGCGGACCAGCCAGGCGTGGATGCGGTCGCTGTGCTCGGCGAGCATGGCGGCGACGAGGTCGTCCTTGGCCGGGAAGTACCGGTAGAGGCTGAGCTTGGACGCGCCGGCGCGGGCGGCGATCTCGTTGACGCCGACCGCGTGCACGCCCTGGGCGTAGAAGAGTTCGCGCGCGGCGGTCAGCAACCGGTCGCGTACGGCGGTGGGGTTGGCCGGTCCGCGCGGCATCGGGCGGCTCCTCGTCGGGTCGTGTCGGCCACCTCATAGTACAGATCTGTACTATGACAGTACAGATCTGTACTGTCCCTGGGCATGGTCACCGTCGCCGCCCCGCCCACCGTCACCCCCGTACGCCGGCTGTGGGTCGCCGTGCTGTGCGGCTACCTGGCGCTCGGCGGGACGCTCCAGATACTCCCCGCCGCCGTCGTCACCCGGTTCGGCGCCGGGCCCGCCACCGTCGGACTCGTCGTCGGCGCCGCGTTCGCCGCCACGGCCGTGCTGCGGCCGATCGCCGGGCGCGCCGGGGACGCCGGGCGGTCCCGGGCCGCGATGCTCACCGGCGCCGCCCTGACCGCGCTCGGCGCCGCCGGTCACCTGGCCGCGCCGAACGTTCCCGTCCTGCTCGCCGCCCGGCTGGTGATGGGATTCGGCGAGGCGGCCCTGTTCTCCGGCGGCCTGCCGTGGGTGCTCGCCGGCGTACGGCCCGACCGGCGCGGGCGGGTCACCGGCTGGTTCGGCCTGTCCATGTGGTCCGGGCTCGCCGCCGGCCCGGTCCTCGCCGCCCTCGTCGACCGCCTCGCCGGCCCCGCGTACGCCTGGGGCCTGGTGGCAGCCCTGCCCGTGGTGTCCGCCGTCCTCGTCGCCACCACCCGCCGACCGGCCGCGCCACCCGAGCCGACCCCGCTGCTGCCGCGGACCCGGCGCGACGTCGTACCGGCCGGTGCCGCGCTGCCCGGCCTGCTGCTCGGCCTCGCCGCGTACGGGTACGGCACGCTCAGCGCGCTGCTCGTGCTGTACCTGGCGCGGATCGGCGGTGCCGGCGCGGGGCTCGCGGTGTTCGCCGCGGCGTTCCTCGCCGCCCGCGCCGCCGGCAGCCCGTGGGTGGACCGGCTCGGGCCGCTGCGCGTGCTGCGCACCGTACTCGTGGTCGAGGCCGCCGGCCTCGCCCTGCTCGCCGCCGCCGGCTCACCCGCCGTCGCGCTGACCGCCGTCGCCGTCGCCGGCCTGGGCCTCGGCCTGGTGTACCCGGCGGCGAGCGCCCTGACCCTCGGCCGTACGAGCGGGCGGCCCGGCGCGGCGGTCGGCGCCATGACGTCCTTCTGGGACCTCGGCATCCTCGCCGCCGGACCGGTCGGCGGACTTGTCGCCACCCGCGCCGGCTACCCGGCGGCCTTCGCGGTCGCCGCGGTGGCCGCGCTCGGCTGCCTCACCGTCACGTACGCCCTGGCCCGCTCCCGCTGAACCGTCAGCGGGGGAGCAGCGTCTCGGCGGCGGCGCGCGCGTTGGCCGGCCCCGCGCCGTACGTGGCGAGGTAGCCGAGAGCCTGCGGCGGACGCCACGCCGGCCACCCCATCTCGACGAGTACCACCTGGGGGTGGGCGGCGGTGATGTCCTCGATGACGGCGCGGATCCGTTCGTGCCGGTGGGTGTCGCGGGTGACCAGGATGAGCGGTTCGCCCGCGGACCGGTCGACCAGCGCGCCGACGTCGATCGGCGGGTCGGACAGCGGGTGCAGCCGGACCAGGTCGGCGTCCGCGGCGGTCCGCTCCAGGTACGGCAGCAGGCCCCACGGCACCTCGCCGACCGCGATCGTCGGCGGCGCGTCCAGCTCCACCACGAGCGGTCGACGCGCCGCGGGCACCACCCCGTGCACGCGCAGCGCCCGGCGGGCCGCCGCCAACCCGATCTCGTCGTACCCGTCGCCGGCGGTGCTGCGCGCCGGCCCCGGCCGCGTCGCCGTGGCCAGTACGACGGAGCGGGCGGCGGCGTCGGCGAGCCGTTCCGCCGGGAGCCGCCCGTCCCGTACGGCGGCGACGATCTCGGCGACGGTCGCCTCCACCAGTTCCTCGGTGATGCGGGCGCCGAGGCACAGCAGATCGGCGCCGGCCGCGAGCGAGCGTACGGCCGCGTGACCGAGCCCGTCGGCGCCGGCGCCGCCCATCTCCAGCGCGTCGGTGACGACCGCGCCGGTGAAGCCGAGCTCGTCGCGCAGCAGCCCGCGCAGCGCGGCGGGGCTGAACGTGGCCGGCAGCTCACCGGTCACCTGCGGTACCCGGATGTGCGCGGTCATGATCGCGGGTGCGCCCGCGGCGATCGCGGCGGCGAACGGTGGCAGGTCGCGCTCCCGCAGCACGGACAGCGGCGCGTCGACCACCGGTACGGTGTCGTGCGAGTCGACGCGGGTCGCGCCGTGGCCCGGGAAGTGCTTGGCGCAGGCGGCGACCCCGGCGTCGGCGAGCCCGGCGACCGCGGCGGCGGTGTGCGCGGCGACCCGCGCCGGATCCGTCCCGAACGACCGGGTACCGATGACCGGGTTGTCCGGCGCCGAGTTCACGTCGACGGTGGGCGCCAGGTCGAGGGTGATGCCGAGCGCGGCGAGTTCGGAGCCGAGCGCCCGGTACACCTGGCGGGTCAGCGACTCGTCGTCGACGATGCCGAGCGCCGCGTTCCCCGGGTACCGGCTGCCGCTGGTGTACCCGAGGCGGGTGACGTCGCCGCCCTCCTCGTCGACCGACACGATCAGCTCGGGCCGGCCGGCGCGCAGCGTCGAGATCAGCCCGGTCACCTGGTCCGGGTCCACGATGTTGTGCCCGAACAGGACGATCCCGCCGAGGCCCTCGTCGCCGAGTCGCCGCACCCAGTCCGGCGCGGTGGTCTCGCGGAACGCGGCCAGCAGGGTACGCAGCGCCTGGGTGCGCAGGGACGGTTCGATCATGCTGTTCTGTTCCCTTTCAGCCCTTGACCGCGCCGGCGGTCAACCCGCTCGCGACGTGGCGCTGGATGATCGCGAAGAAGACCACCACGGGCAGCGCCATCATCGTCGCCCCCGCCATCAGCGCGCCGTAGTCGATGCCGCGCGCGGTCACGAACGACACCAGCCACACCGGCAGCGTCTCCTTGTTCTGGTCGCTCAACAGCACGTACGCCATGATGAACTCGTTCCAGGACTGGATGAGCGCGTAGATCGAGGTGGCCAGCAGGCCGGGGAACACCAGCGGCAGCACGATCTTCCGGAACGCCTGGAACCGCGTGCACCCGTCGACCATCGCCGCCTCCTCCAGCTCCGCCGGTACGCCGGCGACGAAGCCGCGCAGCGTCCAGATCGTGAACGGCAGCACGAACGCCAGGTACGTGAGGACCACGCCGCCGAGCGAGTTGACCGCGTCGATCGAGTTGAGCAGCAGGTAGATCGGGATGATCAGGGCGGACAGCGGCACCATCTGCACCACCAGGACGACGAACACGAACGCCCGCCGCCCGTAGAACCGGAACCGTGCGATGGCGACCGCCGCGAGCAATGCGAGTACCAGGGCGATGAGCATGGTGCCGAACGCGACGAGCACGCTGTTGCCGAGCGCGTCGAGGAAGTGCGGGGACCGCACCGCGCGGACGAAGTTCGAGCCGCTCGGGTGCCACGTCCAGAACCGCGGCGTGTACGTGAGGATCTCGGAGCCGGGCTTCACCGCGGTCAGCAGCATCCAGTACACGGGGAAGATCATCACGACGGAGACGGCGACCCCGACGACGTTCGCGACGGTACGGCCGCGGCTGCGCGGGCGGCGGGCGGACAGGGTGGCCATCAGTCGATCTCCCCCAGGCGCAGGCTCTGCCGGATGTAGAACACGGTGAACCCGAGCAGCAGCAGTACGGTCACGACCGCGACCGCGGCGCCCAGGCTGTACTCGTTGACCCCGAACGCGTGCATGAACGAGTACACGCCGAGGGTCTGGTACTCGGGCTCCGGCTTGCTGCCGCGCGCCACCCAGATCTGGTTGAAGACCTGGAAGTCCCAGATCACGCTCAGCACCGTGACGATCGTGTAGATCGGCCGCAGGATCGGGTACGTCACGCGCAGGAACGTCTGCGCCGCCGACGCGCCGTCCACCCGCGCCGCCTCCTCCAGTTCCTTCGGTACCTGCGAGATCCCCGCGTACAGGGTGATCGCCACGAACGGGATCGCGCCCCACACCACGATCAGCGTGATCACGCCGAAGCCGCTGACCGCGTTCGCGTACCAGTCGTGGTTGTCCATGTCGACCCCGGGTACGAGGCCGATCAGCCAGTTCACGACGCCGAACTCGTAGTCGAACAGCCAGTTGAACACCAGCGTCGACACCACCTGCGGCATCGCCCAGACGCAGATCAGCACGACCGTCACCAGCAGCCGGCACCACCGCGACGCGGCACGCATCACCAGCGCGGTCCCGGTCGCCAGGACCAGCGTCAGCACCACGTTGACCACGGTGAACACCACCGTGCGGAGTACCACCGTCCAGAAGCCCGGGTCGCCGAGCACCCGCGCGTAGTTCGCGAACCCCACGTACGGCGCGGGCAGCCCGCTGAACAGCTCCCGCTGCGTCAGGTCCTGCAGCGACAGCAGCACCAGCTTGACCAGCGGGTACCCCTGGACGCCGGCGAGGACCACGACGGTCGGCAGGATCAGCAGGTACCCGATCAGCCGCGGCGTGGCCCGGGTACGCCGGCGCGGCGTGACCGTACCGTCCGGTGGCGCGGCCGTACCGGGGGCGGTGGGTGGTGCTTCGGTGTGCGTGCTCATCGTGCTCCCTCGGCCGGGACGGCGGCGGCGTGACGTGACGCGCCGGGCCCGACCGCGTACGGATCGGGCCCGGCGGTGCTCAGGAACCGTTCAGCGTGGACTCGACCGCGGCGTTCATCGCCTTGGCCGCGTCGGCGACGCTCTTCTTGCCGGAGGCGATGTCGGCCAGGCCGTTCTGGAGCACGAGGCTCTTCTCGACCTTCGGCCAGCCCTCGGCGATCGGCACCATCCAGCTGTTCTTCGCCGACGCCGCGGCCGGTGCCAGGGCCGGGATCTTCGCGGCCTCGTCCAGCAGCGTGGTCGTGTTCGGGATGTTGCCGGCCCGCATCAGCGCCCGCTCGTTCGACGTACCCGTCATCGCCGCGACCCAGGCGGCCGCCCAGTCGGCGTGCCGGCTCTTGGCGGTGATCGCCAGGTCGGAACCGCCCGCGAACGACTGCATCGCCGTGCTGCCCGCCGCGCTCGGCATCGCGAAGCTGCCGATCTGGTCCTTGAGCTTCGGGTTGCCGCCGTTGCCGTCGGCCGCGACGCTGCCGCCCTCCCAGCCCAGCCCGTACATCATGGCGACGTGGCCCTGCGCCATCACCGTGTACTGCTGCGGGTTGGCCTCGTCGCTGGTCTTGCTGGCCTTCGACAGCTTGTCCGTCATGGCCTTCCACTGCGTCAGGCCCTTGATCGCGGCCGGCGAGGCGAGCCCGCCCTGCCACTTCCCGCCGTTCTTGGTGGCGATCGTGCCGCCCGCGTCGTACACGAACGAGAGCGCCGAGTACCAGAACTTGCCGGGCATGTAGAACGCGGAGAACTTCGGGTCGCCGCCGTACTTCCGGTCGAGCTTGGCGCCGTCCGCCATCAGCTCGTCGTACGTGGTCGGCGGCTTCGTGATGCCCGCCTTGGCGAACATGTCCTTGCGGTAGAACACGGTGCGGCTGCCCGAGTAGTACGGCACGCAGTAGGTGGCGCCCTCGTACCGGCAGGACGCGGCGAGGCCCTTGTTCCAGTTGGCCGAGTCGGCGAACAGGTTCGTGCTCTTCGACAGGTCCCGGAACGCCCCGGACGCCAGGTACGACGTCGTCTCGGTGTCGCCCATCTCGACGACGTCGGGCACCGTGCTGCCGGACAGCGCCGCGTCCAGCTTGGTCAGGTGGTTGTTCCACTGCTGGTAGTCGACCTGCACCGTGACCTTCGGGTACTTCTTGTGGAACGCCGCGGTGGCCGCCTTGACCGCGTCCGGCCAGCCGGTCTGCGCGTCGACCTGGAGCCAGACCTTGAGGGTGCCGCTGGCCTTCGCGTCGCCGGCGGTACTGATCGTCCCGCCGGACGCGGCGCTGCCGCCGCCGCTGCCGCAGGCCGCCGCGCCGAACAGGACCGCGGCCAGTCCGGCCGCGGCGATGAGCCGATGTTTCACGCCATCCTCCTGGATGTCCTGGCTGGTGCCGGGCGCCGGTCGGGGGACCGGACCGGGCGGTGGTCCGGACCGCCTCCACGCAGGGGAGGGCGTCCGCCGACCGTAAGCTGACGGGTGATCTGGTGCTGACGGGGAATCTAATAGGAAAGTTTCCTAAAGACTAGAGGACGAATCGGTATGAGTCGACGCCACCAGCCCGGTACGCCGCGGTTGTTACGCGCTCTTAACGACCGGGCGGCGCTCGAACTGCTGCTCGCGCACGGCCCGCTCACCCGCGCCCGGCTCGGCGAACTGACCGGGCTCAGCAAGGTGACCGCCTCGCAGCTCGTCGAGCGCCTGGAGGGCCGCGGCCTGGTCGAGCGCGTCGGCGTCTCCGCCGGCGGACGCGGCCCCAGCGCCCAGCTGTACGCGGTCGTCCCCACCGCCGCGTACGTGGCGGGCATGGCCATCGGCCCGACCGGAGTGACCGCCGTGTCCGCCGACATCACCGGGGCCGAACGCGGCCGGGTCCAGGTCGACGCCGACATCTCCGACGACCCGGTCGGCCTCGTACACGCGGCGCTGGCGCGGGTCGCCGGCGAGGCCGGCATCCCGGTCGAGGCGATCCGGCGCGTCGTCCTCGGCTCCCCGGGCGTCATCGACCCCCGCTCCGGCGAGGTGTCGTTCTCCTGGGAACTGCCGCGCTGGCACCGCGGCCTGCTCGCCGCGCTCACCGCCGACCTCAACCGTCCCGTACGGATCGTCAACGACGTCAACCTCGCCGCCGTCGCCGAACACCGGCTCGGGGCCGCCGCCGAGGTGGACGACTTCGTCCTGCTCTGGTGCGACCGCGGGATGGGTGTCGGCGTGATGCTCGGCGGCCGGCTGTACCAGGGGGTCATGGGCGCGGCCGGCGAGGTCGGCTACCTGCCCGTACCGGGGGTGGAGCTGGTGCACGGGGTGTCCCGGCAGCACAAGGCCCCGTACAGCGCGCTCGCGGGCGCGGAGCCGATCCGCGCGGTGGCCGCCGAGTACGGGTATCCGGATGTGGCGGCGGCCGAGGCGGTGCGGGCCGCGGCGGCGGACCCGGGGAAGGGCGGGCCGCTGCTGGACGAGGTCGCCCGGCGCATCGCGCTCGGCGCCGCCGCCGTCTCCGTCGTCCTCGACCCCGGGCTGGTCGTCCTCGCCGGCGAGATCGGGCAGGCCGGCGGCGCCGAACTGGCCGCGCGGGTCGAGCGGGAGGTACACGAACTGGCCCCGGTCGTACCGCGGGTGGTGGGCACCGGGGTGGCCGCCGACGCCGTCCTGCACGGTGCGGTACTGACCGCGTTGGACGCGGCGCGGGAGGACGTCTTCGCCGCGGCGGCCGAGTCGCCCGACCCGGCCGACGCGGCCCCGTGAGCGCGGCCCGGGTCACGGACGGGTGTCGGCGCGTGTTCTGCCGGCGGGCTCTGGTCCGATCTGTCCGAACCGGGGCCGCCGGTGGGGTAGGGTCCAGAACCCGTGAGAGCGCTACGACGGTTCACGGTGCGGGCGGCACTGCCCGCACCCCTGGCGGCCCTTGACGAGCTGGTCGGCAACCTGCACTGGTGTTGGCACCCGCCGACCCTCGACCTGTTCGAGGCGGTGGATCCGGCGCTGTGGCGGGCCTGCGGGCAGGACCCGGTCCGGCTGCTCGGCGAGGTCTCCGCGGACCGGCTCGCCGAGCTGGCCGCCGACGAGGAGTTCCGCTGGCGGCTGGCCGAGCGCCACCAGGAGCTGCGGCAGTACCTGACCGAGCCGCGCTGGTACCAGACGCTCGGCGGTGACGTACCCGGGCTGGTGGCGTACTTCTCGCCCGAGTTCGGCGTGACCGCGGTGCTGCCGCAGTACTCGGGCGGGTTGGGGATCCTGGCCGGGGATCACCTGAAGGCGGCGAGCGACCTGGGCGTACCGGTGCTCGGGGTGGGGTTGCTCTACCGTTCCGGATACTTCAGCCAGGGGCTGACGCCGGACGGCTGGCAGGCCGAGCAGTACCCGGCGCTGGATCCGCACGGGTTGCCGTTGACCCGGCTGCGCGACGCGGACGGGACGCCGGTGCAGATCCGCGTCGGGCTGCCCGAGGGGCGGGTGCTGCGGGCGCAGATCTGGCAGGCGTACGTGGGCCGGGTGACGCTGCTGCTGCTCGACAGCGACCTGGAGAGCAACACGCCCGCCGAGCGTGCCGTCACCGACCGGCTGTACGGCGGGGGTGTGGACCACCGGCTCCTCCAGGAGGTACTCCTGGGCATCGGCGGGGTGCGCGCGGTCCGCGCCTGGTGCGCGCGTACCGGGACGCCGGCGCCGGACGTGTACCACACCAACGAGGGGCACGCCGGGTTCCTCGGCATCGAACGGATCCGCGAACTCGTCGACACCGGCCTCGACTTCGACGCCGCGCTGCGGGTGGTCCGCGCCGGCACCGTCTTCACCACGCACACGCCCGTACCGGCGGGGATCGACCGGTTCCCGCGGGAGACCATCGAACGCTTCTTCGGCGGCGACAACGCGAGCCCGGGAGTACCGGTGGAGCGGGTGGTGGCGCTGGGTGCCGAGGCGGACCCGAGCGTGTTCAACATGGCGCACATGGGGCTGCGGCTGGCGCAGCGGGCGAACGGGGTGTCCCGGCTGCACGGGGCGGTCAGCCGGGAGATGTTCTCGTCGCTGTGGCCCGGGTTCGACGTGGACGAGGTGCCGATCACGTCGGTCACCAACGGCGTGCACGGGCGTACGTGGCTGGCCCGGCCGTCGCTGGAACTCGCCGAGCGGGCCGGACTCGCCGACCTCGACCACACCGCGCCGGACGCGGCGTTCGCGGCGGTCAGCAAGGCACCCGACGTCGACCTCTGGTCCGTACGCGGTGAGCTGCGCGCGCGGCTGGTCACCGAGGCGCGGCGGCGGCTGCGGATCTCCGCGGCGCACCGCGGCGCGACCGAGGCCGAACTGGGCTGGGTCGACGAGGTGCTCGACCCGGACGTACTGACCATCGGGTTCGCCCGGCGGGTGCCCAGCTACAAGCGGCTGACGCTGATGCTGCGCGACCGCGGCCGGCTTGAACGGCTGCTCACCTCCACCGACCGGCCGGTGCAGATCCTCGTCGCGGGCAAGGCGCACCCGGCCGACGAGGGCGGCAAGAAGCTCATCCAGGAGCTCGTCTGGTTCGCCGACGACCCCCGGGTACGGCGCCGGATCGTGTTCCTGCCGGACTACGACATGGGGCTGGCGCGGCACCTGGTCGCCGGCTGCGACGTGTGGCTCAACAACCCGCTGCGCCCGCTCGAAGCCTGCGGTACGTCCGGGATGAAGTCCGCGCTCAACGGCGGCCTCAACCTGTCCGTACGCGACGGCTGGTGGGACGAGCTGTACGACGGGCAGAACGGCTGGGCCATCCCCACCGCCACCGGCGTCGTCGACGAGAACCGGCGCGACGACCTGGAGGCCGCCGCGCTGTACGAGCTGCTGGAGAACCACGTCGTCCCGCTGTTCTACGACCGGGACCAGGCCGGCGTACCGGCGCGGTGGGTGGGCATGGTGCGGCACACCCTCCGCACGCTCGGCCCCGCCGTACTCGCCAGCCGGATGGTCGCCGACTACGTCCAGCGGCTGTACCTGCCCGCCGGCGCCGCGTCCCGCCGGATGTCCGCCGACGGCGGCGCGCCCGGCCGCGAACTGGCCGCGTTCGCCCGGCGGGTGTCCGAGTCGTGGGGCGAGGTCACCGTCGAACACGTCGAGTCGTCCGGCGCCGAGGAGCAGGCCGCCACCCCGCGGCTCGGCGCGACGCTGCGACTGCGCGCCGAAGTACGGCTGGGTCGGCTCGTCGCGGGCGACGTCGAGGTACAGGCGTGCTCCGGCCGCGTCGCCGAGGGCGACTCCGACGAGCTGCGCGACGTCCACACCGTGCCGATGCGGCTCACCGGCGACGGCGTCGACGGCCGCCTCCGGTACGAGGCGGACGTGCCGCTCGCGCACGCCGGCGCGTTCGGGTACACGGTGCGGGTCGTGCCGACGCATCCGCTGCTGTCCAGCCCGGCCGAACTCGGCCTGGTCACGTACCCGCTGCCGGGCTGACCGGCGCGGCGCGGGGCGTTCAGGATCGGGTGGTGGAGGCGCGGACGACGAGGGTCGGGGCGAGGGCGATGCGCCGGGGCGCCTGCTCGCCGCCGGCCCGCGCCAGGTCGAGCAGCCGTACGCACTCGTCGGCGATGAGCGCGTGTGGCTGCCGGACGGTGGTGAGCGCGGGGTCGGCGAGCGCGGCGAAGCCGGCGTCGTCGAAGCCGGTGACCAGCACGTCGTCGGGCACCCGTACGCCGGCGGCGCGCAGTCCCCGCACGACGCCGAGCGCGATCTCGTCGTTGCCGCCGACGATCGCGTCGGGCAGCGGCCCCCGCGCGCGCAGCAGGTCCGCCGCGCGCACCCCCCAGTCGATCCCGTACTCGCCGAGCAGCGGCTCGGCGGTGGTGAGCCGGTGCCGTGCGGCGGCGGGGCCGAACCCGGCGAGCCGGCTGCGCCCGGTGGACGACTCGCTCCCGGCGCTGACCAGTACGACGGTGCGGGCGCCGACGTCGGCGAGGTGACCGGCGATCAGCCGTAGCCCGGCGGCGTCGTCGACGCCGACCCAGTCCAGGTCGGCGTCCGTGACGTACCGGTCGACCTGGACGACGGGGACCTCGGCCGCGACGGCCGCGAGCGCGTCCGCACTGGCCACGGCGGACACCGGCGCCACGATGAGCCCGTCCACCTGCCGGTCGGCGAGCGCCTGCAGGCGTACCGCCTCGACGGCGGGGTCGCGTTGCGCGTCGCAGAGCAGGAGCTGCCGGCCGCTGCCGGACAGGCTGCGTTCGATCGCCTCGACGAGGGCGGGGAAGAACGGGTTGCTGATCTGCGGCACGACCATGCCGACGGTCCCGGTCCGCTGCGTACGCAGGGCGCTGGCGAGCCGGTTCTGCCGGTACCCGAGGGCGCGGGCGGCGGCGGTGACCCGGGTGGTCAGCTCGGTACCGACGGGGCGGGCGCCGGACAGTGCCCGGGACGCGGTCGACACCGACACGCCGGCCCGCTGCGCCACGTCCCGGATCGTCACCCGCACGGGGCGTCCCGGTCGAGCAGCCCGGCGAGCAGCAGGTCGACGACACCGTCGCGGTCGGCACCGGTCGCGACCCGTACCGGCGGGGTGTCGGGGGTGGCGCCGACGCGGCGGTCGGCGACGAGCATGCCGCGGGTGTCGGCGCCGCGCAGTTCGACGCGCAGCGGCACCTCGACGTACCGGCCGAGGCCGGGGGAGACGGTGAGGGCGGCGGCGCTCTCGTCGTGCAGCGGGCAGCCGTCGCGGCCGTGCGCGGCGTAGAAGTCGAGGTAGTGCGCGAGGATCCGGGTGGCGAACCGGGCGCGCGGGTCGCTGGCCGCGGCGATCCGGGCCAGCTCGGTGCGGCCGAGCCAGGTCGCCATGGTCGTGTCGAGCGGGACGAGCGTGACGTCCGCGCCGCAGGTCAGTACGAGGTCGGCCGCCTCGGGGTCGTGCGCGATGTTCGCCTCGGCGACCGGCGTGATGTTGCCGGGCACGTCGAGCGCGCCGCCCATCACCACGATCCGGTCGAGCAGCCGGGGCAGCGCGGGTTCCAGCAGCAGGGCGAGCGCGACGTTGGTCAGCGGCCCGGTCGCGACCAGCGTGTACCGGCCCGGTTCGGCGCGGGCGAGCCGGACGAGCTGTTCCGCGGCGGACGCGTCGACGGGGCGCCGGTCCGGTGTCTGCGCGGCACCGCCGAGCCCGTCTTCCCCGTGTACGAGGGTCGACAGGTGCACCGGCTGGGCGAGCGGCCGCCGCGCCCCGACCGCCACGGGTACGGCGGTGAGCCCGGCGACGTCGAGTACCTGGATGGCGTTGGCGGCGGCGGATTCGGCGCCGGTGTTGCCGTGCACCGAGCCGACGGCGGCGATCCGTACGTCCGGGTGCGCGGCGAGCAGCAGCGTGGCGAGCGCGTCGTCGACGCCGTGGTCGCCGTCCTGGATGACGTCGATCATGCCGGATCCACCGCCCCGGTGAGGAAGTCGGCGAGCGGTGGCAGGTCGGGGCGGGCGCCGGGCACGGTCACCGCGTACGCACCGACGCGGCACGCCGCGGTCAGTGCCGCGCCCGGGTCGAGTCCGCTGCGCAGCGCGAGGACCAGCGCGGCGCAGAACGCGTCGCCCGCCCCGACACTGTCGACCGCGCGTACGGCGGGCGCCTCGGCGGTGGCGACCAGCTCGCCGCGCGCCCGCAGCTCCGCCCCGCGGCTGCCGTACGTGACGGCGACGAGCCGGGCGTCGGGCAGCCCGCCGAGCGCCGCGTACTCGGTCTCGTTGACGATGACGAGGTCGCAGCGGGCGCGCAGCTCGTCGGGCAGTGGCACGGCGGGTGCGGCGTTCAGCGCGAAGAACCCCCGGCTGGTACGCGCCGCGGCGAGCACGGTCGGCAGCGGGATCTCCAACTGGCACAGCACGGCGGGCGCGTCGGCGACCCCGGCGTCCACGCGCACCAGGGCGTTCGCCCCCGGTACGACGATGATCTGGTTCTCGCCGCGGTCGTCGACGGCGATCAGCGCGGTGCCGCTGGGGCCGTCGACGGTGACGACGCCGGAGTCGTCCACTCCGGCGGTACGCAGCGCGGCGCGCAGCACGGGGCCGGCGTCGTCGTCGCCGACCGCGCCGACCATGCGCACCGCGGCGCCGAGCCGGGCGGCGGCGACGGCCTGGTTGGCGCCCTTGCCGCCGGGTACGCGGTCGAGGTGGTGGGCGGTGACGGTCTCGCCGGGTGCCGGCAGCCGCTCGGTCCGACAGGTCAGGTCGAGGTTCAGGCTGCCCACGACGGTGAGGCTCTCGCGCTGCATCGTGCCTCCGGATCGGCAAACGTTCTCCGAGCGAGAGTACGCCTGGCGGAACGGCTTGGCCGGACCGGGTGCCGAGCATGGGGTACTGATCGGCAAACGTTTGCCCAGCCGGGTCGGTGGAGGCTCCGAAGAAAAGCGTCGAGTGGGTGGCTTTCGGATGGCAAGTATTGACAGCGCCGGCCGTTGGGTATTGAGTCGCACAAGTCTGGAATCTCCGCTTCGCCACATCCTGGGGAGTGCCGATGAGTCGTACCGAGGGCGGGCTGTCCCGCCGTTCGCTGTTCACCGCCGCCACGGGCGTCGCCGCCGGGGTCGCCGCCGCCGGACTGGTGCCCGCCGCGGCGCAGGCGGCCGGCCGCAAGGCGGGCACCGTCGACTACCCGGACGCGCACTGGGTGCCGGCGAGTACCGGCAACTACACGAAGTCGAACCGGCCCAGCACGTACCCGATCGAGCTGGTGGTCATCCACGTCACGCAGGAGACGTTCGACAACACCATCACGCTGTTCCAGGACCCCAGCCACGCGGCGTGCGCGCACTACGTGACGCGCTCCGCCGACGGGTACATCGACCAGATGGTGCGCGAGCACGACATCGCCTGGCACGCCGGCAACTGGGACTACAACACCCGCAGCATCGGGATCGAGCACGAGGGCTGGGTCGACGACCCGTCCTGGTTCACCGACGCGATGTACCGGTCGTCGGCGAAGCTCACCCGCAGCATCTGCGACCGGTACGGGATCCCGATGGACCGGGACCACATCATCGGCCACGTCGAGGTGCCGGGCACCGACCACACCGACCCCGGCCCGAACTGGGACTGGGACACGTACATGTCGTACGTGACGGCGTGAGCCCTCAGAGCGCGGGCTGCCGGCCGGCGAGGACCGTACGCAGGCGGGCGTCCTGGAGCGTCACCAGGGTGCCCGCCGCGTCCGTCGTCGCGGGCCGTGCGCGGTAGTCGACGACCGTCACGACGGTGCCGGTACGGGTGACCGACTCGATCCGCACCGTCCGCCCACCCTTCCGGTACGCGAACGCGCGGCCGGTGCTGCCACGCAGCTGCACACCGGTCGGCCGGTCCTTCGCGGCCAGCGCGCGCAGCGTGTCGGTCGCGCCGCGCGCCGCGTCGGCCGTGCCGAAGACGTACAGGGTGAAGGTGGCGGTGGCGCGCACCGACGAGCCGGACGTCAGGTCGTAGCCCGCACCGCCGAGCATCGTCAGGCCCGGGCAGTCCCGCCGCAACAGGCCGCGACAGTACGTGCGGGCGCTGCGGCCGTCGACCACGTCCGGCCGGGTCCAGCCGTCGCCGTGCTCGTCGGCGGTCTGCCAGCGCCGGTCGAGCGACACCATCGCCCCGGCGCTCGGCAGCGCGTCCATGGCGGGGATCGTCGACTCCAGCACCCCGGTACGCCGGGGCGACGGCGCCGATTCCGGCTTCGCACCCGCCGGGCCGCCGCCGCAGCCGGCCGGGCCGAGCAGCCCGAGGACCGCGAGCACCACCGCCGCGCCACGCCGTCGGTCCACCACCGCACCCCCTCGACGGCGCGATGCTACCGGTCGCCGCGCGGCCCGGCCCGCCCCCGCGGCCCGATGGTCCACTGTGGACGGTCAGGTGGCCCGCAGCAGCAGGACACTGCGCGCCGGCAACCGCACCCTTGTACCCGCGGGACGGGTGCCGGGCGCGGCGCCCGCGGTGTCCAGCACCGTCTCGTACGCCGGGGCCGCGGTCGGCAGCACCACGTCCACGTCGTCCCCGCCGCCGTGCAGGTACAGCAGGTACGAGCCGCCGGTGCCGGTGTCCGCCCGCGCGCCGTCCAGGTACGCGCCGAGCGTGTGGTCGCCGGGCCGGTGCCAGTCCGCGTCGGTGACCTCGCCGCCGTCCGGCCGGTACCAGACGAGGTCGCGGCGGCCGTCCACGGTGGCGCCGGTGAAGAAGCCGCGGCGGCGGAACACCGGCTCCCGCGCCCGCAGCGCGAGCAGGTCCCGGACGAAGGCGGCCAGGCCGGTGTCGGCGGTGGACCAGTCCAGCCACGACGTCGGGTTGTCCTGGCAGTACGCGTTGTTGTTGCCGTGCTGCGTGTTGCCCAGCTCGTCGCCGGCCAGCAGCATCGGCGTACCGGCGGACAGCAGCAGCGTGGTCAGCAGGTTGCGGACCTGCCGGTCGCGGGCGGCGCGGACCGCCGGGTCGTCGGTGTCGCCCTCGACGCCGAAGTTCGCCGACCGGTTGTCGTCGGTACCGTCGGCGCCGTGCTCGCCGTTGGCCTCGTTGTGCTTGCGCTCGTAGCTGACCAGGTCGCGCAGGGTGAAGCCGTCGTGCGCGGTGACGAAGTTGACCGACGCGTACGGGCCGCGTCCGGACAGCCCGTACAGGTCCTCGGAGCCGGCGAGGCGGGTGCCGACCTCGGCGAGGTGACCGAGCGAGCCGCGCCAGAAGTCGCGCACCGCGTCCCGGTAGCGGCCGTTCCACTCGGCCCACGGCGGCGGGAAGCCACCCACCCGGTACCCGTCCATGCCGAGGTCCCACGGCTCCGCGATCAGCCGTACGCCGCGCAGTACCGGGTCCTGGCCGACCGCGCCGAGGAACGCCGAGTACCGGTCGACGCTGTCGGCCGAGCGGGTCAGCGCGCTCGCCAGGTCGAACCGGAACCCGTCCACCCCCATCGTGGTCACCCAGTACCGGAGGGAGTCGAGGACGAGCCGGAGCACCGGCGGTTGCCGCAGGTCGAGGGTGTTGCCGCAGCCGGTGTAGTCGCGGTAGCGGGAGCCGTCGGCGGGGTCGAGCCGGTAGTAGGTGCGGTTGTCCAGCCCGCGGAACGACAGCGTCGGCCCGTCCGGCGGCCCCTCCGCGGTGTGGTTGTAGACCACGTCGAGGACCACCTCGATGCCCGCGGCGTGCAGCGCGTCCACCATCTCCCGGAACTCCGTCGCCGGGTTCGCGCCGGACGACGGGTCGGCCGGGCAGCCGCTCGCGGCGAACCGGGTGTCGGGCGCGAAGTAGCCGAGCGTGTTGTAGCCCCAGTAGTTGGTGAGGCCGCGGGCGGCGACCGACGGCTCGGTGACGCTGTGCTGCACCGGCAGCAGCTCCACGGCCGTCACCCCCAGCCCCGCCAGGTACGCCACCGCGGCCGGGTGCCCGAGCCCCGCGTACGTGCCGCGCAGCTCGGGTGGGACGTCGGGCATCGTCGCGGTGAACCCGCGTACGTGCATCTCGTACAGGACGGTGTCGGTCCAGGGGCGCAGCGGCGGGCGGGTCGCCGGGTCGAGCGGGCCGACGACCACCGAGCGCGGCACGTACGGCGCGGAGTCGGTGCCGGTGCCGGCCCGCAGCGCCGGCGCGTCGGTGAGCGTGCCGGCCACCGCCCGGCCGTACGGGTCGAGGAGCAGCTTCGACGGGTCGAACAGGTGCCCACGGCCGGGATCCCACGGCCCGCGCGCCCGCAGCCCGTACCGCTGGCCGGGGCCGATGCCGTCGACCCGCCCGTGCCACACGTTGTCGGTACGCTCCGGCAGCGGTACGCGCCGCTCCGTGCCGTCCGGATCGAACAGGCAGACGTCGACGCCGGTCGCCGCCGCGCTGTACACGGCGAACCGTACGCCCCCGTCGTCCGTCGTCGCACCCAGCTCCACGAACCCTCCCCGGTTGTCCGGGTTCCATGATCCCGCGCCGCGGGCGTTCCCGGGCCACCGACGGCCGCGGTCGTACCGGCGTGGTTGGATGGGGCCCGTGCTGGCACCGAACGCTTCCCCCGAGGTCGACCCGGACCTGGTCATCGCGGTCGACGACGTGACGGTCACCCGCGGCGGCAACCACCTGGTCCAGGACGTCGGCTGGCAGGTCGAGCTGGACGAGCGGTGGGTGCTGCTCGGGCCGAACGGCGCGGGCAAGACCACGCTGCTCAACCTGGCCTCCGCCCGGCTGTTCCCGACCTCCGGCACCGTGCACGTGCTCGGCGAGCGGCTCGGCCGGACCAACGTCGCGGAGCTGCGTACCCGGCTCGGCCTGGTCACCGCCGCGGCCGGCGCCCGCATCCCCGGCGACGAGACCGCGCACGACACCGTACTCACGGCCGCGTGGGGCGTCGTCGGCCGCTTCCGCGAGGCGTACGACGAGATGGACGCGGGGCGCGCCACCGAGCTGCTGGAACAGTGGGGCGTCGGGCATCTCGCCGACCGGCGGTACGGGACGCTGTCGGACGGGGAGCGCAAGCGCGTGCAGATCGCGCGGGCGATGATGACCGACCCGGAGCTGCTGCTGCTGGACGAGCCGGCCGCCGGCCTCGACCTCGGCGGCCGCGAGGACCTGGTGCGCCGGCTGTCCGAGCTGGCCCTCGACCCCGACGCGCCGGCGACGGTGCTGGTCACCCACCACGTCGAGGAGATCCCCCCGGGGTACACGCACGCGCTGCTGATGCGCGACGGCGCGGTCGTCGCGGCCGGGCCCGCCCCCGAGGTGATCACCGGAGAGCACCTGAGCAAGACGTTCGGGCTGCCGCTTTCGGTCACCCGGATCGGCGACCGGTACACGGCGCAGGCGCTCTGAATCCGGGCCGACCCGCCGTACCTGCCGCATGATCGGCCGATCGCGGGGCGCGGCGCCGGGACCGCCGGGGCGGGCGGGTTAGGCTGCCCCTCGCGGCGGCGTCGTGATCCGACCCGCCCGAGTCGACCCGACCGAGCGGTAGGAGGTGTCGTGGGGGAGTTCGTCCGGCTGGAGACGGTTGCCGAGCACCCGGGCGTGGGCGTGATCCGCCTGGAACGTCCGCCGATGAACGCGCTCAACAAGGCGGTACAGGAGGAACTGCGGGCAGCTGCCACGGAGGCGTCCGCCCGCGACGACATCCGCGCCGTCATCGTGTACGGCGGGGAGAAGGTGTTCGCCGCCGGCGCCGACATCAAGGAGATGGCCGACGAGGGGTACGCGGAGATGTCGGCGCGCGCCGCCGCACTGTCCGCCGCCCTCGACTCCGTCTCCCGCATCCCGAAGCCGGTCGTCGCCGCCATCGCCGGGTACGCGCTGGGCGGCGGCTGCGAGGTGGCGCTCGCCTGCGACTTCCGCGTGGTGTCCGCGGACGCGAAGCTCGGCCAGCCGGAGATCCTGCTCGGCATCATCCCCGGCGCCGGCGGTACGCAGCGGCTGCCGCGGCTGATCGGCCCCGCCCGCGCCAAGGACCTGGTCTTCACCGGCCGGCACGTGCGTGCCGACGAGGCGCTGCGCATCGGCCTCGCCGACCGGGTCGTACCGGCGGGGGAGTCGGTGTTCGACGCGGCGGTGGAGCTGGTCCGCCCGTTCCTGACGGGGCCGGCGCTGGCGCTGCGCGCGGCGAAGCAGGCGATCGACGGCGGGCTGTCGGTCGACCTGGCGTCCGGCCTGGCGCTGGAGAGCCACCTGTTCGCGGCGCTGTTCGCCACCGACGACAAGCGGATCGGGATGGACGCGTTCGTCGCCAAGCAGAAGCCGGACTTCACCGGGAAGTGAGTGGCACCATGAGCAAGTCGCATCCGACCGCCGCCGAGGTCGAGGCCGCCCGGGACGATCCCAAGCAGGCGAACATCCTGTACCACGACTGGGAGGCCGACACCTACGACGAGAAGTGGTCCATCTCGTACGACGAGCGGTGCGTGACCTACGCCCGGGACCGCTTCGCGCACGTCGCGGGCACCGACGGCTGGCCGTACCGGAACGCGTTGGAACTGGGCTGCGGCACCGGGTTCTTCCTGCTCAACCTCATGCAGGCCGGCGTCATCGAGAAGGGGTACGTCACCGACATCTCCCCGGGCATGGTCGACGTCGCCCTGCGCAACGCCAAGCAGCTCGGCCTCGACGTGTCCGGCCGGGTCTCCGACGCCGAGACCATCGCGTACGACGACGCCACGTTCGACCTGGTCGTCGGGCACGCCATGCTGCACCACATCCCCGACGTGGAGCAGGCGCTGCGCGAGGTGCTGCGCGTACTGCGGCCGGGCGGCCGGTTCGTGTTCTGCGGCGAGCCGACCAAGGTCGGCGACTGGTACGCCCGCAAGCTCGGCCAGGCCACCTGGTGGGCCACCACCAACCTCACGAAGCTGCCCGGCCTGACCGACTGGCGCCGCCCGCAGGAGGAGCTGGACGAGTCCAGCCAGGCCGCCGCGCTGGAAGCCGTCGTCGACCTCCACACGTTCGACCCGCACGCGCTGCGGCGTACCGCGGAGTCGGCCGGCGCGATCGACGTCGAGGTCGCCACCGACGAACTGACCGCCGCGTTCCTCGGCTGGCCGGTGCGCACCTTCGAGGCCGCCGTACCGAAGGAGAAGCTCGGCTGGGGCTGGGCGCGTTTCGCGTACACCTCGTGGAAGGCGCTGTCGGCGGTGGACGAGAAGGTGCTGTCGCGCGTCGTGCCGAAGGAGTTCTTCTACAACGTGGAGATCACGGGCGTGAAGCCGTAACACCGCACCGTGACCGCCTGACGCCACGTCCTGTCGGTGAGCGCTCGCGGCCGTACCCGCATCCGCCCGCCCGTCTGTGAGGACCGCCCGTGACGACCGCCCGTACCGACCCGCCCGAGCCCGATGCGGCCGCATCGTCCGATGCGGACGGTGCCGACGCCGGCGCGCCGGAGCCGACCGCCCCGGTACCGTCCGATGTGGACGGTGGCGCGCCCCCGGCCGACGTGGACGCCACCGCCGCGCCGGCACCGTCGGAGGCTGCCGCGCCGACGGCAGGGGAGCCCGACGCGGCGGCGTCCGGACAGTCCGATGTGGACGGTGCGGTGGCGGGGGCGGCCGGGACGACGTTGTCCGGTGCGGACGACGACCGTGCCGCGCCCGCGCCGGCGTCCGATGTGGACGGTGCGGCGGTGGCGGACGCGCCCCCGTCCGACGACGTGTCCACGGCCGCGGATGCCCCCGATGCCGGACCGGACGCGGATGCCGACGGGGAACTGGCCGTACTGGGGGCGGCGCTCGCCGCGGACGACGGGAGCGAGCCGCGCCGGCACTGGCTGCGGTACCCGGGTCTGGTCGGTGCGTTGGCGGTGATCGGCCTGCTGATGCTGATCCCGTGCGGGGCCGGGACGCTGTTCTTCACCGGCGCGTTCGCCGACTCGGGCCGGTTCGGCAGGACGCCGGACGCGTGTTCGGTACTCGACGCGAAGACGGTGCACGACCTGTTCGGCGGGCACCTGGAGTCGGCGGGGCGTACCGGGGCGGGCGACGACTCGACGTGCCAGTACCAGGGGAGCGCGGCGGTGCGGGCGGACGCGAGCGTGACGCTCACCCTGACCCGGTACGGCACGAAGGGGCCGCTGTCGGCACCGCGGATGGCGCACGCCGCGCTGACCACGGACGCGGACGATGGTGGCGTCACGCGTGCCGTGCCGGGGCTCGGCGACGAGGCGGTCGCGCTGGACCGCCCGACCGGCGTCACCGTGTACGCCCGGGTCAGCAACGTGGTACTGCGCCTGGAGGTGTCGACCGCCGCGGCCAGTGAACCGGAGGCCGTCGACGGGGCCCGTACCGTCGCCGCCGCGCTGCGCTGACCGGTGCGGTGTGCGACGCGTCGACCGGTTCGGTGAGGTTCGCTGGGTTCTGGACACCGGATACCGCCCGGGTATCGAGTGGGCACACCGTCGCCGTACTCCGCTGGCCGGACGGCCGCTGCCGCTCGTCGGGCGTGTTCGCCGCGTCCGAGCTGTCGACCGGCCGGCACGGCCGCGGCGGCAGCCGGTAGCCGCGGTCGTGGTGCACCCGCAGTTCTCCGAGCCCGAGGTGGCGCTGCTGGCTACCGCCGGTACCCGGCCGTGACATCCCCGGGTCGGGCGGTGCTGTCACGGCGCGGCGTTACCGGGAGGTAGGTTCTGCGCATGGGGCGGAGGCGACGGGATCCGCGGCAGGCGCGGTTCCTCACCTGGGCGTCGGCGCGCTGGGTGTGGCGGCACCGCGCGTTCACGCCGTACTACCTGGTCCGGTACTGGCGGTTCGCGAAGCTGCGGCTGCGCCGGCGCGACATCGTGACCGAGGGGTTCGTGTTCCTGGGCAAGCGGGTGGAGCTGACCGCGCGCCCGGGCCACGGCCGCCTCGTACTCGGTCGCTGGGTGCACATCGGCAACGACTGCGCGGTCCGCGCCCACGAGGGCACCGTCCGGGTCGGTGACAAGGTCGTCTTCGGCACCGACGTCACCGTCAACGGATACCTGGACATCGAGATCGGCGCCGCCACCCTCGTCGCCGACTGGGTGTACGTCTGCGACTTCGACCACGTGACCACCGACCTCGACCGTCCGATCAAGGACCAGGGCATCGTGAAGTCGCCGGTCCGCATCGGCCCCGACTGCTGGCTCGGCACCAAGGCGACCGTCACCCGCGGCGTCCACATCGGCCGCGGCAGCGTCCTCGCCGCCAACGCGGTCGCCACCAAGGCCATCCCCGCGTACTCGATCGCCGGTGGCGTACCGGCCCGCGTCCTGCGCAGCCGCCGCCCCGCCGCTTCCGTACCGGATCCGTCGCCCGAGCCGGATGCGGAGGCCCCAGCGCCAGCTCCGATCCCCGGCGACGCAGCGGTGACCAGTGCGCCGGCAGCGGGCCCGGACGCCACGGCGGCGGACTCCATCGTCCCGTCGGCGGGTGCTCCGCCGGAGGTCACGGGCACCCGAGCCACGCGCGCCGAGGCGACGATTCCGGAGGTCACGCCGGCGGAGACCACGGCCCCGGAGGCAACGGGCCCCGAGGTCACGGACGCCGGAGCCACGCGCGCCGAGGCGACGATTCCGGACGTCACGATGGGCGCGGTGACGGCGGAGCCCACGATCCCCGCCACGAACCGGGACGCCGTGCCGGCGGGCCACGAGGCCACGCCGCCGGAGCCCGCCGTACCGGAGCCCGCCGTACCCGAGGGTGCGGGTCCGGAGGCGGCCGGCACGCGGGCGGCGGGGGACGCGGGTGCGGTTCCGTTGCGGACTACCCGCCGGTAACATGCCCGGCACTGTCGATCATCAGGAGGCGGGATGGAAGGGCACGGCGGCGATCTGGCCCTGGCCGCGCTGCGCGAGTACGGGGTCACGGAGCTGTTCACGCTGTCCGGCGGGCACGTCTTCCCGCTGTACGACGCGGCGCACCGGGCGGGCGTACGCATCGTCGACGTCCGGCACGAGCAGACCGCGGTGTTCGCCGCCGAGGCCGTGGCGAAGCTCCAGCGCCGGCCGGGCGTGGCGGTACTGACGGCCGGTCCGGGCGTCACGAACGGCATCTCGGGCATCACCTCGGCGTACTTCAACGGCGCGCCGGTGGTGGTGCTCGGTGGCCGGGCGCCGCAGTGGCGGTGGGGTGCGGGCAGCCTGCAGGAGCTGGACCACGTGCCGATCGTCGCCTCGGTGACGAAGTACGCGACGACGGTGACGGCGCCGGAGCGGATGGCGGCGGACGTCCAGGCGGCGACGTTGGCGGCGCTGAGTCCGCACCGCGGTCCGGTGTTCCTGGACCTGCCGATGGACGTGGTGTTCTCGCGGGCGGACGTCGAGCTGCCCGAGGCGGTACGCCCGGCGCCGCTCGACCCGGACCCGGACGACGTGGCGAAGGCGGCGGCGCTGATCGCCCGCGCGGAGCGCCCGGTCGTGATCGCCGGTTCCGACGTGTACACGGGGGACGCGGTGGCGGCGCTGCGGGAGTGCGTCGAGGCGCTGACGGTCCCGGTGTTCCCGAACGGCATGGGTCGCGGGCTGCTGCCGCGAGGGCACGCGCTGGCGTTCTCGCGGGCCCGGCGTACGGCGCTGAAGCAGGCGGACGTGGTCGTGGTCGTCGGTACCGCGCTGGACTTCCGGTTGGGGTTCGGCGACTTCGGCGACGCGCAGGTGGTGCACGTGGTGGACGCGCCGGGCCAGCGCGCGACGCACGTGTCGCCGGCCGTGTCGCCGGCGGGTGACCTGCGGCTGGTGCTGTCCGGGCTGGCCGCGTACCGGGGTGACCGGACGGACCACGCCGGCTGGGTGGCGACGCTGCGTACCGCGGAGGACGCGGCCCGGGCCGCCGACGAGGAGCAGCTGACCGCGGACACCGACCCGATCAGGCCGGCCCGGGTGTACGGCGAGCTGCGCCAGGTACTCGACGAGGACGCCGTGGTGATCGGCGACGGCGGCGACTTCGTGTCGTACGCGGGGAAGTACCTGGATCCGGGTCGGCCGGGCTGCTGGCTGGACCCCGGGCCGTACGGCTGCCTCGGCACGGGCATGGGCTACGCGGCCGGCGCCCGCCTGACGTACCCGGACCGGCAGGTCTGCGTGCTGCTCGGGGACGGCGCGGCGGGCTTCTCGCTGATGGACGTGGAGTCGCTGGCGCGGCAGAAGCTGCCGGTCGTGATGGTCTGCGGCAACAACGGCATCTGGGGCCTGGAGAAGCACCCCATGAACATGGTGTACGGCTACGACGTGGCCGCCGATCTCACCCCCGGCCTGCGGTACGACGACGTGGTGTCGGCGCTCGGCGGGGCGGGGGAGACGGTGACGAAGCCGGCCGACCTGGGGCCGGCGCTGCGGCGCGCGTTCGACGCGGGAGTGCCGTACCTGGTGAACGTGCTGACCGATCCGGCCGACGCGTACCCGCGCAGCGCGAACCTGGCGTGAGCGCACCGCGGCCCCGGACGGCGAGGTCCGGGGCCGCGGTCGGTACGCGGGTCAGCCGTCGAACGCGGCGAACGCCTGGGAGAACTGCCAGATCGACTGGTCGACGCCGGAGCAGGTGTCGCTGCCGCCGGTGCCGGGGCAGCCGCCGTTGTCGCGTTGCAGCGCCCAGAACGACAGCATCGCGAGACCCTTGCTCTCGGCCCAGCTCTCCACGGCCGGCGCGTCGGCCGTCGTGAACGTCTCGGCCGCGCCGTAGTCGTCGATGCCGATCATCTCGGTGACGCCGATCTTCTGCCACAGCGCCGCGTCGTCCGTGCCCGGGTACAGGTCGGCGAGCTGGTCGTGCAGCCCGGTCGCCGCGGTCTTCGTGTCATCGGCCATCTCGTGGCTGCCGCCGTCGTAGTAGTCGAACGTCATGACGTTGACGACGTCGACGCGCGCGCCGTTGGCCACCGCGTCCGACAGCACCGCGTACGCGTCGTCGGCGAGACCGTTCACCGTGCACGGCAGCGTGTACGAGAACTGCACGGTGCGGCCCTGCGCCGCGGCCCAGTCCTCGACCTTCCTGATGGCCTGGTTCCGCCGGGTGATGCCGGCGGAGTTCGTCAGCGAGTTGTCCTCGATGTCGAGGTCGATCCGCGTCACGTCGTACGTCGTCACGACCTTCTCGTACGCGGCGGCGATGGCGTCGACGTCGGTGCACGAGTCGGCGATCTCGGTGCCGGTGTTGTCCGCCGTGTACCCGCCGAAGGACGGGATCACGTCACCGCCGGCGGCCCGCATCGTGTCGATGTCCGAGCCGAACTGCGCGGCGTCCACCGGCATCCCGCTGTCGCCGTTCCAGTACGGCGTGCAGGAGCCCTTCCGGTCGGCCTGCAGGAACGCCATCGTCAGGTACCGGTTGCCGGACTGCTGCGCGAGCCCGGCGAGGCTGTCGCCGTTCCACGCCTCGAAGTACGGGGCGGACAGGTGGGCGGGGAGCGCGGTCGCGGCGGTGGCCGGGCTGGCCGCGACCCCGGCGAGGGCCGCACCGCCGAGTACGGTGGCCGCCGCCGCGAAAGCCGCGGCCAGGCGGGTACGACGCGGGCGTGGTCTACGCATGGGGGCTCCTTGACTGGGGGGTCGGCACGGGGCTTTCAGTAAGGAAACCTAACTGATGGAGTGCACTTAAGTACGTTTGCCCCGTGCTGTCAAGGTCTGCCCCGTCCGTCCGGTCCCGCCTTGCCCCGGTCAGCGCAGGCCGGCGAACAGGTCGCTCTCCGGCGTCGACACCGGTACGTGGCTGCGCGCCAGCTGGTAGTCCTCGGTCGGCCACGCCGCGCGCTCCAGATCCCGCGGATGTACGAAGAACGGGTGCTCCGGCGCCATCTGCGTGGCGTGCGCGCGGGCCGCCGCGTCCCGGACCCCGAAGTACGCGGCGCACTCGACGCGGGTGGTGACCGGCAGCCCGGCCACGCCGTCCAGCTCGCCGAGCACCTCCCCGAACGGTGACGCCAGTCCGCGCGCGAGCATCCCCTCGTGCAGCGCCCGGAACCAGTCCGGCGACAGCACCGCCAGGTAGTAGAGCTTGTCCGGCCGCCACGCCGGCCCCGCGCCGGGGAACCGGGCCGGGTCGCCCGCCGCGTCGAACGCCGCCACCGCCACCTCGTGCGTACGGACATGGTCCGGGTGCGGGTAGCCGCCGCTCGGGTCGTACGTCACGACCACCTGCGGGCGGAACTCCCGCAGCACCGCGGTCAACCGTTCCGCGGCGACATCCGTTGGTACGCGGGCGAAACAGCCGTCCGGCAGCGCCTCGCCGGCCGCCGGCAGCCCGGAGTCGGTGAACCCGAGGAACCGCTGCCGGACCCCGAGCAGCCGCGCCGCCTCGGCCATCTCCGCCCGGCGCAGCTCCGGCAGCCGGGCCCTCGTTTCGGCGGTGTCCAGGTGCGGGTTGAGCACGTCGCCGCGTTCGCCGCCGGTGCAGGTCGCCACCAGCACGTCGACGCCCTCCGCCGCGTACCGCGCGAGCGTGGCCGCGCCCTTGCTGGACTCGTCGTCCGGATGTGCGTGTACGGCGAGCAGTCGCAGGTCGGCCATCGTTCCTCCGCATCGTGCGGCTGGGTCGCGCCAAACCTAGCCCCGTCCCGTACTTAGGTCAAACCCAAAAATATCCGAGCCGGTCGCTCCGGGCGGGATCCGTTGGCAGCACGGCAACTCCGGTCGGATGGTGCTGCCGCGGACGACCGCGCCGGAAGGCTGCCGGGTCGGAGCCGTGCGGGCACGGCGGGTCCGGTCGGGCAACGCCGATCCGGGGTTCAGGTGGCGTCGGGCGGGCCGCTGGGGGCGGGATCCGTTGGTAGTACGGCAACTCCGGTCGTGCGCAGCCGCCGCGGGATCGGGTGGTTGCGACGGTCGGGCCGAACCGGGCGGGATCAGTGTGCGCGGCGGAGCCGCGGTCAGGCGGAGCCGTCGCGGAGGAGGTTGCCGTCCGGGACGGTGATCGGGGGGACCGGGCCGTCCGCGGTACCGGCCGCGCGGAGCGCCCGCTCGTCGCGCCCGGCCTGCTCGTACGCCTCGACGGTGCGGGCGGCGATGGCGGGCCAGGAGTACCGGTCGATGACGAGGGCGCGGGCACGCCGGGACAGCCGCCGGGCGAGTACCTCGTCGCGGAGGACGGTGGAGACGGCGTCGGCGAGCCCGGCCGGGTCCTTGGGCGGGAACGTGACGCCGGTGGTGCCCGGCTCGACGAACTCGGCGAGCCCGCCGGTCGCCGACACCGCGAGCGGCGCGCCGGCGGCGGCGGCCTCCAGCGCCACCATCCCGAACGGCTCGTACCGGCTGGGTACGACGGCGCAGTCGGCGGCGGCGAAGAGTGCGGGGAGGCTCGGTTCGCCGGCGCGGGCCGGTTCGGTGGGCAGGAACCCGGCGAACCGCACCGTACGGCCGAGCCGGCGGCGGGTGACCTCGGCGGCCAGCTCGTCGGCGTACTTGCCCTCGCCGGCGACGACCACGCGCAGCCCGGGGAACCGCCGCCGCAGCGCGGGAGTCGCGGCGATCAGGTCCTGGACGCCCTTCTCGTACACGAGGCGGCCGGCGTACACGACGAGCGGCCCGTCCCCGGCGTACTCCTCGCGCGCGGCGCGGACCTGGCGCGGGGTGACGCGGAACGCGGCCGGGTCCACGCCGTTCGGGATGACCCGGACCTTCCCGGCGGGCAGCTCGAACAGCCGGCTGACCTCCCAGCGCATGTACCCGGAGCAGACCAGCACCCGGCGCGCCTCGTACGCCAGCCACCACTCGACGGAGTGGATGCACCGGTTGAGTTCGGCGGGCAGCCAGCCGGAGTGCCGGCCGGCCTCGGTGGCGTGCACGGTCGCGACCAGCGGTACCCGCAGGTGGTGCTTGAGCGTCACGGCCGCGTGCGTCACCAGCCAGTCGTGCCCGTGCACGACGTCGTACTCCTGCTCGGCGCAGACGCGCAGCGCGGCCCGGGTCAGCGCGTGGTTGAGCGACATCGTGAACGCCAGCAGCGTCTCGGTCGCGAACGGGAACAGCGGCGGGTCCGCGGGTGCCCGTACGATCCGCACCCCGTCGCGTACCTCGTCGAGCGGGGCGTCCCCGCCGTGCCGGGTGACGACCGTGACCTCGTGCCCGGCGGCGGCGAGCGCGGTGGACAGCGCGTGCACGTGCCGGCCCAGCCCGCCGACGACGACCGGCGGGTACTCCCAGGACAGCATCAGCACGCGCATGGTCGATGATTCTGGCACCCGTTACCGACCGGTACGTCCGCAGGGCCGGTGCGGCCGGCGGGGTCAGCCCCGCTCGACGGCGGTGTCGAGCAGGCCGAGCGGCGGGGAGCCGAGGGCGAGCAGCGCGGCGTGCAGCCGGGGCAGCGAGAAGCCGGCGCCCCAGGCCCGCCGGGCCCGCTCCCGCAGGTCGAGGATGGCGAGCTTGCCCCACGTGTACCGGCCGTACGTGGGGTCGAACGTCCCCCGGTACGCCTCGGCCAGCGCCGCCGGCCCCTGCAGGTACGCGTCGGCGGTGAACCGGGCCGCCGCCTCGGCGACGGTCATCGCGCCGGTGTGCAGCCCGATCGCCGCGCTCAGCCGTACGACCCGGACCAGGGCCTCCAGCGCCACGCCCGCCGCGAACCGCGGATCGTCGGCGTGGAAACCCTCCTCCAGCGCCATCTCCTCGGCGTAGTGCGCCCAGCCCTCGACGAACGACTCGCCGATCAGCGTGCGGCGCACCGCGGACGGGGCGCGGCGCAACGCCCGACCGTGCGAGAAGTGGCCCGGCGCGACCTCGTGCACGGTGATCGCCGGCAGGCTGGTGCGGCTGAAGACCGCCAGCCACTCCTCCCGTTCGGCCGCCGGCCAGTCCGGCTCCGGCGGCGTCACGTGGTACCAGCTCGGCGAGTCCGCCTCGTACGGTGCGGCCCACGCCATCATCGCCATCGCCCAGCGGCGCGACTCCGGGGCCGGCCCGACCCGGCACTCGCCGTCGTCGTACGGCATCAGGCCGCGCTCGGCGGTCCAGGCGATCACCTCGGCGGTCAGCGCCCGCGCCTCGGTGAGTACGCCGTCGATGTCGGGGTGGTCGGCGAGCAGCGCGGCGACGGTGTCCGATGTGGACACTCCGGGCGCGATCCGGTCGCACGCCTCGGACAGCAGGGCGCGCATCCGGTCGCGTTCGGCGTCGGCGAGCGCGGCGAGCGCGGTGAGGTCCACCGGCAGCGCCTCCGCCGACGACAGCAGCGCCGCCAGCGCGGTACCGCCGAGCGCGGTCTCCGGGTGGCCGTCCCGCGCGGCCCGTTCCAGGTGGGCGACGAGCCGGCCGTGCGCGGCGAGCGCCGCCCGTCCCGCCGCACCGTCGTCGTCGCGTACCTGACCGGCGAGGCCGCGGGCCGCGGACAGGGTCGCCGCCGCGACGGGCGCCGGTACCCGGTCGAGCGCCTCGACCGCCGCGTCGACCGCGTCCGGCCAGGCGGCGAGGTGCGCCCGGCGGGCCGCGGCGCGCTCGCCGGCCGGCGCGTACTCCCGGTCGTAGCAGGCGAGGTCGAGGTTGCCGACGTGGTGCAGCGGGTTGGCGCGGTGCAGGGCGAGGTCGCCCAGCGCGACCCGGGCGGCGTGTTCGGCCGCGGACGCCTGCGCCTCGTCGTGCGGATCCGGGTACGGGTGCGCCCCGGCGGGCGCCAGCCGGGCCAGCGCCCGGCGTACGCCGTCGGGGGACAGGTCCTGGACGACCCCGTCGTACTCGTGCCGGCCGACCGACTCGCGGGCCGTCGGCACCATCAGATCGCAGAGCGCGCGCAACCGTGCGTCCATGCGAGCAGAATCTACCGGTCCTTCGTCGCGACCACGACCAGGTCCAGCGCATCGTCCACGTCCACAGTGGACAGTACGAAGTCGGTGGCGGCGACCGCGCCGACCGCCGACCGCAGCTCCGCGGGCCACTCCTCGGCCGGCGTGGCGAGCTGCGCCTCGACCAGGTCCGCCCTGTACCGCCGGCGGGCGTCGGCGTCGGCGGCGCGCAGCCGTGCCCCGGCGTGCAGGCCGTACAGGGTGGCGTCCGGAAGTGCCGGACGTACCAGGGCGGACAGCTCGGCGGCGGACAGTTCCCGGGAGTGGTAGACGTTGCGCGGCCGGTCCGTCGCCGGGTCGTACCCGGGGGAGAAGGTGAGCCGGTTCGGCGTGGACAGCACCAGCACGCCGCCGGGCCGCAGCACGCGGGCGCACTCGGCCAGGTGCGCCGGCTGGTCCCACAGGTGTTCGACGAGCTGCATGCTCACCACCGCGTCGACGGACCCGCCGGCCACCGGCAGCGCCACCGCGTTCCCCCGCACCGCCACCACCCCCGGGTACCGCCGGGTCACGTGCCGGAGCGTCGGCAGGTCGTAGTCGACGCCGACGACGCGCCGGCCGGTCGCGAGCAGGGCCGCCCCGTAGCCCTCGCCGACGCCGAGTTCGAGCAGCCGCCCGGCGGGCAGCATCGACGCCACCGCGCGGTACGCGGCCTCGTGCCGGCGGTACCAGTAGTTCTCGACCGCGATGCCGGGGACGGTGCGCTCCCCGGTCAACGGCAGCGTTTCCGCCCGCGTCGTCATGCCCGAGAGACTAGGGTCTGTGCCGGAGCGCCGTGCCGACCGGCTCCGCGTACGACCCGGTGTGAGATGTATCGCGGGGGCTCCGCGGCGCCCAGGGCTACTGACTAGTAACATGGCTCCGGAACGGTACGTCCGACCGCGGGCTATGTTGGCCGCGGGCAGCCGGGAGCTGCCGGTCGTACGCGGTGACAGGCCCGGGTAGCAGGAGGTCGTCGGCAACGATGAAGATCGTCGTCCTGGTCAAGCAGGTACCGGATTCCGGTGCCGAGCGCACGCTGAAGTCGGATGACTTCACGGTCGACCGCGGGTCGGCCAGCAACGTCATCAACGAGATGGACGAGTACGCCATCGAGGAGGCGTTGCGGATCAAGGAGGCGCAGGGCGGTGAGGTCACCATCCTGACCGTCGGGCCCGACGGCGCCACCGAGTCGATCCGCAAGGCGCTGTCGATGGGGCCGGACGCCGCGGTGCACGTGGTCGACGGCGCGATCGCCGGCTCCGACGCGGTGCAGACCTCCGCGGTGCTCGCCGCCGCCCTCGGCACGCTGGAGTGGGACCTGGTGCTGTGCGGCGCCGAGGCCACCGACGGCCGGGTGCAGGTCATCCCGCACATGCTGGCCGAACGGCTCGGCGTACCGGCGCTCACCGGTGCCCGCAAGCTCACGATCGACGGCGACAGCCGCACGATCGAGCGCCAGACCGACGAGGGGTACGAGGTGGTCCGCGCCGACGGCAAGGCCGTCGTCAGCGTCTGGGACACCATCAACGAGCCGCGGTACCCGTCGTTCAAGGGCATCATGGCCGCCAAGAAGAAGCCGGTGACCACGCTGTCGCTGGCCGATCTGGGCCTGGCGCCCGACACCGTCGGTCTCGCCAACGCGTACTCGGCGGTCGTGTCGGCGGCGCCGCGTCCGGCGCGGCAGGCGGGCACCCGGGTCACCGACGAGGGCGAGGGCGGCGTGCAGCTGGTCGAGTTCCTGGCGGTTGAGAAGTTCGTCTAGCGTGCGGCCATGACAAACCCCCAGAACCCCGTTTCGGCGCCCGGCTGGCAGCAGCAGCCGGCCGGCGCGCCCCCGCAGTACGCGCAGCAGGCGCCGGCGCAGTACGGGCAGCCCGCCCAGTACGCACAGCAGGGCCAGTACCCGCAGGCGCAGCAGGGCCAGTACCCGCAGGGGCAGCAGTATCCCCAGCAGGGGCAGTACCGGCAGGGGCCGCAGTACGGGCAGCAGCTCAGCGCCAGCTACATCAAGCACACCGGAATGCTCATCTGGTGGCAGCAGAGCACGACCACGCACACGGGCACGTTCGAGGAGCTGACCACGGCGTACACCAGGGCGCAGACACACAATCTGCTCGCCGGCTGGTGGTCGATCAGCTCCGTGATCGCGTTCAACTGGTGGGCGATCTTCCGGAACATGTACGAATACCACAAGGTCAAGAAGGCCGCCGGGCGCTGACCGCCCGCCCCTTCGACCGCGACCGCGGAGGCAACGACAGATGGCTGAGGTACTGGTCGTCACGGACGGCACGGCGTCCGGCGTCAAGAAGGTGACCCTGGAGGCGCTCACCCTGGCCCGCCGGCTGGGCGAGCCGTCCGCTGTGGTGCTGGGCGCGCCCGGCACCGCCGACGCGCTCGCCGGCACGCTCGCCGAGTACGGCGCGGCGAAGGTGTACGCGGCGGAGAGCGACGAGATCGCCGGCCACCTGGTCGCGCCGAAGGCCGAGGTACTGGCCCGGCTCGTGGCCGAGGTGCAGCCGGCGGCGGTGCTGCTCGCGTCCTCCCAGGAGGGCAAGGAGATCGCCGGGCGGCTCGCGGTGAAGCTGGACAGCGGCCTGCTCACCGACGTCTCCGACGTGGCCGCCGACGGGACCGCCACGCAGGTGGTGTTCGCCGGCTCGACGATCGTCACCGCCAAGGTGACGAAGGGAACCCCGATCCTCACCGTACGGCCGAACTCGGTGACGCCGGAGCAGTCCGCCGGCGCGGGGGAGCGGGTCGCAGTCGACGCCACGGTGTCGGACGCGGCGAAGGGCGCCACCGTCCTGGAGCGGGTGGCCGAGCAGAAGGGTTCGCGGCCGGAACTGACCGAGGCCGGCGTGGTCGTGTCCGGTGGCCGCGGCGTCGGCAGCGCGGAGAGCTTCGCGCTCATCGAGGAGCTGGCCGACCTGCTCGGTGGCGCGGTGGGCGCCTCCCGGGCCGCCACCGACTCGGGCTTCTACCCGCACCAGTTCCAGGTGGGGCAGACGGGTAAGACGGTGTCGCCGCAGCTGTACATGGCGATCGGCATCTCCGGCGCGATCCAGCACCGGGCCGGCATGCAGACCTCGAAGACGATCGTCGCGGTGAACAAGGACGACGAGGCGCCGATCTTCGAGCTGGCCGACTTCGGCGTGGTGGGCGACCTGTTCAAGGTCGTTCCGCAGGCGGTCGAGGAGATCCGCAAGCGCCAGGGCTGATTCCGGGCGTACGCGACGGCGGGGCGGTGGGCGATCCACCGCCCCGCCCGTACGTCCGGGGTGTGGACAGGGTCCGTGGTGGTGATCTGTCGGCGACGGGGCTTGACTTTCCGCGTACCGGCGCTAGGCGGTGACCGCGCCCCGCGTACCCGTCGGGACGGCGGCCACGCGCGCGGCGGGCCGCCCCGCGACGCGGCGGAGGGCGACTGAACGGTGCCTTAGGCTGTCGATGACCTTGACCGTCCCGGCCCGTACCCCTGTGCCACTCCGGGCCGACCTCACCCCCACGGAGGACGTGGTGTCCACCAACTCGGTCGCCGTACGCCGGCACGTGCTCGCCGACCTGATCCCCGGCTCCGTCGCCCGCAACGCCCTGCTGGTGGTCGGCGGCGCCGCGCTGACCGGTCTCGCCGCCCAGCTGTCGGTGCCGATCCAGCCGATCAGCCCGGTGCCGGTCACCGGCCAGACCTTCGCCGTACTGCTGGTCGCCGCGGCGCTCGGCCCGTGGCGCGCGCTGACCTCGATGGTGCTGTACCTGGCGGTCGGCATGGCCGGCGTCCCGTGGTTCGCGGGCGGCACGTCGGGCGCGGGCGGCGCCTCCTTCGGCTACATCCTCGGGTACCTGGCGGCCGGGCTGCTGGTGGGCGAGCTGGCGCGGCGCGCCGGCGACCGGACCCCGCTGCGTACGGTCGGGACGATGGTCGCGGGCAACGCGGTCATCTACGCGTTCGGGGTGTCGTGGCTGGTCGCCACCGTCGGCCTGTCCGTCGGTACGGCGCTGGCCGTGGGTGTCGTGCCGTTCCTGATCGGGGACGGCATCAAGATCGCGCTGGCCGCGGGCATCCTGCCCGGCGCCTGGGCGCTCGTACGCCGCTTGGGCAGGTGACGTCCGACCGGGCTCCGCACGGCGCGGGGCCCGGCGCCGGTCCGGGCGAGCCCGTCGACCTGGACCTGGACGCCTGGGCCGCCTGGACCCCGACCGAACTGGCCGCCCGGCTCGCCGCCGTCGACGTACCGTGGTGGGTCTGCGGCGGCTGGGCGATCGACCTGTTCCACGGCGCGCCGCGCCGCGCGCACGAGGACATCGAGTTCGCCGTCTGCCGCGCCGACTTCCCCGCCGTACGGGACGCCCTGCTCGCCGGCGGCACGCACCACATGTACTACGTGGGCGACGGCCGGGCGTACCGGTTGGGTTCGGTGCCGCCGCCGGAGTACACGCAGGTGTGGACGGCGGAGCGGGCGAGCGGGCTGTTCCGTACCGACACGTTCCTCGACCCGGGCGATCGGGACGAGTGGGTGTGCAAACGGGACGAGCGGCTCCGCCGACCGCTGGCCGACACGATCGCGGTCAGCGCCGACGGCGTGCCGTACCAGCGGCCGGAGGTGGTGCTGCTGATGAAGGCGAAGCACCGGCGGCCGAAGGACGAGGCCGACCTGGCCGCGACGCTGCCGCTGCTGTCGGCGGCGGCCCGGGCCTGGCTCGCGGACGCGCTGGCCCTGATCCACCCCGGGCACGACTGGATCGCCGCAGCCGCCGGGCGTACGCCCTGATGTTCGGTACTGTCGAGCAGCGTCGAGGGAAACGGGGTAGGGGACCATGAACGACAAGGACGTGCTCGGCCAGATCCACGAGCTGGTGGAGGAGGAGCACCGGCTCCGCCAGGCCGGCGGCACCGACGAGGAGCGGGACCGGCTCGCCGCGGTCGAGCAGCAGCTCGACCAGTGCTGGGACCTGCTGCGCCGCCGCCGGGCCCGGGAGGACGCCGGCCAGGACCCGAACGCCGAACGGGTCCGGCCGCGCTCGGAGGTCGAGTCCTACCTGCAATAGGCTGCGGTCATGGCGTACCTGGACCATGCCGCGACCACGCCGGTACTGCCCGAGGTCCTCGCGGCGTACGTGGAGGCTGCCGGGCGTACCGGCAACGCGTCGTCGCTGCACGCGAGCGGCCGGGCGGCCCGGCGCGCCGTCGAGGAGTCCCGGGAGCGGATCGCCGAGCACCTGGGCGCCCGGCCGAGCGAGGTCGTCTTCACCTCAGGCGGTACGGAAAGCGACAATCTGGCGGTCAAGGGCATCGCCTGGGCGCGGCGCGCGGCGGAGCCGTCCCGGGACGTGCTGCTGATCGGCGCCACCGAGCACCACGCGATCCTGGACTCCGCGCACTTCATGGCCGAGCGCCAGGACACCACCGTCGTACCGGTCGAGGTCGATGCGGCCGGCCGGGTCACCCGGGAGTCGCTCGCCAAGGCCCTCACGCCGTACGCGGAGCGCGCCGCGCTGGTCTCCGTCATGTGGGCGAACAACGAGGTCGGGACCGTACAGCCGGTGCCGGAGCTGGCGGCGCTCGCCGCGGAGCACGGCGTACCGCTGCACACCGACGCGGTACAGGCGATCGGCGCGGTACCGGTGGATTTCGGCGCGTCGGGTGCGGCGGCGTTGACCGTGACCGGGCACAAGATCGGCGGCCCGGTCGGGGTGGGTGCGCTGCTGCTGCGTACCGACGTGGCGTGCACGCCGGTGCTGCACGGCGGTGGCCAGGAGCGCGACGTACGCTCCGGCACCCTCGACGTGGCCGGTGTCGTCGCGTTCGCGCTCGCGGTGGAGCTGGCCGTCCGGCGCCGTGCCGAGCAGTCGGCGCGGGTGTCCGCGCTGCGCGACGAGCTGATCGCCGGCGTACGCGCGGCCGTGCCGGACGCCGTCCTCAACGGTGACCCGGCCGACCGGCTGCCGGGCAACGCGCACTTCTCGTTCCCCGGCTGTGAAGGGGATGCGCTGCTCATGCTGCTGGACGCCGCGGGGGTCGAGTGCTCGACCGGGTCGGCCTGCTCGGCCGGCGTCGCCCAGCCCAGCCACGTACTGCTGGCGATGGGTGCGGACGCGGAGCGGGCCCGGAGTTCGCTGCGCTTCTCGCTGGGGCACACGTCGACGTCGGCGGACGTGGCGGCGCTGCTGGCCGCGCTGCCGGGTGCGGTCGACCGGGCCCGCACCGCCACCGCGGTCAAGCGCCCCCGCTGACCGGTCAGGTCCGCGCGGCGGTCGCCGTACGGTGAGCGAGGCGGCGGACGAGCAGCACCACGAGCACGACCAGGAGTACGGCGCTGACCGCGGTGACCGCGACGGTCGTCCCGAAGCCCGGCCCGTCCAGCGCCACCACCCGTACGCCGTCGGTGGTGTGCAGTTCGCAACCCCGGCCGGTGATCTCGGCGGACACCACGCCGTTGGCGAGGCAGTCGTGCGCCCGCTTCGCGGTCCGCGCGCCCCAGGCCGTCACGCCGAACCCGAGCAGGGACAGGGCCGCGACCACGATCGGGGGCCACCACGACAGGCGTCTCATCCGCGCCATTCTGCCGACCCCGCCGCGGGTACGCGCGCCCGGCGTGCGCGTACCGACGGCGTGGCGACGGGTCGGCACAATCGTGGCCATGCTGATGGCGACGACCAACGAGGTTCCCGGGTACACGACGACCCGGATGCTGGGCGAGGTGTTCGGGGTGACGGTGCGCCGGCTGGACTTCGGCAACACGCTGACCGCCGGCTTCTCCTCGATGGGCGGCGGCGAGGTGCCGCAGCTGACGAGCCTGGTGGTGCAGAGCCGGAACCAGGCGATGGGGCGGCTCGTCGAGGCGGCCCGCCGCCGCGGCGCGAACGCGGTCGTCGGCATGCGGTTCGACACCGGTGACATGTCCGGCAGCCTCAGCGAGATCTGCGCGTACGGGACGGCCGTGTGGGTGGAGCCGGCGACCGAGGAGGCGCGCGCACAGTACGCGGGGATGGTGGAGGCGGGGCGCGTCCCGGCGACGCCGCCGCACTGACCGGTCCACGACGGACACGGCGCGCAGCCCGCCGCGTCCGGGACGTTCCGGGCGCGGCGGGACCGGGCGCACCGCGCAGCCACGGTACGGCGGGCGGCTACGCTCGACGGAGCGTCGTACGGAGGGGACGGGTCATGAGGGTGCTGGCGGCGATGTCCGGCGGGGTGGACTCCGCGGTGGCGGCGGCCCGCGCGGTGGACGCCGGGCACGACGTGACCGGGGTGCACCTGGCGCTGTCGGCGAACCCGCAGGCGTACCGGACGGGTGCGCGCGGCTGCTGCACGCTGGAGGACTCGCGGGACGCGCGCCGCGCCGCGGACGTGCTCGACATCCCGTTCTACGTGTGGGACATGGCGGAGGAGTTCCGCGAGGACGTGGTCGACGACTTCGTCGCGGAGTACGCGGCGGGGCGCACGCCGAACCCGTGCCTGCGCTGCAACGAGAAGATCAAGTTCGCCGCGGTACTGGACCGGGCCCGCGCGCTCGGCTTCGACGCGGTCGTCACCGGCCACCACGCCCGGCTGTCCGACGGCGTACTCCGCCGCTCGGTGGACCTCGCCAAGGACCAGTCGTACGTACTGGCCGTGCTGCGGCCGGACCAGCTCGCCGGCGCGATGTTCCCGCTCGGCGACACCACCAAGTCCGAGGTACGCGCGGAGGCGGCGCGGCGCGGCCTCGCCGTCGCGGACAAGCCGGACAGCCACGACATCTGCTTCATCGCCGACGGCGACACGCGCGGCTTCCTCGCCCGCGAGCTGGGCGAGGCGCCGGGCGACATCGTGGACGCGGAGTCCGGCGAGGTACTGGGCCGCCACGACGGGGCGTACGCGTACACGGTGGGGCAGCGCAAGGGGCTCGGTCTCGGCCGACCCGCGCCGGACGGCCGCCCGCGCTACGTACTGTCGATCACGCCGGTGCAGAACACCGTGACCGTCGGCCCGGTCGAGGCGCTGGAGGTCGACGAGGTGCGCGCCGACCGTCCAGTGTGGACGAACGGGTCGCCGGACGCGGCGTTCGACTGCCGGGTACAGCTGCGCGCGCACGGCGCGGTGTTCGACGCGACCGTGCAGCCGACCGCCGACGGTCTGGTGGCCCGGCTGGCCGAGCCGGCCCGCGGCGTCGCGCCCGGCCAGGCCATCGTGGTCTACCGGCCCGACCCGGCCGGCGACGTCGTCCTCGGCTCGGCCACCATCACCGAGGCGGTCCGTACCGCAACGGTCTGATCCGCGCTGGCCCGGTCCGGCCGGTCGTGGCGCTGGTCTGGTGTGGGCTGGCCCGATCCGCGCTGTGTGGGCTGGATCCGTTGCGGGGCAACGGGGTCCGGTCACGGGAGCAGGTCGAGCAGCGCGGCGGCGGCCGGGGTGACGGGGCGGTCGGCGGCGGTGACGGCGACCAGTTCGCGCCGGACGGCCGGCTCGGTCGGTACTGCCGCGACGCCGTCCGCGCCGCGGACCGTGAGCGGCGGCAGCAGCGCGACGCCCATGCCGTGCGCGACCAGGTCGACGAGCTGGGCGATGGTGTCCACCTCGCAGCAGATCCGCCGGTCCAGCCCCGCGTCGGCGCAGGCGGCGTCGATCCGGCGGCGCAGCGCCGATTCCGGCCGGTACTCGACGAAGTCGTGCCCGGCGAGTGCACCGAGTCGTACGGTGCGGCGGGTGGCGAGCGGGTCGCCCCGCGGTACGGCGAGGATCAGGTCCTCGGCGCCGAGCGGGATCTCGCGCAGCCCGCGGGTGTCGACGGGGTGGTCGACGAACGCGAGGTCGGACTCGCCGCGGACCACGTCGCGGGCCAGCCGCGGCGCGTTGTCGTTGCGCAGCCGGAGGAGTACGCCGGGGTGCCGGCGGTGGAAGCGGGCGAGCAGCGCGGACAGGTCGACGGGGCCGAGGGTCTGGAGTACGCCGATGGTGAGCCGGCCGCCCAGCACCCCGCGTACGCCGGCGACGGCGTCCCGGCCGTCCTGCGCGGCGGCGAGCGCGGCGCGGGCGGCGGGCAGCAGCGCCTCGCCGGCGGCGGTCAGCCGCACCTGGCGGCTGGTACGGACGAAGAGGTCGCCGCCGAGTTCGCGTTCCAGGGCGCGGATGGAGCTGGACAGGCTGGACTGGACGACGTGCGCGCGGCGGGCCGCCCGGGTGAAGTGCAGTTCCTCGGCGGCGGCGACGAAGTGGCCGAGCTGGCGCAGTTCCATCGATCGATTGTACCGATGGTTGGGATCGGAATCATTCGTTGGAGTGATCGTTGGGGATGGGGCAGGCTGAAGGGACGCGACCGTACGCGAGAGAGGGACGATGACCGCACACACCTCCGAGACCCGGCCCGTCGTCCGTGACCGTCGGGCGCGGTTCGGCTTCGCCGCCGTGGCGTACGCGTTCGGCGTGGTGATGCTCGGCAACACCCTGCCCACCCCGCTCTACTCGATCTACCAGCAGCGCTACGGCTTCGGCAGCCTGCTCACCACCGTCATCTACGCCGTGTACGCGGTCGGCGTGATCGCGGCGCTTCTGTTGCTGGGCAAGGCATCCGACGTGTACGGCCGGCGCCGGCTGCTGCTCGCCGGGCTCGCCGCGAGCGTCGCGTCCGGCGTACTGTTCCTGACCGACGCGGGGCTGCCGGCGCTGTTCCTCGGCCGGGTACTGTCCGGCGTGTCGGCCGGCATCTTCACGACCACCGCCACCGTCGCGCTGCTCGACCTTGCTCCGGCCCGGCTCCAGCGGCGCGCGGCCCTGGTCGCGACCGCCGTCAACATGCTCGGGCTCGGCTGCGGGCCGCTGCTCGCCGGCCTGCTCGCCCGGTACACGGCGGCGCCGTTGGCCTGGCCGTTCGTGGCGAACCTGGCGCTGCTGGTGCCGGCGGTGCTCGGCGTACTGCGGATGCCGGAGCCGGTGCGGCTGGTACCCGGGGCGCGGTTCCGGCCGCAACGGCCGGTGGTGGCGGCCGAGGCGCGGTCGGTGTTCGTGCCGGCGGCGGTGGCGGTGTTCGCGGCGTTCGCGGTGTTCGGGCTGCTCACGGCGGTCGAGCCGGGGTTCCTGGCCACGGTGCTCGGGATGCCGGACCGGGCGCTGGCGGGGCTCGTCGTGTTCACCATGTTCGCCGGGTCCGCGGCCGGCCAGGTCGGACTCGCCCGCGTGCCGACGCGCGTCGCGCTGCCCGCCGGCAGCCTGGTGCTCGTACTCGGGTTGGCGGGGATCGCGGTGGGGCTGGTCGGCCGGCTGTTCGTACCGATGCTGGTCGGGACGGTCGTGATCGGTGTCGGGCAGGCGCTGAGCTTCCGGTCCGGCATCGCGGCGATCACGGCCGCCGCACCGGAACCGACCCGCGCCGGTACGGTCGCGAGCTTCTTCGTCGTCGCGTACGTGGGGATCTCGATCCCGGTGATCGCCGTCGGCGTCGCCGCCACCGCGTACGGGCTGCGTACCGCGGGGATCGCGTTCACGGCGGTGGTGGCGTTCGTCGCACTGGCCGCGTGCGTCGCGGTGCTGCGTCTCGACCGGCGGTAAACGCGCTGGACACCCGGCTGCGGCGACACCGATCATCGGCGCCGTGGAGATTCGCGTACTGACCGCGGCCGACGTGCCGGCCTGCCTGCGCCTGTCCGCCGACCGCGGCTGGTCCGACTCCGACGTACGGTGGGCGCTGCTGGTCGAGGTGTCCGAGGTGTTCGGCATCGACGCGCCGGACGGCGGGCTCGCCGGCGCCGTCGTCCTCACCCGCTACGACACGTACGCCGCGATCGGCATGATGCTCGTCGCGCAACGGTACGAGCGGCGCGGGCTCGGCGGTCGGCTGATGCGGCACGCCATCGCCGCGGCCGACGGCGTCGTCGCGCTCACCGCCACCGAGTTCGGCCGCCCGCTGTACGAGCGGCTCGGGTTCGTCGGGCACGGCACGTCGGTCACGTACACCGGCGAGCTGCCCACCGCGCCGGCGACGACCCGGCCGACCGACCACGTCACCGACCTCCTCGCGTACGACCGGGCGGTGTTCGGGGCGGACCGGGCCCGGCTGCTCACCTCGCTGCCGGCCGGCGCCCGGATCCGCACCGCGCCCGCCGGGTACGGCGTGGCCTGGCAGAACGGCGGGACCACCGTGCTCGGGCCGATCGTCGCCGACGACCTCGGTACGGCGACGGCGCTCGCCACCGATCTCGCCGCCGACACCACCACTCCGGTACGGCTCGACGTCACGTCCGCGCAGCCGGCGTTCGCCGCGTGGGCCGCCGCGCGTCTCACCCGCCGCGAGTCCACCACCGTCATGTCGTACGGCGGCGCGGTGCCGGGCGACGCGACCCGCCTGTACACCCCGTTCTCCGTCGCGACCGGCTGACCGTCCGGCCGGCGCCGCGCGTCGGGCCAGGCGTGGCGGTCGCCCGTCCGCCGGGCCCGTGCGGCGCCGTGCCGCGCGTCGGGGCGGCGACCGCACGGGGCACGCGTCAGAGTTCGACGCAGAGTTCGTTGCCGTCGGGGTCGAGCAGGACGGTGTGGTCCGGGAAGGTGCGGTCGACCGTCGCGCCGAGCGCGACCAGCCGGGCCACCTCGTCGGCGACGGTGCCCGGCGCGCGCAGGTCGTAGTGCATCCGGTTCTTCGCGGTCTTCGGCTCCGGCACCCGGACGAACCACATGTTCGGCCCGCCCCAGCCCGGCGCCTCGACGTACGCCCGGTCGGCGGTGGCGTCCTCGTCCACGGTGGAGCCGAGGGCCGCCGCCCAGAACCGGGCCGCGACGAGCGCGTCGGCGCAGTCCACGGTGACGCTCTTGATGTAGCTCACCGGCCGACCGTACCGGGTCGCGGAACCGTTGCGGGTCAAGCGATCCACACCGTCTTGACGTTGCAGAACTCGCGGATGCCGTGCGCCGACAGCTCCCGGCCGTACCCGGAGCGCTTGACGCCGCCGAACGGCAGCTGCGGGTACGAGGTGGTCATGCCGTTGACGAAGACGGCGCCGGCCTCCAGCTCGTCGACGAAGCGGTCCCGCTCGACCGGGTCGGTGGTCCAGGCGTTCGAGCCGAGGCCGAAGCCGGTGGCGTTCGCGATGCGGATGGCGTCGTCCAGGTCGGCGGCCCGGTAGAGCGCGGCGACCGGGCCGAAGACCTCCTCGTGGTACAGCTTCATGTCCGGCGTGACGTCGGCGACCACGGTCGGCGGGTACCACCAGCCCTTGCGGTCCGGGCTGACGCCGCCGGCGAGTACGGTCGCGCCGCGGCCGACGGCGTCGGCGACGAGTTCCTCGACGTCGTCGCGGCCCTGCTCGGTGGCGAGCGGTCCGATGTCGGTCGACTCGGCCATCGGATCGCCCGTACGCAGCGCCTTCATCCGCGTCACGAACCGCGCGGCGAAGTCGTCGTACACGTCGGTGTGCACGATGAAGCGCTTGGCGGCGATGCAGGACTGGCCGTTGTTCTGCACCCGGGCCGTGACGGCGGTGGCGGCCGCGGCGTCCAGGTCGGCCGACGGCATCACCACGTACGCGTCGGAGCCGCCCAGCTCCAGTACGGTCTTCTTGATCTCGTCGCCGGCGATCGCGGCGACGGACCGGCCGGCGGGTTCGCTGCCGGTGAGGGTGGCCGCGACGACCCGGTGGTCGCGCAGGACGGCCTCGACCTGCTTGCTACCGATCAGCAGCGTCTGGAAGCAGCCGGCCGGGAAACCGGCCCGGGTGAACAGGTTCCCCAGGTACAGCGCGGTCTGCGGGACGTTCGACGCGTGCTTGAGCAGGCCCACGTTGCCGGCCATCAGCGCCGGCGCGGCGAACCGCACCACCTGCCAGAGCGGGAAGTTCCAGGGCATCACCGCGAGCACCACGCCCAGCGGCTGGTACCGGGTGTACGCGCGCCCCGCACCGACCGCCGCCGCGTCGCCCGGCTCGTCGGCGAGGAACCCGGCCGCGTGGTCGGCGTAGAAGCGCATCGCGGCAGCGCACTTGGTGGCCTCGGCCCGCGCCGACACGAGCGTCTTGCCCATCTCGGTCGTCATCGTAGCGGCGATGTGGTCGGCCTCGGCGTCGAGCAGGTCGGCCGCGGCGCGCATCCACTCCGCCCGCTGCGCGAACCCGGTTCCCCGGTACGCCCGGAACGTCTCGTACGCGCGGGCGATCCGTTCCGCCACCTCGTCCTCGTCGTACGCCTCGAACGTCTGCAGAGTCTCGCCCGTCGCCGGGTTCACCGTCGCGATCGCCATACGTACCTTCTTACCCGCCCGCGGTGCGGGGCCACACGTCGAACGGCGGTAGTGTCCGCGGTCGTGGGTGACGAGCGGTGGGTGTGGCCGGCCGGCGCGGCGACCGGGGTGGGTTCCCTGCCCGGTACCGACCCGGCCGAGGCATTGCGGACGGTCTTCGGCGAGCTGCCCGACCTGCCGTTCCTGACCGAGTTGCCGGGGCGCGGGCCGGGCGCCGAGCTGCTCGGGCGTACCGCCGGGCTGCTGGTCGAACTCCCCGTCGAGCTGTACGCCGCGCGTTGGAAGCTGACCGGCCGCCCCGGCCGCGACCTGCGCCGTACCCGGGATCTGCTGGCGCGCGACCTGGACGAGCTGGTCGAGGTCGCCGACGGGTACTCGGGGGTCCTGAAGGTCGCCGCCGGCGGACCGTGGACGCTCGCCGCCGGGCTCGACCTGCCGACCGGCGGCGCCGTCCTCCGCGACCGCGGCGCGCTGCGCGACCTGGCCGCGTCGCTGGGGGAGGGCGTCGCCCGGCTCGTCGCCGACGTGGCCGCCCGCGTACCGGGTGCGAGCGTCCTGCTCCAGCTCGACGAGCCGTCCCTCCCCGCCGTACTCGCGGGCCGGGTCGCCACCGAGAGCGGCTTCGGCACGTACCCGGCGGTCCCGGAGCCGGACGCCGCCGACGTCCTGCGCGGCGTACTGTCCGCCGCCGGCGTGCCGGCGGTCGTGCACTGCTGTGCCCCCGACGTACCGGTCGGGCTGGTGCGGTCGGCGGGCGCGGTCGGTGTCGCGGTCGACACCGCTCTGCTGCCGTCCGACGCGGCCGGGATGGACCGCTGGGGCGAGGCGCTCGACGCCGGACTGGGCCTGTTCGCCGGCGCGGTACCGGTCGCGCCGCGGCGCGGGGCGGACGCCACCGCCGCCGACACGGTCCGCACGTACTGGCACCGGCTCGGGCTGCCGGCCGCGACCCTGCCCGCGCAGGTGGTCGTCACCCAGTCCTGCGGCCTCGCCGGCGCCACCCCCGACGACGCCAGAGCCGCCCTCCGGTACGCCCGGGACGCCGCCCGCCGCCTCGCCGACGACCCCGGTACGGGCTGATCCGCCAAACCGGCCCCGGCGACGCGACCCCGCGGTACGGTCCGGGCATGGCCGTGCCCAAGAAGCTGCCTCGCAAGGGCTTCCACAACCTGCTGCGCGAACAGGTACGCAACGAGTTCACCGCGGCGCAGCAGTACGTCGCGGTCGCGGTGTGGTTCGACAATCGGGACCTGCCGCGGCTCGCCGCGCACTTCTACCGGCAGGCGCTGGAGGAACGCAACCACGCGATGATGATGGTCCAGTACCTGATGGACCTGGGGCAGCCGGTGACCGTGCCGGGCGTCGACGAGGTACGCAACGACTTCGACAACGCCGAGGAACTCATCGCTCTCGCGCTCCAGCAGGAACGCGACGTGGCCGACGAGATCGACGGGCTGATGGCCGCCGCCCGCGCCGAGGGCGACTTCAAGGGCGAGGAGTTCGTGCACTGGTTCCTGCGCGAGCAGGTCGAGGAGATCGCGCAGATGTCCACGCTGCTCAACGTGGTACGCCGGTCGTCGGGCAACCTGTTCGACGTGGAGGCGTTCGTGGCCCGCGAACGGGTCGGCGCCCAGACGGTCGACCCGGGCGCGCCGCGCGTCGCCGGCGGCGCCCTCTAGCGGTACCAGCCGGTCGGGTGGCTGCGGTTCACGAGCTGCCAGGTGCCGCCGTCGACGGTGCCGGCATGCCGGTCGAACGCACCGTCGGCCAGGGTGAACACCTGCCGCAGGTCGAGCCAGCTGTCGTGGTCGGCCTTCCGGTCCCAGCCCCGGGTCGGGATGCGGACGTGGTCGCGGCGGGCGCTCTTGTCCTGGCTGGTGATCTTGAGCGCCTCGATCCGGCCGGGCCCGGTCCGGACCACCAGGCACGGCCGTACCTTCGAGCCGGAGCCGTCGGTGAACGGCACGTCGGCCCACCAGATCTGGCCGGGCGCCGGCCGGTTGCGCCACTCCGGCGGCGCGACGGTGAGCAGCGCCGGGCGCCGGGTCGGTGGCCGGCCCGCCCCGCCCGGCCGCCGGTTCCGCAGCAGCCACCAGGCCAGTACGCCGCCGCCGGCGAGCGCCACGACCACCGCGACGCAGCACAGTACGGCGAGGGTGCCGTCGTACGACGGGACGGCCTCAGCGGCGAGAACTGACAGCACGGCCGCTCCTGTGGCTCGGGGACGTGCCACGCAGGTTATCGATCTTGGTCAAGCCGGCCGGGGAACCGCCGGTCCACGCCGGAACGTCGGCCGCGGCGGCTACGGTGTGGCCGAACGAGGAGGTCTTGCGTGGGTACCAGCGGGGACGAGTTGGACACGACGCCGACTGCCGAGCAGGAGGCCAGGGCGGGCGCCGAGCCGACGGCCGAGGCGCGCGAGCGGGCCCGCGCGCTCGCCGAGGAGATCGACGACCACCAGTACCGCTACTACGTGCTCGACGCGCCGACCGCCTCGGACGCGGAGTACGACGGGCTGATGCGGGAGCTGGAGGCGCTGGAGGAGCGCTACCCGGCGCTCCGTACGCCGAACTCGCCCACCCAGCGCGTCGGCGGGACGTACTCGACGCAGTTCACCGCGGTGGAGCACGCCGAGCGGATGCTCAGCCTGGACAACGCGTTCAACGCCGAGGAGATCGCCGCCTGGGCGGAGCGGGTCGAGCGGGAGGCCGGCGGCGCGCACGTGTCGTACCTGTGCGAGCTGAAGGTGGACGGCCTCGCGGTCAACCTGACGTACCGGCAGGGGAAGCTGGTGCGCGGGGCGACCCGCGGCGACGGCCGCACCGGTGAGGACATCACGCCGAACGTACGGTCCGTGGCGGGCATCCCGGACCAGCTGGCCGGCACCGACGAGTTCCCGCTGCCGGACCTGGTCGAGGTGCGCGGCGAGATCTACTTCCCGGTCGAGAGCTTCGGCGAGCTGAACGCGTCGCTCGTCGAGCAGGGCAAGCCGCCGTTCGCCAACCCGCGCAACGCGGCGGCCGGCAGCCTGCGGCAGAAGGACCCGCGGATCACCGCGCAGCGCCCGCTCCGCCTGGTCGTGCACGGGATCGGCGCCCGCAGCGGGTTCGAGCCGGCCCGCCAGTCCGAGGCGTACGCGGCGCTTGCGGCGTGGGGTCTGCCCACGTCGCCGCGCTGGCGGGTGGTCGACTCGCTGGCCGGCGTGCAGGAGTTCATCGACCACTACGGCGAGCACCGGCACGACGTCGAGCACGAGATCGACGGCGTCGTGGTGAAGGTCGACGAGGTGAGCGTGCAGCGCCGGCTCGGCTCGACCAGCCGGGCACCGCGCTGGGCCATCGCGTACAAGTACCCGCCGGAGGAGGTCAACACCAAGCTCACCGACATCCGGGTGAACGTGGGCCGCACCGGCCGCGTCACGCCGTACGCGGTGCTGGAGCCGGTGCGGGTGGCCGGCTCGACGGTGGCGTTCGCGACGCTGCACAACGCGTCCGAGGTGACCCGCAAGGGCGTCCTGATCGGCGACACCGTGGTGGTACGCAAGGCCGGCGACGTGATCCCCGAGGTCGTCGGCCCGGTGGCGGACCTGCGCCCGGCGGACGCGTACGCGTTCGAGATGCCGACGCGGTGCCCGGAGTGCGGCACGGAGCTGCGCCCGGAGAAGGAGGGCGACGCCGACATCCGGTGCCCCAACGCCCGGTCCTGCCCGGCGCAGCTGCGCGAGCGGGTGTTCCACCTGGCCGGTCGCGGCGCGTTCGACATCGAGGCCCTCGGGTACGAGGCGGCCACCGCGCTGCTCGCCTCCGGGGTGATCGCCGACGAGGGCGACCTGTTCGCGCTGGACACCGACGCGCTGGCGCGCTGCGAGTTCTTCGTCAACAAGGACGGCACGCTCGGCAGCAACGCGCACCGGTTCCTGGCGCACCTGGCGGAGGCGAAGACGCGTCCGCTGTGGCGGGTACTGGTCGGGTTGTCGATCCGGCACGTGGGACCGACGGCGGCGCAGGCGCTGGCCCGCGAGTTCGGCTCGATCGACCGGATCGAGGCGGCGGGGCAGGAGGAGCTGGTCGCGGTCGACGGGGTCGGGCCGACGATCGCCGAGGCGGTGCGCGACTGGTTCACCGTCGACTGGCACCGCGAGGTGGTGGCGAAGTGGCGGGCCGCCGGGGTGCGGATGCGGGAGGAGCGGGTCGACACGGGTCCGCGCCCGCTGGAGGGCGTCACCGTCGTGGTCACCGGCTCCCTCGACCGGTACTCCCGGGACGAGGCGACCGAGGAGATCCAGCGGCGCGGCGGCAAGGTGACCGGGTCGGTGTCGAAGAAGACCGGTTTCGTGGTGGTCGGCGAGAGCCCGGGCAGCAAGTACGACAAGGCGGTGTCGTTGCGGGTGCCGGTGCTGGACGAGCCGGGCTTCGAGGTACTGCTCGCGGACGGGCCGGAGGCGGCGCGGGCGGTGGCTCGGGTGGGCGACCCGGAGGTGTCAGAAGACGACAAGTGAGTACCTGTCGGTAGGTCACTCGAAGGTAACATTAAGGCCGAGTTTCTCCCTTTCTCGGCCGCCACCATGGGGCTCCCCAGATGACCGGTTCATACTTCGGCAGGACGCGTCACCGTCCCTGACCGACCTCGTTGCTCACCACAAGGCGTTCGGTGCGCGGAGTCCGGGACACGGCGCGGAGTCGGTGCCCGGTACACAGCGTGCGGGGGGCGCGCGTCGGCCCGGCGTCCTTCTCCCGTTTCGGAGGGGTGGATGGAGTCGACCGCACTGCGCAACTCGGCACCACTCAGGCACAAGCGGGTCTTCGTCGCGTATGTCGTGGTCACCATCGTCGCTGGCGTCGCCGTCACCGTGGCGAGCATCCCGAGCCTGGTCACCGCCGTCCCGTCGGCGCCGGTCGACTGCTGGCTGCTGATCCTGCTGGCCGCGGTCGCCGACTCGCGGCCGTTCACCCCGTCCCGGCGTTCGCGGCAGGCGTCCGGCGTGTTCCCGTCGGTGTGCTTCGGTTTCACCGTACTGCTGCTGTGGGGCATCGGGCCGGCGGTGCTGCTGAGCGCCGTCGCGGTGGCCGCCTCGTCGTGGCGGCTGCGGGCCGCGCTGTGGCGCGCCGCGTTCAACACCAGTCAGTACGTGTTGTCGTTCGGTTCGGCGTACCTGGTGCTGCGGGCGGCGCAAGCGAGCGCGCCGGGCGCCGCGTTCCGTACCACGGTGGGCAGTGCGGTCGCGGTCGTGCTGGCCGCGGCGACCTGGTTCGTGGTCAGCCACCTGCTCGTCAACAGCGCGGTGTGGCTGCGGTTCGGCGGCCACTGGTGGTCCAACGTCTCCGCCACCATGGGGTACGAGCTGCTCACCACCGGCGCGCTGCTCCTCCTCGCCCCCGTACTCGCGGGTGCGATCCGGACCAGCCCGTGGCTGCTCGGCCTGATCCTGGTGCCGCTGTTCGCGATGTACCGCAGCGGCCGGGTCGCCGCGGACCGGGAGCGCGAGGCGCTGCACGACCCGCTGACCGGGCTGGCGAACCGTAAGGGCGTGCAGGTCCGGATCGAGGACGACATCGCGGCGCGGGACCAGGGGGAGGCCCGGCTCGGGCCGTTGCTGCTGGTGCTGGATCTGGACCGGTTCAAGGAGGTCAACGACGCGCTCGGGCACGGCGTCGGTGACCGGCTGCTGGTCGAGGCGGGGCGGCGGCTGCGCGCCCGGCTGCCGGAGGACGTACTCGTGGCCCGGCTGGGCGGCGACGAGTTCGCGGTGGTCAGTTCGCGGGTGTCGGACATCGAGGTGGCGCGGGCGTTCGCGGAGAAGGTCGCGGCGGTGCTGGCCGGCCCGGTGCACCTGGACGGGATGCCGCTGGAGGTGGCCGGCTCGATCGGCGCCGCGGTGTACCCGAACCACGGCGTCGACTTCGACGAGCTGCTCCAGCACGCCGACGTCGCCATGTACGAGGCGAAGTCCCGCAACGACGCCGTCGCGGTGTACGCGCCGGAGGCCGACCACAACTCGGCGGCGCGGCTCGGCCTGCTCGGCGACCTCCGCCGTACGTTGGAGCGCCCGGACCGGCCCGACCTCGGCGAGCTGGGCGTGTTCTACCAACCGCAGGTGGCGGTGGACTCCGGCGAGGTGGTCGGGGTGGAGGCGCTGCTGCGCTGGCGCCATCCGGAGCACGGCATGGTCGGACCGGAGGAGGTCATCCGCGCCGTCGAGCACACCGCGGTGATGCGGCTGCTGACGTACCGGGTGATCGACGAGGTGGTGGGCCAGGTCGCCGCGTGGCGGGCGGACGGGGTGCGGCTGCGCGCCGCGATCAACGTCAGCGTCCGCGACCTGCACACGTCCGATCTGGTGGAGCACCTGTCCGCGCAGCTGGCCAGGCACGACGTGACGCCGGACCAGATCGAGCTGGAGATCACCGAGGGTGCGTTGATGGCCGACCCGCGCCGGGTACTCGCCACGCTGCGCCAGCTGGACCGGCTGGGCGTGGCGCTGTCCCTCGACGACTTCGGCACCGGGTACTCGTCGATGCTGCACCTGCGCCGCCTGCCGCTGTCCGAGGTGAAGATCGACCGGTCGTTCGTACTGGGTATGGGGTCGGACGACGACGATGCCGCGATCGTCCGTTCCATCATCGAACTGGCCGGTGCGCTCGGGCTGCGGGTGGTCGCCGAGGGCGTCGAGGACGAGCGGACCTGGCGCCGGCTGTCCACGCTCGGCTGCCAGGTCGCGCAGGGCTGGTTCTACGCGCGCCCGATGCCGGCCGCGGAGCTGACCAACTGGCTCGCCCGGTACCGTCCGCCGCGCGCGCTGCGCGGTGCGCTCGCCCAGGGCGCCGCGAACGCCTGAGTCAGGCGACCGCCGCGGCGAAGCCGTCCGGGTTGTCGAGCATGACGTTGTGCCCGGCGCCGTCGACCACGCGTACGTCGACGCCGGCGGCGGTCAGCCCGGCGTGCCCGGCCAGCGGACCGCTGCGCGCGCCCTGGACGTACACGGTGGGCATGGGCAGGGTGGTGAGGACGGCGCGCAGGTCGGCGGCGCCGAGCGACCGTTCGCTGCGGTGTACGGCGACGGGGTCGGCGAGCCGCATGGTGGCCGCCCAGTCGGGGCCGGCCGCGTCGAGCGCCGCGGCGAACCCGTCGGCGGCGAACGTGGTTTCGTCCGGCCAGTCGGCGATGCGGGGCCGCGGGGTCGGGTCGAGGTTCGCCTCGATCGCGACGAGCCGCGCCACCAGGTCGGGTCGCCGCGCGGCCAGCAGGATCGCGACCGAGCCGCCCATGCTGTGCGCCACGACCTCGGCCCCGCGTACGCCGGCGGTGTCGAGCGCGGCGGCGAGCACGTCGGCCTGCTCGGCGAGCGTGTACCCGAAGGTGGCGGGGCGGTCGCTGATGCCGTGCCCGAGCAGGTCGACGAGCAGCGAGCGCCGTCCGGCGAGCGCGGGATGCGTTGCCACGCCGGCAAAGTACGCGGGGGAGGTGGAGCCGAGGCCGTGCACGTACACCCGGGCGGGGTCGGTGCCGGGCAGCTCCACCCACCGCATCCGGGCGTCGGGCCGTACCTGCGCGTGGTGGATGGTCACAGCGTCTCCAGGAAGTCGGCCACCGCGTCGTGGAACTGCTCGCGGTGGGAGAGGTAGAAGTCGTGGCCGCCGCCGTCGACGGTGACCAGCCGCGTGTCGGGGCGGGCGGCGACCATCCGGTCGGCCACGTCCGCGTCGACGATGACGCTGGCGCCGCCGCGCACCAGCAGCGCCGGCTGGGTGCTGGCGGTCCAGTCGGCCCAGTACTCGCCGAAGATGTGCCGCTTGGTCTCGCGGATGTCGTCCGGGTGCCAGCGCATCCGCCAGCCGTCGTCGGTCTCGACCGCGCTCTCCAGGAAGTGCCGGGGGTCGCCGATCGTGACCCGGTCGGCGAGCACCCGGCGCATCTCGTCGAGGCTCGCGTACGTCGCGGGCAGGGTGTCGAGCCAGTCGCTGCTGTGCGGCGGCAGTTCGGCGGGGGCGTCGAGGACGACGAACGCGGCGACCAGGTCGGGCCGGCGCGCGGCGAGCTGGAACGCGTTGACGCCGCCGAGCGAGTGCCCGACGAGTACGCAGGGGGCGAGGTCGAGCTGCTCGATGACCGCCGCCGTGTCCTCGACGTACGCGTCGCGGCCGTAGTCGCCGGCGCGGTCGGAGTTGCCGTGTCCGCGCTGGTCGGGTGCGATGACCCGCCAGCCGGGGCCGAGCCGGTCGGCGAGCGGCAGGAACGGCCGGCCGCGGCCGAACGCGCCGTGCAGGGCGAGCACCGGCCGCCCGGTCCCGCCGCTCTGTTCGTACGCGAGGCGCACGCCGCTCGGGGTGGTCAGGTACGAGGTCATGGGGTTCCTCCGTTGCCTCGAATCGAGGTGCCTGTGTGCGAGGTGACTCTAATCGAGAGTCCTCGTATCGAGTCAACTCGTTACGATGCTGATGTGAGCCGACCGACAGGAGCGACATGCTGAGCCTGTGCATCCTCGGGTTCCTCGCCGAGGAGCCGCTGCACGCGTACGAGCTGAAGTCCCGGATCTCCGGGCTGTCCGGGCACATCCGCCCGGTCAGCGACGGCGCGCTCTACCCGGCCATCAACCGGCTGCGCGCCGCCGGGTACCTCGACCGGCGGGAGGAGAAGGGCGCCGGCGCCACACCCCGGCAGGTACTGTCGCTGACCGAGGCCGGCCGCCAGGAGCTGCTGCGCCGGCTGCGCGAGCCGGCCGAGGTGGAGATCACCGACCGCAACTCGTTCCTGATCCTGCTGGCGTTCCTGTCGCAGCTGCCCGACGTGGCCGACCAGCTCGCCGTACTCCGCCGCCGGCTCGACTTCTACACCCAGCCGGCCAGCTACTTCTACGATCACGGCCGCCCGCAGCGCGCCGCCGAGATGACCGACCGGTACCGGAAGGGGATGCTCACGATGGGCGCCGCGACCCGCAAGGCGGACAAGGAGTGGCTGCGGGCGACGATCGCCGAGCTGACGGCGGAGGAGTCCGGGACCGACTGAGCCGCGGGAGCGTCCGGGCTGGTGAGCGCGCGGGTACCGGCTGCGAGGCGGTGGCGGCCCGCGCAATAGACTCGCGGAATCGCCGAGATCGGTGGTCTGATCTCTCTCGCCCGGGAAACCCCGCGCCGAAACGAGAGGTTTCCCCGGCTCGGATCGGTGATCCACACGTCGAAGCCAGATACCCGGAGGAGCCAGTGATGGCCGCCATCTCCCGCGAGGAGGTCGCGCACCTCGCGCGCCTCGCGCGGCTCGCCGTGACCGAGGACGAGCTGGACACGTTCGCCGGCCAGCTGGACCAGATCCTGCACTCGGTCGCCCGCGTCGGCGAGGTCGCCGCCGACGACATCCCGCCCACCTCGCACGCGGTACCGCTGACCAACGTGATGCGGCCCGACGAGCCGCGCCCCGGGCTGTCCCGCGAGGCGGCGCTGGCGGGTGCCCCGGCGGCCGAGGACCACCGGTTCCGGGTTCCGCGGATCCTGTCCGAGGAGGGCTGATGAGCGAGCGTCAGCGAGCGACCCATCGTACGGCGGCGGAGCTGGGCGCCGCGATCGCGACCGGCGAGACGACCTCGGCCGAGGTGACCCGGGCGTACCTGGACCGGATCGGTGCGGTGGACGGCGCGGTGCACGCGTTCCTGCACGTGGCGGGGGACGCCGCGGTGGCGCAGGCGGAGGAGGTGGACCGGCGGATCGCCGCGGGCGAGAAGCTGGGCCCGCTGGCCGGCGTACCGGTGGCGGTGAAGGACATCCTCACCACGAAGGGCATGCCGACCACGGCGGCGTCGAAGATCCTCTCCGGCTGGCTCCCGCCGTACGACGCGACCGTGGTGCTGCGGCTGCGCGACGCCGGCCTCGTCGTACTGGGCAAGACGAACATGGACGAGTTCGCGATGGGCTCGTCCACCGAGTACAGCGCCTACGGGCCGACGCGCAACCCCTGGGACCTGGGGCGGATCCCGGGCGGTTCGGGCGGCGGCAGCGCGGCGGCGGTCGCGGCCCGCGAGGCGCCGCTGGCCATCGGTACGGACACCGGCGGCTCGATCCGCCAGCCGGGCGCGGTCACCGGCACCGTCGGCGCGAAGCCCACGTACGGCGGGGTCTCCCGGTACGGGCTGATCGCGTTCTCGTCGTCGCTGGACCAGGCCGGCCCGGTGACCCGGACCGTACTGGACGCGGCGCTGCTGCACGAGGTCATCGGCGGGCACGACCCGTGCGACTCGACCAGCATCGACGCGCCGGTACCGGCGGTCGCGGAGGCCGCCCGGCGCGGCGCGTCCGGGGACCTGACCGGCGTGAAGGTCGGCGTGGTGCGGGAGTTCGCGGCCGCCGAGGGCGCCGAGCCCGGCGTGGTCGCGGCGTTCGACGCGGCGGTCGCCACGCTGACGAAGCTGGGCGCCGAGGTCGTCGAGGTCAGCTGCCCGCACTTCGAGTACGCGCTGCCGGCGTACTACCTGATCGCGCCGAGCGAGTGCTCGTCCAACCTGGCCCGCTTCGACGGCGTCCGGTACGGGCTGCGCTCCGGTGACGACGGGACGCGGGCGCTGGAGGAGGTCATGTCGCTGACCCGGGAGGCCGGCTTCGGCCCCGAGGTCAAGCGCCGCATCATGCTCGGCACGTACGCGCTGTCCGCCGGCTACTACGACGCCTACTACGGGCAGGCGCAGAAGGTCCGCACGCTGGTGACGCGCGACTTCACCGCGGCGTTCGAGCAGGTGGACGTGCTGGCCGCGCCGACGACGCCGTTCGTGGCGTTCCCGTTCGGCTCGCGGACCGCCGACCCGACCGCCATGTACCTGGCGGACCTGTACACGATCCCGTCGAACCTGTACGGCGGGCCGGCCATCTCCGTCCCTTGTGGACTGTCGGAGGGCCTGCCGGTCGGGCTGCAGATCATGGCGCCGACGATGGCCGACGACCGGATGTACCGGGTCGCCGCCGCGCTGGAGTCCACCCAGGAGCCGCGCCTCGCGGACCAGACCCCGGAGGTGACCGCGTGAGCGGGGTCCGGAGGCAGCGGTCCGTACGAGTGAGCACGGTGATCGCCGGAGGATGGAGCGAATCATGAGTACAGCGTCCACGGCGACGGGCGAGCTTGCCGACGTGCTGAGCCGGTACGAGGTGGTGCTCGGCCTGGAGGTGCACGTCGAGCTGGGCACGCGGACGAAGATGTTCTGCTCGTGCCCGACGGTGTTCGGCGCGGAGCCGAACACGCAGATCTGCCCGGTGTGCCTGGGTCTGCCGGGCGCGTTGCCGGTGGTCAACGCGGTCGGGGTGGAGTCGGCGATCAGGATCGGCCTGGCGCTCGACTGCTCCATCGCCGAGTGGTGCCGGTTCGCCCGGAAGAACTACTTCTACCCGGACATGCCGAAGAACTTCCAGACCTCGCAGTACGACGAGCCGATCTGCTTCGACGGCGCGCTCGACGTCGACGTGGACGGGAAGACGGTCCGGATCGGCATCGAGCGGGCGCACATGGAGGAGGACACCGGCAAGTCGACGCACGTCGGCGGCGCGACGGGCCGGATCCACGGCGCGACGCACTCGCTGGTCGACTTCAACCGTGCCGGCATCCCGCTGGTCGAGATCGTCACCAAGCCCATCGTCGGTACGGGCGCGGACGCGCCGGCCGTCGCCCGGGCGTACGTGGCGGCGATCCGGGACATCGTGCGGGCGCTGGGCGTCTCCGACGCGCGGATGGACCAGGGTTCGGTCCGGGCCGACGTGAACGTGTCGCTGATGCCGATCGGCGCGTCCGAGTTCGGTACGCGGACCGAGACGAAGAACGTCAACTCGTTGCGCAGCGTCGAGCGCACCGTCCGGTACGAGATGGTGCGGCAGGCGCAGATCCTCGACGACGGTGGCGTGATCGTGCAGGAGACGCGGCACTTCAACGAGGCGACCGGCGAGACGGTCGGCGGGCGTACCAAGGAGACCGCCACCGACTACCGGTACTTCCCGGAGCCGGACCTGGTGCCCGTGGCGCCGGATCCGGCCTGGGTGGCGGAGCTGCGGGCCGCGCTGCCGGAGTTGCCGGCGGCGAAGCGGACCCGGCTGCGCGCCGAGTGGGGCCTGTCGGAGCTGGACATGCAGGCGATCGACAACGCCGGCGCGTTCGAGCTGATCGAGGCGACGGTGGCGGCGGGCGCGGGCCCGGAGTCGGCGCGCAAGTGGTGGCTGGGCGAGCTGTCCCGGCACGCCAACGAGGCGGGCGTGGAGCTGTCCGAGCTGTCGGTCACCCCGGCGCACGTGGCCGAACTTCAGTCCCTTGTGGACGGTGGCCGGCTCAACGACAAGCTGGCCCGTGGCGTCCTCGCCGGCGTACTCGCGGGTGAGGGCACGCCGACCGAGGTGATGACCGCCCGCGGCGTCGAGGTCGTCTCGGACACCGGCGCGCTCACCACCGCCGTGGACGAGGCCATCGCCGCCAACCCGGACGTCGCCGAGAAGGTACGGTCCGGCAAGGTCGCGGCGGCCGGCGTACTGGTCGGCGCGGTCATGAAGACCACCCGCGGCCAAGCCGACGCGAAGACGGTACGGGAGCTGATCCTGGGCCGCCTCGGCGTGCAGTAGCGGCGATTCCGCGACGGCCCGGCGACCTCGACAGGTGCCGGGCCGTCGCCGTGTCCGGCCCCGGTGCGTATCGTCACGTCCGTACGTCGTCGGTCGGGGGGAGCGGGCATGCCGGACGCGATCAGGTCCGAGTTCGAGGTACTGGACGAGCGGTTCCGCCGCTGCGGCGGCGACCAGTGGATCCAGGTACTGCACACCGGATGCCGCTGGGTGGAGGGCCCGACGTGGTTCCCCGCCGGGCGGTACCTGCTGTTCAGCGACATTCCCAACGACCGGATCCTGCGCTGGGACGAGACGACCGGCGCGGTCGGCGTCTTCCGCGAGCCCGCCGGGTACGCCAACGGCCACACCCGTGACGGGCAGGGCCGGCTGGTCAGCTGCGAGCAGGGCAACCGCCGCGTCACCCGGACCGAGCACGACGGTACGGTCACCGTCCTCGCCGACCGGTACGACGGGCGCCGCTTCAACAGCCCGAACGACGTGGTCGTGCATCCCGACGGCGCGGTCTGGTTCACTGACCCGGACTACGGCATCGCGAGCGACTACGAGGGGCACCGCGCGGACAGCGAGATCGGCGCCTGCCACGTGTACCGGATCGACCCGGTGGACGGGTCGGTGCGGGTGGTGGCCGACGACTTCGACCGGCCCAACGGCCTCGCGTTCTCCCCCGACTGGAGTTCGCTGTACGTGGTGGACACGCCGCGCAAGCACGTACGACGGTTCGCGGTCGGCGACGGCGGGAGGCTGTCCGGCGGCGACGTGTTCGGTACCTGCGACGCGGGCTCGTACGACGGCGTCCGGCTCGACACCGAGGGGCGGCTGTGGGCGGCGGCGCACGACGGCGTGCACTGCTTCGCCGACGACGGCACGCTGATCGGCAAGCTGCGCATCCCGGAGATCGTGTCGAACCTGACCTTCGGCGGACCGCGCCGCAACCACCTGTACCTGACGGCGTCGAGCTCGGTCTACGCGCTGCGCGTCACGGTCAACGGCGCGCGCTGACCGCTCACCGGGGCGTACCGGAAGGGCTGGGTGATCCGGTGCCGGACGGGCTCGTCGACCCGCTCGGCGTCGGGTTCGGCGACTTCACGAGGTAGCGCTGCAGGGTGACCTCGGAGCGGCCGGTGCCGCCCACACTGATCGAGTCGTACGCCTTGAGCGTGTCGGTGCGGTCGAAGTAGAGCACCGACAGGTCCATCGGGGTCGGCGTGGACTGTTCGAGGCCGCGCAGGCCGGCGGCGCCGGTGGAGCCCTCGATGAGCAGCCGCGTGTCGTGCGGCAGCATCTTCACCTCGCGGCGGTGCAGGTGCCCGGCGAGGACCAGCGGCACCTCGCCGGCGAGCGGTTGCGCCGCACCCGGGTCGTGCACCAGCGCGACGTTCACCGGCTGCTTCGCGTGGTCGGCGTCGTACGTGTGGATCGTGTCGGCGAGGCGGGTGCCGGAGTCGACGACGTCCTGGTCCTTCGGCTCGGGCGCCTTCGGGTTCGCCGGCTCGGTCTCCTTGTCCGGGGTGAAGCGCGGGTCGCCGATGCCGGCGATGGTCAGCCCGTGCACCGTGCGTACCTGGTTCTCCAGCACGATCGCGCCCTGCTTGCGGACCGCCGCGGCCGTCGCGTTCGAGTCGTGGTTCCCGCGGATGTACACGTACGGCACCTTGACGTTGCGGATGTTGGAGATGTACGCGTCCTCCTGCCGCGAACCCCAGTCCACGATGTCCCCGGTGTCGATCACCAGATCGATGTTGTACTGCTTGACCACCGTGTCGACCACGCCCCACGCGGCCGGGTTGAGGTGCATGTCGGAGATGTGCAGCACCCGCGTGGTGCCCTCGCTCGGCTCGTACACCGGCAGGTTGGAGACCGTGCCGTACAGCTTCGCCACGTTGTCGACGAGCCGCTGCAACTCCTTCGAGTACTGGCCGTAGTTGCTGACGATGCTGCGGGCGTCACCGACCACGGCGGGCGCCATCGTCAGCAGCCCCTCGTACCGGGGCTCCTCGATGGACTCCGGGCGGAACGTCGCGGCCGTGATCCCGCCCGTGACTCCGAGCAGCAGCACGCACATCCCGCCGGCCACGGTCACCTGCCGCCAGCGGCGGAACACCAGCGCGTTGAGCACCAGCCCGCCGAGCAGCGCGGCGATGCCCGCCTGTACGGCCAGTTCGACGATGCCGGTCTTCAGGTCGGCGATCGCGTGCCGGCTCGCGGACTGGATCCCGTTCGGGTCGCTGACCAGCGCCTCCGCCCGCTTACGGTCCAGCGAACCGAGGTTGATCGTCAGGTGCAGCGGCCCGTCGTGGCTGTCCAGCGACAGCGAGCCGAGCGGCGGGATCTCCACCGCCGTGCCACCCGTCAGGTCCGGCGTCACCGCCAGATGCGCCCGGAACGGCCCCACGTCCGCCGCCCGGTGCCCGCCCAGCAGCAGCCCACCCGCCATCCCGATCAGCGTCACCACCAGGATCAACAGGTACCGACCGGTGGTCCGGGCCGCGCGGCCGGTCAGCGCCGGACGGACCCGCCGCCACGCGTCGGACACCGCCCGCAACGCCGGCCGTACCCGCTCGTCGAGCGTACGGTCGGCCAGCCGGGTCGTCCCCGTACCCGGAGCCTGCGGTCCCCGGGGCTCGTCCGGATGCTCGGGCTCGCTCGGCACGCTGCTCACTCCGTGACTGGATCGGGGACATGCCGGCACCCATCATCGCCGAGGACGCCGCAACCCGCAGGCCAACGCTCCCGAGCCGTGATCCGCGTCAACTCTTGTCGACGCGGTTGCCCCCCGAGATCACCAGGCGCAGGATGCGGTCGTCGTCGGCGATCGGGGTGCCCCGGCCGTCCCGGTTCGACGTACTCACCCAGAGCGTGCCGTCCGGCGCCGCCGCGACCGCCCGCAGCCGCCCGTACTTGCTGTCCAGGGTGTGCTGCGGCGCGCCGAGCAGGCCGCCCTTGCCGTCGAGCTGCGCCAGCCAGATCCGCTGGCCGCGCAGGCACGCGGTGACCAGGATCGGGCCGGACACCCCGATGCCGGAACAGGACGCCTCCGCCGGCTTCAACGTCAGCAACGGGTTCGTGTACCGCGAGTCCTTGCCGGTGCCCTCGACGTCCGGCCAGCCGTAGTTGCGGCCCGCCCTGATCACGTTGATCTCGTCGTACCTGTCCTGGCCGAACTCCGTCGCGTACAGCCGCTTGCCGGTGTCCCAGGCGAGCCCCTGCACGTTGCGGTGCCCGTACGAGTAGACCAGCGAGTCGCCGAACGGGTTGCCCGGCGCCGGCCTGCCCGCCGTCGTCATCCGCAGGATCTTGCCGCCCAGGCTCGACTTGTCCTGCGCGGTGCGTGTCGACGAGCCGTCACCGGTGCCCGCGTACAGGTAGCCGTCCGGGCCGAACGCCAGCGCGCCGCCGTTGTGCACGCTGGAGTGCGGGATGCCCGTGACGATCGGCTTCGGCGTACCGCCCAGGGTCAGGCTCGCGATCCGGTTGTCGGACTTCGTCGAGTAGTACACGAAGATCGTCTTGTCCTTCGCGTACTTCGGGGACACGGCGATGCCCAGCAGCCCGCCCTCGCCGCCGGCCGACGCCTGCGACACGGTCTGCACCGTCTTCGGCGTGCCGCCGTTCGCCCCCAGCCGCACGATCGTGCGCTTGTCCCGCTGCGTCACCAGCGCCGTCCCGTCCGGCAGGAACGCGATGCCCCACGGCACGGCCAGCTTCTTCGCGATGACCTGGACGGTCGCGCCCCCGTCGTCGCTGCTCGGGGACGTGGACGGGCTCGGCAGCTTGGGCGGCGTGCCCTGCTGCGAGTCGTCCGGCGGACCGAAGGCGCAGCCCGCGGCGGCGACCAGCGCGAGCAGACCGGTGGTGGCGGCGGCGAGTACGCGGCGGCGGGGGGCTACGGGCGTCACCACACCAGCCTAGGAGGGCGCCGCCCGGGATGACGCCGGGGGCGCGGCCCGGCGCCGTACACCGACGGTGCGTCGACGAGCCGGTCCGGTACGTGACGGCCGCGCCGCGCGGTTCTACCGCTTCTGGTGCTGTTCGTCCGCCAACGCCTCGTCCGCCGCCCGCTCCGCGTCCCCGGTGGCCGCGGGCGCCCCGTCTTCCGTGGGCCCACTCACCCCGGGTACGTGCAGGCCGAGCGCGTCCGTCAGGTACGGCAGGCGGCCCCCCGACACGGCCGGCAACCAGTGCGTGCTGTCGTCGGCCAGGACGACCGACACCCGCCGGTGCGTGACGGTGAAGCCGCGGACCGACTTCGGGTCGATGCGCCGCGAACGGAACGGATAGCGCACCACCAGCTGCCCGTCCCGTACGTCCGCACCGGCGCGCCAGGCCCAGACGAACACCGCGAGCGGGACGAGCAGGACGAACGCCAGATACCACCGGCTCGTCGCAAGCGGGATCGCGCCGCAGAACGCCACGACGGCCGCGATCGCGAGAGCCGCGTTGTACCGGAAGCGTGCCGTCACCTGTCGTGCCACGCCTCCATGCTCCCATCCACGCCCCGCCCCGCGCCCGCTGGGCCGCCCCCGTTCCACCCAGCCGCATCGGTACGCCAGCGCGGGTGCGCCACGTGGCCGCGCCACCAGCGGAACCCCGCCTCGGACGGTCGGACCTCGGCGCGGCGCGCGCCACGCGGCCCGGCCACCACCCGGCCGCGGTACCGGTACGCCGGGGCGCGGGGCACCAGGTTCATGAGGCCGAAGCCACCACCACCCGGTCGCCGGTACCGGAACGCCGGACGCGGCGCGGCGTGCGCCAGTTCCGGGTGGCCCGGCCACCAGCGGGTACCGGAACGCCCGGACTCCCGGCGCGGCGTGCGCCAGGGTCCGGGCGTCCGGTGCGGAGCGGCGCCCCCGGCCGCCCGCCGGTCAGTCCTCGTCGGTCGGGTCGTCGGCGAGGATGCGGTAGATGTCGCGCCGGGCGGTGTCCAGCACCCGCCGCGCCGCGGTGGTCTGCGCGGACGTACCGGCCTGGGCGACCTGGACGGCGGCGGCGTGCACCGCCGACAGCGAACGCCACAGGTCGGTCGGCTCGTCGGACACCGTCTCCGCCGCGTTCGCCCACGGTGCGGCGAGTTCCTCGGGGTGGTCGTCCACGTACTGCCGGCCGGCGTCGGTCAGCTCGAAGTCGCGCCGGTTGCCGGTACCGCGGTCGCGGACCAGGTCCTCGTCCTCCAGTTGGGACAGCGCCGGGTAGACCGAGCCGGGGCTGGGCCGCCACACGCCGCCGCTGCGCCGGGCGATCTCCTGGATCAGCTGGTACCCGTTGCGCGGCTGCTCGGCGAGCAGGGCGAGGACGGCCGCGCGCACGTCACCCCGGCGTACGCGGGGGCCACGGCGCAGCCCGCCCGGACCGCCGAACGGTGGCACCACCGGTGGGAACGGCGGGTGGTGCGGCGGCCCACCGAACGGCGGAGGCCCCGGCGGCATCGGCGGCCCGCCAGGACCGGCGTCGGCGCCCCGCCAGTCGGCGGCACCGTCCACGTCGTCCGGCCAGTCGACCTCCTCGTCCGTACCACCGGGGAACCCGTACCCGTGCGGCCCGTGGTGGTCGGGATGCGGGTGACCGTGCCCGGGCACACCGGGCGGCGCCGGCGGCGCAGGGTGTCCAGGCAGTCCCGGCAGCCCGTGCGGACCGCCATGCCCGTGCGGCCCGTGCGAACCGTCATGCCCGTGCGGCCCGTGCGGCATCGGCGGTACCTCGTGCCCGTGCGGACCGTGTGGCGCCATCGGCCCGTCGTTCCCGTGCGGGCCGGGATGACCGTGCGGGCCGGGATGACCGTGCGGGCCGGGCGGGGTCGGCGGTGCCGCGTGCCCGTGTGGGCTGGGCGGCGCCGGTGGTGCCCCGTGCCCGGGCGGACCCGGTGGTACGGCGGGGAAGGGCTGGTCGGGTGGGCCCGGCGGGTGCGGTGGGCGCGGGTGCGGCGTGCCGGTGTGGGCGGACGGGGCGGCGGGGAACCCCTGCGCCGCGTCGCCGAACGGGCCGCGGTGTGGACCGAACATGATGCCTCCTCGACGGGTCGGAACTGATCGCGATGGGTCGACGATATATCGCGACCGCACGTCTGGCAACCGTTCGGTGCGACGTGACCGGAACCACCTCCGACGCCGGTCGTTGTCACCTGTGTCGGTGAAGTGCGCGCCCGGTCCCGGGTCGCCGGACGGCAGGTGGGGCGGACGGGCCCGGCCTGGCGGGGAGGTGATGACGGCGATGAGCACGGCCGTCCCGCGGGTACTCCGGCACTCCGCCTGGCCCACCGTGGCCTGGGTGTTCGTCGCCGTGGCCCCGGTCGTACTGGTCTGGTCGGCGGCGACGTCGCTGGCCGGCGCCATCCCCGTGCGGTACGGGCTCGTTGCCGCCGGCGTCACCGGTTCGCTGCTGTCCACGGTCCTGCTCGTACGGCTGGCGTTGGTGCTGCCGCACGGGCCGTGTCGCGGCGCCGGGATGCTCGGCATGGGCGCGTTGTGCGGGGCGGTCGGCCTGCTCGCCGCGCCGGCGGCACCGCACGGCTGGCGGATGCGGGTGCTGGCTGCGGCGTTCGTCGTCGCCGCCGTGCTGTACCTCGCGGGTCTGTTGCTGCTGCCCGGAACGGCGGCGGACTGGCGCGCCCGGATGCGCCGCGTACTCGACGGGTTGGGGATCGGGGTCAGCCTCTTCTTCGCCGCCTGGCTGCTGGTGATCGTGCCGCTGGCGGGGTCGGGGCCGGGGCCGGCGGGGCCGCGGGCGATGCTCGCCGTGGTGGTGTGGCTGGTCGCGTCGGCGTCGGCGACCTCGGCGATGCTGGTGACCGTCCGGGCGTACCGGTACCGGCGGTCGGCGTTGCTGTGCGGCGCGGGCGTGGTGCTGGCGCTCGTCGGGCACGCGCTGCTGGTGGTACTGCTGCTGGTCCGGGCGGCGCCGCCGGTGCTGTTCGCGGCGGTCGGCGGGATGGTTCTCGGCCCCGTACTGGTGTGGCTGGGCGCGGCGCGCAGCGGCGTACGCACGGATCCGCCGCACCCGGCGCAGGAGGCCGGCACGTTCGCGGGGATGCCGCTGCTGTCGGTACCGGTGGCGCTGGCGATCGTCGGCACCGTGTACCACCTGGCCACCGTCGGCAGCTTCGGCACGTACTCGGCGGCCCTGGGTGTGCTGGTGGTGTTGACGGTGGCGGCGCGGGAGTCGTTCGCCGTCCTCGACGTCCGGCGGTACGCGACGGAGCTGGCGAGCCAGGAGGCGCGGTTCCGGTCGATCGTGTCCGGTTCGACGGACGTGACGATGCTGCTGGACGAGAGCCTGGTGGTGCGGTGGCAGTCGCCGGCGGCGGCGCGTCGGCTGGGCCTGTCCGACGCGGACGTACTGGGGCGTGGGTTTCCGGCGCTGTTCCATCCGGAGGACGCGCCGACGCTGGCGGAGGCGCTGCGCGGGCTGCTCGTCGACCCACCCGACGAGCCGGTACTCGTCGCGGCGCGGATCCGGGACGGCTTCGGCAACTGGCGGCACACCGAGTCGACCGCGGCCGACCACCGTGCCGAGCCGGCCGTCGGCGGCCTCGTCGTCCACCTGCGCGACGTGGGGGAGCGGCGCGAGATGGAGCGCACGCTGGACCGGATGACGTTCACCGATCCGTTGACCGGGCTGCCGAACCGGCGCGCCCTGCTGCGTTCGCTGGCCGAGCTGCGGGAACGACCCGGCCCGGATCCGTGGCGCGGCAGCGTCCTGGTGCTGGACCTGGACGGGTTGAAGGCGGTCAACGACGCCCGCGGGCACGAGGTCGGCGACGCCGTCCTGGTCGAGGTCGCGCGCCGGCTGCGGGACAGCCTGGCGCCGGACCATCTGGTCGCCCGCCTCGGCGGCGACGAGTTCGCGGTACTCACGGCCGAGTCGGCGGCGTCCGCCCGCGCCACCGCCGGCCGACTGCTCACCGCGCTGGCCGAGCCGTACCTGCTGGACGGGGGGCGGACGTTCCTGGCGGCGAGCGTCGGGGTGGCCGAGTACGCGCCGGCGGCGACGCCGGACGAGCTGCTGGCCGGCGCCGACCTGGCGATGCGGCGGGCGAAGGCGCAGGGCAGCAACCGCATCGAGCGGTACGACGAGAAGCTGGAGTTCCAGTTGCTGCGCCGGTCGCTGCTGGCCGCGGAACTGCCGGGCGCGGACCGCCGCGGCGAGCTGGACCTGCTGTACCAGCCGATCGTGTCGGTGCCGGACCGGCGGGCGGTGGCGGCGGAGGCGCTGATCCGGTGGCGGCACCCGCAGCTCGGCACGGTCCTGCCGGACGAGTTCGTGCCGATCGCGGAGGAGGCGGGGCTGATCGCCGCGGTCGGCGGGTGGGCGCTGCACCAGGCGTGCCGGCGGCTGGCGGCGTGGCGGGCGGAGGGCCGCGACGTCCGCGTCGCGGTGAACGTGTCGGCCGCGCAGCTCTGCCAGCCGGACTTCGTCGCGGAGGTGGCCGCCGTACTCGACGCGCACGACGTACCGGCGGACACGTTGATCGTGGAGGTCGGCGAGGAGGACGTGGTCGCCGACGTGCAGAAGTCGGTGACGGCGCTGGCCGGCCTGCGCGCCCTCGGCGTACGCACCGCGCTGGACGACTTCGGCACCGGCCACACGAGCCTGACGTACCTGCGGCGGCTGCCGGTGGACATCCTGAAGGCGGACCGGGCGCTGGTGGCCGAGCCGACCGCGCACGGCGGTCCCGTCGCGCCGCTCGCCGACGTGGTGGTACGGCTGGGGGAGCGGCTCGGCATGACCGTGGTCGCCGAGGGCGTCGAGACCGAGGAGCAGCTGGCGGCGCTGGTCGCGGCCGGCTGCGACGCCGCGCAGGGGTACCTGTTCAGCCGGCCGGTGCCCGCCGAGCACGCCGAGGCGTTCTTCGACCTGTACGCCGACGGGGTGCCGCCGGATCAGTCCACAGTGGACATCTGAGCCGAACGCCCGGCGGCCACGGTCACCTCTCGTACGCTGACGACATGCACCGGGTGACCGTACTGGCGATCGGACGTCTCGCGGCCGCGGCCCTCGGCCTGTCCGCCGTGGTGTACGTGGCGCTTCGCGCGGGCCCCGTCGTGTTCAACTACTTCACCGTGCTGAGCAACGTGCTCGGCGTCGTCGCGCTCGCCACGGCCGCCGTACGCGGGCTGCGCGGCGACCCGCCGTCCGCCCGGTTCGGCCTGTTCCGCGGCGCCGCCGCCCTCTACCTCGCCACCACCGGCGTCGTCTACTGGACCCTGCTGTACGGCGCGGACGTCGACACCCCGGCGTGGTCCAACTACGTCCTCCACCTCGTACTGCCGGTCGTCGCGGTGGCGGACTGGCTGGCCGAACCGGCGCGCGTGGCGTACCGGCAGGTGGGGTGGTGGCTCGTCTTCCCGCTGGCGTACCTGGCGTACACGCTGGTCCGCGGGCCGTTCGCGGACTGGTACCCGTACCCGTTCCTCGACCCGCGCACCGACGGCGGGTACGCGAAGGTCGCCGGGATGAGCGTCGGCGTCGCGGTCCTGATCGTGGCGCTCGGACTGCTCATCGCCTGGCTGGCCGGCCTGCGCCGCCCGGCCTCCGCCAGGTAGCCGACCGGGTGTCGCCCGGCCCCCGCCACGGGGCACGTCGCGCGGCTCAGAGGAGACCGCCGCGGGCGGCCTGGAGCCCCGCCTGGAAGCGGTTTCCCGCGCCGAGCCGGTCCATCAGGCCGCGGACCCGGCGCTGCACGGTACGCAGGCCGAGCCCCAGGTGCGCGGCGATGCGCTCGTCGGTGAGGCCGGTCGCGAGCAGGGCGAGCAGTTGCCGGTCCGGGTCGGACAGGTCGCCGCCGGCGCCGCGGGACCGGGTGTCGCCGAACGGCACCGCGCGCTCCCAGTACGCGTCGAAGGTGGCGAGGAGCGCGTCGAACAGCGAGCAGGGCCGCAGTACCATCGCGCGTTCCGCCTCGGTGCCCTCGCTGATCGGCACCATCGCCCACCGGCGGTCCACGATGATCAGCTTGAACGGCAGGTCCGGCATGATGCGGGCCTGCTCGCCGGCGTTCTTCAGAGTGTCCACATCGGACAGTCGGCCGGGGCCGGTGAGCGCGGCGCGGGCGTACACGGCGCGGAAGCGGACCCGTTGGCCGAGCGTCGCCAGCTCCATCGCCAGGTCCCGCACCGGCCGCACGTACGGTGGCTTGTCGAAGCCGAGGATCTCCCGGCGCGCGCACCGGACGAGCTGCTCGTAGCGCAGCGCGACCTGCTCGGTACCGGTGACGACCTCGACCGGGTCGGCCGAGCCGGCGGCCTGCCGGTACCGGGTGAGCATCGGCTCGACCGCGGCGCGCGCCTGCCGTACGTGCTCCTCCTGGCGGCGGGCGAGCAGCTCGACGGCGAGGTCCGGGGCGACCGCGGTACAGCGCGCGTCGGGCAGCAGCAGCCCCGCCTCCCGCAGTTCGGTGACCGCGGCGGTGACGTGGTCGGCGTCCCGGCCGGTGGTGACGAGCGCGCCCGGCGCGGTGCCGGGACGGTCCAGCAGCTCCAGGTACAGCGCCTCCGCCGCGGCGGACAGCCCCAGTGCCTCGAACATCTCCGGTACGTCCTCCCGTCGGTCGCGCGCGCGGGCGGGTTGCCGCCGTCGGCAGGTTTCCGCCGACGCCCGCCCTTCCGCGGGGGTACGCGCACGGTTCACGATGCTGGTGTTGCGCAGCATGTCGTTGTTTGTCCGACATTGCAACGTGTGTGAGGAGGGATCGATGCCCGATCGTATTGTCCGGCGGTCCGTCGGCGGTGTGCTCGCCGTACTGGTCGCGCTGGCCGCCCTGCTGACCGCCGGTGCCGCACCGGCCGCCGGGTACGGGCCGGCCACCCCGACGCTGACCGACAACGTGTGGGGCGGGTACGTCGCCACCGGCAGCGGGTTCCAGTCCATCCAGGGCTCCTGGACCGAACCCGACGCGAGCTGCACGTCCACCAACGACCTGTACGCGCCGTGGGTCGGCATCGACGGCTACGGTTCGCAGACCGTCGAGCAGACCGGCGTCGAGACCAACTGCGAGAACGGCACGCCGGAGTACCGCGCCTGGTACGAGATCTACCCCGCGGCCCCGGTGTACTGGAACGATCCGGTGCAGGCCGGTGACGTGATCACCGGGAAGGTCGTCGCCCAGGGCGGCGGCAGCTACGACATCACACTCACCGACCAGACGGCCGGCTGGAGCGAGCACACCGTCCAGTCGATCGACGGGACGAACGTCAGCGCCGAGGCGGTCATCGAGTCGCCCACCGGCAGCTACCCGTCGTTCGCGCGGCTGGACTTCTCCGGCATCACCGTCAACGGTCAGGTGTTCGACGCGTACTCCCCGCAGGGTATCGACAGCGGTGGGTACGTGCCGGGTCCGCTGTCCAACGGCGCCTTCAGCATGACGCCGGGCGGCAGCGTGGGAGGCAGCGCGCACCACGTCACCGGCCCCGTCCGGTACTGACGTTCTGCGCGCCCGCGGGCCGGCTCCTTCCCTCGGGGGCCGGCCCGCTCGGCGTTCCGGTCGGTTTCGTCCCACCGGCGGCGCATACTGGCCCTCGACCGCCGGGCGGGTGCCGGTGCCGGCGCCCCCGGACGACCGATCGCGGCGGCACCGTGGCCGCCGGAGGGGATCGACGATGACCACGCAGAAGACTCCGCCGGGCACCGTCCTGTTGGCGGTGGGCACCGCGAAGGGCCTGTTCCTCGCCACCAGTACGGACCGCAGGACCTGGGAGTTCACCGGCCCCCACGTACCCATGAACGCGGTGTACGCGGTGGCCGTGGACACCCGCGCCGACCGTCCGCGGGTGATCGTCGGCGCCGCCAGTTCGCACTGGGGGCCCGGTGTCGCGGTCAGCGACGACCTCGGCGCCAGCTGGCACGAGCCGGACACGCCGCCGATCGCGTTCCCGGCGGACACCGGGGCGTCGCTGGAACAGGTCTGGCAGCTCGCGCCCGGTCCGGCCGACGAGCCCGACGTGATCTACGCGGGCGTCCAGCCGTCCGCGCTGTTCCGGTCGACCGACGGCGGCCGCAGCTTCGAGCTGGTCCGCGGCCTGTGGGAGCACCCGCACCGTCCACAGTGGACACCAGGGTTCGGCGGCATGGCCATCCACACCGTACTGCCGCACCCCGACGACCGCGCGCGGATGCTCGTCGCGATGTCCACCGGCGGCGTCTACCGCACCACCGACGGCGGCGTGAGCTGGCAGGCCAGCAACACCGGCATCCGGGCGAAGTTCCTGCCCGACGAGTACCCGGAGTTCGGCCAGTGCGTGCACAAGGTGGCGAGCCATCCGGCCCGGCCGGAGCAGTTCTTCGCGCAGAACCACCACGGCGTGTACCGCAGCGACGACGGCGGCTCGACCTGGTCGTCCATCGCCGACGGGCTGCCCAGCGACTTCGGCTTCGCGATGGTGACACACCCGCGGCGCCCCGGCGTGATCTACAACTTCCCGATCAAGGCCGACGAGTACCGGGTGCCGCCGGACGCGGCGTGCCGGGTGTACCGGAGCGAGGACGCCGGCGGCAGCTGGACCGCGCTGACCGACGGGCTGCCGCAGGAGCGCTTCTACCCGACGGTGCTGCGCGACGCGATGTGCGTCGACGACGCCGACGTGCCGGGGGTGTACGTCGGCACCCGCTCCGGCGAGGTGTACGGCAGCCCCGACGAGGGTGACCACTGGGAGCAGATCGCCGCCCACCTGCCCGACGTACTCTGCGTCCGCGCCGCGGTGGTGGGGTGAGGCGGGATGCCCGTCACGGTGCGGATCCCCGGCGTGCTGCGCGCCGACGCGGGCGGCGCCGCCCACCTGGACCTCGACCTGCCGCCGGACGTGCCGCTCTCGTCCGCGCTGGACGCGCTCGCCGCCGCCCATCCGCGGCTGGCCCGCCGGCTGCGCGACGAACGCGGCACCCTCCGCCGCTACGTCAACCTGTACGTCAACGGTGAGGAGTGCCGCGCGCTCGCCGGCCTCGACACGCCGCTGCCGGCCGACGCCGAGGTGCAGGTGCTCCCGTCGGTCGCCGGCGGCTGAGCCCGGACCGTCCGGGGCCCCGTGCGGGCCCCGGACGCGTCGTCAGCGGGCGATCTGGTCCACGTCGCGGTACGCGCCGTCGCTCGCCGCCGTCGCCATCGCCGCGTACGCCCGCAGCGCCGCGGACACCGGCCGCTCCCGGTCCACCGGGCTGTACGGCTTCGGCCGCGCCTCCTGCGCCGCGCGCCGCCGGTCCAGTTCGGCGTCGTCGACGAGCAGCTCGATCGAACGGTTCGGGATGTCGATCGCGACCTCGTCGCCGTCCTCCACCAGCGCGATCAGCCCGCCGCCGGCCGCCTCCGGGGAGACGTGACCGATCGACAGCCCGCTCGTACCGCCGGAGAAGCGGCCGTCGGTGACGAGCGCGCACGCCTTGCCCAGACCCCGGCCCTTCAGGAACGACGTCGGGTGCAGCATCTCCTGCATGCCCGGCCCGCCCTTGGGCCCCTCGTACCGGATGACGACGACGTCGCCGGGCTGCACCCGCTTGGTGAGGATCCCGTCGACCGCCTGCTCCTGCGACTCGAACACCCGGGCCGGTCCGCGGAACACCCAGACCTCCTCCGGTACGCCCGCGGTCTTCACGACGCAGCCGTCGACGGCCAGGTTGCCGTGCAGCACCGCCAGCCCACCGTCCGCCGTGTACGCGTGCGCCACGTCGCGGATGCAGCCGGTCTCCGCGTCGGTGTCGAGCCGGTCCCACCGGTTCTCCGTCGAGAACGGCTCCGTCGTACGGACGCCGCCGGGCGCCGCGTGGTACAGCTCGACGGCCTCGGGCGCGGGGTCGGCGGCGCGCACGTCCCAGTGGCCGAGCCACTCGTCGAGCGAGTCGGAGTGTACGGAGCCGACGTCGCGGTGCAGCAGCCCGCCGCGGTCGAGTTCGCCCAGGATGGCGGGGATGCCGCCGGCCCGGTGCACGTCCTCCATGTGGAAGATCTTTCCGGGCCCGGCGACCGACGGCGCCACCTTGGCGATGCACGGCACCCGGCGCGAGATCGCGTCGATGTCGGAGACGGTGAAGTCCAGCTCGGCCTCGCGCGCGGCGGCGAGCAGGTGCAGCACCGTGTTGGTGGACCCGCCCATCGCGACGTCCAGCGCCATCGCGTTCTCGAACGCGTGGCGTCCGCCGATCGACCGCGGCAGTACCGTCTCGTCGTCCTTGCCGTAGTACCGGTGGGCGAGGTCGACCACGGTCCGGCCGGCGCGCTCGAACAGCGCCTTGCGTGCGGCGTGCGTGGCGAGGGTGGAGCCGTTGCCCGGCAGGGCCAGGCCCATCGCCTCGGTCAGGCAGTTCATCGAGTTCGCGGTGAACATGCCGGAGCAGGAACCGCAGGTCGGGCAGGCGGAGCGCTCGATCGAGTCGAGCTGGTCGTCGGTGACGGTGTCGTTCGCGGAGGCGATCATCGCGTCGATCAGGTCGATCTTGTCGTGCACGATGCCCTCGATGGCGACCGTCTTGCCGGCCTCCATCGGCCCGCCGGAGACGAACACCGTCGGGATGTTCAACCGCATCGCGGCGATCAGCATCCCGGGCGTGATCTTGTCGCAGTTGGAGATGCACACCAGCGCGTCGGCGCAGTGCGCGTTCACCATGTACTCGACGGCGTCGGCGATCAGCTCGCGGCTGGGCAGCGAGTAGAGCATGCCGCCGTGGCCCATGGCGATGCCGTCGTCGACGGCGATGGTGTTGAACTCCTTGGCCACGCCGCCGGCCTCGGCGACCGCGCCGGCGACGAGCTGGCCGAGGTCCTTGAGGTGCACGTGCCCCGGTACGAACTGGGTGAAGCTGTTGGCAATGGCGACGATCGGCTTGCCGAAGTCGCCGTCGGTCATCCCGGTGGCGCGCCACAGGGCGCGGGCACCCGCCATGTTGCGTCCGTGCGTGGACGTCCTCGACCTCAGTTCAGGCATGTCGGCCAGTCTTCCACGCGAACCGGCCGGACGGACACCGGGATCGCTCCGTGAGTCCACTTGGCGGGACGCTGACTTAACCCTCATTCAGCCTGCAACGAGCGTGTGGGCCTGCGGCTCCGCCCATCGGAGAGTGGCGTGAACCACGATGTGGGACAGGTTGACGGACGGCCGGCGATGCGTCAGAGTGAACCCCATGCAGTCGAGTCGGCACATCCTCGTAGTACTTACCTAGCGCATCGTCACCCCGGTGACGGTGCGCGGCCTGTGTGCGTCTGGCACGCGGGCCTTTCTTTTTGTCCCGGTCCGGTGCATCCGCCGGACGGGACCGTGGCCCGAAGCACGCCGTTCCGCACCACCACTTCGACTCTGAAACCGGATCGGACTGCGATGACGAAACCCGCGACAGGCTCTCGGCACGAGAACCGAGCCGCCCGACCGGCCGCCCGCCCGGGCGCCGGCGGCGGCACACCCATGACCGGCGCACAGTCGCTCATCGCCGCGCTGGAGGCGCTCGGCACCGAGGTCGTCTTCGGCATCCCCGGCGGCACCATCCTCCCGGCGTACGACCCGCTGTTCGACTCGACCAAGATCCGCCACATCCTGGTACGGCACGAGCAGGGCGCGGGCCACGCCGCCGAGGGGTACGCGCAGGCGACCGGCAAGGTGGGCGTCTGCATGGCGACCTCCGGGCCGGGCGCGACGAACCTCGTCACGCCGCTGGCCGACGCGTACATGGACTCGGTGCCGGTGGTGGCGATCACCGGGCAGCAGACGACGCAGCTGATCGGTACGGACGCGTTCCAGGAAGCCGACATCTGCGGCATCACGCTGCCGATCATCAAGCACAACTACCTGGTCAAGGACGCGGCGGAGATCCCGCGGGTGGTGGCGGAGGCGTTCCACCTGGCGCTGTCCGGCCGCCCCGGCCCGGTGCTGGTGGACATCCCGAAGGACATCCTGCAGGCGCAGACCACGTTCGCCTGGCCGCCCACGCTGGACCTGCCGGGATACCACCCGACGACGCACCCGCACGGCAAGCAGATCCGCGAGGCCGCCCGGCTGATGCGCACCTCCCACCGCCCCGTCCTGTACGTGGGCGGCGGCGTACTGAAGGCGCACGCGTCGGAGGAGCTGCGCACCCTGGCCGAGCTGACCGGTATCCCGGTGGTCACGACGCTCATGGCGCGCGGCGCGTTCCCCGACTCGCACGAGCAGCACCTGGGCATGCCGGGCATGCACGGCACCGTCGGCGCGGTGTACGCGTTGCAGCGGTCGGACCTGATCGTGGCGCTGGGCGCCCGGTTCGACGACCGGGTGACGGGCCGGCTCGACTCGTTCGCGCCGGACGCGACCGTGGTGCACGCCGACATCGACCCGGCCGAGATCGGGAAGAACCGGCCGGTCGACGTGCCGATCGTGGGCGACGCCAAGCACGTGCTCGCCGAGCTGATCAGCGCGGTGCGTACCGAGATGGAGGCGAACGGCGGAGAGGGCCCGGAGCTGTCCGCCTGGTGGACGCAGCTGCGTGACCTGCGCGAACGCTACCCGCTCGGGTACGAGGAGCCGGCGGACGGCAGCCTGGCCCCGCAGTACGTGATCAAGCGGTTGGGTGAGATCGTCGGCCCGGACGCGATCTACGTGGCGGGCGTCGGCCAGCACCAGATGTGGGCCAGCCAGTTCATCCGGTACGAGCAGCCGCACACGTGGATCAACTCGGGCGGTGCCGGCACGATGGGCTTCGCGGTGCCGGCCGCGATGGGCGCCAAGGTCGGCCAGCCGGAGAAGACGGTCTGGGCGGTGGACGGCGACGGCTGCTTCCAGATGACCAACCAGGAGCTGGCCACCTGCGCGCTGGAGGGCATCCCGGTCAAGATCGCGCTGATCAACAACGGGAACCTGGGCATGGTCCGCCAGTGGCAGACCCTCTTCTACGACGGCCGCTACTCGCACACCGACCTCGGTACGCACAAGCACCGGGTGCCGGACTTCGTGAAGCTCGCCGACGCGCTCGGCTGTGTCGGCCTGCGCGTCGAGTCGGCCGCCGACGTCGACGCGGTCATCAAGCAGGCCAACGAGATCAACGACCGGCCGGTGGTGGTCGAGTTCGTGGTCGGCAAGGACGCGATGGTCTGGCCGATGGTTCCGCCCGGTGTCGGCAACGACGACATCCTGTTCGCCCGTGACGTTCGCCCCACCTTCGACGAGGACGACCTCTAGCCGGTACGTCCGGCGCCGGTGGCGGGCACTCCCGCCGGCCGGCGCCGGGGCGTACCGCGCTGGTAAGGAGACATGAGAGATGAGCAAACACACGCTCTCCGTGCTTGTCGAGGACAAGCCAGGGGTGCTGGCCCGGGTGTCCGGCCTGTTCAGCCGGCGCGGCTTCAACATCGACTCGCTCGCCGTCGGCGAGACCGAGCACCCGGGGATCTCCCGCATCACGATCGTGGTGAACGTGGAGTCCTCGCCGCTGGAGCAGGTGACCAAGCAGCTCAACAAGCTGGTCAACGTACTCAAGATCGTGGAGCTGGAGTCGGACGCCTCGGTGCAGCGCGAGCTGCTGCTGGTGAAGGTGCGCGCCGACGTGCAGACCCGTACGCACGTGATGGAGGCCGTCCAGCTGTTCCGGGCGAAGGTCGTGGACGCGTCGCCCGACGCGTTGACCGTCGAGGCCACCGGTACCGGTGACAAGCTGGAGGCGTTGCTGCGGATGCTGGAGCCGTTCGGCATCAAGGAGATGGTGCAGTCCGGGCTGGTCGCGATCGGCCGCGGTGCCCGCTCCATCACCAGCCCGACCCTGCGCTCCACCGCGTGACATCCACGGGAGTACCCGTGGCGAGAAGTAACACCACTGCAGAGAGGGAAACGATGACCGCCGAGGTCTTCTACGACGACGACGCCGACCTGTCCGTCATCCAGGGCAAGAAGGTCGCCGTGATCGGGTACGGCAGCCAGGGTCACGCGCACGCGCTCAACCTGCGGGACTCCGGCGTCGACGTCCGGATCGGCCTGCCGGAGGGCTCCAAGAGCCGGGTCAAGGCGGAGGAGCAGGGCCTGCGCGTGCTCACCCCGGCCGAGGCCACCGCCGAGGCGGACCTGATCTCGATCCAGGCGCCCGACACCGTGCAGCGCTCGCTGTACGCCAACGACATCGCGCCGAACCTGACGCCGGGCAAGACGCTGCTGTTCAGTCACGGCTTCAACATCCGGTACGGCTTCATCAAGCCGCCGGAGGGCGTCGACGTGGTGATGGTCGCGCCGAAGGGCCCGGGCCACCTGGTACGCCGGCAGTTCGCCGACGGCAAGGGCGTGCCGGACCTGGTCGCGGTCGAGCAGGACGCCACCGGCAACGCCTTCGCCACCGCCCTGTCGTACGCGGCGGCGATCGGCGGCGGTCGCGCCGGCGTCATCAAGACCACGTTCACCGAGGAGACCGAGACCGACCTCTTCGGCGAGCAGGCCGTACTCTGCGGCGGCACGTCGGCGCTGGTCCAGGCCGGTTTCGAGACGCTGACCGAGGCCGGCTACCAGCCGGAGATCGCGTACTTCGAGGTGCTCCACGAGCTCAAGCTGATCGTGGACCTGATGTGGGAGGGCGGCATCGCCCGCCAGCGCTACTCCTGCTCGGACACCGCCGAGTACGGCGACCTGACCCGCGGCCCGCGCGTGGTCGACGCCCACGTCAAGGCGGAGATGAAGAAGATCCTGGGCGAGATCCAGGACGGCACCTTCGCCAACGAGTGGATCGCCGAGGACGACAACGGCCGTCCGAACTTCACCAAGCTGCGCGAGGAGGGCGCCAACCACCCGATCGAGGTGGTCGGCAAGAAGCTGCGCGGCATGATGAGCTGGGTCGACCGTCCGATCACCGAGACCAACTGACCCGCACTCCGTGGTACGTGGGGCGCCGCCGTCGGGTGGCGCCCCACGGCGCGTTGTGGCCGGTGTTCAGCCCCGCCGGTCGTGGCTGGGCGCGTCCCGGCCGACGTAGCTGACCGGGCGCCGGGACCGGAACGGCCCGCGCCGCCGCGCCTTCACGTGCCGGCCCATCTGCTTGACCCGCTTGGGTTTCCGGCTCCGCGTACGCCGTCGCAGCTTCGGCAGTTTCGGCAGCGGGATCGTCACCGCCGGCAGCCGACGCCGCTTCGGCGGGTGCTGCTCCAGCCATTCGCGTCCGCGCGCCGCCAACCACCGCCGCGTACGCCGGGTGCGCAGCAGCCCGATCATGATCAGTACGAGCCCGACGTACAGGGTGAAGACGACGCCGAGAACCGTCCCCATCGGGCTCGGTACCAGCGGCTTGGACAGCACGCCCACGACCGCCACGACCACCGTGCCGGCCGCGCACAGCAACGGCGGCAGCGGGCTGCCGCGCCGAATCATGCGGATCCCGCCGAGCACCGAACACACCGCCATCGCCAGCAGTACCACCGGGAGCGGCAGGTCGCCGGTCGCCGCGAGCGCGCCGGCCGCGGCGAGCATCGGCACCGCGAGCAGCCCGCACAGTACGGCCGCGCCGTTGGCCTGGCTCGGCGGTGGTCCCGCGGGCCCCGCCTTCGCCGGCGCCACCCGGTACACGTTGGCCGGCTGCAACGTCGAGACGGTGCCCTCCCGCCGCCGTACTCCCTCGCTCGGCGGCAGCACCTCGTCCTCGTGCTGCTTCTCCTGGTCGTACACCCCGCCGTCGTACGCCCGGTCGGAGTCCGGGCGGCGTGGCGGCGGCTCGTCGTCGGCGGGCCGGCTCCACGGCGGGTCGGGTGGTCGGACGAACCCGGCCCCGGCGTCACCGAACGGATCCGTCGGCGGCTCCGCGTACCCGGGACCGTCGGTGGCGGGACGGCCCGGCCCGGGCGGGGGAGCGTTCGTGTACCGAGGGGGCCGTGCGTACCAGGTGTGCCCGTCGTCGAGGTCGGCCTCCGCGTACCCGGCGTCGGCGGGGTGCGGCGGCGCGCCGAGGTGCGGTCCGTCCGGGGCGGTGCGGGTGTCGGAGGGACGGTCGCTGCGCGGTGGGTGAGGGCCGAACGCCGGGCGGTCCGCTGACCCGTCGTGACCGTCGTCCCCGGACCACGGGCTCCGCGGCCAGCCGTCGTCCGATCCGGGCGGCATGCCGGGGCCGGAGGTATCCGCGCCGGTCGCTGGCGGTGGGGTGGTACCGCCCGGCCGGTGGGAGCGGTCGGCCGCGGGGCCAAGCCGGTCACCCAGCGTCACAGACACTTCCCTCTCGTGTGCGTGCCTGCTTGCGATCGTATCGGCGGATTGCGCCGGACAGACCGCGACAAGCGCGGGTTTCTCGCATTGTGGAAGCTACTCGCACCGCTCGGGCCGGTCTCGGCCATCTGCCCGAATCGGGTCGTACTCGGTGGTGTTCGGGTGGTGTGTCATCGGGGTGTACCGTGCCATGCGCCGTGCCTCGAACGGAAGGGCCGATCCGTATTCTCCGCGGAGAAGTGGTACCGGTTTGTTGCCGTCCGCTCCCATGATCCGTGAGCGGCGGCATTTTCGCAGGTCGATCGCTTGATCACGATTCCGACGCGCTGTGTCGGCGCGTGGTAACGATCACTCGGATACAACGCAGTGGCGTCCTACGCTTGCGCTGCGTCGTTATTCCGGATACCGTTCATGTCGGCTACACGATACAGAGACCCATCTGCCAGTTCTCGGGTCATTGTGGCGGTCCGTCACGGTCCGTCCGATGAGCCGGAAAGGTTCCGGAGCTCTGGAGCGTGCGGGCCTGCACCCCCCCGAAGCGCGACGCTCACCCCCCGCGTTCGCGCTCCCTGCCGGCCCCCGTGACCTGGCCGCGGTCGCGGGGGCCGTGCGTATCTCCCGGCCGATAATCGCGACGATGTTCGCTCCGGTTTCGCGGATCTCGAAGTCAATCTCTTCTCGAATGCAAGATGACTGTCCAGAATCCGACATCCTTCGCGCATTCCTTCTTTGTTTGGTACGAGGAAATGCCTGGTCTGGCGGGTGCGGGTGATTCGTGTCCGGGCCGATTCCTCGCCGGATCTCGCGGACCCCGGTACGACAGGGGCCGTTGATCTCATGATACGGGAATGGTGTATCGTTTCTTGGGATTGGCCGCGAACTGGCGGCTGGACGTCACGGGCCGGCGCCGGCCCGGTGCGGCGAACGTGGAGGTTGGCGTGACGGTACGGCTGGCGGTCATCGGTGGCGACGGGATCGGTCCCGAGGTGGTCGCCGAGGCGCGCAAGGTGCTCGACGTGGTGCTTCCCGGCGTGGACGCCACGGAGTACGACCTGGGTGCGGCCCGGTACCACCGGACGGGCGAGGTGCTGCCGGAGTCGGTGCTGCAGGAACTGGCGCAGCAGGACGTGATCCTGCTCGGCGCGGTCGGCGACCCGTCGATGCCGTCCGGCGTGCTGGAGCGGGGGCTGCTGCTGAAGCTGCGCTTCACGTTCGACCACTACATCAACCTGCGGCCGTCCAAACTGTGGGAAGGCACGGTCAGTCCGCTGGCCGGTGTGGCACCCGGCGAGATCGACATGGTCGTCGTCCGCGAGGGCACCGAGGGCCTGTACTGCGGGGCCGGCGGCGTGGTCCGCCAGGGCACGCCGGCCGAGGTGGCCACCGAGGAGAGCCTCAACACGCGGTACGGGGCGGAGCGCGCGATCCGCGACGCGTTCGAGCGCGCGATGGCCCGCCCGCGGCGCAAGGTCACGCTCGTACACAAGAACAACGTGCTGGTGAACGCCGGGCACATGTGGTCGCGCGCGTTCGCCGACGTGGCCGCGGAGTACCCGGAGGTGGAGACCGAGTACCAGCACGTGGACGCGGCGGCGATGTACCTGGTGACCAACCCGCAGCGGTACGACGTGATCGTCACGGACAACCTGTTCGGCGACATCCTCACCGACATCGCGGCGGCGGTGACCGGCGGCATCGGGCTCGCCGCGAGCGGCAACATCAACCCGACGCGGGAGTACCCGTCGATGTTCGAGCCGGTGCACGGGTCGGCGCCGGACATCGCCGGGCAGGGCGTGGCGGACCCGGCGGCGGCGATCCTGTCGACCGCGCTGCTGCTGGACCACCTGGGCCGCAGCGAGGACGCGCGCCGGGTCGAGGCCGCCGTCGGCGCCGAGGTGGCCGGGCGTACGCCGGGGGAGCCGGTCAAGACCGCCGCCGTGGGTGACGCGGTGGCCGCGCGGCTGGCCGACTGACCGCGCCGTAAGGGGAACGTCGCAGGGCAACGTCACAGGGCAACGGAGCGCCTCACGGTCGTGGGGCGCTTCGGCGTGCCCGCGTACCGGTGGCGGGGCTGTGACCTGGGCGAACGAGCGGTGTGGATCACGCCGGCCGGGCTGAGCGAGCGTTCAGGAGGTTGGCTATGCTGCTGGTGTCCGCGCGTGGCCGACCGGCCGGATCGCGGGCCGGGGTCGCCCTGCCGCGTTGTACCCGACGCGTGCCGCGCCCTTTCCTGACGATCCGTCCGTGGACCCCACCGGCCGCCGGCCGTCGTTCGGCCGACCCCTGCACCGTACGGGGAGCCTGAACGAGCGGTAGGTTTTCTGTGCGTGCGGCCGGTGCCGCGGTCCGAGAGTGCCTTGGAGGTACGAGAACGATGAGTGCTGGCGCCACCGGGAAGACGAACACGGCGGGCCTGGAGTTCGAGGTCCGTCCGAACCCGCGGCCCACGCCGCCGGACGAGCGGGCGGCACTGCTGGTCAACCCCGGGTTCGGCCGGATCTTCACCGACCACATGGTCACCATCCGCTACAGCGACACCAAGGGCTGGTACGACGCGCGGCTGGAGCCGTACGGGCCGATCTCGCTGTCGCCGGCGACGGCGGCGCTGCACTACGCGCAGGAGATCTTCGAGGGGCTGAAGGCGTACCACAGCCCGGACGGTGGCATCACGCTGTTCCGTCCCGAGGCGAACGCCCGGCGCATGCAGCTGACCTGCGACCGGATGGCCATGCCGCGGCTGCCGGAGGAGGAGTTCCTGACGGCCGTGCGGCTGCTCGTCGAGCGGGACCGCGAGTGGATCCCCACGCAGGAGGGCGGCAGTCTCTACATCCGCCCGTTCATGTTCGCCACCGAGGTGTTCCTCGGGGTGAAGCCGTCCTCGGAGTACCTGTTCTGCGTGATCGCCTCGCCCGCCGGGTCGTACTTCGCGGGCGGCGTGCAGCCGGTGGACGTGTGGGTGTCCGCGGAGTACACCCGGGCAGCGCCGGGCGGTACGGGCGCGGCGAAGTGCGCGGGCAACTACGCGTCGAGCCTGGTCGCGCAGGCGGAGGCGATCGAGGCGGGCTGCGACCAGGTCGTGTTCCTCGACGCCGTCGAGCGCCGGTACGTGGACGAGCTGGGCGGCATGAACGTCTTCTCCGTGTACGGCGACGGCGACGACGTCACGTTGGTGACCCCGCCGCTGGCCGGCACGATCCTGCCGGGCATCACGCGCGAGTCCGTGCTGGCGCTGGCCGGACAGTTCGGGTGGCGCGTCGAGGAGCGGCAGTACGCGGTGGACGAGTGGCAAGCGGACGCCGAGTCGGGGCTGCTGCGCGAGTCGTTCGCCTGCGGGACGGCCGCGGTGGTCACCCCGATCGGCCGGGTCCGCGGCGCCGACCTGGACTTCACGATCGGCGGCGGCGCCGAAGGCCCGGTCACCCGCCGGCTGCGCGAGACGCTGCTGGACATCCAGCACGGTCGCGTCGAGGACACCCACGGCTGGGTGCACCGCCTGGCCTGACGGCTGGCCGCACCAACTGGCCTCACCCAGCCCGACCTGCGACGCCCCCGGTACCGAGTGGGTACCGGGGGCGTCGGGTCGTACGGCGCCGTCAGGCGGTGAGGGCCTCCTCGGCCGCGAGCGTCGTCGCGGCGGCGGCCACGACGGACGCGACACGCAGCGCGTCGTGCACGGTGTCCCGGGAGACGCCCGCCTCGCGCAGCGTCCGCTCGTGCGACTCCAGGCAGGTGCCGCAGCCGTTGACCGCGCTGACCGCCAGGCACCACAGTTCGAAGTCGACCTTGTCGACGCCGGGGCGGCCGATCACGGACATCCGCAACCGCGCCGGCAGCGACTGGTACGCGTCGTCGCCGATCAGGTGCTTGGCCCGGTAGTACACGTTGTTCATGGCCATGACCGAGGCCGCGGCCTTGGCGGCGTCGACCACTTCGGGCTTGAGTCGGTCGAGCGCCTCGGCCACGATCTCGCGTACGACGGTGGCGTTGCCCGCGGCGATCGCGCAGGCCACCGCGGCGCCCCAGACCTGCTGGTCCGGTGCCTGGCTGGTGCCCAGCACCGAGCCGAGGTTGAGCCGGGTGTCCTTCGCGTACTCCGGAAGCGCGGCCCGGAGCGCGTCGAGCCCCACCTCAGGCACCTGCCAGCAGCTTCGTGGCGTCCAGCGTCTCGCCGCCCTTGTTCCAGTTGCAGGGGCACAGCTCGTCGGTCTGCAACGCGTCGAGTACCCGGAGGACCTCGGTGACGTTGCGGCCGACGGACCCGGCGGTGACCATGGCGAACTGGATCTCGTTGTTCTGGTCCACGATGAACGTCGCGCGCTGCGCGAAGCCGTCGTCGCCGAGTACGCCGCACGCGGCCGAGAGTTCGTGCCGGGAGTCGGCGAGCATCGGGAACGGGATGTCGCGGAGGTCCGGGTGGTCCTTGCGCCACGCGTGGTGGACGAACTCGGAGTCCACGCTGACGCCGAGCACCTGCGCGTCCCGGTCGGCGAACTCGTCGTTGAGCCGGCCGAACTCGGCGATCTCGGTCGGGCAGACGAACGTGAAGTCCTTGGGCCAGAAGAAGACGACGCGCCACTTGCCTTCGTAGGTCTTCTGGTCGATCTGCGCGAACGCGCTGTCCGCGTCGAGCGAGACGCACGCGGTCAGGTCGTACTCGGGGAAGTGGTCACCGATGGTGAGCACACGGCCTCCTTGCCGGGTTACTTAACTGGATCCGTTCCAGATTAAGGGTGGGTCCGGGGTGGCCGCGGGCCGGTGACCTGGAGGTGAGGTCGATCACGAGGCTGCCCGAAATCTGGGATGGACTCACCACGAGACGGACGGTGGTGGCAAGGTGGCGGACGTGACCCGGATCCTCTGCGGCCTGATTATTGGCACCTAGCGCGCACGCCGACGCATCCGTCGAGCCAGCGCGCAGACCTCCCGTGACCCGGGGGGTCTTTTCGTTTTCCGGGCCCGATCCGCCGCGAGCACACACTTCGACCTCCCCGGGAGGACAGACACCATGCGATCCGCCGACGAGTTCCACCTGTTCGACACGACGCTGCGCGACGGTGCCCAGCGCGAGGGCGTCAGCTACTCGGTCACCGACAAGCTCGCCGTCGCCGGCCTGCTGGACGAACTCGGCGTGCGGTTCATCGAGGGCGGCTGGCCCGGCGCGATGCCCAAGGACACCGAGTTCTTCGCCCGCGCCCGTACCGAGCTCGACCTCCGGCACGCCGAGCTCGTCGCCTTCGGCGCGACTCGCAAGGCCGGCGCGCGGGTGGCCGACGACCCGCAGGTACGCGCGCTGATGGACGCGGAGACGCCGGCGGTGTGCCTCGTCGCGAAGTCCGACGTACGGCACGTTGAGCGGGCCCTGCGTACCAGTCGCGAGGAGAACCTCGCCATGGTCGGCGACACCGTCGCGCACTTCGTCGCCGCCGGCCGCCGGGTGTTCCTCGACTGCGAGCACTTCTTCGACGGGTACGCCGCGGACCCCGGGTACGCGCTGGAGGTGGTGCGGACGGCGTTCGCCGCGGGTGCGGACGTGGTGGTGCTGTGCGACACCAACGGCGGGATGCTGCCGTCCGGGGTGGCCCGCACCGTCACCGAGGTACGCGAGAAGTTGGGCGGGTCGCCGCGACTGGGCATGCACGCGCAGAACGACACCTCCTGCGCGGTGGCGAACACCATCGCCGCGGTCGAGGCCGGCGCGATGCACGTGCAGGGCACCGCCAACGGGTACGGCGAGCGGCCCGGCAACGCCGACATCTTCGCCATCATCGGCAACCTCACCACGAAGCTCGGGCACAAGGTCCTACCGGACGGGTGCCTGGAGAAGATGGTGCGCGTCTCGCACGCCATCGCGGAGATCGCGAACATCGCCCCCGACACCCACCAGGCGTACGTCGGGGCCAGCGCCTTCGCCCACAAGGCGGGGTTGCACGCGAGCGCGATCAAGGTGGACCCGGATCTGTACAACCACGTCGATCCGGCCATCGTCGGCAACGACATGCGCATCCTGGTCACCGAGATGGCCGGCCGGGCCAGCGTCGAGCTGAAAAGTCGCGAGCTCGGCCTGGACCTGGCCGGCCGGCCGGACGTGCTGTCGGCGGTCACCGAGCAGGTGAAGCGCAAGGAGGCGGAGGGCTGGTCGTTCGAGGCCGCCGACGCGTCCTTCGAACTGTTGGTACGCGCCGCGCTCGACGGCGGGCCGGCGCGCCCGTTCACGCTGGAGTCGTACCGGGTGATCGTGGAGCATCGGGAGGACGGCGCCGTGGTCAGCGAGGCGACCGTCAAGGTACGGGTGCGCGGCGAGCGGGTGATCGCGACCGGGGAGGGCAACGGTCCGGTCAACGCGCTCGACGCCGCGCTGCGCGCCGCGCTGGTCCGGCACTACCCGGGACTGTCCACAGTGGACCTCCGGGACTACAAGGTACGGATCCTGGAGGGCAGCCACGGCACCGGCGCCGTCACCCGGGTACTCGTCGAGTCCGGCGGCGAGCAGCACAACTGGACCACCGTCGGCGTACACGAGAACGTGGTGGAGGCGAGCTGGCACGCGCTCGTCGACGCCCTCACGTACGGGGTGCGCAACGCCGAGCCGGCGCGCGCCGGGAGCTGACCGCGGGTCGTACCGCCGGGTCGGGCTGGCCCGGCGGTGTGTCCCGTCAGGCCGGGAGCAGCGCGTCGCAGGCGGCGACGAGGCGTTCGCGCAACGGTGCGGCGCGCTCGGACATGGCGCGCTGGGCCGCCGCGTACTCCGCCCGGCCGGTGGGCGTCTCGATCGGGATCGGCCGGTAGCCCAGCGCGGACAGGTCGTACGGCGAGGCGCGCATGTCGATCTCGCGGACCTGGCGGGCCAGCGCGAAGCAGTCCGCCACCAGGTCGCTGTCCACCAGCGGGGACAGCTTGTACGCCCACTTGTAGAGGTCCATGGTGGCGTGCAGGCAGCCGGGCTGCTCCAGCTCGGCCTGCCGTTCCCGGGTCGGTTGCAGCACGTTGAGCGGGCGGGCCGGCTCGGTGAAGAACCGGAACGCGTCGAAGTGGCTGCACCGTACGCCGCGCTCGGCGACGACGGCGTCGGTCTCGGCGGGGGACAGCCGCAGCGGCCAGCCGGCGTGCCGCAGCTCCTCGGCGCCCTGCCGGTACACCATCGCCCACTCGTGCAGCCCGAAGCACCCGAACTGCGCCGGTCGCCCCGCCGTACGCACCAGCAGGTCACGCACCCACCCGACCGTCCCGGTACGCCGGGCCAGCAGTTCGGCCGCGTCCAGCACGGCGCCGCCGTCGACCGCCACGTACTGCGGGCCGGCCTCGGCCGCGGTGGCGCCGTCCAGCAGGACGCCCGCACCGGGATGCCAGCGCCGCAACTGCGCGGGACGGTACGAGTAGTACGTGAAGAGGAAGTCCTCGACGGGGTGCCGGGCGCCCTTCCGGCGCCGGGCCAGGTGCGGGGCGGTCCAGCCGTCGATCCGCCGCTCGTGCGCCGCGCGCCGGCCGCGCCACTCCGCCGCGGACAGCACCACCCGGTACGTGGCGTTCGGCGGTGCGGACATGCACCCAGTCTGCCAGCGGCCGGTGCGTACGCCGACCGGCGGGCGGCGGCTCATCCCGTCGACGTGGTCCGGTTGCGGACCGTTAGATTCTCCAGAAGGCAATTCGCTCCGCGGCGGGCGCTGACCGGCCGCGGACCTCGACGGAAGGTTGTGTTGTGCGTATCGCACGGTTCGCCCACAGCGGCGGCATGTCGTTCGGGGTGGTCGAGGGCGACCCCGGCGCGGGGACGGAGGGGCTGACCGTCGCCCAGATCGAGGGGCTGCCCTTCGGGCGGGTGCAGACCACCGGGCAGCGTTGGGCGCTCTCCGACGTCCGGCTGCTGTCGCCGATCCTGCCGAGCAAGGTGGTGTGCGTCGGCCGCAACTACGCCGAACACGCCGCCGAGCACCAGGCCGAGGTACCGACGGAGCCGCTGCTGTTCCTGAAGCCGTCGACCTCGGTCGTCGGGCCCGGCGACGCGATCCGCCTGCCCACCCAGTCGAAGCGGGTCGAGCACGAGGCCGAGCTGGCCGTCGTGATCGGCATGACCGGCGCCCGCCGCGTCGACCGGGCCACCGCGCCCGCCGCGATCTTCGGGTACACCTGCGCGAACGACGTCACCGCGCGCGACCTGCAGCGCAGCGACGGGCAGTGGACCCGCGCCAAGGGGTTCGACTCGTTCTGCCCGATCGGCCCGTGGATCGACACCGACGCGAACGTCTCCGACGTCGAGGTGACCTGCACGGTCGGCGACGCGGTCCGGCAGCGCGGCCGTACCCGGGACATGATCTTCGACATCCCGACCCTCGTCTCGTACGTGTCGCACGTGATGACGCTGCTGCCCGGTGACGTGATCCTGACCGGTACGCCCGCCGGCGTCGGCCCGCTGGTCGACGGCGACACGGTGACGGTCACGATCGACGGCATCGGCACCCTGAGCAACCCGGTGGTGGACCTTGACTGAGCACTCCGTACCGACCGGCGCCGACATCCGGGTGCGTTTCTGCCCGTCGCCGACCGGCACCCCGCACGTCGGCCTGATGCGCGCCGGCCTCTACAACTGGGCGTACGCCCGGCACACCGGCGGCAAGCTCGTCTTCCGGATCGAGGACACCGACGCCGCGCGCGACTCCGAGGAGAGCTACCGGATGCTCCTCGACGCGATGGCGTGGCTCGGCATGGACTACGACGAGGGCCCCGAGATCGGCGGCCCGTACGAGCCGTACCGGCAGAGCCAGCGGCGCGAGATCTACGCCGACGTGGCGAACCGCTTGGTCGAGGGCGGCTACGCGTACGAGTCGTTCTCGACCGCCGAGGAGATCGAGGCGCGGCACAAGGCCGCCGGCCGCGACCCCAAGCTCGGGTACGACAACGCCGACCGGGACCTGACCGACGAGCAGAAGGCCGCGTACCGGGCCGAGGGCCGGGTGCCGTCGCTGCGGCTGCGGATGCCCGACGAGGACCTGACCTGGACCGACCTGGTACGCGGCGAGGTCACGTTCAAGGTCGGCTCGGTGCCCGACTTCGTGATCGTCCGCGGCACCGGCGACCCGCTGTACACGCTGGTCAACCCGGTCGACGACGCGTTGATGAAGATCACCCACGTACTGCGCGGCGAGGACCTGCTGCCGTCCACCCCGCGCCAGCTCGCCCTGTACCGGGCGCTCGTCGAGATCGGCGTCGCCGAGCGCACCCCGCAGTTCGGCCACCTGCCGTACGTGATGGGCGAGGGCAACAAGAAGCTCTCCAAGCGCGACCCCAAGAGCGACCTCTTCCAGTACCGGCGGGAGGGGTACCTGCCCGAGGGCGTCGTCAACTACCTGGCGCTGCTCGGCTGGTCCATCGCCCCCGACCGCGACGTCTTCAGCCCCGCCGAACTCGTCGAGGCGTTCGACATCACCGACGTCAACGTCAACCCGGCCCGGTTCGACCCGAAGAAGATGGCCGCGATCAACGCCGCGCACGTACGGCTGCTCACCCCGGACGACTTCGCCGCCCGCATCACGCCGTACCTGGCGGACGCCGGGCTCGTCACGCCGACCGACGAGCAGCGCGCCGTGATCGCCGCCGCCGCGCCCCTCATCCAGGAGCGGGTGCAGACCCTCGGCCAGGCCCCCGACATGCTCGGCTTCCTGTTCGTCGAGGACCTGGTACCCGACCCGGACGCCGCCGCCAAGGCACTCGGCCCCGACGCCGCCCCGGTACTCGACGCCGCGCTCGCCGCCGTCGAACCGCTGCCCGACTGGACCGCGCCGGCCCTGGAGGACGCGCTCAAGACCGCGCTCGTCGACGGGCTCGGGCTCAAGCCCCGCAAGGCATTCGCCCCGGTACGCGTCGCCGTCACCGGCCGTACCGTCTCGCCCCCGCTGTACGAGTCGATGGAGCTGCTCGGACGCGACCGCTCCCTGGCCCGGCTACGAGCCGCCCGTACGACCGCGGGCTGACCGTCCGTCGCGGCCCGGAACCCTCGGGCTCCGGGCCGCTTGGGTACCGGGCCGCTCAGGCCCCGGCCGCTTGGGTTCCGGGCCGCCTCCTTGCGGGCGCCGTGCCTTCGGCGTGGCGCCCGCCTTCGGTACGGGTTCCCGTTCAACGGTGCGTTTCGGCGCGGGCTCTCGTTATGGCGCGGCGGGTGCCCGCGGCGCGGGCGTTTCCGGTGCGGCGCAACGTTTCCGGGATGTCGCAGCGTGTCCGGTGCGGCGCGGGCGTATCCGGTGTGGCGTGGGTGTCCGCGGCGTGGCCGGGCTTTCCGGTGCGGCGCAACGTTTCCAGGGTGTCGCGGCGTTTCGGCGTGGCGCGGGCGTCCGGCGTGGCGGGTGCGCGCGTTGCTGGTGCGGCGCGGGCGTTTCCGGTGTGGCCGGGCCACGCATCCAGGTGACCGCGGGTCCGAGCGTCGCGGTGCCGGTGCTCGCCGGGCTGGGCGTTCTCGGTTCCGGTGTACGCCGGCGGATCGGTCTCTGGACCGGCGCCGTCCGCACCGCCCGGTGACCTGGCCACCGCGGCGCGAGCGTGAGTGACATGGTGCGGCTGCCGGGCGGTGGGGGCCGCTGCTGGCCGACGTCTCGTCGTACGTGCCAGAGGTGGACGACGCACTGCTGACCGCCGACGAGCGCGCCGGGCTGCTTCGCCGACTCGCTGATCTGGTTCGGCGTCCCCGGCGGCCTGCCGGTCCGGTACCGGTGGTTCGACGGCAGCCTCGTGCAGGCGGTCTACAACCGCACGTGCCTGACCATCCCGCTGCTGGTCGTCGCGGCCGCCGTCGGCGCCGCCGGGCAGTTCGATGCCGCCGGGCGGTTCCGTGCCACCCGGGCGGGTCGGTGCTGGCCGCGGCTCACCGGTTCGGGCCGCTGCCGCCGGTCGCGCGGCGGCGGGTGGCAAGGCCGCGCAGGCGTACCGCTAGACCCGCGACGGTCACCAGCGCGCCCGCCACCAGCAGTACCACGGCGGCGGTGGTCGGGAAGCCCACCGTCTGCGCCGGCGTGAACCCGTCCGCCACCGCGGCCCGTGTCCCGCCCCGCAACCCCGCGCCGAACGCCGCCAGCGCCACACCCGGCGCGGTCAGCCCGAGCGTCGACACGCCCGCCGCCCCCGCCGCCAGCCCGCTCATGATCGCCAGCGGCAGCGTGAGCCCGCGCACGTCGTTCGAGGCGCACGAACCGCCGCCACAGTCCCGGGCCATCCGGTCGACGTCGTGCGCGAACGAGTACGCGGCCCAGCACGACACCACCGTCAGCACCACGAACAGGACGGGCTCGCCACGAACCAGGAACCCCGCACGAGCCCGGACACCCGACGCCCCGCAACCCGTCATGACCCGAGAGTACGGGCAGCGCCGCCGGCCATCCCGCCGTCCGCCGCCCGTTCTGGCCGCAACCCGACGGGCCGGTACGACCCCGCCGCCGCCGTACCCACCAGCCGAAACGGGCACGCCGACCCGACGCCCGGACGTACCCCACCGGACCCGCCCACCACGACAGCGCGCCACCACGCCCCTGGTTTGGGGCCCGCGAACCCGGTCATGTACAGTTCACTCCGGTGCGCGGGCACCGATGGGGTATGGGGTAATTGGCAGCCCGACTGGTTCTGGCCCAGTTAGTCTAGGTTCGAGTCCTGGTACCCCAGCAACTGTCCGCGCACCACCCTAGGGCCCCGTCGTCTAGCGGCCTAGGACACCGCCCTCTCAAGGCGGCGGCGCCGGTTCGAATCCGGTCGGGGCTACACGGTCTGGTCGGCCTCTACTCGCGGAGAGCGCGAGTGGGGGCCGTTTCGCATTGCTCTGGGGGCGCGGCCCCCAGACCCCGCGCCGGGGGCGTAGCCCCCGGCACCCCCACGTCGCCTTGCTCCCCAGCGGTGTGCTGCCTTCGCTGCGCTCGGCCCCTTGCTGTGCTGCCTTCGCTGCGCTCGGCTTCGCTGGGCTCGGCTTCGCTGGGCTCGGCCCACTGTTCTGTGCTTCGGCTTGCCTACTGGGCCTCGCTGCGCTCGGCCTTGCTGTGCTTCGCTGTGCTCGGCACGTTGCTGGGCTTGGCTTCGCTGTGCTCGGTGCCTTGCCGCGCATGCCGTCGCTGCGCTCGGCGCGCCGCACTGCGCTCGCTGTGCTCCGTTTGAAGGCGCTGTCGCACGGCATTCGCTGCGCTCGGCCAACCTTGTTGCGCTTGGTTGGCGTGCTGGCCATCTTGTTGTACTCGCCTTGGCTGTTTTCGGCGGCATGGTTGCGCCGGGCTTCGCTGTGCTCGGTCTTGCTGTGCTGTGCTGTGCTGGCACGGCCTTCGCTGCGCTCGACCATGCGCCGCCCTTGCTTCGCCCTCGCTGCACTCGGCTCAGCTTGCTGGGCGGTCGTTGGTGGCCTCGGCTGCGCTCGGCTCTGTTTGCGCCTTGCTCTGTCGTCATCGGCCTTCGCCGCGCTGGGCCCGTTGCGCTCGCCCGTTGCGCTCGCTCGCTGTGCTCGCCCGTTGCGCTCGCTCGCTGCGCTGATGGCGTTGGTGTGTCCAGTTGCCTTGTGGTACTTGGCCTTTCGCGGGCGTACTCGGTGCGGTCGGCCCGTGTCCGGGCTTGGCTACGGCAGGGTGCCGGCTCGGTACTTCCGGCTTGTTGGGCTTGGTTGCGCTGCGGTCGGCCTGGCGCGTTGTTGTCGCAGGGTCAGGGTTCGGGTCTTGCGCGGCGGGCTGGGCGCGGGTGGCGTGCGGGGCGGGATGGGTTGGGGTGCTTGGGGTCTGGTGTGGTGCGGGTCAGGGGGGTGGGGGTGCGAGTTGGGCGCGGCGGCGGGTGAGGTGGGCGGTTTCGGCGGTGTTGCCGGCGAGGGCGATGGCCCGGTCGTACGCGGCGCGCGCCTCGTGGCTGCGGCCGAGGCGGCGGAGCAGGTCGGCGCGGGTGGCGTGGTAGGCGTGGTACCCGGCGAGTGGCTCGGCGAGGCGGTCGACGGTGGCGAGGGCCACGTCGGGGCCGTCGAGTTCGGCGACGGCGACGGCACGGTTGAGGGCGACGATCGGCGACGGGTCGAGGCGTACGAGGTGGTCGTAGAGGGCGACGATCTGGGCCCAGTCGGTGTCGCGGGCGTCGCGGGCGGAGGTGTGGACGGCGTTGACGGCGGCGAGGATCTGGTAGCGGCCGGGCGGTTCACCGGTGGCGAGACGCTGGCGTACCAGGTGGTGGCCTTCGGCGATGAGTGCGGTGTGCCAGGCGCCGCGGTCCTGTTCGGCGAGGGGGACGAGGGTGCCGTCGGCGGCGATCCGGGCGTCGCGGCGGGCCTCGGTGAGGAGCATCAGCGCGAGCAGCCCGGTGACCTCGCCGTCGGCGGGCAGCAGGGTACGGGTGAGGCGGATGGCCTCGGCGGTCAGGTCGTGGCGTACCGGGTCGGTGTCGGGGCCGGTGGAGAGGTAGCCCTCGTTGAAGACGAGGAACAGGACGGCGAGGACGCCGGAGACGCGGGCGGGGAGGTCGGCCGCGGAGGGCACGCGGTAGGGGATGCGCGCCGCGGCGATCTTGGCCTTGGCGCGGGTGATGCGCCGCCCCATCGTGTTCTCCTGCACCAGGAACGCGCGGGCGATCTCGGCGACGGTCAGGCCGCCGACCAGGCGCAGCGTCAACGCCACCCGGGCCTCCGCGGCGAGCGCGGGATGGCAGCAGGTGAAGATCAGCCGCAGCCGGTCGTCGTCGATGGCGCCGACGGGCTCGGCCGGTCCGTCGTCCGCCACCATCCAGGCCTCCCGGTACTTGTCGGCGCGTTTCCGTTCGCGCCGGATCCGGTCGATGGCCCGGCGGGTGGCGGTCGTGGTCAGCCACCCACCGGGATTCGGCGGTACGCCGTCGGCCGGCCACCGTTCGACCGCCGTCGCGTACGCCTCGGCGGTGGCTTCCTCGGCGATGTCGAGATCGCCGAACCGTTTGGCCAGGGCGGCGACGATGCGGGCCCATTCGGCGCGGTGGGCCCGGGTGATCGCCGCCCCGGCGTCGACCGTGTTCACCGGAACGGACGTACCTCGACGCGGCGGTTGCAGGCCCGCGACCCGTCGCTGGCGAGCGCGAGCGCCACGTCCAGGTCCGCCGCCCGGATGATCCAGAACCCCGCCAGGTACTCCTTCGACTCCAGGTACGGGCCGTCGGTGACGAGTGCGGCGCCGTCGCGGTTGTCGACGACGGTGGCGGTGTCGGGCGCGGCGAGGCCGCCGGCGAAGACCCAGTGGCCCGCGGACCTGAGCCGCTCGTTGAACGTGTCGATGGCGGCCATCTCGTCCGGGGTGGCGGTGCCGGCGTCGACGTCGAGTACGGAGAGCAGGTACTGCATCGTGATCATCTCCCGTGGTCGCGGGTGCCCCGGTGGGCGGCCCTCACCCCTGCCACGAACGCCCCGGCCCCGATCCGACACCACCGGGGAAGCTCGCGGGTACGGAATCGGCGAGAAACGTCAGCGGTCGGTGGACTCGCGGGGGACGAGGGTGTGCGGCGCCGTCGTACGGCGGGGGCCGGTGGGCGCGGTGCCGTCGATGCGGGCGAGGAGGAAGTCGACGGCGGTGGTGGCGATGGTCGGCTTGTCCGGGGCGATGGTGGACAGGCTCGGGGTGCTGTAGCGGCCGTCCTCGGCGTCGTCGAAGCCGACGACGGCGACGTCCTGCGGCACCCGGATGCCGCGGGTGGCGAGGCAGCGCAGGGCGCCGAGGGCGAGCGGGTCGTTGAAGCAGAACACGCCGTCCGGCGGGTCGGGCAGGGCGAGCAGGGCGGCCATCGCGGCGAAGCCGTCGGCCCGGTGGAAGCTCCGCGCCGGTACGACGAGGTCCGGGTCGTACGGCAGGCCCGCCTCGGTGAGGCTGGCGCGGTAGCCGCTGAGGCGTTGCCGGGCGGTGGCGCCGGGTCCGCCGGTCTGCGCGCCGATGGCGGCGATCCGCCGGCAGCCGATGGCGACGAGGTGCTCGGTGGCGTCCCGCGCGGCCCGTACGTTGTCGATGCCGACGTGGTCGTCGGGCCCGCGCGGGGCGCGCTCGCCGAGCAGTACGAGGGGGGCGCGGTCGGTGCGGGCCCGCAGGTCGGCGGCGGACAGCGCGAGCGGGCTGAACAGGACACCGTCGACGAAGTGGCTGCGGATCCCCTTGAGTACCACCATCTCCTGCTCGCGGCCGCCGCCGGTCTGGTCGATGACGACCGTGTACCCGCGGTCGGCGGCGGTCTCGACGACGAGCCGCGCCAGCTCCGCGAAGTACGGCACGTCGAGTTCCGGTACGGCGAGGGCGAGGACGCCGCTGCGGCCGGAGCGCAGCGAACGCGCGGTCAGGTTGGGACGGTAGCCGAGCTCGTCGATGGCGCGCTGGACCCTGTCGCGGGTGGCGTCCTTGACGTGGACGTACCCGTTGACGACGTTGGAGACCGTCTTGACGGACACGCCGGCGCGTTCCGCGACGTCTCTGAGCTTCGGTGGCACCGGCACCTCCCCGTGGACCCCGCAGCGTATCCCCGGCCCGGGAGAGCCTCGTCACCCGGGCGCATTTACAACGATGTAATAGACTGCCCGACGATCCGCCGAATCGCGTACCGCGCAAGGAGAATCATGGTGTCGAGCAGTGTTCCGCGGCCCGAGTACCCGAGGCCGCAGTTCGTCCGGACCGACTGGCTCAACCTCAACGGTACGTGGGGGTTCGAGACCGACCGCGGCGACAGCGGTCTCGCCCGCGGGCTGACCGACCGCGAGCTGTCCGACCGGATCGTCGTGCCGTTCTGCCCGGAGTCCGAGCTGTCCGGGATCGGCGACACCGACTTCCACCACGCCGTCTGGTACCGGCGGGAGGTCGAGTTCCCGGCCGGGTGGGCCGGCCGCCGGGTGCTGCTGCACTTCCAGGCCGTCGACCACGACACCACCGTCTGGGTCAACGGCACCGAGGTCGGCCGGCACCGGGGCGGCTTCACCGGCTTCACCGTCGACCTGTCCGGCGTGGCCGGGCCGGGGGAGCGGGCGGTCGTCGTGGTCCGCGCCCGCGACGCCAAGTCCGGTCCGCAGGCCCGCGGCAAGCAGTCCACCGAGTACGCCAACCACGACTGCGACTACACCCGTACGACGGGGATCTGGCAGACGGTGTGGGCGGAGCCGGTGCCCGAGGTGCACCTGCGCCGCCCGCGGATCACGCCGGACCTCGCCGCCGGCGCGTTCCACCTGGAACTGCCGCTGTCGGCGAACCGTACCGGTCACCGCGTCCGGGCCACGCTCACCGACGACGCCGGCACCGTCACCACCGCCGAGGTACGTGCCGACCTGGACCTCGCGCCGCGGCTGACCCTGGCCGTACCGGAGGGGCGGGTGCGGGAGTGGCTGCCCGGCGACCCGCACCTGTACGGGATCCGCCTGGAACTGCTCGACGCGGCCGGCGCGGTCGTCGACGCGGCCGACAGCTACGCGGGGCTGCGGTCGGTGTCGATCGACGGGAACTCCTTGCGGCTCAACGGTCGCCGCGTGTTCCAGCGCCTCGTCCTCGACCAGGGGTACTACCCGGACGGGGTGCTCACCGCGCCGGACGACGCGGCCCTGGTCCGCGACATCGAGCTGTCCCTGGCGGCCGGCTTCAACGGCGCCCGGCTGCACCAGAAGGTCTTCGAGGAGCGCTTCCTGTACCACGCCGACCGGCTCGGCTACCTGGTGTGGGGCGAGTTCGGCGACTGGGGCTGCAACGGGTACGGGCCGGACGGCGACAACCAGCGGCCCGACCCGAGCTACGTCGCGCAGTGGCTGGAGGCGCTGGAACGCGACTACTCGCACCCGTCGATCGTCGGCTGGTGCCCGCTCAACGAGACGCGGCAGCGCATCACCGACGACATCACCGTGCTGGACGACACGACCCGCGCGATGTTCCTCGCCACCAAGGCCATGGACAGCACCCGTCCGGTACTCGACGCGTCCGGTTACAGCCACCGGGTCGCCGAGTCCGACGTGTACGACTCGCACAACTACACGCAGGACCCCGAGGTGTTCGGCGCCGAGATGGCCGGCACGTACGTGAACGTCGGTGAGCGCGACGCGCCGTGGTCCCTGCCGTACCGGGGGCAGCCGTACTTCTGCAGCGAGTTCGGCGGGATCTGGTGGGGCGACGGCGACGAGTCCTGGGGGTACGGGGAGCGGCCGAAGGACGTGGCGGAGTTCCACGCGCGGTTCGCCGGGCTGGTGTCCGTCCTGCTCGACGACCCGTCGATGTTCGGCTACTGCTACACCCAGCTGACCGACGTGCACCAGGAGCAGAACGGCATCTACCGCTTCGACCGTACCGAGAAGCTGGATGTGGCGCGGATCCGCGCCGTACAGAGCCGGACCGCGGCCAGCGAGCGGGCGTGACGCGCGCGGCCGGCGCTCTCCACGGGGGAGCGCCGGCCGCGCGGTACGGAGACGGGGCGCCGGCGACGAACCGCCGGCGCCCCGTCGCGCTACTTGATGCCGGTGTTGGCGATGCCCGCCACGATCCGGCGCTGGAACAACAGGAACACCAGGAACAGCGGCAGCGCGCCGAGTACGGCCGAGGCCATCACCTGCGCCTGGTGGATGCCGTACGCGTCCTGCACGACGGACAACCCCACCGGGATCGTCATGGTGTCCGTACTGGTCATCACGAGCAGCGGCCACAGGAAACTGTTCCAGCTCCACACGAACGTGAAGATCACGACCGCGGACACCGCCGGCCGGCACAGCGGCATCATGATCCGGGAGTAGATGCGGAACCAGCCGGCGCCGTCCAGCCGCGCCGACTCGACCAGTTCGCCCGGCAGCCCGCTGAAGAACGACGCGAACACGAACACCGCGACCGGCGTCGGCAGCGCCGGCAACACGAGCGCCCAGTACGTGTTGAGCAGGTGCAGCCCGGCGAACTCCTGGAACTGCGGCATGATCAGCACCTGCGGCGGGATCATCAGCCCGGCCAGGATCAGCCCGGTGGCGGCCCGCCGGCCGCGGAACCGTACCCGGGCGACGGCGAAGCCGGCCATCGAACAGACCACCACCGTCAGCGCCGCGGTGAGTGCCGCGACCAGGAAGCTGTTCAGGTACCAGGCCGGCAGCCGCCCCGCCGACAACACGTGCCGGTACGCGTCGAGCGTCGGATGCGAGGTGAACCAGGCCGTCGGGTCGGTGGTGACCTCGCCCTCCGGGCGGATCGACGTGTCCACCGCCCACAGCAGCGGCACCAGCCAGACCGCGGCGAACACCACCAGGACGGACACGCAGAAGGCGGTGAAGTACCGGTGCCGGTTGCGGATCCCGACGCCGGTACCGGACGATCGGGTCTCCGGACGGGTGGCCGTCAGCGTCGCCATGTCAGGACCTCCTGCCGAGCCGGCGGTTCGCCACGAACCAGACCACGGAGACGGCCAGGATGACCACGAAGTACAGCATCGAGGCGGCGGCGCCGTAGCCGGTGCGGAAGTCGGTGAAGCCGACGTCGTAGATGTATTCGATGACCGGCCGGGTGGCGTAGTTCGGGCCACCCGAGGTGAGCAGGTAGATCTGGTCGAACACCTTCAGCGAGGCGAGGATCTGCAGCATCGTCACCAGCAGCGTGGTACGCCCGAGCAGCGGCACGGTGATCCGGCGCAGCTGCGCCAGGGGACTGGCCCCGTCCACCGCGGACGCCTCGTACAGCTCCTGCGGGATCTCCTGGAGGCCGGCGAGGTAGAGCACGAAGTTGAAGCCGATCGTCCACCACACCGTCATCAGCGCGACGGAGATCATCGCCCAGTTCGGGTCGGCGAGCCAGGCCGGCGCGGTCAGCCCGACCGACGTCAGCCACGACGAGTACAGGCCGGTCGGGGTGTACATCCAGGTGAAGACGAGCGCCACGCACGTCGCGGGCACCACGTACGGGGCGAAGAAGGCGAGGCGGAAGAACCAGCGGCCGTGCTTGAGCCGGTCCGCCAGCATCGCCAGCCCCATCGCCACGATCACCAGCGGTGGCGTGGTCAGCAGCGTGAACAGCACGGTGTGCCACATCGACGACCAGAAGTCGCTGCTGCCGAGCGCCTCGGCGTAGTTGCCGAACCCGGCGAACGACCCCAGCCCGGTGCGGACCGAACTCGCGTCGAAGAAGCTCAGCACCAGCCCGTACAGTGCCGGGCCGATCAGGAACAGCAGGTACAGCACGGCGAACGGGGCGAGCAGCCCCCACCCGGCCCGTGCCTCGTCACCCCGCGCCGTCTGCTCCTCGGTACGCGGCAGCGCCGCCAACGTGGTCGTCGTCATGAGGCGGCCTCCGATGCGGAGCGTCGCAGCGAGCGCAGCGAGTTGGGTGGGGAGCTGCCGGGGATCGTTGTCATGCGGTGCCTCCCACCGGTGCGGGCCGGCTGGCGTACCCGTTGAGCTTGGTGCGGATCTGGCGGACGGCGGCGTCCGGCGAGATCTGGCCGGCCTCGGCGGCGGCGACCGCGAAGCCCATGATGTTCTCGAAGTCGGACCCGGCGCCCGAGTACCAGCCGGCGGGGTCGTAGACGGCGGCCTCGGCGGCCGGCACGTACTCGGACTGCGGGCGGAGTTTGCGGAACGCGGCGGAGTCCTGCACGTTCTTCCAGGCCGGCACGTGGCCGCCCTCGGCCCACACCATGCTCGCGTCGAGCAGCCCGCGGACGAGTCCGAGCGACGTGTCGCGGCGGTGGGCGTCGCGGCCGGCATTGCGCGGCAGGATCAGCGCGTGCGAGTCGGCGAAGCAGTGGTACGCCCCGCCGAAGACGTTCGGCACCGGCGCCATGGAGAACTTCAGCTTCGTCGCCTGGTACGTGGGGAGCTGCCAGACGCCGTCGAACAGCAGGCCGACCTTGCCGTTGGCGAAGAGCTGGTTGACGCCGTTGCCGTCGATGTTGGACGGCATGAGCTTGCGGCCGACGGTGAGTTCCCGCTGGAACGCGAGTACCTGGGCGGCCTTCGCGTCGTCGAGCACGATGCGGGTGCCGTCGTCGGCGAGCACCTCGCCGCCGAGCTGGCCGTACAGGGTGTCGAACCAGCGCCAGCAGGTGGACGGGTCGGCGTTGACGTTGACCACCCCGCCGTACGCGCCGGTCACCTTGCGGCAGGCGGCGAGCGCGGCGACGAGCCCGTCGGTACCGGTGATGGGGGCGATGCGGCCGTCGGCGTCGAGCAGCCCGGCCTTCCGGCAGATGTCGACGTTGTAGAACATGACGAACGGGTGGGTGTCGAGGGGCACCGCGTACTGCTTGCCGTCGACCTGGCCCTTCCGCCACGCGGCCGGGGTGAAGCGGTCGGCGGTCATGCCGTGCCGGGCGAGGTCGTCGCCGCGCAGCGGTTCGAGCAGGTTGCCGGCGGCGAGGGTGGGCAGCCGGCTGAGGTGGGTGACGGCGACGTCCGGCGGCCGGTTGCCGAGGATGGCGAGCGCCAGCTTCGTGTAGTACGGCGTGCCCCAGCTCAGGGTGACCGCGTTGAGGTGGACGTCCGGGTGCTGCTTGCGGTACCGGTCCTCCATCTCGACCATGTGGCTGCCGTCGCCACCGGTGAAGAGGTTCCAGTACGTGAGGGCGTCGGCCGGCGGTCCGGTGCCGGCCACACCGGCGAGCACCGAGCCGCACCCGGTACTGGCGCCGAGTCCTGCGACGCCGAGCGCGGCGAGTGCCGCGCGCCGGCTGATGCCCGACGGACCGGTGGGGGACCGTCGACGGCTCGGTTCCCCACCGGCGTCCGAAGTTCGGGGCACGGTCATCGCCACCTCCCGCTCGACTGTGCCCCAGTTTTTACATCGTTGTAGAACCCCTGTAAAGACCGAGCGCCGATCAGTACGTGTCGGTCACGGCGACGTTGCGGTAGTCCGCCGCGGTGTCCTCGGTGACCAGCCCCGGCTGCCCGTTCAGCAGCACCGGGAACGTCGAGCCGGTGAACGTGCGCCGCTGCGCCTGCGTCCCGTCCAGCAGGAACGTGTACGTCGGACCGCCCTTCACCACCCGGATCGTGTGGTACTGAGCCGGATCGAAGCCCGCCGGCAGCGGCGAGTTCTGCCACGGCTGCTCGACGCCCTGCACCACCGCGTGCGTCGCCAGCACCCCGTACTGCCGGTCCACGAACACCTCCACGTGGTTCGCCCGGTCCGCGTACGAGGCGTAGATCCCGTACTTCGGGTACGCCGACGTGCTGCCCGTCGCCGTCCACCGCACGTCCGCCGACACCGTGAAGTCCTCGTAGTTCGGGTTCGACGCGTAGAACAGCTGGGACCACGCGGTACCGCCGGGTGTCGTGACGCTCGCCGTCCGGGTGTCGGTCACCGTCCAGTCCCCGGTACGCCGGCCGTCGGTGGCGTCGCCCTCCGCCGCGTCACCGAACGCGTCGCCCCAACCCGAGGCGTACGGATCGGTGTTCGGCACCGAACCCGGTTCCCCCGACGGCACCGGCAGCTGCACCCCGTCGTCCACCGGGTACCCAAGCAGCGGCGAGCCGTCCCGGGCGTCCCAGTACAGGGGCTGGAGGCGCAGCCGGCGGCCCGGGTCGCAGCCGGTCGTGTTGTCGTGCACGACGAACCAGTCCGCCGTCCCGTCCGGCGAGGTGACCGGCGCGAACGACGCCGTCCCGATCTCCTTCCCGTGGTACTTCAGGATCGGCCCGGTCTTCGTCCACGACGCCGCGTCGGTCAGGTCGCCGGAACCGTTGGTCAGCAGGCCGACCGCGTAGCTGCGGGTGCCGCAGAAACTCGCCGAGTACGTGATGTAGGTCTTCCCGCCGTGCCGGAAACCGACCGGCCCCTCGTTGACCGGGAAGTACCCGACGGAGCCCTGGTCCGGCTGGTCCGGGTTGCCGACCGTCTCCCACGGGCGGGTCGGCGCCGCGATCTCCACCCGGTCGGACGAGACGTGCAGCGGGTCGCTCATCCTCGCCAGGTAGATGCGCTGCGCGGTGTCGCTGGTGCTCCGCCAACCCGACCACACCGCGTACAGCGTGCCGTCCGCCGCCGGGAACACGCTCGGGTCGATCGCCCACTGGTCGCTCGACTCGTGCAACTGCCCGTGCGGGTACCCGGTGTCCGCCTCCGCGTACGCGCCGGTCGGGTCCGACGTCGTCGCCTGCAACACGTACATCCGGTGTGCCGCACCGGTTCCCGCCGTGTAGTAGATGTAGAACGTGCCGCCGATCTGGTGGATCTCCGGCGCCCACACCTCCGTCGAGTTCGGCGCGCCGGACGGGATCTGCCACACCGCGTGCTTCTCCGCCGAACCGAACCCGCTCAGCGTCGCCGACTTCCACACGCACAGCCAGCCGCCGTCACAGCCGTCCGTACTCGTCAGGTAGTAGTAACCGCCGGCCCGGATCACGTACGGATCGCTCACGGTGTTCCGGACCGGGTTCGCGAACGTGGCGCCGGCGTGCGGCTTCGGCTTCGCGGCGGCGCCGGCCGGCAGCAGCGCCGTCAGCAGCACCGCGACACCGACCAGTGCGGTACGCGCCCAGGATCGGCGCCGTCCGGGGATTCTGACCATGCTCTCCTCCGTTACGAGGTGGATGGTGCGGAACGTCCGGAATCTACAACGTTGGAAACGGTCCCGTCGACACGAACCACCGCCGTACGACTTCGCCACCCGGCGTCTCATGGCGACCGCTGGCACCACGGCCGCCCCGAGCACGATGCGGCGGGGCTCTCCCCCGAGCAGGTGGTACGGAAGATGGCCGAGGAGGTCGTGAAGCGGTCGGGTGGACGGTGCCTGCGGTGGGCGTCGACGACTCGCCCGATCGGGGCCGACGCGCCGCGAGCGGTGCCCCGACCCGGCCGGAAGCGGCACACTGGAGACGTCGTCACCGACGGCGGAGGTGAGCAGCATGCGCATGCCCTGGAAGCGCGAGGACCGCAATGATCGCGAGGGCCACGGCGAACCCGAGGTCCGCGGCGGGCGTACCGATCGCGGCGACCGTCCGGCGCGCGGCGAACGCGAGCCGCTCGGCGTCGACGAACGGTTCTACGAGGGCGGCGAATCCCGCCGCGGCGGCAGCATGCGCGTCGGTCGACCCGTACAGGAGGCGCTCTCCGACGACGCCGGCCCCTCCTCCCCGTTCGGCGCCGTCACCCTGCCCCTGCCCCCCGAAGACGTCGCCTACGAGCTGCCCGACGACGGCCCACCATCCGAACACCCCGTCCACACGGAACTCTGACCGCCCCGGGTACCGCCGCCAGGCATCCCGTACGCGCCGGCCGACCCGGACAAACCGGACCCCGACCCCACCCGTACGGCCCGCCCACGCCGCCCGCTAGAGTGGTCCACGCAGTACCTGGGGCCCCGTCGTCTAGCGGCCTAGGACACCGCCCTCTCAAGGCGGCGGCGCCGGTTCGAATCCGGTCGGGGCTACACGGTCTGGTCGGCCTCTACTCGCGGAGAGCGCGAGTGGGGGCCGTTTCGCATTGCTCTGGGGGCGCGGCCCCCAGACCCCGCGCCGGGGGCGTAGCCCCCGGCACCCCCACGTCGCCTTGCTCCCCAGCGGTGTGCTGCCTTCGCTGCGCTCGGCCCCTTGTTGTGCTTGCCTTCGCTGCGCTCGGCTTCGCTGGGCTCGGCTTCGCTGCGCTCGGCCCACTCTTCTGTGCTTCGCCTTGCTGGGCTTGGCGGCACCGTCGCTTCGGCTGTCGCTGCGCTGGCCTTGCTGTGCTTCGCTGTGCTGGCACGGCCTTCGCTGCGCTCGGCGAACCTTGTCGTGCGCGCCTTCGCTGCGCTCGGCCCGGCCCGCTGTGCTTCGCATTGCTGGGCTTGGCGGCAGGCCCTCGCTGTGCTCGGCTTCGTTGTGTTTCGCTTTGCTGACAAGGCCTTCGCGGCGCTCGGCGAATCTTTCTGCGCTTGCCTTCGCTTTGCTCGGTGCCTTGCCGTGGTTGCCTTCGCTGCGCTCGGTCCGGGCTGCTGATCGGTACGGTGTTGCGCGGTTTCTGGTGGTGGGTGGTCGGTGCGAGCCTGTGCCCGCTGGTGCCCGTCGTGGTGGCGGTGCGGTCCTGATGTCCGCGCGGGGTTGACGGCACACCACCCGGTCCGGCGCAATGGTCCGGCGTGACGACGGATCCGCGGGTACGCCGGGCGTACCCGCGGATCCGTGGCGGTCACGGCTTGGGCAGCGCGCAGTTCGGGTCGTCCAGGTTTACCGTACTGCCGGTGATGCAGCGGGCCAGCAGGTAGGTCTCCTCGGCGTACCCGGTGCCCTCGTGCACGGTGACGGTGCCGTTCTCGTCGACCTCACACGGGTTGTTGAGGGTGCACTGTTCGCCGTTCTCGTTGGTGGTGTTGTTGATCGCGACGACGGTGCCGGTCGCGGTGTCGACCACCGGCGAGCCCGACGTACCGCCGATCACGTGGCACGGCTCGGTGTAGCGCACCGAGTCCTTCCACACCCAGTCCGACTCGTGCAGCTCGTACGCGAAGCCGTCGACGGCGCAGGTGTACTGCTGCTTCCAGTACCCGCTGACCACGGCGATGTCCGTCCCGGCCGTGGGGTGGTCGGCGGACAGCGCCAGCGCGTCGATCCCGTACTCCTGCTTGATCTGCGCGTACGTGTCGCTGAGCTGGTACAGCGTCACGTCCGTGTCCGTCATCGTCGAGTACTCGACGGAGGTGGCGTGCAGGGTGCCGAGGGTGCCCTGGCCGTCCGCGGTGAGCAGCGAGAAGGTACGGCTGGACGGCTGGTCGACGATCACCTGGCCGGGGTCCGGCATCCCCGACTCCAGGCAGTGGCCGTTGGTGAGCACCAGCGCCTTGTCGGTGTCCGCGGCGTCCGCGACCCGCACCACCGAGCCGGAACAGTTGGACAGCGCCACGGTGCCCGCGAAGGACACCGCCGTGGTGGTGGGCCGGTGCCGCGCCGGCGCGACCGTACCCGCGTGTGCCGGCAGGGCGCCGGCCAGCGTCGCGGCGCCGGCCAGCGTGCCGGCCGCGAGCAGCCGGGCCAGTCGTCGTCTCATGTCGTGGCCTCCCCAGGGGATCACCGGCTCGACCCGTCTGCCGACCCGGTCCGTATTCGCCGGCTATCGGCGAATAGATGTGGGTCGTTATGTTAGGTGGCGGATCGGATGCCGGACAACCGTGGTGGTGGCGGTTTCCCGCCGGCACACGGGAACCGGCCGCCGCGCGTGCCGCGCGACGGCCGGTCGGTGTACGAGGGCCGGACCGAGGTCGCCGGCCGGATCGCCTGCTGCCGGCCGGATTTCCCGCTACCGGCCGGGCTGCCTGCTACAGGCCGGAGAGGCGCTGGCCGCCGCGGACGACGGCCATCGCGTGCCGGTCGCCGGGTCGCCGGCCCAGCCGCTCGATCGGTCCGGACACGCTGACCGCGGCGATGACCCGCCCCGTACGGTCGCGCACCGGTGCGGACACCGACGCCACGCCCGCCTCGCGTTCGGCGACGCTCTGCGCCCAGCCGCGCCGACGCACCTCGGCGAGGGTACGGGCGGTGAACTTGCACCGGGGCAGCAGCGGCAGCACGGCCTCCGGCGGCTCCCAGGCGAGCAGGATCTGTGCGGCGGAACCGGCCGTCATCGGCAGCACCGAACCGACCGGCACGGTGTCACGGAGCCCGCTGGCCCGTTCGGCGGCGGCGACGCACAGCCGCTCGTCGGCGCGCCGCAGGTACATCTGGGCGGACTCGCCGGTCTGGTCGCGGAGCGCGGTGAGGACCGGGTCGGCGGCGGTGAGCAGCACGTCGGGCGCGGAGTTGGCAAGCTCGCCGAGGCGTGGGCCGGGACGCCAGCGGCCCTGCTGGTCGCGTACCAGCATGCGGTGCGTCTCCAGCGCCTGCGCGAGGCGGTGCGCGGTGGCCCGCGGCAGTTTCGTGCGGTCGACGAGCTCGGCGAGGCTCGCCCCGTCCACACATGCCTCAAGGATCACGATGGCCTTGTCGAGAACCCCGACACCACTGATACTCTGTCCCACGAGCCGAAACATACCTCCCATCATTCGGGAAGTCCATATCGTGGGAGAAGTGAGATGGGGCGCACACTCGCCGAGAAGATCTGGGACGCGCACGTCGTACGGTCCGCCGAGGGCGAACCCGACCTGCTCTACATCGACCTGCACCTCGTCCACGAGGTGACCAGCCCGCAGGCCTTCGACGGCCTGCGGATGGCGGGTCGTGGCGTCCGACGGCCGGACCTGACACTGGCCACCGAGGACCACAACACACCGACCGACAACCTGATCACGATCGCCGACCCGGTGTCGCGCACGCAGGTCGAGACGCTGCGGCGGAACGCCGAGGAGTTCGGCGTCCGGCTGCACTCGCTCGGCGACGCGCAGCAGGGCATCGTGCACGTGATCGGACCGCAGCTCGGCGCCACCCAGCCGGGCATGACCATCGTCTGCGGCGACTCGCACACCTCCACCCACGGTGCCTTCGGCTCGATCGCCTTCGGCATCGGTACCAGCGAGGTCGAGCACGTGCTGGCCACCCAGACACTGCCGCAGGCCACCCCGAAGACCATGGCCGTGAACGTCACCGGCGAGCTGCGGCCCGGCGTGACCGCCAAGGACCTGATCCTGGCGCTCATCGCGCAGGTCGGCACCGGCGGCGGCCAGGGCCACATCGTCGAGTACCGCGGGGAGGCGATCCGGAACCTCTCGATGGAGGCCCGGATGACGATCTGCAACATGTCGATCGAATGGGGCGCCAAGGCCGGACTCGTCGCACCCGACGAGACCACCTTCGCGTACCTGAAGGGTCGGGAGTACGCGCCGGCCGGCGCCGACTGGGACGCGGCGCTGGAGTACTGGCGGGGGCTGGTGACCGACGACGACGCCACCTTCGACACCGAGGTGACGATCGACGCGGGCACGATCGAGCCGTTCGTGACCTGGGGGACGAACCCGGGGCAGGGCGCGCCGCTGTCGGCGAGCGTGCCGGACCCGGCGTCGTTCGAGGACGCCTCGGAGCGGTCGGCGGCCGAGCGGGCGCTGGCGTACATGGATCTGACGGCCGGCACGCCGCTGCGCGACATCGCGGTGGACGTCGTCTTCCTCGGCTCCTGCACGAACGGGCGGCTGGAGGACCTGCGTGCGGCGGCGTCGGTGCTGAACGGCCGGAAGGTCGCCGACGGCGTACGGATGCTCGTGGTTCCGGGCTCCGCCAAGGTACGCGAGGCGGCGGAGGCGGAGGGCCTGCACGAGGTGTTCACCGCCGCGGGCGCCGAGTGGCGGTTCGCCGGCTGCTCGATGTGCCTGGGCATGAACCCGGACGTGCTGACGCCCGGCCAGCGTTCCGCGTCCACCTCGAACCGCAACTTCGAGGGACGGCAGGGCCGCGGCGGGCGTACGCATCTGGTGTCGCCGCAGGTGGCCGCGGCCACCGCGGTCGCCGGTCACCTGGCCGCTCCGGCCGATCTGTGAAGGGAGCAGACACGATGGAGAAGTTCACCGCCCACACCGGGACCGGCGTGCCGCTGCGCCGTTCCGACGTGGACACCGACCAGATCATCCCGGCGGTCTACCTCAAGCGGGTCACCCGCACCGGGTTCGCCGACGGACTGTTCTCCGCCTGGCGCGACGACCCAGACTTCGTCCTCAACAAGCCGGAGTACGCGGGCGGCACGGTGCTCGTCGCCGGCCCCAACTTCGGTACCGGTTCCTCCCGGGAACACGCCGTCTGGGCCTTGCAGGACCACGGTTTCGCCGCCGTGATCGCGCCGCGCTTCGGCGACATCTTCCGCGGCAACGCGCTCAAGGGCGGGCTGCTTCCGGTACAGCTCCCGCAGGACGCGGTGGACACGCTGTGGCAGGCCGTCGAAGCCGATCCGGGTACGGAGATCACGGTGGACCTGGCCGCGCGCCAGGTACGCGCCGCCGGTCACGCGTGGGACTTCACGATCGACGACTTCACCCGCTGGCGGCTGATGGAGGGACTCGACGACATCGGCCTGACCCTGCGGCACGAGGCCGACATCACCGCGTACGAGGCGGGTCGGGCGTCGTTCCGGCCGCGCATCGCCACGCCCGCCTGAGTTTCGTCCCGGCACGGCCCGGCGACCGGATGACCGGTCACCGGGCCGTTTTGCCGTACCGGAATCGGGCATGGCGCGAACAGCCGGCACATCCCGGGGGTACTATCCCGTTGCTGCCCAAGGGAAAGGGCAACAGGGGGAAAGCTTCCGGCGGCTGCCGGAGCTGGCCATGGGGGGCCGTGAAGCCGTTGCCACACCACAGTTCCGCGCTGGCGGTTGGTGCCCCGGTGGTCGCGCGTTGCGTGCCGTACGGGCCAACGACTTCGGGAGGGGACAATGAACAAGGCTGAGCTGGTCGACGAGTTGACCGGTCGCCTCGGCGACAAGAAGACCGCGACGGCGGCGCTCGACGCGGTGCTGGACGAGATCCAGCGCTCCGTCTCCAAGGGCGACAAGGTGTCCATCGCGGGGTTCGGCGTCTTCGAGAAGCGGGTGCGCGGTGCACGCACCGCCCGCAACCCGCGGACCGGTGAGGCGGTCAAGGTGAAGAAGACGTCGGTGCCGGCGTTCCGTGCCGGACAGGCGTTCAAGGACGTGGTGGCCGGGAAGAAGAAGGTCGCCGCGGCGAAGAAGACCGCCACCAAGAGCACCGCGGCCAAGAGCACGGCGAAGAAGACCACGGCCAAGGCGACGGCGAAGAAGACCACCGCCAAGGCCGCCGCGGCCAAGAAGACCACGGCCGCGAAGAAGACGACCGCGAAGAAGGCGGCCACGAAGAAGACGGCGGCGAAGAAGACCACCGCCCGTAAGACGACCGCGCGCAAGCGCTGAGTCCGACAGGTCGGAAGGGGCGTGCCCGCAACGGGTGCGCCCCTTCCGCGTACCCGAGGGCGGTGCACCCGGAGGCCGCGTACCCAGGGGACGGTGCGCGAGGTCGTGTGGCGCGGGGGATGGGGCGCGCGGGGTTCAGTGGCGCCTGACGCTGAACGGGTCGGCGGCGATGAGCCGGCTCCCCGCGAACGACAGTACCCAGCCGGCCGCCTTCGGCGTCCGCACGCTCGGCACCGGGACGCCGTCGGAGTCGGCCAGCAGCGCCACGGTGTCCGGGATCAGCCCGCCCTGACTGCACACCAGCGTCCGGTCGCGGGCGCCCGCCAGTTCGCGTACCCGGTGGGCGGCGCGTTCCGGATGCACCGCGTGCGCGGTCTCGTCGAAGACGCGCTCGGCGACCGGGGTGAGGCCCAGCCGGGCCGCGGCGGGGCCGATGGTCTGCCGGCAGCGCAGCACCGTGGCGGTCAGTGCCCGTTCCGGCGCGAACAGCGGCAGCAGGTCGGCGAGCAGCGCCGCCTGCGCGCGTCCCTTGTCGTCCAGGGGGCGGCGGTCGTCCGGGCCGGTCCAGTCGTCCCGGCTACCGGCGCTGGCGTGCCGCACCAGCAGGACAGTCGCGGTGATCCGGGGCAGCGCGGCGAACGCGGCCACGACCGGCGCGTAGTCGTCGTCGGTGAGCGCCGCGGTCACCGACTCCAGGCGTACCCAGCGGACGGCGTCGATCTCGTCGTTCGGGGTGAAGTCGTCCGTCGGTCCGGCCGCCATGGCCCAGAAGTCGACCACCTTGTCGTCCGACCCGCCCGGCACACCCACCCGGTACGACACGGACGGCAGCCGGGGCCCCAGGACCGCGCGTACGCCGGCCTCCTCGGTGACCTCGCGGGCGGCGGCGAGCATCGGGTGCTCGCCCGGGTCCAGCTTCCCCTTCGGCAGCGACCAGTCGTCGTACTTGGGCCGGTGCACGAGCGCCACCCGTACGCCGCCGTGGTCCTCCCGCCAGACCAGCCCGCCCGCTGCCCGGATCACCACCTGCGTGCCCGCCCGTCAGGTCTCGTCGACGATGTCGCGCAGCAGCGTGGTCTGCATGTCGTGCAGGCCGCCGTCCCGGCGCCGCCACGAACCGTCCGGCAGCAGGTCGAACCCGGCCGTACCGTCGGCCATCGCGAGGTCCACCACGGCGGCCAGGTCGCGCTGCACCGACGGGTCCGTCACCTGGACGAGTGCCTCCACCCGGCGGTCCAGGTTGCGGTGCATCAGGTCCGCGGAGCCGATCCAGAACTCGTCGGTCCCGTCGTCGGCGAACCGGAACACCCGCGAGTGCTCCAGGAACCGGCCCAGCACCGACCGCACCCGGATCCGCTCCGACAGCCCCGGTACGCCCGGCCGCAGCGCGCAGATCCCGCGTACCAGCAGGTCCACGTGGACGCCGGCGCGGCTCGCCCGGTACAGCGCGTCGATCACGCGCTCGTCCACGATGGAGTTCACCTTGAACTGGATCCGCGCCGTACGGCCCGCGCGGGCGCGCTCGGCCTGCCGTTCGATCCGGTCCACGATGCCGCGCCGTACGCCGTGCGGCGCCACCAGCAGCCGCCGGTACGACGTCTGCCGCGAGTACCCGGTGAGGACGTTGAACAGGTCGGTGGCGTCCGCGCCGACCTCCGGATCGGCCGTGAACAAGCCGAAGTCCTCGTACGTCCGGGCGGTCTTCGGGTTGTAGTTGCCGGTGCCGATGTGGCAGTAGCGGCGGATGCCGCCCGCCTCGGCCCGAACCACCAGCGCCACCTTGCAGTGCGTCTTCAGGCCGACCAGCCCGTACATGACGTGGCAGCCCGCCTTCTCCAGCTTGCGGGCCCAGGAGATGTTGGCCTCCTCGTCGAACCGGGCCTTGATCTCCACCACCGCCACCACCTGCTTGCCGGCCTCGGCCGCGGCGATCAGCGCGTCGATGATCGGCGAGTCGCCGGACGTCCGGTACAGCGTCTGCTTGATGGCGAGGACGCCCGGATCCTCGGCGGCCTGCTCGATGAAGCGCTGCACCGTCGTCGAGAACGAGTGGTACGGGTGGTGCACGAGCACGTCCCCGGCCCGCAACGTGGCGAACACGCTCTTCGGCGTCTCACCCTCACCGAACGCCTGCGGCGTCGCCGGTACGAACGGCGCGTCCTTCAGGTCGTCCCGGTCGGCCTGGTCGTAGATCTGCCACAGCGCGGTCAGGTCCAGCAGCCCCGGTACCCGCACCACGTCGTGCTCGTTCATGTCCAGCTCGCGGACGAGCAGGTCGAGTACGTGGTCGGAGATGGTCGACGCGACCTCCAGCCGTACCGGCGGGCCGAAGCGGCGCTGCGCCAGCTCCCGTTCCATCGCCTGGAGCAGGTCCTCGTCGCGGTCCTCCTCGACCTCCAGGTCGGCGTTGCGGGTCACCCGGAACAGGTGGTGGTCCACCACCTCCATGCCGCCGAACAGCTGGTCCAGGTGCGCCGCGATGAGGTCCTCCACCGGCAGGAACGCCGACTCGCCCGCGCTCGCCCGGCGCACCGTCACGAACCGGGGCACGTTGTTCGGCACCTTCACCCGGGCGAACCGTTCGCCGCCGCCGCCGGGCGAGCGCACGATGACCGCCAGGTTCAGCGACAGCCCCGAGATGTACGGGAACGGGTGCGCCGGGTCGACCGCCAGCGGAGTCAGTACGGGGAAGACCTGGTCGCGGAAGTAGCCGCGGAGGCGCTCCTGGTCGGTGCTGGTCAGCTCACCCCAGCGCAGGATCCGGACGCCCTCCTTCGTCAGCGCCGGGCGTACCTCCTCGGTGAAGCAGCGGGAGTGCCGCCCCACCAGGTCGGCCGAGCGCTGCGCGATCCGCTCCAGCTGCTCGCGCGGCGGCATCCGGTCCGGCGTACGCAGGGTCAGGCCGGTGGACAGCCGGCGTTGCAACCCGGCGACCCGCACCATGTAGAACTCGTCGAGGTTGCTGGCGAAGATGGCCAGGAACTTGGCGCGTTCCAGCAGCGGCGTCGACGCGTCCTCGGCGAGCGCCAGCACCCGGGCGTTGAAGTCCAGCCAGGACAGTTCGCGGTTGAGGAACCGGCCGTCGGGCAGCTGGTCCGGCTCGGCCGAGGTGTCCGCCGGAACGGGCTCCGGCGCGGTGCGCAGGGCGGCCGGCGTCGCCGTGAACCGCCCGTCCGCACCGCGCGGCGGAACCTGGTTCGGAACACTGCTCTCGGTGGCTCGGTCCATGCGTACCATCATGGCCCGAGTTGCCGGAACGAGCGAGAAACTGCAGGTAACGTCCGGTGTTCAGGGCATGGTCAACAGGGTCACCCGGACCACCGCGCCGTCCTCGTCCGTTTCCAGCCGGACCCGCTGGCCGACCCGCAGGTGCCGCAGCCCGCCCGCCGCGAACGCCGCCGCGCCGAACGTCACCCGCGTCCCGTCGTCGAGCAGCACCGCCCCGTCCCGCACGTCCACGTCGAACGTCGCCACCGTCCCCTGCATACCGCGACGGTACCGGTGGGTCCGCCGGATCAGGCGGTACGGGCGGTGAGCAGCACCGTGGTACGCGGGCCGAGGCCGAGCCCGGCGGCGGTGGCGAGATCGGCCGGGGTGTCCACGTCCCGGCGCAGCGACGGCCAACCCCCACCGAGCGGTACGGCACCGGTCGCGGCGTGCGCGGCGGCCGAGCCGGGGCCGAACCGGGGGTCGAGGTCGGCGCCGGTCGCGGCGAGCAGCGTGGTCCCGGTGCCCTCCGCGTCCGCCACGTACGCCCGCGCATCGCCGGCGGCGGCACGGTCGGCGGCCGCGGCGAGGGCGGCGGCCAGGTCGTCCGGCCGCAGCGCCGGCAGGTCGGCGGTGAGCGCGGCGACCCGCCGGGCACCCCGCCCCAGGGCGTACGCCGCGCCGTGCCCGACCGCCGCGTTGAGTCCCTGATCGGGACGGTCCGGGAGGACCCGGGCGCCGAGCCGGGTGGCGGCGTCGGTGACGAGCGGCTCGTCGGTGACCAGGTAGAGCCGGTCCACGAGCGGGCAGGAGAGTACCGCCGCGACCGTGTCGAGCGTGACCGCGAGGGCCAGGTCGTGGTGGGCGACGCCGGGAAGGGCGCCGCGCAGCCGGCTCTTGGCCGCGGACAGTCGCTTGACGGGCAGAACCGTCGACCACATGTCGTCATCCTCGGGTACGGGTGGCCGGTGCCGGGTCGGGCGGCGGCGGCGTGCATCATCGGTGCGTACCCGACCGACGGGTACGCATCCGATCGTAGGGAGGTGCGGTGGCGCGTCGAGGCTTCTGGGTCCACGCGGGCATGGGCGTGATCCGTTCCACGCTCACCGTGTTGAGCCGCCACACGTGGCGCGGCGCCGAGCACATCCCGGCCACCGGCGGGGCGATCGTGGTGGCGAACCACCTGTCCCAGATCGACCCGATGGTCATGGCCCGCTTCGTGTACGCGACGGGTCGGGTGCCCCGGTTCCTGACGAAGGCCGCCGTGCTGGACGCGCCGCTGGTCGGCAAGGCGTTGCGTTCCACCGGCCAGATCGCCGTGTACCGCGGCAGCATGAACGCGGCGAAGTCGCTCGTCGAGGCGAAGGCGGCGCTGAAGGCCGGTGACGTCGTCGTGCTGTACCCGGAGGGCACCACGACCCGCCAGCCGGACTTCTGGCCGATGCGTGGGCACACCGGTGTGGCGCGGCTGGCCCTCGCCACCGACGTACCGGTGATCCCGGTGGCGCAGTGGGGCGCGCAGCACATCCAGGACCCGCAGGCACACAAGCTCAACCTGCGCCCGCGTACGCCGGTGACGGTGGTGGCGGGGCCGCCGATGGACCTGTCCGAGTGGCGGTCGGCGTCGGGTGGCGGTGCCCGGGGTGACCTGGCCGGCCTGACCGACGCCATCATGTACCGGATCCAGGATCTGCTCGCCGGCATCCGTGGCGAGCAGCCGCCGTCCGAGCTGTTCGAGTGGACGTCGAAGCGGTCCTGAGCGAAACCCCCCTGGCGAAAGGCGTGCGCATGACGGACATCAAGCGGGCGGTCGTACTCGGTGCGGGCTCGTGGGGCACCACGTTCGCCAAGGTGCTGGCGGACGCGGGCCGCGAGGTGACGCTGGTGGCCCGGCGCGTCGAGGTGGCCGAGGCGGTCACCGAGCGGCACGTGAACCCGGACTACCTGCCCGGGATCCGGCTGCCCGACGGGCTGTCCGCGACGACCGACGCGGCCGACGCGCTGGCCGGCGCCGACCTGGTCGTCCTCGCGGTGCCGAGCCAGACGCTGCGGCAGAACCTCACCGACTGGGCCGGTCTGCTCGACCCGTCGGCGACGCTGGTGAGCCTCGCCAAGGGCATCGAACTGGGCACGTTGCGCCGGATGAGCGAGGTGGTCGTCGAGGTCACCGGGGTACCGGAGAGTTCGATCGCGGTGGTGACGGGGCCGAACCTGGCGCCCGAGATCGCCGACGAGCAGCCCACCGCGAGCGTCGTCGCCTGCGTGGACCCGGCGCGCGCCGAACTGGTCCAGCACGCCGTCGCCAACCGCTACTTCCGGCCGTACACGAACGTCGACGTGGTCGGCTGCGAGCTGGGCGGCGCGATCAAGAACGTCATCGCCCTGGCGTACGGGATGCTCACGGGGCTGGGGATGGGCGACAACACGAAGGCCACGCTGGTGACGCGGGGGCTGGCGGAGATGGCGCGGTTGGGCGAGAAGCTCGGCGCGGACAGCCGCACGTTCTCCGGGCTGGCCGGGCTGGGCGACCTCGTCGCCACCTGCGCGTCCCCGCTGTCCCGCAACCACATCTTCGGCGAGCACCTGGGCCGCGGCGACAGCCTGGCCGCCGCGCAGCGCGCCACCCGGCAGACGGCCGAGGGCGTCAAGAGCTGCCGGTCGATCCGTGACCTGGCCCGGCGGTACGGGGTGGAGATGCCGATCACCGAGCAGGTGGAGCGGGTCTGTCACGAGAACGTACCGCCGCGGGTGGCGGTGACGGAGCTGATGAGCAGGGACCTGTCCGCCGAGTAGTCTGCGCCGGTGACCAGCGACGACAGCACCTCCTCGTACGGCGACGGGACTCGTTCGGTGCACGCCGGGCAGCCCGCGCCCGAGCCCGGCCGGCCGTTCCTGCCGGGCCCGACGTTCGCCGCCCCGTACCACCTGGCGCCGGACGGGCCGCGGCCGGACACCGACGCGTACGGGCGGACGGACAACCCGACGGTGCGCGCGCTGGAGGCGGCGATCGGCGGGCTGGAGGGCGGCGAGGCGGTCGCGTTCGCCTCGGGCATGGCGGCGATCACCGGCGCGCTGCTGGCGTTCCTGCGACCGGGGGACACCGTGCTGGTGCCCGCCGACGGCTACTACAAGACCCGCGCCTTCGCCGAGGACGTACTGGGTGCCCGCGGCGTGACGGTGCGCGCGGTGCCCACCACCGGCCCGTACGAGCTGTCCGGGGTCCGGTTGGTACTCGTGGAGACACCCGCGAACCCGGGGCTCGACGTGGTCGATCTGGCGGCCCTGGCCGGGCAGGTGCACGCGGCCGGCGCGCTGCTCGCCGTGGACAACACGACCGCCACGCCGCTCGGCCAGACGCCGCTGGCGCTCGGCGCCGACCTGGTCGTCGCCAGCGGTACCAAGGCGCTGACGGGCCATTCCGACCTGATCCTCGGGTACGCCGCGGCGACGGACCCGGCGACCGTGGCGGCGCTGCGCGACTGGCGGGCGATGACCGGCGGGGTGCCCGGCCCGTTCGAGGCGTGGCTGGCGCACCGGTCGATGGGCACGCTCGACCTGCGGCTGGCCCGGCAGGAGGCGAACGCCGCGGCCGTCGCGGAGTACCTGGCGGGTCGGGCCGGGGTGACCGGACTGCGCTGGCCGGGCCGCCCCGCGGACCCCGGGTACGCGACGGCCCGTGCCCAGATGCGCCGGATCCCCGGTGTCGTCACGTTCGAGCTGGACTCGGCGGAGCGGGCGACCGCGTTCCTGGCCGCGACGACGCTGGTCGCCAGCGCCACCAGCTTCGGCGGGCTGCACAGTTCCGCGGACCGGCGCGCGCAGTTCGGTGACCGGGTGGCGCCGGGGCTGATCCGGCTGTCCTGCGGCTGCGAGGACGCGGCCGACCTCGTCGCGGATCTGGCCGCCGGCCTCGACGCCGCGCTGCGACACTGAACCGGATGAGCGCGCCGCGCGGGGACGGGCCGGGCATGGGGCCGTTCACCGGGCTGTCCGGACCGTTCGCCCGGGTACGGAACCGCAGCCGGTTCGCCGACATGCTCGTCGCGGTCGTCGGCATCGCCGGCGAACTCGACCTCCGCGCCGTACTCCAGCGCATCGTGGAGCTCGCCGCCGACCTCGTCCCCGCCCGGTACGGCGCGCTCGCGATCGCGGCGTCGGACGGCGAGCTGGAACGGTTCTTCTGGACGGGCCTGAGCGCGGACGAGGCGCGCGCGATCGGCCCGTTCCCGCTCGGCCGCGGGCTGCTGGGCGAGCTGCTCACCCGAGACGGGCCGCTGCGGCTGGACGACCTGACCGCGTACCCGGCGGCGGCCGGCTTCCCGCGGCACCATCCGCCGATGCGCACGTTCCTCGGCGTACCGGTGACCGACGGGGAGCGCACCCTCGGCAGCCTGTACCTGACGGAACGGTCCGACGGGGAACCGTTCTCCGCGGAGGACGAGAGCCTGCTCCAGCTGTTCGCCGCGGCGGCCGCCATCGCGCTCAGCAACGCCCGGCGGTACGAGGCGAGCCGGGAGCAGGAGCGCTGGCTGACCGCCAACTACGGGCTCACCCACGACCTGCTCGCCGGCACCCACCCGGACAGCCGGCTCGACACGATCATCCGTACCGCGCGGCAGCTCACCGACGCCGACTACGCCGTGCTGTTCCACATCGACCCCACCGGCGAGCACCTCGTCGTACGGGTGGCGGACGGGCCGGAGGCGGACAGCACGATCGGCCGCGTACTGCCGATCGAGGCGTCCCGCGCCGGTCAGGTGTTCACCACCGGCAACCCGATGGTGGTACGGGATCTGTGGCGGGACACCCGGCGCGCGCCGTGGCTGTCCGACACGCTGCCGCAGCTAGGCCCCGCCGCCCTGGTACCGCTGGGGTTGGCGGACAACGCGTTGGGCGTGGTGGTGGTGACCCGGCTGCGGGACCGGTTGCCGTTCCCGGACGGCACGCTGCGGATGCTGGAGTCGTTCGCGCACCAGGCGGCCGTGGCGCTGCACCTGGCCCGGGAACGTACCTGGCGGGAACGGGTCAGCGTGTACGCCGACCGCGAGCGCATCGCCCACGACCTGCACGACCAGGTGATCCAGCGGCTGTTCGCCACCGGGATGCTGCTGCAGGGCACGGCGCGCCTCACCGTCCGCCCGGAGGTACGCGAGCGGCTGTCGCGGGCCGTGCACGACCTGGACGAGACCGTCCGGCAGATCCGGGCGACGATCTACGAGCTGGAGAACCCGCCCGTACGGACCGGGGACGACGTGCGCGCCGCCCTGCTGGCGGTCACCGACCAGGCCGTCGACACCCTCGGGTACGCGCCGCTGGTGCGGTTCTTCCTGCCCGCCGACCTGGCCGTACCGGCGGGGGTGCGGGAGAACCTGGTCGCCGCGGCCCGCGAACTGCTGGCGAACGTGGCGCGGCACGCGTCGGCCGGCCGGGTCGAGGTGGAACTGGCCGCGGACGGCGGCGTGCTGACCCTGACCGTCACCGACGACGGCGTGGGGCTTCCGGCGAGCGGGCGCCGCAGCGGCCTGCGTCACCTGTCCGAACGGGCCGCCGCGCTGGGCGGCGAGCTGGTCGCCACCGCCCGCCCGGCCGGTGGTACCGAGGTGGTGTGGCGGGTGCCGCTGGATCCGGAGACGTGAGCGGTCAGGTGTCGGCGTGCCGCGGCCAGATCCGCGTCGCGAGCACCGCCGCCTGGGTACGCCGGTGCAGGCCGAGCTTCGTGAACAGGTTCGACACGTAGTTCTTGACGGTCTTCTCGGCCAGGTAGAGCCGTTCGCCGATCTGGCGGTTCGTCAGGCCCTCGCCGATGAGCCGCAGGATGTTGCGTTCCTGCGCGGTGAGACCGGCGAGCTGCGCGTCCCCGCCCGTACCGCGGCGCACGGCCTCGCGGAGCGCGTCCGCCCGGATCGCCGGCGCCAGCATCGAACCGCCGGCCGCGACCCGGCGTACCGCGTCGACGAGGTCGTTGCCGAGGATGTCCTTCAGCACGTACCCGGCGGCGCCGGCGAGCACCGCCCGGACCAGCGCATCGTCGTCGTCGTACGAGGTGAGGATGAGGCAGCGCAGGTCGGGGAGCTGGCTGCGCAGGTCGCGGCAGACCGTGACGCCGTCACCGTCGGGCAGCCGTACGTCGAGGACGGCCACGTCGGGCCGGACGGCCGGCACCCGGTCCATCGCCTGCCGCGCGGTCCCGGCCACGCCCGCGACCTCGATGTCCGGCTCGGTGGACAGCAGGTCGGCGAGCCCGCGCCGGACCAACTCGTGGTCGTCGAGGAGGAACACCCGAATCACCTCGTCAGGGTACGGGGCGGTGACGCGCGGTGGCCGGCGGTCGTGCCCCGGCCGGGTGACCCGGCCGCCGGCACCGGCGCTGTGCGGACACTCCGGAACGGGTACGTCACCGGACGGCGAGGTTCGGCGCCCGCGGGAGGTTCGTCCCGCCCCCGGTGGGGTGCGTTGCCCGGATGCGACGCGGGAACGGCGAGTACGTCGAGTAAGGTCCCGGGGCGTGAGTACGCCACGCAAGCCACGGGTCGCCGTCGTCTTCGGCGGTCGGAGCACCGAGCACCCGATCTCCGCCGTCAGCGCGGGATCCGTGCTGTCCGCGATCGACCGGGACGAGTTCGAGGTGATCCCGGTCGGCATCACGCGCGAGGGCCGATGGGTACTCACCGACGGTGATCCGGGCGCGCTGGCCATCGAGGGGCGCCGGTTCCCGGAGATCACCGAGGGCGCGGGCCGGGCGGTGGCGCTGCCGGCGGACCCGGGCGGCCGGCTGATCGCGCTGGACCCGGCCGAGGGTGCCGCCGCGCTGGCCGACGTGGACGTGGTCGTGCCGCTGCTGCACGGCGCGTACGGCGAGGACGGCACCATCCAGGGCCTGCTGGAGATGGCCGGCCTGCCGTACGTGGGGGCCGGCGTGCTGGCGTCCGCCGCCTGCATGGACAAGGAGTTCACGAAGAAGCTGCTGGCCGCCGAGGGCATGCCCGCCGGGCCGTACGCGGTGCTGCGCGCCGGCCAGTCGCTGTCCGACGCCGACGCCGAACGGCTCGGGCTGCCGCTGTTCGTCAAGCCGTCCCGCGCCGGGTCGTCCATGGGCATCAGCCGGGTCACCGACCTGGCCGACCTGCCGGCCGCGATCGCCACCGCCCGCGAGGTCGACGACAAGGTCCTCGTCGAGGCCGCGTTCCAGGGCGTACGCGAGGTCGAGTGCGGCGTACTGGAAGGCGAGTACGGCGGGGAGCCCGAGGCCAGCCTGCCCGCCGAGGTGCACATCGACCCCCGGCACTCCTGGTACGACCTGGAGGCCAAGTACCTGGACGCGCCGGAGCTGGACATCCCGCCGGCGCTGCCCGACCACGTGGTCGAGGAGATCCGGGCGACGGCGTGCCGCGCGTTCACCGCGCTGGACTGCGCCGGCCTGGCCCGGGTCGACTTCTTCGTCACGCCCGACCTGGACGTGTACGTCAACGAGATCAACACGATGCCGGGCTTCACCGCCGCGTCGGCGTTCCCGAAGATGTGGGCGGCCAGCGGGCTGGAGTACCCGAAGCTGATCTCGCGGTTGATCCGGACCGCGCTGCACCGCCGCAGCCGCTGACCCCGGCGCCGGTCAGCCGCAGCCGCTGGGCGCCTTGGCGAGCGACTTGACGGAGTTCGCGATGGTGTCGGAGAACTCGGCGGCCCACTGGCCGGAGCCGCTGTCGCCCGGCACCGTCACGGCCACCGGTACCTGCCGGTCGACGGTCGTCCACACGGTGCCCGCGGACGTCTTCGTCGGCAGGTAGCAGACGCCGGACAGGGCGTACACGGTGGCGGTGGGCGCGACCTTCGGCGCCGGTACGCCACAGGCCACGGTGACGGGCGGCTGCCCGTACGCGGCGTTCTGCTCGGGGCCGGCGGAGACGGGGCGCCGGATCTTGCCGCGGACCGTGCCGGGCAGCTGCGCGATGAAGCCGCGGCAGACGGTCGTGGCCGGCTCGGCCAGGGTGCGCGGCGGGACGGCGACCGTCGTGGACGGCTGCGGCGTGGGGGACGGCGACGCCTTCGGCTTCGCGCCGCCACCGAACCCGCCGAGCAGCCAGAAGGCCAGTACCCCGGCCAGCAGGGTGATCGGCAGGGCAACCAGTGTGGCGGTCTTCGCCGCGCTGCGGGAGACCTCGTCGGCCACCTGCGACACCTCCGTACGGCTCGCGTGGACTGCGCACCGATTGTGCCGCGGGGCGTTCCGGCGCCCGGAGCCGGGAGGCGGGTCGCTACAGGTGCACCACCGAGCACGTGACGGTACGGGTGATACCGGCGACGGACTGCACCTTGCTGACCACCATCTTGCCCAGTTCGTCCACGTTACGCGCCTCGGTCAGCACGACCACGTCGTACGGCCCGGTCACGGCGTCCACCCGGACCACGCCGGCGACGCCCGCGATCGTGCCCGCCACGTCACGCGCCTTGCCGACCTCGGTCTGGATGAGGATGTACGCCTGAACCACGACGAGTCTCCTTTGCCGTCTGTGCCGCCGGTGTACGCGCAGGAGTGGGTGACGGGTGGCCGGAACAGAACGTACCGTACGGGCCCCGGCCGCGTCGGCTGGCCGGGAGATCATGCCGGTCCCGCGCACGCCGTACGCCGGGTGGCAGGATGCGCATCAGGCCGCACGGCACGGGGCCGACGAGCGGGCAGGCCGGTGGGAGGCGCAGTGACGATTGCCGATGTGGGGGAGTTCGGCCTGATCAGCAAGGTCACCGCGCGCATGGCGATGGGCCCGACCTGCCTGCTCGGACCGGGCGACGACGGCGCCGTGGTCGCCGCCTCGGACAACCGCGTCGTGGTCAGCACCGACGTCCTCGTCGAGGGCCGGCACTTCCGCCGGGACTGGTCGAGCGCCGAGGACGTGGGGCACCGCGCCGCCGCGGCGAACCTGGCCGACATCGCCGCGATGGGCGCCACCCCGACCGCGCTGGTGGTCGGCCTCTGCGCGCCGCCGGAGCTGCCGGTGTCGTGGGCGGAGGGGCTGGCCGACGGGCTGGCCGCGGAGGCGGCGCTGGCCGGCGCGAGCGTGGTCGGCGGGGACACGGTGGCGAGTCCGACGCTGACGATCGCGGTGACGGCGCTGGGCGACCTGCGCGGCGCCGATCCGGTGACCCGGGCGGGCGCCAAGCCGGGCGACCGGGTCGCGGTCGCCGGCCGGCTCGGCTGGTCCGCCGCCGGGTACACGGTGCTGTCGCGGGGATTCCGGTCGCCGCGGGCGCTGGTCGACGCGCACCGCCGCCCGATCGTGCCGTACCACTGCGGGCCGGTCGCGGCGCGGCAGGGCGCCACCGCCATGATCGACGTGTCGGACGGGCTGGTCGCCGACCTCGGACACCTGGTCGACGCCAGCGACGTGGCGATCGACCTGCACCGCACCGACTTCGAGGTACCGGCGCAGATGGCCGACGCGGCGACCGCGCTGGGCGTCGACCCGTACGCGTGGGTGTTCGGCGGGGGCGAGGACCACGCGTTGGTGGCGACGTTCCCGCCGGGCAGCGTGCTGACGCCGGACTGGCGGGTGGTCGGCGAGGTGGCCGCCGGGCACGGCGTGACGATCGACGGCCGGCCGTACACGGCGGGTCCAGGTGGCTGGGACCACTTCCGCTGACCGGTTGAGGTTGCTCACACGTACTCGCCGGCGGGTCGTCGCGGCTGCTGTCATGGCGGCGTGCAGAGCGAGCAGCGGACGGCGCCGGAGCTGACCACGGTGGCGTACACGGACCCGGTGGCGCGGCGGCTGGTCACGGCGGCGCTGGCCGACCTGGGCGCCCGGTACGGCGGGGAGGGCGACGCGACGCCGGTCGACCCGGCCGAGTTCGTGCCGCCGGCGGGCGTGTTCCTGGTGGCGTGGCGCGGCGACGAGCCGGTCGGTTGCGGCGCCTGGCGTACGCACGGGCCGGACGCGGAGCTGAAGCGCATGTACACGGTGCCGGCGGCGCGGGGGACGGGCGTGGCGGGCGCGGTGCTGGCGGCGCTGGAGGACGACGCGCGGCGGGCCGGCCGGACCCGGATGGTCCTGGAGTGCGGGGCGCGCCAGCCCGAGGCGATCGCGATGTACGAGCGGTTCGGCTACCGGCGCATCCCGAACTACGGCTTCTACGCCGACGCTCCCGACTGCCTGTCGTACGCCCGGATGCTCTGAGTCACGGCCGGTGCCGATTCACCCCCTCACCTGGGCGTACCGGGCGGCATTGCTTACCCTCCCCTGGTGACGTACCCGCCGCAGCCCCCCGGTCCGGGCTGGCCGGACCAGCCGGGCGGCCAACCCCCTCAGCAGCCTCCGTACCCCGGTGCCGACCAGTCCGGCGCGCAGCCGCCCCAGCAGTACGAGCAGTACAGCTTCGGCGACCAGACCTGGCAGAACCAGCCGCAGCAGTACGAGCAGTCGCCGTTCGGGCAGCCGATGGCGGGCACCCCGATGTCCGGCCCGCCCATGTCGGGGCCGCCGGTGTCGGCGTCGCCGATGTCGGGCGCGCCGATGTCCGGGCAGCCCATGTCGGGGCAGCCGATGGGCGCCCAGCCGATGTACCAGCCGCCCGGTTTCCCGCCGCCCACGCCGAAGAAGCGCTCGCCGCTGCCGTTCGTGCTCGGCGGCGTGGCGCTGGTACTGGTGGTGGGGATCGTGGTCGGGGTGGTGGTGTTCGCGTCGAAGGGCGGCAAGAAGCCGGCCGCCGACGACTCGGCGTCCCCGCGTACGAGCAGCAGCGCGTCGGCCTCGCCGACCCCGTCGTCGTCGCCGAGCAGCGTGCCGGGTGACGGCGTGCAGGGCGACAAGATCGTCGACCAGGCGACCGGCTGGGGCTACACGATGGCCAAGTCGCCCTGGAAGAACGAGGTCAACCCGCACGCCAAGGAGATCGAGGGCGCGGTCGGCCAGTCCGTCGAGATCAGCAGCAACGTGTACGCGACGATGCAGCTGGGTCAGCTCGCCGACTCGTTCGGCTACAGCGGGCCGGCCGACCTGAAGCAGACGAAGTCGGACCTCGCCACGGCGATGCTCAAGCAGTACTACGGCGACGGTGCGAAGGTCGACACGAGCCAGAAGCACGTCGACGAGCAGCTCACCCAGTACGGGCACAAGGCGTGGCTGTGGGCGTTCGAGGTGAAGTACACCGACAACGGCAAGTCCACCGGGGAGTACGTGGTGCTCGCGGTGCTGGACGCGGGCGGCGGCAAGGCCGGCGCGTTCTGGGGTTCGGTGCCGGACGGGCACGACGACCTGAAGAAGCAGATGGTCGACGGCGCGAGCTCGCTCAAGCCGACCTCCTGACCTCTCGTACGGCGGGCGTCGTGGTGGGGCGCCCGCCCGGTCCGGCGTGGACTGTCGGTACGGCTCGCTAGGCTCGGGCCATGGCGACGTTGATCACGCCGTTGCGGCAGGTGGTGGGCGACAAGACGGCCACCGCCCTGGCCGAGACGCTGGGCCTGGCCACGGTCGGTGACCTGCTCTACCACTTCCCCCGGCGGTACGCGGAGCGTGGCGAGCACACCGACCTGTCCGCGATCGAGGTCGGTGAGCAGGTCACCGTGATGGCCCAGGTCCAGCGGGTCAACGTGCGGCCGATGCGGCAGCGGCGCGGGAAGCTGCTGGAGGTGACGGTCGGGGACGGGCAGCGCACGCTGACCCTGACGTTCTTCAACCAGGCGTGGCGGCAGAACCAGCTCACCGTCGGACGGTGGGGCCTGTTCGCCGGCAAGGTCACCGAGTTCCGCGGCAAGCGGCAGCTCAACGGCCCGGACTACCAGCTGCTCGCCACGCCGGGGCAGGCCGAGGAGTCCGGCGAGATCGAGGAGTTCCTCGGCGCCCTCATCCCCGTGTACCCGGCGGCCGCGAACATGCCGACGTGGACGATCGCCCGGTGCGTACGGGTGGCCCTGGACGTACTGGAGGAGCCGCCGGAGCCGCTGCCCGCCGAGATGCGGGCCGGTCGCAAGCTGGAGGGGCTGGGCGCCGCGCTGCGCGGCATCCACCGGCCGGAGAGCCACCAGGCCCTTGCCGCCGCGCGCCGCCGGCTCACCTGGGACGAGGCGTTCGCGTTGCAGCTGACCCTGGTGCAGCGCAAGGCGCGGGCGAGTGACTGGCCGGCGGTACGACGGCCGCGCCGCGACGACGGGCTGCTCGCCGCGTTCGACGCCCGCCTGCCGTACGAGCTGACCGACGGGCAGCGGCAGGTCGGCGAGGAGGTCGCGGCGGATCTGGCCGAGCCGCATCCGATGCACCGGCTGCTGCAGGGCGAGGTGGGCAGCGGCAAGACGGTCTGCGCGCTGCGCGCGATGCTCCAGGTGGTCGACTCGGGCGGGCAGGCCGTGCTGCTGGCACCGACGGAGGTGCTCGCCGCCCAGCATCACCGCGGGCTGTCCGACCTGCTCGGTCCGCTCGGCCGGGCGGGCGAGATCGACGGCGACCCGGAGGGCACGAGGCTGGCCCTGGTGACGGGTTCGCTCGGGGCAGCCGCCCGCCGCCGGGTACTCGGCGAGGTGGCGTCCGGCGCGGCCGGCATCGTCGTCGGCACCCACGCCCTGCTGTACGAGTCGGTCGGGTTCGCGGACCTCGGTCTGATCGTGGTCGACGAGCAGCACCGGTTCGGTGTCGAGCAGCGGGATGCGTTGCGGGACAAGGCGAACCAGCCGCCGCACGTCCTCGTCATGACCGCCACCCCGATCCCGCGTACGGTCGCGATGACCGTGTTCGGCGACCTCGCGGTGTCGTCGCTGACCGAGCTGCCGCGCGGCCGGTCGCCGATCGCGAGCCACGTCGTACCGGGGGACCGGGAGCGGTGGATGGAGCGCACCTGGGCCCGCGTACGGGAGGAGGTCGGCGCCGGCCACCAGGCGTACGTGGTGTGTCCGCGGATCGGCGACGACGGCTCCGACGACGTACCGTCCGATGTGGACGGTGCCGGCGGCGAGGACGGCCGGCGGCCGCCGATCGCGGTCACCGACGTCGCGCCCGGCCTGCGCGACGGGCCGCTCGCCGGGCTGCGCCTCGGCGTGCTGCACGGCCGGCTGCCGGCGGACGAGAAGGACGCGGTGATGCGCGAGTTCGCCGCCGGCAAGCTCGACGTACTCGTGGCCACGACGGTCGTCGAGGTCGGCGTCGACGTACCGAACGCGACGGTGATGGTGATCCTGGACGCCGACCGGTTCGGCGTCTCGCAGCTGCACCAGCTGCGCGGCCGGGTCGGCCGGGGTCAGGCGCCCGGCCTGTGCCTGCTGGTCAGCGAGGCCGAGGCGGGCACCCCGGCGCACGAGCGGCTGACCGCGGTGGCGTCCACAGTGGACGGTTTCCGGCTGGCCGAGCTGGACCTGGAACAGCGCCGCGAGGGCGACGTACTCGGTGCCGCGCAGTCCGGCCGGCGCTCCAGCCTGCGGCTGCTGTCGCTGCGTCGGGACGCCGCGCTGATCGCCGACGCGCGCGCGGAGGCGATCGAGGTCATCGCCGCCGACCCGGAGCTGACCGACCATCCGCTGCTCGCCGCCGCGGTCGCCGCGCTGGTCAGCGAGGATCGCGCGGAGTATCTGGAGAAGGGTTGACGAGGGCGGGCCGGCGCGGGTCGTCGTAGCGCACCACGACGTCCGCCCAGTCGGCCGGCGCCACCTCGTCCACGTACCGGCGGTACGCGGGCAGCGTCCACCGGTCCGCCTCCGCCGTCCGCCGGTCGAGTACGGCGGGGGACACGTCCAGGTGCACGACCAGGTCGGCGGCGAGGCCGGTGCCGAGCAGCAGGTCGCCGTCGAGCAGGAGTACGGCGGAGTCGGCAGCGTCCACATAGGACGCCCGGCTGGCGCGGTCCGCGGCCGCGTCCCACAACGTCGGCAGGTACCGCCGGGTTCCGTTCGGCCCCAACGGATCCAGCACCTCGCGCGTGAGCCCCGCGACGTCCAGCCGGTCGGTGTAGTACGCGTCCGGGTCGTGCCGGCCGTGCTCGTACCGCAGGGAGGCGGGGCGCAGGAAGTCCGCGGCGGAGACGCGCACCACCGGCCGCCCCCGCGTACGCAACGGGTCGACGAGCGCGTCGGCCAGCGCGCCGGGCCGGGCGGGCGGCGGCCCGTCCACGAGCACCCGTACCGGATGCGGGACGGAGACGGCCTCGATCCGCGCGACCAGCCGGTCGACGAGGAGGTCCGGGCTCACCGGCTCGATGCGCACGCCGTCATTCTCGCCGCGCCGCCGGCGCCCGCCCCGCACGGGGCCCGGCGGCGGACACCGAACGGGGCGGCGCCCGGTGGGCGCCGCCCCGTCGTGGCGCGGTTCGGGCCGCTCACCGACCCGGATGTACGACCGGTGTCACTCCGCCGGCGTGGCGCGGCGCTTGCGGGCCAGTACGAACAGCGCGGCACCGCCGCCGATCAGTACCACGGCGGCCGCGATGAACGCGGTCAGCGAGGTGCCGGTGACGGGCAGGCCGCCGCCCGCGCCCGGCGCGGGGGAACTGGCGACCGGGGCCGCGGAGGTGGCCGACGGCGACGCGCTCGGCGACACGGACGGCGAGGTCGAGGCGACGACGCACGCGGTGCTGCCGCCGTGGTACGCGCCGAAGTCGCCCTTCGACAGGTTGCCCGGCGCGCCCTTGCTGCCCAGGATCTTGCTGCCGTACGTCGGGGAGCCCTTGGTGAAGCCCGGCAGCACCTCGGCCTTGCCGCCCCAGATCAGGTCGACCTGCACGTAGCAGTCGGGCAGCTTGACGGTCAGCGTGACCGAGGTGTGCTTGGCGTCGATCGTGCCGGAGTCCTGGTCGAACAGCGTCTGCGGCAGCGACGAGGCGAAGTCCCCGGCGCTCTGCGCGGTGTACGACGCGAGCGAGAAGTCCTGGCTGGAGTCCTTGCACAGCTTCTGGCCGTCGGCCAGCGAGACGGTCGCCGTGCCCTTCGCCCCGTCGAACGTGTGCTGGTACGACGCGGCCGACGCCGCGACGCAGTCCGGCTTCGGCGTGCAGGTGCCCGGCAGCGTCACCGTGCCCGACTTGTGCATCGAGTACCCGTCGGACCAGCGGGCGGTGAAGTCGAGCGTCGCCTGCTTGGCGTCCGCCGGTACGGCCGGCTGGGTGGCGGTGGTGCTGCTCTTCGCCGCGACGTCGGCGACGGCCGCCTTCAGGTCCACCGGGGCGGCCTTGACGTCGGTGATCGAGGCTGCGGAGGTCCAGTCGTTGGCGATGGTCCACGTGACGGTGTACGTGCCGTCCGACTGGCAGTCCGCGGTGCCCTTGACGGCCGCGTCGTGCGCGCTGGCCGGTGAGCTGATGAGGAACGCGCCGAACAGGCCGATCGCCGCGGCGGCGATCAGGCCGAGAAACCGACGCGCGGGAAGCGTGCGTGGCAAGAGGTACTCCGCGAGGGGTGAGTAGGGAACATCCCGGCGCGCGTCGACAAGCCGTGCCCGTCGGGGGACCGAGGGACATCCGCGCGCGCGAAGCAAGACCTTAGCCATCCCGTACCGCCGGTGGAAAGTCCAGTGGGCGGATTGGGATGGTTGTGTCGCGTGTCGCAACCGGTGTGCGGTTCGTCGATCACGGTGGGTCGACATTTCGCCCGGCGGGGCCGTCCGGGATCCGGCCCGCGCGCGACGGACGGTAGCGTCAGCGACGTGTACGGGGGTGTGCGGTGACGCGGATCGTGGCCGGCGAGCTCGGCGGCCGACGCCTCGTGGTGCCGCCCGGTCGCGGTACCCGACCCACCGCCGACCGCGTACGCGAGGCGTTGTTCAGCGCGCTCGGCACGATGCTGGAGCTGCCCGGCGCCCGGATGGCCGACCTGTACGCCGGGTCCGGCGCGCTCGGTTTCGAGGCGCTGTCGCGGGGCTGCGCGCACGCGCTGTTCGTCGAGTCCGATCCGCGCGCGGTGGCGACGCTGCGGCGCAACGTCGCCGCGCTGGGCGTCGGGGCCGGCGCGCAGCTGGTCGGCGCGCCGGTGGAGCGGGTGCTCGCCGACCCGCCGGCCGAGCCGTACCACCTGGTCGTCGCCGACCCGCCGTACGCGCTGGCCGACGAGAAGCTCACCGCGGTACTGGCCGCGCTGGCCGACGGCTGGCTCGCCGACGACGCGGTCGTCGTACTGGAGCGCGCCACCCGGTCGGGCGAGCCCACCTGGGTGCCCGGGATCTCGCCGGTCCGCTCGCGTCGCTACGGCGAGACCACCCTTTGGTACGGTCGCCGATCATGAGGCGTGCCATCTGCCCCGGTTCGTTCGACCCGGTGACGAACGGACACCTGGACATCATCGGCCGCGTGGCCGACCTGTACGACGAGGTCGTCGTCGCCGTGTTCGTCAACCAGGCCAAGACCGGCCTGTTCGGCCTCGACGAGCGGATCGAGATGCTGGAGTCGGTCACCGCCCGCTACCCGAACGTCTCGGTCGACTCGTTCCAGGGCCTGACCGTCGACTACTGCCGGGAACACGGCATCTCGGTGATCGTCAAGGGCCTGCGCGCGGTCAGCGACTTCGACTACGAGTTGCAGCAGTCTCAGATGAACCTGGGCCTGGCCGGCGTGGAAACACTCTTCATGGCCACCAACCCGCTTTACTCTTTTCTGTCGTCGAGTTTGGTCAAGGACGTCGCGAAGTGGGGCGGCGACGTGTCGCCGCACGTACCGGACGTCGTGGCCGAGAGGCTCGCCGCCCGGCTGCGCCCGACGGGGGCCTAGACGACTCGGCCGTCGCCCTACACGGCCGGTACGCGAGCGAGGCAGGCGGTGCACGCCTGGCAGGAGGGAAGTGACCGGGTTGGATCCGCTGGAGCGTATCGACGAGATCATGTCGTACGTGGAGGGCGCCCGTTCGGTGCCGATGTCCTCGCGGAACTGCATGGTCGACCGCGGTGAGCTGATCGCGATGCTGGACGACCTGCGCGGCGAGCTGCCCGCCGAGCTGCGCCGTGCGCAGGCGCTGCTGGAGGAGCGGGACAAGATCATCGGTGCCGGCCAGCGCGAGGCCGAGCGCATCATCACCGAGGGCGAGGCCGAGCACGCCCGGCTGGTCTCGGCGAACGAGGTCGCGGTGTCCGCCGAGCACGAGGCGAGCCGCCTCGTCGGCGAGGCGCGCGAGGAGAGCCAGCGCCTCCGCGAGGAGTGCGAGGAGTACGTCGACACGACGCTCAGCAACTTCGAACGGCTGCTCACCAAGTCGCTGGCGACCATCGAACGCGGCCGGGACAAGATGCACGCGCTGCGCGAGATCGGGTCGTACGCCCCGGACGACGAACCGGAGAAGGAACCGTTCGTGTCCTGACCCGACACGGATTCGACGGTGCGCCGGGCGCCGGGTAACCTGGCACGTCGGCCCGGTGCGTGCAGATTCGCCGGGCGGTCCCCCCTGTGAGTGCGATGCCGACGAGGGCTGCCGAGAAGATCATGTCCGAGAAGAACCACCCGCTGGACCCCGCCAACCCGTTGGTGCTGTCCACCCGGGAGCTGCCCCGCGGTGCGGGCGAGATGCGCGAGGTGGTGCGCGAGGCGCCCGCCCCGGCCGACCTCGGCCTCCCGCTCATCGGCGCACCGGAGGGCGCGCCGCTCGCGCTCGACCTGCGGATGGAGTCGGCCTCGGAGGGCGTGTTCGTCTCCGGTACGGTCACCGCGCGCGTCGAGGGTGAGTGCGGCCGGTGCCTCCGGCCGATCGGCGAGACGGTCGTCGGGCACATCGGGGAGCTATTCGCCTATCCGGGCAGTACCACGGAGGAGACGACCGACGAGGACGAGGTCAGCCGGCTGCACGACGACCTGGCCGACCTGGAGCCCGCGGTCCGGGACGCGATCGTGCTGGACCTGCCGAGCACCCCGCTGTGCCGGCCGGACTGCCCGGGGTTGTGCCCCGAGTGCGGCCAGCCGTTCGACGACCTGCCGGCCGACCACGCGCACGAGCAGGTCGACGCGCGCTGGTCGAAGCTGGCCGAGCTGCGGGACCAGGGGGAGTCCGAGGGGTCCTGACCTCACCCGGCGCGGGAGCGTCGGGGCCGATGGGACACAATAGCCCGGGTGGCTCGTGCGACCCGAGCGGTGCCGTGTGTCGTCCACACGGTGCTCCAGACCAACGAGTAGATCATCAGGAGTGAGTGACGTGGCCGTTCCGAAGCGCCGGATGTCGCGGAGCAACACGCGGTCCCGCCGCAGCCAGTGGAAGACGAGCGCGGTGGCGACCCAGCCGTGCCCGCAGTGCAAGTCGCCCAAGCTTCCGCACGCGGCCTGCGGCGTCTGCGGCACGTACAACGGCCGTCAGGTCGTGGAGGTCTGATCCTCCCGAGGACATGACGCGATCCGAGCGGCGTGCCGCGCGGATCGCCGTCGACCTCCTCGGCGGGGACGACGCCCCCGCCGTCGTGGTTGACGGCGCTCTGCTGGCCCTGGACGCCGATGCCAGTCTCCGGCTCGTGCCGGTCGGGCCGCCGTCCGTCGTTGACGGGCTGCTGGCCCGGATTCCCGCTGCCCTGCGGTCCCGGGTCGATCCGGTACCGGTGGACGAGGGCGAGCGCACCCCGGTGCGTACCGCGGTGGGATTGGTGGCGGCCGACCGGGCGGATGCGGTGATCTCGGCCGGTTCCACGGCCGCGACGGTCACCGCCGCCGTGGCGTACTGCGGGCGTTATCCGGGGTTGTCCCGTCCCGCCCTCGCCGTGACCGTACCGGCGCGGCGAGGTCGGTTGATCCTTCTCGACGTCGGGGCGTCGCCCAGCCCGGACGCCGCCGACCTGGTGCGCCACGCCGTCCTCGGCGCGGCGTACGCGCAGGCCACGTTGGACGTACCGGAGCCGCGGGTCGGCCTGTTGTCGATCGGCAGCGAGCCGGGCAGCGGCGACACGCTGCGGCGTACCGCGGACGGGTTGCTGACCGCCGCGGACCTGCCCGCCGGGCGCTACGTCGGCCTCGTCGAGGGCCACGACGTACCACTGGGTGGGGTCGAGGTGGTCGTCACCGACGGATTCACCGGAAACGTACTGCTCAAGGGCGTCGAGGGCACGCTGCGGCTGGCCGGTGGCCGGCACGCGGAGGGGGTACCCCGCGCGGCGGCGCTGCTGGGTGTCGGTGGCCCGGTGGTGGTGTGCCACGGCGCGGCCGGCGGGCCGGACCTCGCCTCGGGCATCGCGTTCGCCGCCCGCCTGGTCACCGACGGGGTGACCGACCGGGTGGCACGCATCGATCACGCTTTCCTCCGACAGGACCGGGCACCAGGGGTGCCCGACCGTGAGTGGACGACAGGCACCGGAGGCCGCCGATGAGTAGCGTCCCACCGCCCGCGGCGTCGCCGGCCGGGCTGACCGCCGCCCTCGGCGTCGAGCTCGAACCGGGTCTGCTGGAGCGCGCCCTCACCCACCGCTCGTACGCGTACGAGCATGGCGGGTTGCCGACGAACGAGCGGCTGGAGTTCCTGGGTGACGCGGTCCTCGGGCTGGTGATCACCGCCGCGCTGTACCGGGACCATCCGGATCTGCCGGAGGGGCAGCTCGCCAAGCTGCGCGCCAGCGTGGTGAACATGCGGGCGCTGGCCGAGGTGGCGCGTGGGCTGGGCCCGCGCGGTCTCGGGGCGTACGTGCGGCTCGGCAAGGGCGAGGAGACCACGGGCGGCCGGGACAAGGCGAGCATCCTCGCCGACACGACCGAGGCGCTGCTCGGCGCGGTGTACCTGGAGCACGGCCTGGACGTGGCCGGCGAGCTGGTGCACAAGCTGTTCGACCCGCTGATGGCGGACGCGTCGCGGCGCGGCGCCGGGCTGGACTGGAAGACGAGCCTGCAGGAGCTGACCGCGAACCAGGGCCTCGGCGTGCCCGAGTACCAGGTGGCGGAGGAGGGGCCGGACCACGCGAAGACGTTCACGGCGTGGGCGGTCGTGGCGGGCGAGCGGTTCGGTTCGGGCACCGGCCGGAGCAAGAAGGAGGCCGAGCAGCGGGCGGCCGAGCTGGCCTGGCGGCGGCTCAACGACCGCGCCTCGGGCGACGGTGGTACGCCCGACGCCGGCCCGGCGTGATCCGGTGCACGGTGGCCCGGTGACGTCCGGGGCGACCGAGCGGGTCGGCCCGCCGGCCGGTGACGCGGTCGGTGCCCGCCGCGAGTTCGTACTGCGGCACGTACTGGTCCCGTTGGTGATCTTCGCGGCGAACCGGTTCGTACAGCTGCTGCTGGTGTGGGCGCTGGTCAAGCCGGACAGTTCGGTGTCGTCCCGGTTGACCATCTGGGACGCCGACTTCTTCCTGCGCATCGCCCGCGACGGCTACGACCGCGGCTTCCAGTACGACCCGTCCGGGCACCTGGTCGGGAACACGCTGGCGTTCTTCCCCGGGTACCCGATGTGCGTGCGGGCGCTGGCGTTCCTGGGCCTGCCGTACGCGCTGGCGGGGATCGTGGTGTCGTTGCTGTTCGGTGCGGCGGCGACGGTGCTGATCCACCTGCTGGGCCGGCGCCTGCGCGACGACCGCTTCGGGTACGTGCTGGCCGTGCTGTTCTGCGCCCAGCCGATGTCGATCATGTTCTCGATGGCGTACTCGGAGGCCATGTTCTGCGCGCTGGTACTCGCGATGCTGCTGGCGATGCACCACGGGCGGTGGCTGACGGCGGGCGCGTTCGGGGTGCTGGCGGGGCTGACGCGGACGACGGGGCTGGCCGCCGCGCTGGCCCTCGCGGCGTACGCGGCGTGGTCGATCTGGACCGGTCGCCGGGAGCCGGGCACGCCCCGGGTACGACCGGCGGTGGCGGCGCTGGCCGCGCTGGCGTCCGTCCCGGCGTACTGGCTGTGGGTGGGGCTGCGGCTGGGCCGGCTGGACGGCTGGTTCGTGCAGCAGTCCCAGGGCTGGGGTACGAAGATCGACTGGGGCGCCGCCAGCATCGACTTCGTGACCAGCACGTTCCGCACGTCCGACGGGCTGGTTCCGGTCGCGGCGGCGCTGATCCTGGTCGGCACCGGCGTCCTGGTCGTGGCCGCGGTCCTGGCCCGGTTCTGGTGGCCGATGACGCTCTACGGCCTCCTCGCGTACGGGACGGTCGTGGGCGCGGCGGGATACTTCAACTCACGGCCCCGGCTGCTCGTACCGGTGCTGTCGGCGCTGCTGCCGGTGGGCGCGGCGCTGGTCACCGCCCGTACCCGGGTGCTGGTGCCGTGTCTCGTCGGGATCAGCCTGCTGGGCTGCTGGTTCGGCGCGTACATGATCACGGTCTGGCCGTACACGATTTGAGGTTGTTGTGCCTGAGCTGCCCGAGGTGGAGACCGTCCGGTCCGGCCTGGCGAAGTGGGTGACGGGTCGCCGCGTCAGCCGGGTCGAGGTGCACCACCCCCGCGCCGTACGCCGGCACGCGCCCGGCGCGGACCACTTCGCCGCCGGCCTGGTGGGCCGGACGATCACCGGCGTGCGCCGGCGCGGCAAGTACCTGTGGCTGCCGTTGGACGGGCCGGGGGAGCCCGGTGACGCGGTGCTGGCGCACCTGGGCATGTCCGGTCAGCTGCTGGTCCAGCCCGCGGACGCGCCGGACGAGAAGCACCTGCGGGTGCGGGTCGGGTTCGCGGACGGCGGGCCGGAGCTGCGGTTCGTCGACCAGCGCACGTTCGGCGGGCTGTCGCTGTCGGCCGGCGGCGCGGACCTGCCGGCGGAGATCGCGCACATCGCCCGCGACCCGGCGGATCCGGAGTTCGACGACGAGGAGTTCGTGACGGCGCTGCGGCGCCGGCACACCGGGGTCAAACGGGCGCTGCTCGACCAGACCCTGATCTCCGGCGTCGGCAACATCTACGCCGACGAGGCGCTGTGGCGGGCGAAGCTGCACTGGGCCCGGCCGACGGAGACGATGACCCGCCCCGCCGCCCGGACCCTCCTCGGGTACGTCCGCGAGGTGCTCGGCGAGGCCCTGCGCGCCGGCGGCACCAGCTTCGACACCCTGTACGTCAACGTCAACGGCGAGAGCGGCTACTTCGACCGTTCCCTCAACGCGTACGGGCGGGACGGGGAGCCGTGCCGTCGGTGCGGCACCCCGATCCGGCGCGAGCCGTTCATGAACCGCTCCTCGTACCGGTGCCCGCGGTGCCAGCCGCGGCCCCGCCACCCGCGTACCTGACGCTACCGGCCGGTCGCCAGGTGCACGCCACCGGCGACCGGCAGCACCGTACCGGTGAGGAAACCGTTGGTGGCGACGGCAAGTACGGCCTGGGCGATGTCGTCGGGTTCGCCGATCCGGCCCACCGGCAGGGACTTCTCGTGCGCGGCGAACATCTCGTCGCGCATCTCCACCGGCAGCCGGTCCCACCACGGCGTACGCACGATGCCGGGGGAGACGGCGTTGACCCGCAGCGGCGCGAGTTCCACCGCGAGCGGCGCGACCATCGCCTCCAGCGCGCCGTTGATCGCCGCGAGCCCCGCCGTACCGGGGAGGGCGGCGCGGGCCGACGCGGCGGTCAGGAACGTGAGCGAGCCGGTGAGGCGGGGCAGCGCGGCCTGCGCGGCCGCGACGTGCGCCCAGAACTTCCGCTCGAACCCGTCGCGCAGTGCCGCCAGGTCGAGCGTGGCGAACGGCCCCGCGCCGGCCGCGCCGCTGAGCGCGAGGACGAGGTGGTCGTAGCGCGTGTCGGCGGCGAAGAACGCGGCGACCTCGTCGGGTGCGGTGCCGTCGACCCGGTGCGCCGTGGCCCCGGTACGGGCGGCGACGGCGGCGAGGCGCGCCTCGTCCCGTCCGGTGATCACCACGTCGGCGCCCTGTGCGGCGAACAGTTCCGCGGTGGCCGCGCCGATGCCGGAGCTGCCGCCCATGACGAGGACCCGCTGACCGGTGAGTGACACGGTTGCCTTCTCTCATTTGTCGAGTCGTACCGTCTCGACAAGTGTTTGTCGAGACAAGCCGTCTCGTCAAGAGGTACGGTGGGCGCATGGCTGGAGATCCGAGTCACCCCGACCTGGACGGCACCCGACGACCACACACCGGGCGCCGCCGGAACGAGGCGGCCCGGCAGGCCGTCCTCGACGCCGCCCTGCGCGTCGTCGCCCGCCCCGACGTGGCCCTCTCCGTCGAGTCGATCGCCGCCGAGGCCGGCGTCGGCAAGCAGACGATCTACCGCTGGTGGCCCGGGAAGTACGCGGTGCTGCTCGACGCGGTCGCCGCGCGCGCCACGCGGGACGTACCGGAGCCGGACACGGGCAGCCTGCTCGGTGACCTGACCGACTTCCTGACCGCCACGTTCCGGGGGGCCGACCGTGGCCCCACCGCCGCCGCGTTGCGGGCGTTGGTTGTTGCGGCGCAAGGAAACCCCGACACCCACGAGGTACTGGCCGCGTTCGTCGGCGCGCGCCGCGACGCCCTCCGCGCCCTGCTCGTACGCGGTCGGGACCGTGGCGAACTGGCCACCGACGCCGACCTCGACGTACTCGTCGACCAGGCGTACGGCCTGCTCTGGTACCGGCTGCTGCTGCGGCACGCCCCGCTGACCGGCGACGTGGCGGCGAGTCTGGCCCGTTCGCTGGTGGGGTCGGGTGGCGCGGCCGGGTGACACCGGGACGAACGGGGCGCCGTCACGCTGCGTCGGTATTACTCTGGGCAGCGATGGGAGTGCGCCCAGTTCTCTTCCGGCGGAGGCATCGGGACGTCGCCGACGCGGTCGGATTCGCGGAGGCGGTGATGGGCGGTGTCGTGGGAGCCGTACGCCTGGTCGCGCTCGTACGCGGTCGCGTACAGGGGGTCGGCTTCCGCTTCTGGACCCGGTCCCGTGCATTGGAACTGGGGCTCTCCGGTTGGGCGAGGAATCTCGCGGACGGTCATGTCGAGGTGGTGGCCGAGGGCAGTCGTGATGCTTGTCACGCGCTGCTCGCCGCGCTGCGCGGCCCGGAGGCGCCGGGACGGGTGGATGCGGTGGTCCCGAGCTTCGAGGTGCCGCGGGGTGATCTGGATGGCTTTGTGACGGGGTGATGAAGTTGAGTCCACCAGGCTCATGCCATCCTTGACGTTCTCCGCCGATCGGGCACACTATGGGGACGTCGCCATCCGCACCCGACCGGCGTGCCTATCTGGTAACGGGGTGTGCTCTACGGCCACCCGGCGACGCATTCGCAAGGAGACACCATGGCGAAGGCCCTCTACGGCCACGTCGGCAACGCGCCGGACCGGCGCCTGCTCGACGAGGTCACCCGACTGCGTGCCCGGGTCCGGGCGCTGGAGTTCGAGGCCGCTCGGTTGCAGGCCGAAAACGACCGGCTGACCGCGGCCGCCCAGGCACCCGACGAGCTGCTCAGGATCTCGGAACCCGCGCTGACCTGACGCTCACCCGAGCCGCCCGACCGCGCGCCGACGCTGCCCAGTGTCGGCGCGCAGCTTTGTGTCCACCGCCGAACTTCCTCCCCGGGCCGGTTCCGTCGGCCCCGGTCGGCGCGTCGGACGAACCCCGGCCCGCCCGGCGGACAGCGCGTCGCCGCAGCCCGGCGACGGTCCACCGGCAGGTACGGGGCGCGCCGGTCACCCGCTGATGTCTGGTTGCCACTGACCGACGGGGTAACCTCCCTCGGATAGCCGTCTGCCCAGTGGGCGCCGCCGGCAGCCCTTCCCCGGCGCGCGGTCAGTACCCCGCCTCGATGGAGGATCGACAGGCAGTGCATCTCAAGAGCCTCACGCTGAAGGGCTTCAAGTCGTTCGCCACGGCCACGACGCTGAAGCTGGAGCCGGGCATCACCTGCGTGGTGGGCCCGAACGGGTCCGGCAAGTCCAACGTCGTCGACGCCATCGCCTGGGTACTGGGCGAGCAGGGCGCCAAGGCGCTGCGCGGCGGCAAGATGGACGACGTGATCTTCGCCGGTACGTCCGGCCGCGCGCCGCTGGGGCGCGCCGAGGTCACGCTCACCATCGACAACACCGACGGCGCGCTGCCCATCGAGTACACCGAGGTGTCGATCACGCGGCGGCTGTTCCGGTCGGGCGACGGCGAGTACGAGATCAACGGGGACCGCTGCCGGCTGCTGGACATCCAGGAACTGCTGTCCGACTCGGGCATCGGCCGGGAGATGCACGTGATCGTCGGGCAGGGCCAGCTCGACGCCGTACTGCACGCGAAGCCGGAGGACCGGCGGGCGTTCATCGAGGAGGCGGCGGGCGTCCTGAAGCACCGTAAGCGCAAGGAGAAGGCGCTGCGGAAGCTGGACGCGATGCAGGCCAACCTCAACCGGGTGCAGGACCTGACCGGCGAGCTGCGCCGGCAGCTCAAGCCGCTGGGCAAGCAGGCCGAGATCGCCCGCCGCGCCGCCGGCATCCAGGCCGACCTGCGGGACGCGCGGCTGCGGCTGCTCGCCGACGACCTGGCCACGCTGCGCGGATCGTTGCAGCAGGAGGTCGCCGACGAGGAGTCGGTCCGCGGCAGCCGCGAGCGTACGGAGCGGGACTCGGCGGAGGCGGAGCGCCGGCTGACCGAACTGGAGGCCGAACTGGCCGCCGACGCACCCGTACTGGCCCGTGCGCAGGAGACCTGGTACCGGCTGTCGGCGCTGGAGGAGCGGTTCCGGTCGACCGGACAGCTGGCGGCCGAACGGCTGCGGTTCCTGTCCGCGGACCGCGAGGACGAACGCCCCGGCCGCGACCCCGACGCCCTGGAACGCGAGGCCGAGCGGGTCCGCGAGCAGGAGAACGAACTGCGGTTCGCGCTGGAGGAGGAGAAGGCGCGGCTGGCCGAGACGGTCGAGTACCGGCAGCAGGTGGAGTCGGACCTGCAGGACGCCGAACGCGAGCTGGTCGCGGCGGTCAAGGCGGTCGCCGACCGGCGCGAGGGCCTGGCCAAGCTGACCGGGCAGGTCAACGCGGTGCGGTCGCGTTCGCAGGCGGCGCAGGACGAGATCGCCCGGGTGTCGGCGGCGCTGGCCGAGGCGCGTGCGCGGTACGAGACGGCGGCCGAGGAGCTGGCCGAGGCGCAGGAGCAGGCCGACGGCATCGAGTCCGGCGACGCGGACCTGGCGACCCGGCTGCAGACCGCCCGGCAGGACCGGCAGGACGCCGAGGCACGGGTCAAGGAGCTGACCGACGCGGAACGTACGGCCGAGCGCGACGTCGCCCGGTGGAAGGCGCGCGAGGAGGCCCTGGCGATGGGCCTGCGCCGGAAGGACGGGGCGGGCGCGCTGCTCGCCGCCGGTGACCGCGTCCCCGGCGTACTCGGCAGCGTGGCGGCGTTGCTGGCGGTGGAGCCGGGCTGCGAGGCCGCGGTCGCCGCCGCGCTGGGGCAGTACGCGGACGCCGTGGCGGTGCACGCGGTGGACCACGCGGTCGCCGCGGTGGAGCTGCTGAAGGCGGACGACGCCGGCCGGGCCACGCTGCTCGTCGGCTCGACGTCCGACGTACCGGTGGGGGCGGGGTCGCTGCCGGGCGGCGCGCGGTGGGCGATGGACGTGGTGAAGTCGCCGGCGGAGCTGCGGCCCGCACTGACCGCGGTGCTCGGCCGGACCGTACTGGTGCCGGATCTGGCCGCGGCGCGCAGCCTGGTCGCCGACGACCCGACGCTGCGCGCGGTGACCGCAGACGGCGACGTGCTCGGCGCGGACCTCGCGGCGGGCGGGTCGGCGTCGGCGCCGAGCTTCATCGAGGTACAGGCGGCGGTCGACGAGGCGAAGGAACGCCGGGCCGAGGCCGAGCAGCGGGTCGAGACGCTGGGTGCGCAGCTGGACGGGGCGCGCGCCGAGGTCGCCACCCGCCGGGACGCGGCGAAGGCGGTCGAGCAGGCGCTGCGCGAGGCGGAGCAGCGGCACAACGCCGCGTCGCGCCGGTTGGCGGAGCTGGGTGCGGCGGCCCGGTCGGCGCAGGGCGAGGCGGACCGGCTGGAGGCGTCCCGGCAGAAGGCGGAGCATGCCCGCGACGCCGATCTCGCCGGCCTGGCCGACCTGGAGGAACGTCTCCGGCTGGCCGAGGACACCCCGGTCGACGAGGACCCGGACAGTACGCGGCGGGACGAGTTGGCCGCGGCGGTCGGGCCGTCCCGGCAGGCGGAGATGGAGGCGCGGCTGGCGGTGCGTACCGCGGAGGAGCGGGTGCGCGCGCTGTCCGGCCGGGCGGACGGGCTGGCCCGGCAGGCCGCGCAGGAGCGGGCGGCGCGGGAGCGTGCCGCGGCGCGCAAGGCGCGGCGGGAGCGGGGCGCGGCGGTGGCGCGCGCGGTGTCGCTGGCGGCGCAGGCCACGCTGCACCGGATCGGCGAGTCGCTGACGGCGGCGGCGGCCGAGCGGGACGCGGTGGCGGCCGCCCGGGTGGGCCGCGAGGCCGAACTGCGGGAGGTACGCGGCCGGGCGAAGGAGCTGGCCGCGGAGCTGGAGCGGCTGACCGACGCGATGCACCGGGACGAGGTGGCCCGCGCCGAGCAGCGGATGCGGATCGAGCAGCTGGAGGGCAAGGCGGCCGAGGACTTCGGCATCGACCTGGACACCCTGCTCGGGGAGTACGGGCCGGACCAGCCGGTACCGCCGTCCGCCGCCGAGCTCGCCGCGGCCGAGGCGGACGGCAAGCCGGAGCCTGCGCCGAAGCCGTTCGACCGGCCGGTACAGGAGAAGAGGGCGGCGCGGGGTGAGCGGGAGCTGGCGCTGCTGGGCAAGGTGAACCCGCTGGCGCTGGAGGAGTTCGCGGCGCTGGAGGAGCGGTTCAAGTTCCTGTCGGAGCAGTTGGAGGACCTGAAGGCGACCCGTCGCGACCTGCTGACCGTGGTGAAGGAGGTCGACGACCGGATCTTGGAGGTCTTCCGCACCGCGTACGAGGACACGGCGCGGGAGTTCGAGACGGTGTTCTCGGTGCTGTTCCCGGGTGGCGAGGGCCGGCTGTCGCTGACCGACCCGGACGACCTGCTGACCACCGGCATCGAGGTGGAGGCCCGCCCGCCGAACAAGAAGGTGAAGCGGCTGTCGCTGCTGTCCGGCGGGGAGCGGTCGCTGACGGCGGTGGCGTTGTTGTGCGCGATCTTCCGCGCCCGCCCCAGCCCGTTCTACGTGATGGACGAGGTCGAGGCCGCCCTCGACGACGTGAACCTGGGCCGCCTGCTGGACGTGATGAAGCTCCTGCAGAACGAGTCCCAGCTGATCGTCATCACCCACCAGAAGCGCACCATGGAGATCGCCGACGCGCTGTACGGCGTGACCATGCGCGGCGGCGTGACGCAGGTGATCAGTCAGCGGCTCAACGATGCGGAGATCGCGTGAGACGGGAGCGGTGTCGGGCGTTGCTGCTCGACCTGGACGGCGTACTGCGACGGTTCGACCCGGCGCGGCAGCGTGCCGTCGAGTCCGAGTACGGGTTGCCCGAGGGGATGCTGTCGGACCTGGCGTTCGCACCGGAGCGGCTGCGGCCGGCGGTGCTCGGCGCGGTACCGGACGCGGAGTGGATGGCGGGAGTGACCGACGCCGTCGCCGCCGCGACCGAGGACCCGGACCGGGCGGCGCGCGCGGTCGCCGCGTGGCGGGAGTACCGGGGCGAGGTGGTGCCGGAGGTGCTGGCCGCGGTGCGCGAGGTGCGCGCGTCGGGGGTGCCGGTGGCCCTGGGCACGAACGCGACTGACCGGCTGGACGCGGATCTGGCTCTGTTGGGCCTGACCGGCGAGGTCGACGCCATCCTCAACTCCTCGGTACTCGGCCACGCGAAGCCGTCGGCGGAGTTCTTCGCGGCGGCGTGCGCGCGGCTCGACGTGCCGGCGCGGCTGTGCCTGTTCGTCGACGACGACGACCGGAACGTACGGGGTGCGCGCATCGCGGGCCTCGCCGGCTTCCGCTACGGCGGACCCGCCGACCTGCGGTACCTGTCGGCGACGCTCGCGCAGCCCGCCGCCTGACCCCTCCGCCGTGCCGGGCCGGCGGGCCCCTACCGTGGCCGGCATGGACACGGGACTGGCGGGCCGGCGGGTACTGGTCACGGGCGCGACGGGCGGCATCGGCGGCGAGATCGTCCGCGCGTTCGGTACGGAGGGTGCCCGGGTCGCCGTGCACCACCGGTCGGGCGCGGACCGCGCGCGGGAGCTGGCCGCGGCGTACGACGGGGTGGCGCTGGGGGCGGACCTGACCGTCGAGGCCGAGGTGGACGCGCTGGTCACGGGGGCGGTGGCCGGCCTGGGCGGGCTCGACGTCCTCGTCGCGAACGCCGGGAAGTACCCGGTGCCGGCGGTGCCGCTGTGGGAGATGGACGCGGCGCGCTGGCGTACGACGATGGCGGCGAACCTGGACGCGGTGTTCCTGGTGTGCCGCGCGTTCCTGCGGCACGTGGCGACCACCGGTGTCGGCACGGTCGTCCTGGTCGGGTCGACGGCGGCCCGGTTCGGCGAGGCCGACCACGCGGACTACGCGGCGGCGAAGGCCGCGCTCACCGGGCTGGCGTTGAGCCTGAAGAACGAGATCGTACGGATCGCGCCGGCGGGCCGGGTCAACATCGTCGCGCCGGGCTGGACCGCGACCGACCGCAACGCCGACCGGCTCGACGACGACGACTTCGTACGGGCCCGTACGGCCACGATGTCGCTGGCGAAGCTGGGGCGCCCGGCCGACGTCGCCGCCGCCTGCCTCGTACTCGCCTCGGACCGGCTGTCCGGCCACGTCAGCGGCGAGACGGTGACCGTGGCCGGCGGCATGGAGGGCCGCGTCCTGCGCTGACCCGTGCGCGTGCCCCGCTGGTACGGCTCCTTCGGCGGTGACCGCGCCGTCGCGCCCCGACGAGGTGCGGCGCGTCGATCGGCAGCAGCGCTGGTACGACGACGGGGCGGATCGTCGCGCCGGGACGACGACGGCGGGATCAGTCGACGCGGGCGGCGGGCAGGTCGGCGAGGATCGCCCGTGCCGTTTCGGCGGCGGTCTGCCCGGTGGTGTCGAGCCAGCGGCCGAGGCGCGGCGTGGCGCGCAGTTCCCCGTCGAGAATCTCCGGGGTCCACCCGCCGGCGTACCCGGTCTTGGCGCGCTCGCGGTCCCGTACGGCGACGGCGGACGGCGCGGGCGCCAGGACCACCAGGTACCGCGGTCGGGTGCGGAGCCGGCCGAGGTAGGCGGGCAGGTCGGCGCCGAGGATGATGTCCTGAACGACGGCGGTGAACCCGGCCGCGGCGTACTCGTCGGCGGTTCGCGCGGACAGCCGGTACCGCAGGTCGAGCTGGTCGCGGACGGCGGCGTCGGGCGTACCGGGCGCCGGGTCGGCGCGGCCGCTGACGACCATCCGCCGGAACACGTCGCCGCGGACGTGCGCGGCGCGCGGCAGTGACTCGGCGATGAGCTGCGCCACCGTCGACTTGCCGGCGGCCATGATCCCGGTCAGTACGATGACCTCACCCACGCCGGAGAATCCTGCCGGTACGGCGTCGGCGGCGGCAAACGGTTTCGCCACGTGACCGGGCGTACCCGGAGGTGATCGTCACACGGGGCGATCCACGGTGATCAACTCGCCGTCGACCGGCTAGACTCATTCGGTACCTGTCATCGGCGCACCCCGCGCCGGGCTCGTCTTGTTCATCCCGGTGGCCTGTCCACGCACTCGGTCTGCCACCCGGTGATGGTTTCCCGTGGTGTTGCCGGGCCCGTTGGCCCTGGCCGGGCCGCGGAACCTTCGAGGAGAGACGCGCCCTCTTTTCGGAAGGTTCTGTCTTGACGAGCTCTGCTGCGTCCGTTCACGAGGAGAATTCCCCGTCCTTCGCCGATTTCGGCCTGCCCGACCGGTTGGTGTCGGTGCTGCACCGACGCGGCATGGCCGCGCCGTTCCCGATCCAGGCGGCCACCCTGCCCGACTCGCTCGCCGGGCGCGACGTGCTCGGCCGCGGGCGTACCGGGTCGGGTAAGACCCTGGCGTTCGGCCTGCCCACCCTGGTGCGGCTCGCCGACGGCCCGGACGCCGCGCCCAAGCGGCCCCGCGGCCTGGTCCTGGTGCCCACCCGCGAGCTGGCCATGCAGGTCCGCGACGCGCTCGAACCGCTCGGCCGCGCGCTCGGCGTACGCATCGCGGCGGTCGTCGGCGGCGCCCCGTTCCTCAAGCAGGTGAACCAGCTGCGCCGCGGCTCCGAGCTGGTCGTGGCGACACCGGGCCGGCTCGCCGACCTGATCGAGCAGCACGCCTGCGACCTGTCCGACGTGGAGATCACGGTCCTGGACGAGGCCGACCAGATGTGCGACATGGGCTTCCTGCCCGCCGTCACCGAACTGCTCGACCAGGTACGCCCGGACGGCCAGCGGATGCTGTTCTCCGCCACGCTCGACGGCGAGGTCGACAGCCTGGTCGAGAAGTACCTGACCGACCCGGTGACGCACTCGACCGACCCGGGTACCGCGTCGGTGTCGACGATGGAGCACCACCTGGTGTTCGTGGCGCCGCGCGACAAGGCGATCGTGACCGCGCAGATCGCCGGACGGGACGGCCGCACGCTGCTGTTCGTGCGTACCCGGACGTTCGCGGACCGGCTGGAGGAGGAGCTGCGCGCCGTCGGCGTACGGGCGCGCGCCCTGCACGGCGGCAAGACGCAGGCGGTGCGCACCCGTACGCTCGGCGAGTTCCGGGAGGGTCGGGTCAACGCGCTGGTCGCCACCGACGTGGCCGCCCGCGGCATCCACGTCGACGACGTCAGCCTCGTACTGCACGTCGACCCGGCCGGCGACCCGAAGGACTACCTGCACCGCGCCGGGCGTACCGCGCGGGCCGGTGGCTCGGGCACCGTCGTCACGCTCGTCACCCCGCGGCAGCGCCGCGCGACCGAGTCGATCACTCGGCAGGCCGGGGTCGACGCCAAGCGCCTCCGCGTACGGCTGGACGAGGACGGGATCGACCCGATGCTCGCCGAGGTCACCGGCGCCCAGGCGCCCAGCGGCGTCCCGGTGCCCGTTGAGCCGGAGCCGTCCCGCCGGCCCCGCCGCGAGTCCTCCGGCGGCCGGCCGTACCGGTCGGGTCCGCGCCGCGACGGCGACGGGTTCCGCGGCTCGCGCGGCGACGGTTTCCGCGGTACGCGCCGCGACGATGACGGTTTCCGCGGTACGCGCCGCGACGACGACGGTCCGCGCCGCGACAGCAACGGGTTCCGTGGCCAGCGTCGCGACGGCGAGGGTTTCCGTGCTACGCGTCGGGACGACGACGGTCCGCGCCGCGACGGCGACGGGTTCCGCGGTCAGCGTCGTGAGGACGGTGGCTTCCGCGGTCAGCGTCGTGACGGCGAGGGTTTCCGTGGCCCGCGTCGTGAGGACGATGGCTTCCGTGGTCAGCGTCGCGACGAGGGCGGCTTTCGCGGTCAGCGTCGTGACGGCGAGGGTTTCCGTGGCCCGCGTCGTGAGGACGGCGGCTTCCGTGGTCAGCGTCGCGACGACCGCGGTGCCGGCGGCCAGCGCCGTACCGACGGGGGGTTCCGGCCGCCGCGGCAGCGGGACGGCGCCGACGACCGCGGCAGCCGGTACGAGGACCGTGGCGCCCGCTCCGGCGACGCCGCGCACCGTACGCCGCGCCGCGACGAGCGGGGTCCGCGCGACCGCACCCAGCGGTACGAGGAGCGCGGCCCGCGCTTCGACGACCGCCGCCCGCGGTACGACGAGCCGCGGCAGCGGGGCGAGCACCCGCGTGGCGACGCCCGGCACCCGGGCAAGCCGCCGCGCAGCGAGCGTAAGCCCCGGTGGAACTCCCGCCGCGGCAACTGACCGCACCACCGGACCGGTCCGCAGCGGCGCCTGACCGCGGCGGGCCGACTCGCCGAGGCGACAGATCCGTACGACGTACCGCCCGCCGTGTTCGTTGACGGCGGGCGGTCGTGCGTTCAGGGTCGGGGTGGGGCGGTGTCGGCGAGGAGTCCGTCGGGCAGGTCGGTGGGGGAGGTCGCGCCGGCGAGCGCGAGCGCCTCGGCCAGGTCGGTACGGACGGCGTCGAGTGCGGCGGTGACGCCGGTGGCGCCGTCGGCGGCGAGTGCCCACAGGATGGGCCGTCCGAGCAGTACGGCGTCGGCGCCGAGCGCGAGCGCGGTCAGGACGTCGCGCCCGGACCGGATGCCGCCGTCGACGAGGACGGGTGCCCGGCCGGCGACGGCGGCGACGACATCGGGCAGCGCGTACGCGGTGTCGACGGCGCGGTCGAGCTGCCGTCCGCCGTGGTTGGACACGATGATGCCGGCGGCCCCGGCGGACAGGCAGTCGACGGCGTCGTCGCCGCGCAGCACCCCTTTCGCGAACACCGGTACGCCCTGGTCGGTCAGGTCGTGCAGGGTGTCGAGGGTGCAGGCGGGATCCTGGCTGGTGGCCGTGTCCGGGTCGGTGCCGGCGGCGAGGTGCTCGCCCAGGTTGACCAGATACTCCCGGTCGGTCACCGGTGGTCCGCCGCCGCGTGCCTTGGTCCCCGTGTACGGCGTGTCCACGGTGAGGACGAGCGCGCCCGCGCCGGCCGCGACGGCCCGCCGGGCGAGATGCCGGGACAGTGACGGGTCGGCGAGCACGTACACCTGGAACCACCAGGGGCCGGTCGCGGCGGCGGCGACGTCCTCGATACGGCGGGACGAGCGGGACGACAGCACCAGCAGCGACCCGGCCGCTCCGGTACCGCGGGCGGTGGCGACCTCGCCGTCCGGGTGCAGGCCGCCGTGGAAGGCGGTCGGCGCGACGAGGACGGGGGCGGCGAGCGGCGCATCGAGCAGGCGTACCGCGGTGTCGACGTGACTGACGTCGCGCAGCACCCGCGGCCGGTACCGGTGGCGCAGCCAGCCGGCCTCCGCCTCGCCCAGCGTGACCTCCTCGCCGGACCCGGTGGCGTAGTAGTCGTGCACGTCGGCGGGCAGCCTGTCACGTGCGGTACGTGCCTGCTCGGCCAGCAGTCGCAGCACATGTCCTCCCTCGTACGGCGCCGCCAACGTACCGGCGGCGGGTGTGTCCGGTCACGCGAACCGGGACGGTTCGGCGCGATCGGCGGCGTGCCCGCGATCGGGCGGCAGGCGTCTGTCAGGATTTGGGCATGGAGTATCTGCTCATCGCGGTCGGCGTCGTCGTGGTCCTGGCGCTCGTCGGCCTGTTCGCGTTCGTGCTGCCGCGCCAGCGGCGGTCCCGGGAGGCGCCCGAGGAGACCGCCGCGCCGACCGTGCGGCCCACCGGCCGTACCGAGACCGCGCCGCCCGCGGAACGTGGCACCGCGCAGCCGCAGGCTCCGCCGGAGGAGACCGCCGAGGAGGCGGCCGCCCCGCCGGCGATCGAGCGGCCGGAGCCGACGGCGGGCCGGCTGGCCCGGCTGCGCGGCCGGCTGGTCAAGTCGCAGAACCTGCTGGGCCGCGGCCTGCTGGCGCTGCTGTCCTCGGACAAGCTGGACGCCGACACGTGGGAGGAGATCGAGGACTCCCTGCTCACCGCGGACGTCGGGATCGAGGCGACCACGCAGATCGTCGAGCACCTGCGCGAGCGTACGAAGGTGCTGGGGACGCGGTCGGCGGGTGAGCTGCGGTCGATGCTGGCCGACGAGCTGGTCGACGCGCTCGGTGCGGACATGGACCGGTCGCTGGCGACCACGCCGCACCCGGAGCGGCCGGCGGTGACCCTGGTAGTCGGCGTCAACGGGTCGGGCAAGACGACCACCTGTGGCAAGATCGCGCGGGTGCTGGTCGCCGACGGACGCAGTGTCCTGCTGGGTGCCGCGGACACGTTCCGCGCCGCCGCGGTGGACCAGCTCGCGACCTGGGGCGAGCGCGTCGGCGCCGAGACGGTACGGGCCCCGGAGGGTCGCGACCCCGCCGCCGTGGCGTACGACGCGGTCCAGCGCGGGATCGAGACCAAGGTCGACACCGTACTGATCGACACCGCGGGCCGGCTGCAGAACAAGGTCGGCCTGATGGACGAGCTGGGCAAGGTCAAGCGGGTCGTGGAGAAGCACGGCCCGGTGGACGAGACGCTGCTCGTACTGGACGCCACCACCGGCCAGAACGGCCTCGCGCAGGCGCAGGTGTTCACCGAGGTGGTCAACGTGACCGGGGTGGTACTGACCAAGCTGGACGGCACGGCCAAGGGCGGCATCGTGATCGCCGTACAACGTAAGCTGGGCATTCCGGTGAAACTGGTCGGTCTGGGCGAGGGCCCGGACGACATGGCGCCCTTCGACCCCCGCCAGTTCGTCGACGCGCTGCTCGGCGAACCGGCGGGGACGAGTTGACGTCAACCCCCCCGAGGTGGTCGGTGACGCAACATGAGGTCCAGCTCCACGGCGGCAACACCAGCACGGTGGTCCGTGTCGGTGACACCGTCCGTCGCAACGCCGGTCCCTGGACGCCGGCGGTCCACGCCCTGCTCCGCCACCTGGAGGCGGTCGGGTTCACCGGCGCGCCCCGGGCGCTGGGCATCGACGAGCAGGGCCGCGAGGTCCTGTCGTACCTGGAGGGCGAGTGCGGGGAGTACCCGATCGCCGAGCACTGGGCGACCGACGAGGCGCTCGTGACGGTGGCCAAGATGCTGCGCATGTTCCATGACGCGCAGCGTGGCTTCCGTCCGCCGGCGGGCGCGGTGTGGCGTTCGTTCGGTCCGCCGCCGCCGGACACGGAGGTGATCTGCCACCACGACGCCGCGCCGCACAACGTCGTGTGGCGGCCGGACGGCACGCTCGCGCTGATCGACTTCGACCTGTCCAGCCCGGGTTCCCGGATCTACGACGTGGCGTACGCGGCGTGGACGTGGGTGCCGCTGTTCAGCGACCGCGACTCGTACACGCTGGGGTGGAAGCGGCCGAACCGGCCGCGCCGGCTGCGCATGTTCGCGGACGCGTACGGGTTGACGCCGCGGGACCGGCACCGGCTGGTACGGGTGATCCGGAAGCGGATCGTCGACCACGTCGAGGGCATCCGGCGGATGGCGGCCGCGGGCGAGCCGGCGTTCGTCCGGATCGTCCACAAGGGACACCTGCGCCGGCCGATGCGCGACCTGCGCCTGATCGACCACGAACGCCAGCTCCTGGAGTACGCGCTGCGCTAGGCCCACCGGCCCCGGTCAGGTGAGGCGCTTGAGGGTACGGATCACCGGCGCGGTCTCCACGCCGGTGATCCCGTCCAGCGCGGCGACCCGCCCGGTGAGGTAGTCGTACAGGGCGGGCGTGTCGGGGCAGGCGGCGACGGCGACGAGGTTGGTGGGGCCGGTCGTCGCGGCGAGGAACGTCAGCTCGGGGTGCCCGGCCATCGCCTCGGCGACCGCGACGAGCCGGTCCGGCCGTACGGACAGCCACAGTCGCGCCTCCGTCCGGCACCCGAGGACCGCCGGCGGCACGTCCACCGGGAACGTCAGCGCGCCGGCCCGGCGCAACTGCTCGACACGCCGCTGTACGGCGGACTCGGAGCGGCCGGTGCCCGCGGCGAGCCGTGCGTACCCGGTGCGGCCGTCGGTGGCGAGCCGGCCGCCGGGTCCGCCGCAACGCCGGCCGAGTCGACGCCCCGTACTGCCCGCGGGCACCGGGCCGTACCGGGATGCCGTGGTGGGTACGGAATCCGCCGCGGCGCGCGGTACGTGGCGAGCGCGGCGGCGTACCGAGGTCGTGTGACACGCCGGAAACAAATCATCACGTGCGCGCAACACCCGGGCGGCGGCGCAGAAACACCGCGCGACTTAGCTACCGCGCAACCGGCGTGCGGGCAACGGTGCCACAGGGGCTTGCCGGTACCCCGGCGTCGAGCGGGCGACAGCGCCGCGCCGCCGGGGCGGAGGGATTCGAGTCAGGGAGGTCGGCGTGCCCCTCGCGGCAGCGACACTCGACAGCGGCAACACCAGTTGGCTCCTGGTCTCGACGGCGCTCGTGCTGCTGATGACGCCGGGCCTGGCACTGTTCTACGGCGGGCTCAACCGCGCCAAGAGCGTGCTCAACATGATGATGATGAGCTTCGCGAGCATCGGCCTGGTGTCGGTGCTGTGGCTCCTCTACGGCTTCTCGCTGGCGTTCGGGACCAACGGCAGTTCGGGCGCGAACACCGTCATCGGCAGCTTCACGCAGTACCTGGGCACGAAGACGTTCATTCCGGAGATCTGGTCGTCGGCGGGCACGTCGACCGGCATCCCGACGTACGTGGTGCTGGCGTTCCAGATGATGTTCGCGGTCATCACGGTGGCGCTGATCAGCGGCTCGATCTCGGACCGGACGAAGTTCGCGGGCTGGCTGGTGTTCGGCTTCGGCTGGTTCACCCTCGTGTACGTCCCGGTCGCGCACTGGGTGTGGGGCGGCGGGTTCATCGGCGCGAAGATCGGCGCGCTGGACTTCGCCGGCGGTACGGCGGTGCACATCAACGCGGGTGCCGCCGCCCTCGCGCTCGCCCTCGTACTCGGCAAGCGGGTCGGGTGGCCGCGCGAGTCGTTCAAGCCGCACAACGTACCGATGGTGGCGTTGGGCGCGGGGCTGCTGTGGTTCGGCTGGTTCGGCTTCAACGCCGGTTCGGAACTGACCGCGGACAGCACGGCGGCGATCGCGTTCGTCAACACGCAGGTCGCCACCGCGGCCGGACTGCTCGGCTGGATCGTCGTGGAATGGATCCGGGACGGGAAACCGACCATGGTCGGCGCGTCCTCGGGTGCCGTCGCCGGCCTCGTCGCGATCACCCCGGCCTGCGCGTTCATCGCCCCGTACGCCGCGGTCCTGCTCGGCCTGGTCGCCGGCGCGGTGTGCGCGCTGGCGGTGAGCCTGAAGTACAAGCTGGGGTTCGACGACTCGCTGGACGTGGTCGGCGTGCACTTCGTCGGCGGCTGGATCGGCTCGTTGTGGATCGGCCTGTTCGGTACGCACTCGGTGAGTTCGCTGGTGGCGCACGACGGCCTGGTGTACGGCGGCGGCGTGGGCCAGCTCGGCCGGCAGGCGCTGGCCAGCCTGATCGTGACGGTGTGGTCGTTCGGCATCGCCTGGCTGCTCGGCACGCTCATCCAGAAGACGATCGGGCTGCGCGTCGACAAGGAGGTCGAGGTGGCCGGCATCGACCTCGCCGAGCACGCCGAGACCGGGTACGACCTGGCCGGGCTCACCGGCGGCCACCCGGTCGCCACCCGGCTCACCGCCCGGCCGGCGACGGCACCGGCGACCTCGGGGAAGGAGTAGGCGATGCAGCTCGTCACGGCGGTGGTGAAGCCGTTCCAGCTCGACGCGGTGAAGGACGCGGTGCAGGCGATCGGCGTCGCCGGGATGACCGTCACCGAGGTCAGCGGGTACGGCCGGCAGAAGGGCCACGTCGAGGTCTACCGGGGCGCCGAGTACTCGGTGGACTTCGTACCGAAGGCGCGGGTCGAGGTGCTGGTCGACGACTTCGACGTGGACAAGGTGGTCGACGCGATCGTCACCGCGGCCCGGACCGGGCGCATCGGCGACGGGAAGGTCTGGGTCACCGAGGTCCGGGAGGTGATCCGGGTCCGGACCGGCGAGCGAGGCGTCGATGCGCTCTGAGCCGGCCGCCCCGGACGGTCTCCGCGGCCCGGCCGACCCGGGTACGTCACGGGTCGACGGCGGTGTCCCGCCGCCGGTGGTGGACGGGATCGGGCCGGCGGCCCGGTCCCGCCGGGCGGACGCGCTGGACGCGTGGCTCGCCCGGCTGCTGCCGCCGGTACCGGGGGTGGCGCTGCTGGCGGTGGGCGGCCTGGGCCGGCGCGAGTGCCTGGCGTACGGGGACCTGGACCTGATCATCGTCCACAGTGGACGGCCGGACGTGTACCGGGTCGCCGACGCCGTCTGGTACCCGGTGTGGGACGCCGGCCTCGGCCTCGACCACGCGGTACGCACCGTGCCGGAGGTGCTCGCCGTCGGCCGGGACGACGTGAAGGCGGCGCTCGGCCTGCTGGACGCGCGGTTCGTGGCCGGCGACCGCGGCCTGGCCGAACGCATCCGCGCCGCCGTACGGGTCGACTGGCGGCGCCGCGCGCCCGCCCAGCTCGCCGCGCTGTACGAGATCACCGCGGCCCGGTGGGAACGCTTCGGCGAACTCGCCTTCGAACCCGAGGGCGACCTCAAGGAGGCGCGCGGCGGGCTCCGCGACGGCGTGGCGCTGCGCGGGGTCGCCCTGGCCCAGCTCGTACCGGGGCCGCGCGGTGCGGTGGCCGCGTCGTACCGGCGGCTGCTGAACGTCCGGGAGGCGCTGCACGCGCGGGCCGGGCGGCGGCTGGACCGGCTCGTCGCCGAACTGACCGACCCGGTCGCCACGCTGCTCGCCGGCGCCGGGCCGGACCTCCCGCCGGACGACCGGGTCCTACCGGTGGGACGGCCGGCGGACGTCACCGACTGGCGGCGCATCAACCCCGGGCTCGCGCTGCGCGCCCAGATCGCCGACGACGCCCGGACCCTGTCGTACGCGGCGCAGGACGCGTGGCGGTCGGTGCGCCGGCTGCGGCAGGGGCGACCGCTGCTCGGCCGGCGCGGTCGCGTCACCCGCCGCCCGCTCGACGACGGCGTCGTCGAACAGGACGGCGAGGTCGTCCTGGCGCGCGCCGCGCTGGCCCCGGACCGCGCCGACCCGGCGCTGCCGATCCGTACGGTCGCGGCGGCGGCCCGGTCCGGCCTGCCGGTGGCCGGGCCGACGCTCGAATGGCTGGCCGCGGCCTGCCCCGCACCGCCCGACCCGTGGCCCCCGGCCGTACGCGAGGCGTTCCTGCGGCTGCTCGGCGCCGGCCCCGGCCTCGTCGAGGCGTGGGAGGCGGCCGACCGGTACGGCCTGGTCGAACGCTGGATCCCGGAATGGTCCGCGGTCCGCAACCTGCCGCAGCCAGGCCCGGTGCACCGGCACACGGTGGACCGGCACCTGGTGCAGACCGTGGTGTGCGCCGCCGAGGCGTCCCGCGCGGTGGCCCGGCCCGACCTGCTGCTGCTCGGCGCGCTGCTGCACGACGTCGGCAAGGGCCGCGGCGTGGACCACTCCGCGGCGGGCGCCGCCATCGCCGAACGCGTCGGCGTACGGATGGGCCTGGCGCCGGCCGACGTGACCGTACTGGGCCGGCTGGTCCGCCGGCACCTGCTGCTGCCGGACACCGCGACCCGGCGCGACCTCGCCGACCCGGTGACGATCGGTACGGTCGCCGAGGCCGTCGACACCACCGACCTGCTGGACCTGCTCGCCGCGCTGTCCGTCGCGGACGCCCGCGCCGCCGGGCCGATCGCCGCGTCCGCGTGGCGGCTCGCGCTGATCGACACCCTGGTCGACCGGGTACGCGCGGTGCTGCGGACCGGTGAGCTGCCCGTACCGGCGGTCCCGGCGCCCGCGGTGGTGGCGCTCGCGGCCGGCCCGCTGCCCGCCGTCGAGGTCACCGACGAGACCGTACGGGTGGTGGCGGCCGCGGACGCCGGCCTGCTCGCCGCCGTCGCCGGCTGCCTCGCCGCCCACCGCCTCACCGTGCAGAGCGCGGACGTGGCGTCGCTGCCCGGATCCGCCGCCGTCGCCGTCGAATGCGTGGTACGTCCCGACTTCGGTACCGGCCCGGACCCCGCCCGGCTGGCCGCCGACCTGCGCCGCGCCGTGCGCGGGGAACTGCCCGTCGCGGAACGCCTCGCCGCCCGGGAACGCGGGTACGAGCGGGCAGCGGCGAGCACCGCGCCGCCCCGTGTCGTGTGGCACGACGGCGTCGCCACCGGCGCGGTCGTCCTGGAACTGCGCGCCGCGGACCGCATCGGCCTGCTGTACCGGGTGGCCCGCGCGCTCGCCGGCACGGACGCCTGGGTACGCGCGGCCCGGATCAGTACGCTCGGCGCGGCCGCGGTCGACAGCTTCTACCTCGTGGGCGAGTTCACCCGGCCGGCCCGGCGGGCCGCGGTGGCCGACGCGGTACTCGCCGCCGCGTCGGGATAGGCTCGGTGGGGCACACCTGCGCGCCCACCGGCCGTCCAAGAGGTACTGACAGGATGCGAACACCCATCCGGTCGGCGCCTCTGCGTACCAAGAGGGACCTTTCGTCGTGTTCGATTCGCTGACCGACCGGCTGTCCGGCATCTTCACCCAGCTGCGTGGCAAGGGCCGGCTGTCCGAGGCCGACATCGACGCCACCGCGCGCGAGATCCGGCTGGCGCTGTTGGAGGCGGACGTCGCGCTGCCGGTGGTCAAGGAGTTCATCAGGAACATCAAGGAGCGCGCCCGTGGCGCCGAGGTCTCCCAGGCGCTGAACCCGGCGCAGCAGGTCATCAAGATCGTGCACGAGGAGCTCGTCGCCACGCTCGGCGGCGAGGAGCGCCGGCTCAACTTCGCCAAGCAGCCGCCGACCGTGATCATGCTCGCGGGTCTGCAGGGCGCCGGTAAGACCACCCTGGCCGGGAAGCTGGGCCGCTGGCTGCGCCAGCAGAACCACACCCCGCTGCTGGTCGCCGCCGACCTCCAGCGCCCCAACGCGGTCAACCAGCTCCAGATCGTCGGCGAGCGCGCCGGCGTCGAGGTGTACGCGCCGGAGCCCGGCAACGGCGTCGGCGACCCCGTACAGGTGGCGAAGGACTCGATCGAGCACGCCAAGCGGGTCCAGCGCGACGTGGTCATCATCGACACCGCCGGCCGGCTCGGCATCGACGCGGAGATGATGGCGCAGGCCGCGGCGATCCGCGACGTGACCGACCCGGACGAGGTCCTGTTCGTCATCGACGCGATGATCGGTCAGGACGCGGTGGCGACCGCCGAGGCGTTCCGGGACGGCGTGGGCATCAGCGGCGTCGTACTGTCCAAGTTGGACGGTGACGCCCGCGGTGGCGCGGCGCTGTCGGTGCGGCAGGTGACCGGGCAGCCGATCATGTTCGCGTCCACCGGCGAGAAGCTCGAAGACTTCGACGTCTTCTACCCGGAGCGGATGGCCTCGCGCATCCTCGGCATGGGCGACGTGCTCACCCTGATCGAGCAGGCGGAGAAGGTCTTCGAGGCCGACCAGCAGGAGCGGATGACCGCGAAGCTGGTCGGTGGCGAGCAGTTCACCCTGGACGACTTCCTGGAGCAGCTGATCGCCATCCGCCGGATGGGGCCGATCAGCAACCTCCTGTCGATGATGCCGGGCATGGGTCAGATGAAGGACCAGATCGCCGACATCGACGACAAGCACCTCGACCGGGTCACCGCGATCATCCGTTCGATGACCCCGCAGGAGCGCACCACCCCGAAGATCCTGAACGGGTCGCGCCGCGTCCGCATCGCCAACGGTTCGGGTACGTCGGTGACGGATGTGAACCAGCTGCTGGAGCGCTTCACCGAGGCGCAGAAGATGATGAAGCAGATGGGCGGCATGATGGGCCTGCCCGGCCGGCGCAAGGCGACGAAGTCGCCGAAGAGCAAGCGCAAGGGCAAGAAGGGCAAGCAGCAGAACCGTCAGCCGCGCGGTGGCGGGATGCCGGGTCTGCCGGCCGGGTTCCCCGCGCTGCCCGGTGCGGGGAACGGCGCCGGCAACGGCGGGCAGGGCGACGACAAGGACGCCGCGGGTCTGCCGCCCGGCTTCCAGATGCCCAAGATCGACTTCTCCAAGTTCGGCAAGAAGTAGCGGCGGCCGTCCCCGCGTACGCCGAGTGGCCGGTGACGCCGCTGGGCGACGGCGGGCGGAATGTCCCGCCGGGTGAGGGTGATCTCGCCGGTCGGTTGAGCCGGGAGGGGCGCGGGGTTTCTAGGCTGATCTTGTGCTTCGTCGAATTCTGCGCGGTACGGCGGTGGTCGGGGCGGGTCTCGCCCTGGTCGCCGCCGTCGCCGTCTCCGTACCCGCCGACGCCGGGTACGTCGGGCAGTTCCATGTCGCCTTGGGTGACTCGCTGTCGGTCGGGGTGCAGCCACGCCTGGCCGGTGTGGCGGCCGGCAACCGGCACACGCCCGACGGGTACCCGAACCAGTTGGACGGGGCGCTGCGGAAGGCGGGCGCGCGCGTACGGCTGGCCGGCTTCGGGTGTTCGGGTGCGACGTCGACGGAGCTGGTGGCGGGCGGCCGCTGCGCGTACCAGGGGGCGGTGTCGCAGTTGGACGCGGCGCTGCGGTTCATCGGGGCGCGCCCGGACCGGGTGTCGCTGGTGACGGTGGACATCGGCATCAACGACGTGATGCGGTGCCTGGCCGGCCAGCGGGTGTCGACCCCGTGCGTACGGCGCGGGCTGGCCGCGGTGCGCCGCAACCTGCCGGTGACGTTGCGCCGGTTGCGTGCGGCGGCGCCGACCGCGCCGGTCGTCGCGATGACGTACTACGACCCGATGCTGGCGACGTATCCGAGCACCCCGGCGTACGCGCGGCGGACCGGTGCGGTGTTCGCCGAGCTGAACGGCATCATCACGGCGGCGTGCCGGCGGACGGGCGCGCGGGTCGCGGACGTGGCCGGGGCGTACGGAACGACGGAGCTGACGCGCACCGAGGTGCTGCCCGACGGCCGGACCGTACCGGTGGCGACGGCCCGGGTGTGCCGGTGGACGTGGATGTGCGCGGCGCCGCCGGTCGGGCCGAACCTGCACGCCAACACGGCCGGCTACCGCACGATCGCCCGGGCGTACGGGGTGGCGTCGGGTCTGCCGACCGACTGGGGCTGACCGGGCGATACGGTCGGCGGCATGGTGCTTCACGTACGCGGGGTGCTGCTGCCCGACGACGAGGTACGGGACCTGTGGCTGGTCGGCGACCGGGTGACGTTCGAGCCGGTACCGGGGGCGGAGACGGTCGCGGCGGCGGGGTTCGTACTGCCGGGCCTGGTCGACGCGCACTGCCATCTCGGCATCGCGCGCGGCGCCTCCCCGGTCACCGACCTGGACACGGCGCGGGCGCTGGCCCGTACCGACCGGGACGCCGGGGTGCTCGCGATCCGTGACGCCGGCTCGCCCCTGCACTACCCGGAACTGGCGGACGAGCCCGACCTGCCGCGCCTGGTCCGCGCCGGGCGCCACCTCGCCCCGCCCAAGCGGTACCTGCGGGGCGTGGCCGCCGAGGTGACGGCGCAGGAGCTGCCCGCGGCGGCGGCCGAGCAGGCGCGGCGGGGCAGCGGCTGGATCAAGCTGGTCGGTGACTGGATCGACCGCGGCGAGGGCGACCTCGGCCCCACGTACGACGAGGAGACGGTGACGGCCGCGGTGGCCGCCGCGCACGCCGCCGGCGCCCGGGTCGCGGTGCACACGTTCAGCGAGGAGGCCGTCGCCTTCCTCGTACGCGCGGGTGTCGACTCGGTCGAGCACGGCACGGGCCTGACGCCGGACCTGGTCGACGAGATGGCGCGGCGCGGCACGGCGCTGGTGCCCACGATGATCAACATCGAGACGTTCGACGGCATCGCCGCCCAGGCCGACCCCAAGTTCCCCGTGTACGCCAGCCACATGCGCCGGCTGAAGCACACGTTCCCGCGGCTGGTGGGCGCCGCGGTCGACGCGGGCGTCCCGGTGTACGTGGGGACCGACGCCGGCGGCGGCATCGACCACGGGCTCGCCGCCGAGGAGATGCTGCTGCTGCACGACAAGGCCGGCCTCGCCGCCCTCGACGTACTCGCCGCGGCGTCGTGGCGGGCGCGCGAGTGGCTGGGCATCCCGGGGCTGGTCGAGGGCGGACTCGCCGACCTCGTCGTCTACGACCGCGACCCGCGTACCGACCTGTCGGTGGTGCGCGAGCCGTCCCGCATCGTGCTGCGCGGCCGCGTCATCCGCTGACGACCCGGCTCGCGGCAGATCGCGGCGTCGACGGTCGCGTCGAACCGCACGGCCACGGCGGGTCGGTGGTCGCCCGCGGCGCTCCCGCCGGGCTTGCGGCCGCCATGGTCGCGGGCGTACTCGGGGCGTCGCGGCCACCGCGCGGTGCCGTACGGTCGCCGGATGCCTGTCGTACTCGTGAACGGGTTGTCCGGCGCCGGGAAGTCGACCCTGGCGCGGCGGCTGGCGGAAGCCCTGCGGCTGCCGCTGTTCAGCAAGGACGTGGTGAAGGAGACGCTGGCGGACGCGCTCGGCGAGGACGCCTGGCGGGACGACCCGGTCGCGGCGCGGCGGCTCGGCGTCGCCGCGTCCGAACTGCTGTGGTCGCTGCTGGCGGACGCGCCGGCCGGAGCCGTCGTCGAGTCCGCGTGGATCGGCGTACGTGACCTCGCGGCCGCCGGGCTGGCCCGCGCCGGCGTGGCCCGGCCGCTGGAGATCTGGTGCGACGTCCCGGTCGAGGTGGCGCGGCAGCGGGTGGTGGACCGTTGGCCACGGCACCCGGTACACGTCGGCGAACCGCACGGGGACGACCGCTGGGCGGACTGGGCGGCCGCGGCGGAGCCGCTCGCGCTGGGCCCCGTGTACCGGGTGGACACCACGAAGCCGGTCGATGTACCGGCCCTCGCCGCCTGGATCGTGGGCAGTACCGGCGGAAGCTCGGCCGCGGCGTACGCCTAGGATGACCGGTCATGGCGCGAGTGCTGACCCCGCAGGCGGAGGACTTTCCCCGCTGGTACCAGGACGTGATCAACAAGGCCGAGCTGGCCGACAACGGGCCGGTCCGCGGGACCATGGTGATCCGACCGACGGGATACGCCCTGTGGGAGCGGATGCAGGCCGAGATGGACGACCGGATCAAGGCCGCCGGCGCGCAGAACGCGTACTTCCCGCTGTTCATCCCGGAGAGCTACCTCAAGCGTGAGGCCGAGCACGTCGAGGGCTTCTCGCCGGAGCTGGCCGTGGTCACCCATGCCGGCGGCAAGGACCTGGAGGAGCCGGTCGTCGTCCGGCCGACGTCCGAGACGGTCATCGGCGAGTTCATGGCGAAGTGGGTCCAGTCGTACCGGGACCTGCCGCTGCTGCTCAACCAGTGGGCGAACGTGGTGCGCTGGGAGCTGCGCCCGCGCGTCTTCCTGCGTACCAGCGAGTTCCTGTGGCAGGAGGGGCACACCGCGCACGCGACCGAGGCCGACGCCCGGGCGTACGCGCGGCGCATCCTGCACGAGGCGTACGAGGACCTGATGGTCAACGTGCTGGCGATCCCGGTGATCGTGGGGTGCAAGACGGCCGCCGAGCGGTTCGCCGGCGCGACGAACACGTACACGCTGGAAGCGATGATGCGGGACGGCAAGGCGCTCCAGATGGGCACCTCGCACGAGCTGGGGCAGAACTTCGCCCGCGCGTTCGACATCGACTTCAGCGCCGACTCCGGTTCCCGGGAGTACGCGTGGACGACGTCGTGGGGCACCTCGACGCGGATGGTCGGCGGGCTGATCATGTGCCACGGCGACGACAACGGCCTGCGCGTACCGCCGGCGCTGGCGCCGATCCAGGCGCAGGTGATGGTGGTCAAGGCCGGTGACGGGGTGGTCGAGGCGGCCGCCAAGCTGCGTGACGCGCTGCGTGACGCGGGTGTCCGGGTCGGGTTCGACGACCGTACCGACACGCCGTTCGGCCGGCGCGCCGTGGACGCCGAGCTGAAGGGCTACCCGATCCGGGTCGAGGTGGGTCCGCGCGATCTCGCCGCCGGCAACGTGGTCCTGGCCCGCCGCGTCCCCGGCGACAAGACCCCCGTCCCGATCGAGAACGCGGTGGCCGAGATCCGCGCCGCGCTCGACGCCGACCACCGCGCGCTGTACGACTCGGCCCTGGCGTACCGGGAGGCGCACACGGTCGACGTGACCAGCCTGGACGACGCGGTCGCCGCCGCGGCCACCGGCTTCGCCCGCATCCCGTGGTCGACCGTTGGCCCGGAGGGCGAGGCGGTGCTGAACAAGCAGGCCGTCACGGTCCGCTGCCTGGTCCGCGCCGACGGCTCGGTGCCCGACTCGGTCGACGAGCCCGACCTCACCGCGTACGTCGCCCGCTCGTACTGACGGGCGTTCCGCGTCCGGCCGGCTCACCCGGTCGGGCGCGGGGTGGCCGGTGCCGCAACGTCCGTCGGGCGGGGTCGGTGGCGTCCGGGTGAGCATGCCCACGAACGCTGGCCCGCCACCGGCCGGGGCCGGGATGCTCCCCGGATGACTGGTTTCTTCGCCCCCGGCGACACCGTCCGCTACCGCTCGTACTTCGGCGGCACGCTGATGTCCGTCACCCCGGTCCGGGTGGTACGTCACGACGACGGCGGCCTGCTGACGTGGACGGCCGGCGACACGCCGCTGTGGCGGCGACGCGACGCGGCCGGGCGCGCGCTGCGGGACGTACCGCGGGGCGAGTGGCCGGCGGCGCTGTCCGAGGACGTCTGGTTCGGCCACGGCGTCCTCGT